>NZ_RQZH01000021.1 GCF_003932845.1 Prevotella sp. OH937_COT-195
GCGGTGAAGAAGTCCGTTATGACATGGCTCCTACCCTCTGCGTCCTCCCACATCTTGAAGCCCTTGTCGCTCAAGATGTCAGAGCCGGTATATCCTTTGCTCGTCACGCTGTCCGCAGTGATGTCGTCAGCGTTTATATTGCCGAGCGTGGCATTACCTTCCGCGTCAATACCCTTGTTTCCTTTTCCGAATAGTATGCCTTTGATAAACTTGATAATTCCATTGGCAACATCGTCATGCTTACGGCTTAAAAAATCTTCAAAGGCGGGGCTGTCTTCAGATAAAGTTTTCGCCTCATCTGAATACGCGGACCTTGATGAAAAGCCTGAACGTTTGGCATACTCTGCGGAATCTGAAAAATCGGCTTTGTCGGCGTGAGAGGCGTGTTTCACTTCCTGTAACACACCTACATAACCACGCCCCGCGCCGGTAGAACTACCGTCACCGTTGCCCATTCCCTTTGGCTTTTTTATAACTTTTACGTCAATCATTCATCAATCTCCTTAATTTTTAAATCCGCGCGCCCCTCAATCAAATTTCGACTGATGCCTTGAACAAAAAACGCCTTGTTCAACGCTGGGTGCGTGTAATGATAGAATAAACCGATAATGCCGCCCCTGTCTAATAGTTTCTGCTCCATCAGGATTCGGGGCAAATGGTATTCGGTGTAATAACTATCCACGTAAATTTGTTCAGGTTTCGCCTGCTTGCCTTTATTGTAATCGTAAATAGTCAGCACGCCGTCTTTAGTTTCAGTATTTATAGGCGTGGAAATATTTATAGTACTTACCACGCCCAACTCTTGACACTCCGTAACTGTCAAAGCCGAATTTATCTTAAACTCTAAATTATCTTTCTTGTTGGTAAATTCTTCGCGGGTGTCACTCATATAGATAATGTCGTTATCTTTTACGTTATTAGTTAATCCGTTGTCGCTGTAAACCTTGACTTCAAATTGCTTAACCATGATATTGCTAACGTGCGCCAACAAAGGTACACTATCAGTGCTCCATTTTGTACGTCTAAAGAAAGTAGGATGCCTGCGTGTTATATTCCCCCAAATGGTATTAACCGGTCCGAGAACCATAAACTTTACTTGACCGCTCAATTTGTCAGATTTTCGGACGGGTATTGCTGTGCCCTCTGTATCAACCCCCATAGTGTAACTGATATTATTTTGCAAATCAAACTCAGTGCCTACTAATTTATCGCCTATTTTGGGGTTAAAACCAATATAGAAACATTGTTGGTAATACTCGTCATCATCGCGGCATTGTTCACGCGTTTTGTAAGTTTTCCACTCAAAATCGCTCGTTTGCCCTTGCGTACCTGATTCCACTACGCACTTGTCGCCGATAATAAGCATACACGCTAATACAGATATCTTTGATATATTGTCTGTGCTATCACCTATTGCGCTATATTTAAATTCATACCTTTCGGGGCCTTTGCCCGTAAATGGCACTAAGCCATAATCAGTGCTCGCATCCCACGTAACTTCGTCTTTAGGTTCAATCGCTTTCCAATATTTACGTGTATAGTATCTTCCGTCGCCGTTGTCACGGCTGGGTACCGTTTCGTGCCACCATTTTGGAATCATCAATGCTATGCGCCAATCCGTGTCCGTGTGTAACGCTCTATACGTATCTGTCATTTTCATGACCGGATTAAGCACAATTTTGCCAGATAACACGATGTAATTAGTTACCTTATCATCGGCGGGTGAAAAATTGCCACCCGCGTTGTTTCCTGTATATACTGCATATGGTATGTTCGGCTTAATATCGTTAGCGTCCGGATAATACTCGCCCTCTTTATCACTATCATTGCCATTTACCGAAACAACTAAATAATTAGTCATGTTAACTTTAGATACAGGGCTGTTGTCGTTTTTTGCGGTGTTAATTTCAACGTTGCCTATGGACAATATAGCTGCTCCGAGATTCTCGCCCAACCAATTTGGTAAAGTTTGTTGGTTCTTGCCCGTACCATAAAGCGTAGCAAGATCAACTGCGGTGTTTCCGTTCTTTGGAAAAATCCACGCACTATTTGCCATTACTTGTATAAACCAATCTGTAATACGCCCCGCACCATAATCAGTAGGCTTGTCATGACACATCGCCTTAAAAGCGTTGTACGCGCTTTTGCCCTCACCATCTGCCGAAAACTCTGTGCAATATTTCTGCCAATAGAAAAACGGCGATGTTAGTAAATCCTCGTCCAACGGACTTTCAATTACTCTTTCTACGCTCTCGATCTTACAAGTTAAAAGTAGTTGGTTGTAAACCTCTCCTACGTTTATGGTCGTGTCGCAATCGGCTACGTTATCGTTGCAAATTGCCACAGCCTTAAATGCCGTTATGTCAATTTGCCCATTTACAATGTTGCGCCACGATATAGCGGCGTTGTCTTTAACCGATTCCCATGAAAAGATATAGAATGTTAAGCCGTCCTGAACTATGTGCAAATTCAAATAGCGCAAAATTTCTTCTAACACTTCGTCCTGTTGCCAAACATCATCTTCTTCTCCGCCGAAAAATAGTAACTCAGAAATTGCAAGATGCTTAAACACGGTGTAGCGATTACCGCTTTTGTTGTCAACGGCTTTACTCCCATCATACAGATAACGGATAGACCGCCCACCCACGATGTCGATACTGGACGTGATGCCATTTAAAATCTCGGTTACAATGTCATAGAATGTACGTTGTCCCGCTTCGGCTTTGGTGAGTTTATAAAGTACACCTGCACTGCCCACATTCTTATACTTGGAATATTGCAAAGCAGAAAGCGCATCGATACAATTCAATTCCACCTCGTCGTACACATCGTTATATGGTTGACTATAGGTCTGCGGTTCTATAAATCCGGCAAATAGACAAACGCCATCGCGATATATGTTCACGACGGCATCCCTACACGATGCGCAAAAGAAATCGGCTATAAAATCGCGCGAAAGCAATCTTATAGATGCGCTTTGGCGTAATAGGTGGTCGAATGTGTCGTTTACCTCGCTTTTAATCTCTACTGGGTCGGCGGTAAAGAATATGCCCGCCGCATCCGTACCAACTTCTATGCTGTTGGTACGGTCGGCGTTAGTAACGATATGCACCGCTATTGTGTCGCCCTGCTGATTTACAAAACTGCCGTGTAAATACATCGTTATACCTTTATGTTTGTTCGTCTGCCTGATTTACTACTAATTCTTGTTTCGTTGGCAATCACTCCCACCAACTTTCTACCGTCAATCTCAAAACGTACCGTGCCGCCTACGCCGCCCGCCGGTTGTATCATAGTGCGCAACTTATCCAGCGGCGCAATAACTTCGGGGTTGTTGGCCGCTCCGGCATACTCGCCAACAAGTGCCAACGTGGGGCCGCTCACTACGCCGCCGTTGGCAAACGCCGTTACTTGCTTCACGCTTGAAATCATCGCGGCCAGTTGTGCCAAACCAGTAGCAGCAAACGCTATCCACGCCCACGGCCCCAACGTGGCGGCCTGCGTGGTAGCGGTGGCGTAGCCCGCTGCCATCGTCGCTATTGCCTGGGCGATAGTTCCCGCTATATTCAGTTCGGGCAACTCCAAAGCGCTGCCCATCCCCGAAAAGGCTTGCCCCATTGAGGCAATAGCATCCGTCGCGCCTTGGAACTTCTCTTTAGCCTTTGTAATGTCTTCGGTCATCACCTCTATTTCTATCGGCTTCATCCCTAACTTTTCAAGTGCTATGTTTAGTTCCGCGATTTCCTCCAATGCCTTGTCTTTGCCTACAATCCCTATTTCGTAGTCTTGTTGTATGCGGCTTGCCTTTTGCTGGGCGTTGGCGTAACTCTGCCGTTTGTCCGCGTTGCTGCCCTGCTCGATGTAGGATGGTTCAACCTCTGCGCCGATAGACACTTTGCCCCTTGTGGCTTCGTCTATCTGCGCCTGTATCTCGCTGACTTTCGCGGCGGCGGCTACCTTTGCTTCCACGGTCACGGCGTTGTCGAAATCACGCTGTGCCGCCGTTAGTTCGCTCTGCATCTGCTCGGCAACGGTCTTTACCTCCTCTTTTTCGGGCTGCTCCACGCCGATACGTACTTTATACGCCTTAAACTCCTTTTCTACGGCCTGATAGTCGGCTTGCAGTGCCTTTGCCACTTCCTCATCGCCTGTGGCCTCGATGTTCCTGCGTAATTCCTCTAACCGCTTCTGATACCAGTTAATGCTGCCCTCGGCAATAGGCGTTTCAGGTGTAGCCTTTTTGTCGGGCTTCGGCGTTGTAACCGTTGTGCCGCCTTTTGGCGGTACTACCGTTAGCGTGGTCGTAGCCTTAACATCGTCTGCCAACCCTGCTTCAAGCCTTGCCGTGCGTTCCCGGCTCTGCCTCAAAGCCTCCTTGTTGGCTTTGTCCTCGGCGGTGTTCCCAATCCATTTCTTGCTGTTTTCCCTGTCCGCTCCGGCTTGGGTGTATCTGTAAGCACCGTCGTTAGCCAGTTCTATATACTTGCCGTCGCGCTTTCTGTCCCACGACGTTATATTTGCCCGGTCGCCCGCGTTTACGTGGTGGCGGGCCTGCGCCGCACTGTTGGACGTGTCTATTTTTTCGGTAAGTTCGTTCTGTAACTTATATTCTTCTGTCAGTTGCGCCAGTCTTGCCGCTGCCCTTGCCCTTGCGATAAAAGCCTGTACCACGGCATCGGTATTCTTGACAAAGGCATTTTCCGCGTCGCTAACGCCGTCTATCTTCAAGCCCAACGCCTGAAACTCGCTTTGGTTAGCCTTAATCCACGCTATTTTCTGATGTTCGTCGCCCAATGCTTTCCACCCGGCTTGCAATTTCTTATAGTTAGTCATCAGGCTGCTATAAGTCTGTGCGCTTGTGCTCTCAAAGACATTCTGCACGCGCTTGTATGAATCCGCCACGGTGTCGGCTTTGTCCGCAAACTCCCCTAATTCGTCGGCTGCGTCGCTTGCCGAATCGCCGAATAGTTCCACCGCAAACGATATAGCCGCAATAATTGCACCGATAATCGACGCGACTTCTAACGCCCTAATCGCCCACGTTAAGCCTTTTACGGCAATCGTCGCCCCCTTGATGCTGACCGACGACATATTCATAACCGTTGTAAACCAACGCACGACATTACCGGCAATCTTCGTGTTCAGGCTTGCAAGCCTGGTGGTATTCGTCCAAAGTGACAAAGCGCGGGTAGCACCTAATATGCCGCCAGCGGTAGTTATAATGGCGTTCAGGGCCAGCCCCATTTCACCTATTTGCACAATAAGCGTTTCGTAAGGTGCTATCAATGCGCCTACTTCTTCCCGCAAGTCGCCTATATAGTTTGCCGCCTGCTTCACCTTGCCCGCATCGGTCTGGGCCAACGACGCATTCATGCCGCCTACCGCGCTTTCCACGACCTCGGCAAGCACGGCGGCGCGTTCTTCCTCCGTGCCAAACTTCAAAATCTGCTCTTGGACTTCATCGAACTTGTAGCCGTAGCGTGAAAGTGCGCCGGTCTGCCCCTCCATCACCTTACCCAACATAGTAGCGATATTCGCCGCGCTCTCCTGCGTGGCATTCAGTCCATACTGCTGCGCTACCATATCATTCATTACGGGTATAAGTTTTTCCAAACTCGACTTTTTTTCAAGGTAGGTGGCTAACTCCTGCGCTCCCGCCAACTGCACTTCGTCGCCGATTACGCCTAACCGCTGCTGGGCGGCGCAAAGTTCCTTAATGCTGTCTATCTCATCGTCGGTAGCGTCCATCGTGTTGCGCATATTGTTAGCCAACTTCGTTTCGGCCTCCACCTGTGCGGCACTTGCTTGTGTGAGTTGCTGCATAATACCCGTAATCTGCTGCAACCCCGAAAAGGCATTCTGAAATACTTGCGTAACGTTATTAAACCTCAACATCGTATTACGCAATTCGTCCGCCCTTGTTCTGGAAATGCCTAACTTATTGGCTAATTCATGAACATTGGTAGTTGCCGTTACAAGTTGTTCCTTGCCATCAAGCGACAAACGGACGTTAAATTTTATTTCTTTTGCCATTTTTTAGCGTTACTTACTTACTCATTCCAAATTTTATTTGTATCTTTGCATCAGAAAAAGACTTTATCGTTATGCAGACACTAAAGAACATCATCCGCGTAGTGCTTTGGCTGCTGACCGTCGCCGCTTTCTCGGTTATGGTTTCCGGCTACTTCATCAAGCCGTCCGTTACCGGTTTCGTGGCGATGTGGGTGTTTGCAATCCTCTTTGCCGTTTCCGTCTTTGCCTCGCTCCCTATCAGTGAGAAAGAAAGTTTAGGCTTTGACGATGCCGCTAACGACAACATCAACCTTTTAGGCTCTTAGGCGTTTCCGTTCTCTTTGCCAATTCCTCAAACCTTTTCAGGCTCTCGGCGGCTGTGAGTTGTTGGGCTTTGCCCCGCTGCTTTTTGGTCGTACTCTCCCACGGTAGCGGTAAGAGTTTCTGCGGTGTAACCTTTTTCTTTAGGTGCGGTTGTATCACTATCGCCGCTAACATTCGCATACGCTCCCATTCGTCTTTGTAGGCGGCATCTTGCCTATTTCTGAACTCCTTATAAATGTGTTCAAACTCTATCGGCGTCAGTCGGCAAAAATCATCATACGAAAGATGTATGCAGCCCAAAGCAATGCCCAATATCTCATAAATGGCTATTCCGTTTTTTTTTCTCCGTCGCCGTCGTGCTGCGCCTCGGTGGTCGTGCTGTCGCTCCACGCTTGCATTTCGTCAGGGCCTATGCTGTCGGCAAATTCCATCAGCGACAAATTGAACTCTACGCCGTCGGACTTACAAGCCGACACGATGCAGCACCAAAGGAACGTACAAAGGTCTGCGAGGCTGCCCGGCTCGATGTCGGTTACTTCCTTGCCTGTTTCCTGCTTGAAACGAAGCATGGCCCCCATCGTCTGACGACAGGGGTATGCCTTACCGTTAATAGTGATTTCTAACTTACTCATAATGCGCTACGTTTTATTCGCCGCTCTCCTTGCCCGGGTATGTTGTCGGCTCTCCGTCGTTCTCCAAACTTACGCTGTAAGTGGCATCGTCCTGCGCGGGGCTTGTTTCTTCAAGTGACGCAATCACGAACTTACCCGCAACGTACGGGGCTGCGTCGCCGCCACGCTTAAACGCCTTGACTTCTACGCTATCACCCTTTCCCCAAAGCGGCGCAATCTGTTCGTGTCCGTTCTCGGTTTCGTCGTAGAAGCGCAAACCCTCTGCGCTGATTGAGATACTAAGGCCCGTAACGCCCTTGCCTTTCCAAAGCCCGCTACTTTTAGCCGCACTCGCGACCGGCTTAACGGCGCGGTCTTTGGTTTCGCTGTTAAATGTCAGCGTGTGACTTGTGCAGTGTCCTACGGCTTTGCCGCCAACCATCAGCAACAAGTCGCTACCATTGATATAACCAGTGTTTGCCATAATTTAATTATAATTTAATAGTGAATGTCATATTTTGTACACACGCATCATCTTCCCAACCCTCTTCGCTGTCGGTAAGCGTACAACTGCGCATCTTCAAGCCAGAGATTTCACCCTGCGCGTAGTCTAACGCGGCGCGTACCGCCTCGGCTAACTCCACGCCCTCGCTATATGCCGCCGTATATACGTTTACTTCCATCTGTACGGTGTCTGCTCCGGGCTGCCCGGCTTTTGTCGGATTGTGTTCCAAAGCGGCCCGTCGATAAAGGATATAGGGCAATTCCGCTTTATCTATGACTATGGGAAAAATCTTTTTGGTGCGCTGCGTTACTGCCTCGCTTTCCATCAGGATTTTACGAATAATCAAACCTGCGTTTAATGATGTTTTGCGTACTTCTGCCATAGTTTACAATAGTCCTTTCTTCCTTGCCGCTCTCTCCAAATTCTTTTGGAAATCGCTAAACAAATTTTGCTCAACAATCCGTGTTGCCTGTTCATCGGTTTTACGCATAAATCCGTAACGTTTCATTCGCCCGGTAACGTGGCCTTTGCGCTTGCGCACAAACACCTTTGTTTTGGTCTTTGTCTTACGGTATTTCGTGCCATCCTCTGCCCACATAAGTACCGGCTTTTCTTTGCCTTGCCGGTTGGTGTGGTAGCCCCGTTTTTTATTAGGCTTAACCGATAGCATAAAGCCCGCGCCGAACTTATCAGGATAGACGCGCATACGAATACCCTTTGAAAATCGTTGCTTTGTGCCTTGCCCGATTCCGCTACTTTGCAATTCAGTAATAGCGTGTTTCTTCAAGCGGTTTCCCTCTCGGCGCATTGCGCCGCGCATCGCCTTACGCTGGTCTTTCAAGTCCAGCGCTTGGAATACGTCGTTAAACGGCTTTTCAATATCTACTATCTGACTTACCATTGCTCGCGGATTATCTTTACTCGTTTACTCTAACACAAATCAGGGTCTTAAAGCCCTTATCGAGATTTGGCACGATGTTCGTAACGGTGTATAGGTAGCCTCCTAATTGCTGTGCCCGCCAATTTTCTTGCACCGGGTGGGCGTCCCTTATATTGAACTCTGCGCGATAGTCCGGGAAATGCTCGCCAACTTCTTCGCTTCGGTTGCCACTCTGCTTTACCCTCTCCGCGTGTACGATGCGGGTTTCCGCGTAGGTGGTTTTTTCCTCGCCGTAGTCGTTGGTCGCCTTTACCGGCTCTAACAACATAAGTTTATATTTCATACGTCCGGCTATCATTCTACCAACTTTCTAAAGGGTTTAATCAGGGCCTGCAGTGAGTCGGGAACGCTGTGCATTTGCGTAGTGCTGTCGCTCTCGCGTTGGTTGTACCAATGTGCGCCAATCAACAAAATAGCGTGTTTGAGTTCGGCGGGAAACTCCCCGCCGCCCATTTCCACTAATTCGTCTTTGTCGCGGTTGGTTACGCGGATAACGTGCTTTTCTGCTGTATCTAAAAGATGCTGCAAATATACATCATCATCGGCGAAATCATCTGCCCTGACGTGCTGCTTGAATAATTCCAAACTCACCACATTAGCCATAATCTAAACCTCTGATTTGTCACTTCACTTTTTTATCAGCCCGCTTTTTTAGTCAGAACTGCAAATGCCTCTTGGCGCAGCACTGTAATAGCGTAGTCCACGTTAAGCACAAAGTCAATTGCATTCTTACGCGCCTGACTGTATGGGTCAACGATAAATACCATATCGCCAAACAAGCCCTGCGGTGCATACTTGAACACGCCAAAATTAACGGTGCCGTCGGCAACCTCGTTGGTAGTAAATACGGGTACACCGTTAATCTTACCATTTTCGTCAACAACGGCGACATTTGAGCCGCTCCACTTAGGCGTTGCCTCCAAAAGCGCCTTTGTTGTTTCGCTCATCACGTAGCACATACCATCCGCCTGCACATTGGTTGTAAGTACAGCGGCCTTCAGAGCCACCAAATCTTTAAGTGCAGGAGCGTCGCCTGTGTACTGTAATTTCTGCGCGGCTTTCAAGTTGGTAGTGAGGAATGGACCAACAAGATTCGTAGCACCCGTTACCTTTGTGGGGCTAAACATAATCTTGTTCATCAAGGTAGCGATAGCGACAGGCATATACTGCGTTGCCACAACTTGCAGCAAGTCGTCGGTTTCGTTAAGTGCCTCGCGTGTGATAGGCACGGCGATGCCCAGACGCTCCGGCTTAGCAATGAGTTTGCCAACGGGTATCTTAGTGTCGCCCAGGGCTGCGCCCTCGTCGTTAATAGTGGCGGCGAAAGCCTCAACTACGGGCCATTGGTGATTACCCTTTAAGCCGGTAAGAAGTGGCGCACCGATAGCCGAAAGCACGGTTTTGTTATAAAGCGGCTCTACAATGTCGTGCGTAGTCAGTGCGCCTGGATTCGTAGATGCTGCGGGGTCGGCATAGCCCGATGCGTTGCCCTTGAAAGAAGATGCCACGGCGCGGCTAATCTTCAACTCAAAACGCTGTCCTTTCTCCAGGCACTCGCGAATTTGGCGGTTAGCCTCTGCGATGTCCTCGCGCTGCGTAACCTCGATTGTCGGCGTATTAGCCTTAATCTTCATTTCCAAAATGTCGAGTTCGCGGAAAAGCTGCCTACGCTCGCCCTCCTCTGCCTCTGTGAACGCCTCGCGCTCCTTGTCACTTTCGAGATTCTGCGCCATCTCGTTCAGGCGGCCTTTGATTGCGTCCACGCGCTCGTAGGCTTCACGAAAATTAAATCGTTCCTTTTTCATTTGCAGAAACTTTTAAGAATGAAACATATAATTAAGTACCGCCTAAACGGTGCGGTTTATTCGCTCCTTGATACTGCGTATAGCCTCGCGTTTCTTTTCAAGGTCTATCGTCTTAGGTGTGTCGGGTGTCGGCTGCTCAAACACTATGCCCGCCGCCTCAACCTCACGGCGTGTTACGTTGGTCTGCTCATAAGCCGGGTCAGTAGTCAGCGTAAAGTCGTAAACGGCATCAATGCGCTTAACGTGACGTAGCAAAATATCTTCGCCGCTATCCGTCTTTTCGTCCAGCCGCTCGTAACTAACGGCGTTCTCGCTGTCGCCCTCGTCGGTGCTGTAAATGAAAGAGCATCCGGCAATATCGCCGCGCTGCACCAACTCTAAAGCCTTGTCGCCGTCCACGGTCTTAGGCATTTCAGCCCAAAACTTCACGCCGATTTCGTCCACCTCGTAATTAAGTGTGCCAACGCCCTTGTTACTGCGGGCTAAAATCAGTTGGCGGTCGTGGAACATCGTAAGTTTGATGTCCTGCGCGTCTAACATTTCGCGGGTAACGCTGCCTGGCTCCAGCACCTCAAAATAGTAATCCCACCAATCGCACAAAAGACGGCTTCGCACACCGAATTTAAGTGCGTAGCCCTCTATGGTGCGGCTTTCGCCTCCGTCGGTGGCTTCACGGACTTGCAGATTAACCGCAAATCCCATCGTCCTTTTGTTAATCTTCATCATTGCTATTATTGGTTTTATTGGTTTTATTGGTTGTTGTCGCTCCGCCTGTCAGTTTCTCACTATTCAGGGGTGCAAGGTTTGTCGAAACTAATACGGTGTCGCCGCCCTCTACTTCGGGTTGGTTCTCGATACGCCGCCAATCGTTAATCGTGTAGATGCCGCTTTCTATCGTCTTTTTCTGATAGTTTGCCATTGCTTCCAAATCCAAAGAATAGATGCCCTTACGGTCAAACTTGAAAATGCGCTTACAACAAAGCGACGGCGCAATAAGTTTGCGACTAAATTCGGCTTCTATGCGTTTCAATATCGGGTCTAAAGTCATAGACAAAAACGCCACATTCGCCATTTCTGCCGATTTATAGTTATTGCTGGTATCGTCAAACACGAAAGATGGATGCACACCGAAAAAGCGGCAAATCTCCCTAACGGTAAACTTACGGCTTTCCAAAAACTGCATATCGGTAGAACTTAACGAAATCTGCTTAAAGTCCACTTGTCCAGGCAAACTAACGATATGCTCACCGTTGGAAAAGCGGCTATCTACATTCTCGGCAGTTTTCTCTAACTCTTTATCCTGATACTCACCAAAGCCAATCGTGCTTTTGTCGTTGCTGATAATGCCGCGCACATTGCCGCCGTTGGTAAAGCGGTTGGCAGTTTCGTTGTCGCCTGCCGATGCTATGCCGATGGTACGCCGTGCGTGGCTAATCACGCTTTCGCCGGTGCGTCCGTCTGACGAATGTAGGTATAAGTGTATAATCTCGCTTTCATCGAATGTACCATAAACGCCGTTATAGCCGTCCGTAATGGTGTAGCGGTTGTTTATGACGCTATGCGCCACGCTGCCTTTGCTACACAAAACAAGGTCTGTGAGTTCGCCCATAACGCGGCGCGGATAGATGTAGGCGTTACCCTCTAAAAGCATCAACTTAACCGCCATACTCCAAAAATCAAAAATGGATAGTTCGGGCTGGGGCTGTACGGATAGCAAATAATGAATGGGGGCATTTGTGTCCTCTTGGTATCGGCTGCCTTTCAGTTTCATATACTGCAAATGCAAACCTGCTACGCTATCACTCAAAAGTTGCACACACCGATAGACGGTGGCAATAGATAAAGCGGTGCTTTCGGTGAGGTAAAAGTATTGCAACCCTGCGCCGGTACGCGGGGTTGTGCGCGTGGGTGTCTTGGTCGCGGTTCGCTCCGTTTCCTCACGCCGCCAAAGTCGGGTAATATCCCACCATTTTGCCATATTTGCGCTAACTTTTACCACAAAGTTACACCTATTATTTCGTGCGAAAAAATGCCGTTTGGTGCATCGTGGAACACTACGGCGCAGCGTGTCTTAATTTTGACTTTTTTAAGAAATTATTTTTGCAGGGGCACGACGATTTAGGGCAAATCGGGTGTGATTTGTCCGAAAAGGACGGGGCGCAACTTGTCGGCTGCGCTCCCGCCTTTGGTTAAACTTCAGTTGTGATTAGAACACCATGCCACCCCAGGCTTTAAGTATCTCGCCGCCGGGTATGACGGTCTTACGGTCTGTGCGCCTTACTCGCACATTGATATACCCCTGCTTCACGTACCGGGCTATGGTGTGGCGGTCAACTCCCAATGCCCTTGCTGCCTGTGCCTGGCTGTAAAGTCCCTTGTACTCTACGTTTGGTCTTGTGGTAATCATGCCGCGCCTCCTTTCTCCGTGTCAGTTATCACGGCTTCTTCCAATAACCAGTCTAACGGCTCAAAGGCGCGGGCGGTGCTTTGTAGGCTCAACGCTACGGCATCCGTCAGCGGCGTTTCTGCTGGGTAGTTGCTCAACAGATAACGCAAATACTCGCGTGTTCCCTTTATGGCTTTCGTAAACGTGTCGGCATCGTAAGGCATAACGCCGTCGCGGTCGCGCAATTCAATAGCGGTTTCTTTTCTGCTCATACGATACCCTCCACACGACTTTTAACGGTTCTGAACTCTACTTCATTCAACAAGTAATCAAGTGGCATCAGTGCGAAAGCAAGTTCACGCGCCGACACGTCGGCTTTATCGTCCAACTGCGCCGCCATGCCAATAATGAAATTACGCAAATTAGCCAATTCCTTAACGATTGTTTCCGACTCGTAGGATAATGTCTGACCCTCTTTTGCCTGCATTATAAATAAATTCGTTTTCTCCATTACTTGTTTCCCCCATTCATTAAGTTAGACACTTGGTTTACATCTACGCCCATCATCACCGCCATTGCCGTAACGAAACGTTGCATCATGTCGGCGGGTGTCTGTGGCAAATTGAGTGCTGCCTGCTGTGACTGCGCCTCCTGCTCCGGCTTGGCTTCCTGCTCTGCCTTTGGCTTTGAAGGGTTGGGCTGTCCCGGGCGATTCTTGCCCTTTGCCTTGTAGAACTCTGCCAATACAAGTTTTGCCACATCATCGCCCAAAGCGGCGGCGTGTGTTGTCATTGTGCGGAAGCCCTCAATGGTGATGTAGTACACCACGCCGTCGTTTCGGTCATAGCCCGCGCCGTTACCCCGGTGTACGGTGCGCGTCTGGCGGATAAACAGCCGATTAGGGCGTAACGTGTACTTGAACATACGGCGCACACTGGCGCAAATGTTCTCATGCTTACGCCCTGTGAGCCTTGCAAGCGTTACGGACGAAACGACGCGCTGCTGCCCGAAACACTCGATGATAGGTGCTTCGTACTCCAGGCTCTCGCGTACCATCGTCGGCATTTCTGCCATTGTACGCGCGGGCTGCTTCTGCTTTAGGCGGTGTTCTTCCTCCTGTTGGCGGCGCAAACGCTCTTCCATCACGTTAAAGGCGTTAATGTAGGCTTCTTTGAACTTCGCGGCGGTCTTGCCCGTGAAACCCATCACAAGGAACACAAAGCCATCGCGGGTAATAAAATAATAGGGGTCTTGGCGTTCACCCATTCCGTTAGGTAACGGCCTGATTTTTAACGACGGCGCAAAATTGCGCCCTCGGAAATCGTCGCTGCAATCTAAGCCGCGGATTGCTCTTAAAACGTCTTTGTGCTGTTTGCTGAAAATTTCCGCAACGCGAAAGGACGTTGTTACTACCTGGCTGTCCTTAATTTCGCATAAGGTAGCCACTTCAACGCACGGTTCAATCGTAGCCGTACCGCTGACCTGAATAACAGGATTTGATAAAATTTCATTCGCCATAGAATATAGGACATTTAGGCGTTACAGGGCAGAAATGAAAAACGGCTGTCCACTTCCCGTTGTCCTACACCTTCTACTGGCAGTGGGCGCATTAACGCTCCACACAGGGTTAGACAGCCGCAAATAACTTGCAACGCCTCGCGATATAGGCAAAATAATAGCCTGCTCGCAATCGGCAGGCTTTATGTCGCCCGCCAGTAGATTCGTATGTAGGACGCCGCAAAATTACGCTTTTTACCCATATCTACCAAATTTTTCAGCGAAAAAGTTACTTACTTATACCAAATTTTTGTAATTTTGCACCCCAAACAGCACTATTTATGGCAAAAGAAATCTATTTTAACATCAATCTTGATGTAAAAACAGACAGTATAAATGTAGATAACGAAAACCCATTAGACAAAATGCTTAGTGGGCTTTTACCCAAAAACGCTTTTAGCCGTGAAGATGACAACAGCGCATTTAATCTTGAAATGCCTTTTTCTGAAAATGGTATCAATTTCGTAGCTATTGACCTCGAAACAGCAACAGAAGAAAGAGACTCTATTTGCGAAATAGGTATTGCTATTGTCGAAGACTCCAAAATCAAAGAAACAAAGTCATGGCTGATTCAGCCGCCCGATAATGAGTACGACGATTTTAATATAGAAATTCACGGCATACGCCCACGAGACACAAGAGACTGCCCGGAATTTGGCGAGATATGGCCCGAAATATTGCCATACCTTAATGGGCGTGTAGTTGTTTCGCACAATACGGCTTTTGATATGTATGTGTTAAGGGATTCGTTTTTATGGAATAATATTCCGTTTCCAAATTTTGCCTTTTTCTGCTCCTATCGGACATCAACAAAATTAGTAAAGGGCTGCTATAGTTATTCGCTCCCCTACGTATGTGAGACACTCGGAATACCATTTAGCGGACATCATCGGGCGGGTAATGACGCTGCCGCTTGTGCAGAAGTATTCATTAAGTGTATTCAACTCTCTGGGTGTAATTCCTATGTTGACTTACAAAAGGCCTGTGAGTTTAGGTGCGGGCGCTTCTCTGACAACTACTTTAGGCCTCAATTATCAACCCATCAAGGCGGTAAGTCATTCAAGGTTGAAGATATTAAGGGCGACCCGTCAAAGATAGACGAGGGTAACTATTTTTACGGAAAGCGTGTGTGCTTTACCGGCACGTGTATGTATGGAATAAGGAAAGAGTTATTGCAGAAAATTGCCGATGTCGGTGGTATTCCGTTGGATAGCGTAACCAAAAGCACCGATATACTGATAGTAGGGCAACAAGACTACAAGAAAGTCGGTGAAAGCGGAATGAGCAATAAACAAAAAAAGGCTATGTCTTTGAAAGATGCAGGTGCTGAAATAGAAATTATGTCGGAAAAGGATTTTTTGAATAATATATAACCGCTTTTGCAAATGAAGAAACTACTATATCTTTTCTTGGCGTTGGCCCTGCTTGGCTGCTCATCAGACGATGACGAAACCAACAACTTATCGGGCTTTGAACAATACGAAGGCACTTGGGGGCCTGCATCCTATACGCTCGACGGTGTGGTGTACGACTGCGACCCAAACAGCCCAGGCGTTACAAACATCGACCGTATCGTGTTCCTTAGATACGAGGGCGACGAAGTGATAATGCGCACGGAATACGCCGTTAGTGGCGGTTGGAAACACCGGCGCGACAAAATGCTGTATTGGGTAAACGGTGCTTTCCACGAAGTAAGGCTAAACGGCGATAAGGTAGAAGCGGGCAACCTCTACACCGCCATCACTATTTCCGGCGGCTATCTGTATGACACCGACCACCCCGGAATGAAATTCGTAAAAGTGAAATAAACGAAAGCAGCCGCCCCAAGTGAGGCGGCTGCTTTGGTTAATCTATCGGGATTATTTAGTTTATACATTCGCCGGGTGGTGGGCTGATTCCCAAACCTGGCATCTATCAGCGTCATATCGGTAATAAGTGCTACCCAATAATCGCCGCGTGTTGGGGTTGTGTATGTTACACGGTAATGCCCGCTACCGGCAAATCTAAAATCAAAGCCGGATAAATCGTTTGCCCTGTAATTACTAAAGTATTTCATATCGTTGTTTGATTTATAGGCGGGGCTTTATGCCCCTGCCTGGTTAATACTAATCGTTGCTAATTCTCAAATTCTCCATTTCGTTAGCGTCAAAGGTGTAGCCGTGTCGTGCCATAGCTTTAACCGCTGCACGTTTCGCACCTTTTTCAGTCTTATAGAACTTCCCAACCGTAAACCAATATTCGCCGTATTGTGTGGCAAACCGCTTAAAATCTCGGCTGTATGAACGAATTATTACAATACCGCTACGATGTTTTAGCCTCTCTTTATTGGTCGCCTTGCACCGATAAGGAACTAAACAACCGGGATTTTTGTAAGCATCTGCCGTTATGGTACATTCATCAGATATTACAGACTTTAGAATGCGACGGGTTTATATTTGAACGCAAAGACGGCGTATATAAAGCACTAAAAGGAAAAGCACGGATAGAACTAAATAGACGTGGTTACGAAATAGACTAAAAGCGGCGGGTTAAGATGCCCGCCGCCTCTGTTATCGCTCGTAGGTGTATAGTTGCCCCAAAGTCATAAGCACCGTAATCGTACCGTCTATTTTACGATACTGCGAAATCTTCAGCGGCTTTTTATTCTCCAACCTATCTTCATCTATCACGCAATTAGTGAGGCAATAGACGTTAATCGGGTTGTTGTTTAGCACAATCCGGGGCGGCTCGTCGTATGCAAGCATTTCAAAGGATTCTACCGGCAAATTGAAACTGCCGTAAGTCTGGGAATATGGCAAAAGCGCGTTGCGCGCTCCGACGGTTGCCAATATGTTTACTAACTCTTGGCTCTTGTAAGCATCGTAACCGACACGGATAATATGCAGTTTCTTTGAACGTGCTATAATATCACCTGCAATCATTCTGACATCAATCTTTTTGCCCTTGCAGAATTTCAAATAGCCTTTTTCGTTCCATACCCTGTATAGTTGTTCGTTGGGGTGTCCTTTGAGCGCACCGATAGGAAAGTAGTAATCTGTATGTGAGTAAAACCGCTTGCTTTCCGACGAGTATAGGGTGTACGATACGGCGCTAAAGTCATCGTGTACAGATAAGTCAAACGCTACGGCGCAATCAGGATGCCCCGCCGCGCTGTCTATGTCGAAATCGCCGCAAAGTTCTTTCGCCTTTTCAAAGCCAAACCACGTTTTAACATCGTTCACCGTGAAGATGTTTAGCAACTTGGTACGAAACGCCAACATATCTTCGACTGACAATAAAGCATCTTGGTAAGCCATTTCGTAGTAGTCGGCTTGCACCGTTATGCCTAAATGGGGTTGCACCTTTGACCACGTTACCGGGTCGCTTTCTTCATCGTCCACATCAGGCATAAACAAATCGGCAAACATCGTATCGTTTTCAAGCTCGCCGCGTAGTACCTTTTTTGCGCCCTCTATCTCATTGTAACACGGCCCGTCTATCACATCACTTGCCGTTGTGATAATCACCGTTAGCGGCTCTTTGCGTGGTCCCATTGAGGTAGTAAGTACGCTTTTCAGGTCTGCACCGTTCTTGTTGGCGGTGTTTCGTGCCTGTGCGTACTCGTCCAATATCGCCAACGATGCAAACAAACCATCTTTCGTTTTTGCGTTGGCTGTTAAGCATTGTATCAGGCTGTCGCGCCCTCTGTCCTTAAACGTAACCAATTCGCGGTTAATCCTGAAATGCTTTTGGCTGGGGTCTAAATCAAACATTATTGCCCGTACTTCATTAAAGCACTTTTTCGCCTGGTCGTATGAGTTCGCACCTACATACGCTTCGGCGTTGTTATCGCCAAACAACAAATCATCTACCGCCAAAAATGCCGCCCACGTTGTTTTACTGAATTTACGCGGTACGAATATGTACGCCGTGCGTATGAGCCGCCGCCCATCGGGTCGAGCAAAGCCGAATATATGCGCCATCTGGAACACTTGCACCCGCGTAAGTTTGTAGCGCTGTCGCCCTGTCGTACCGCTGAACTTCAACCGCTCATAAAGTTTAATTTTCCGTTGCACTCGCTTAGGTCGCCATTCCCATCTGTCGAGTAACCTGAAAAAGCGGAGTATCTTCAATAACTCGTTTACGTTGTGGCAGTCAGGGTTGTCTATCACACTAAACACGTAATCCGCTATGCGTTTATCCGTATCAATAAGCGCATAGCGGTATTGGTTGGCGTATGTTTCTCGCCCGGCTTGCAGTTCTGCCACAGCGTCTGCTTTAATCTGCCTCTCCCTGATTTTCTCTTCTTCTGTCATTTTTTTCTAACTCTTTAATTATTTTCATCTCTCTTTCCGATAATACGATTTTAATTTTTTCCTCCTCAAATCCAGCCATTTCTTTTTTCTCCTTTGCCACTCGCTCCTTTGCCACTCGCTCCATAGCCTTTCGATTCGAAAATAATATCCCCCCCCCAAATAAACTTCGCCCCGCCCGACGTAAACAATCAAGATTAGAAATCATCACGCATTCATCTTTCTTAACCCTAAATTCTGCACCCCTACTCAATAATTTACCTAATAAAGCAGAAGATGCTACGTTGGCAGGATAATCATAAGTAATTTTTTTACGGCTGTACAACTTATTTAAATCGTCAATAGACCTTCTTAGTTCCGGTGCTAAAATAATTCGATAATTAGAAGGTAAATTTGTCACAAAAGATGTTTTAACTTTAGCGCCATTTTCATACGTAATCTGCGCGTCAGCGACGATATATGTGACATCGGCTTTTTTAACAAACAAGGTTAGATGTGGGCCAAATAAAAAAAAGCGAATACCCTGTGATATATACCACCGCACTATTTCACTATAAATGCTAAAAGGCGGATTATCGACAACCACACAATTTTGAGGGTACAGGCAATTTTTATAGTCGCCCCCTGGGTAAAATGGTCTAACAAATTCTGCATCAATCAAATTAAATTCCCGACGAACATAATCCTCAATAACTTTATACACGTCTGGTGGCGTGTAACAATCATCTGTAGTCTTTTTGGTCTGAAATTTTTCTACAAACCTCTCATAATCAGAAAATATTATCTTTCTTTTTTTCGCTCCTATAGGATTTGGTATCGACTCAAAATCCTCCGAAAATAAATCTAATTGCTTCATTCTTCGCTAAACTCCTTTAAAAAATCATTAAATGTATCATTGTCACTTTTACGCTCTTTAGCATCCGTATTCATACCCAACGCCCTTAACGCCTTTTGGCTCTGCTGCACAAAGTCCAAATATAACTTTTCCTTTGGGCTGATAGTCTTACGCTCGTTGCCCTCGCGCGAAATCTCCACGTTTACGGCTTCGTGTTCATCCGCCAACACTTCTTCGGCTAATATCTCGGTGCGCACCAACAACTGCGCCGTTATCGTTACTTGCATAGATAATTCGGCGGTGTATTTGCCTTGCTCTTTGAGTAACTTAACGATGTAGTCTTTTTTATTCTTAATCCGCTTCGTTATCTTCACCTTTGATGTTTTCGCCGCCTCTGGTGCCGGTAACGCGGGCAAAGATGTATCGGGTTGCGCATCGGTGTTAATAGCGACTATCGGCTGTTGCTTTTCAGTCCAACCACGCTTCTTTCCTTTCGTCTTTAGGTAGAAAATCGTTGCCGTCGTATCGTTGGCGTTTATCCGTTCCATCAATTTGCTTTCCACGAAATCTATCTGTGCGTCCATTACTTCATCTACCGCGTCGGCAAACTCCTTATCGCTTTCCCGCCATCGGTAATACGTGCTGCGATTTATGCCGGTGCTTTCACACGCTACACAGATAATGCCGCCCGATGCTTTCAGGTTGTCAATAAACATTGCTTTTCTATCTTCTTTCATATCTGCGCCTATTTTTCAAATGATTTAATGCCGTCGAAATACTCCTTATAAAAGTCGAATATCCCTTTGTCTATCGTAATGCTCCCTTGCTCCGTTCTCGGATTGGTGTTTATGTTCGCGCTGGTCTGTATGCCAAAATAGAAATTATCGGCTACATTGCAACCGGCGTAAATTTTGCTGTGGTTCTTGAATATCGCCGCCCGCCCTGCTTCGGGATGTTCGGCATAGAATTTCTTAACCATCGCCCATTCAATTTTGTAACTGCCTGGGAATATCTCACCTAAATACATATCAAGTTGCTTAATGCGCCCCGCCTCGTACCACTGTTGCACTTGCAAAATATCTTCTGCTGCCATACACCACGTTGAAAGCAACACAAAATCTAAATCGTGTTGATTCAGTACGACTTTAAGATAAGTCAGGCTATCCACATCGCCCGCCGTTATGAAATTGTAGGTAACGCCGTTTTGCAACTGAACGTATTGCATGGCCTCTAACATCTTAACTTCGCTAAATGCGCGTCGATACTCGTACCGTTGGGATAGTTCGGTACATTCCTTTGTACGATGGTGCGCCCGCTTCGCTCTGTCGGTTGTTTCGGCTGCGCTTTCTTCGTCGGTGTCTGCCGGCTGCTCTGTCGGCTGCTCTGTCGGCTGTTGCTGATTGCCACCGATACTGCCAAAGCCGAAACCGGCAAAGCCTCCGAAACCGCCGCCAAAATTGAAATCTCGTTTATCTTTCATATCGCGTAATTTTATATACGTTGCTTTTGTTGTCTGTCAGGGTGGGGGGCTTGTTTCCGGGCAAATCCCCCAAAGCCTAAAAAATTGCTTCGCGTGTGAAGAAAGGGGTTGGGGAGGTTTAACCACCTACCCCGTCATTTCAAAAACACCCGCCCCCTCCTCTCACGACAAAAATTTTTTTATAAATTCTTTCCGATGTTCTGCCGCTCTACGTTTGGCGTGTGCCTTGCCACTTCGCCCTAACTCCGTGTGAGTCTTAACGTGGCAATCGTGACACAATGCTTGTAGATTGTGCGGGTCGTACATCAACGTTTCTTTTTCTCTCGCTGTCAATCCATCTTCAACCGGCTTAACGTGGTGTACCTCTTGGCTCGGTGTTATTCTTCCCTCTGCCTGGCACCGCTCACAAATCGGGTTAGATGTCAGTTTGGCACGGCGTAGCCGTAGCCATTTGTCGGTATGTATCATTCTGATATAATCTTTGTCCTTTGCCATATCCTTTACTTTCTTATTCGGTTGCTACTTTCATAACTGCACTATGTTTCCGTATTAGGTAGTTGAGGCTATCCAATAGGCTTTGTTGTACTCCTTTCTTGTTATCCAACGCGGCTTCGGCTCTTTCATCTACCGTGTTAGCGCAAACTAACTTATAGACTTGCACGGGGTATTGCTGTCCCTGACGGTGCAAACGTGCGTTAGCCTGTTGGTATAACTCCAAATTCCAACCCGTGCCAAACCAAACTATGTAGTGGCCGCCTTGCTGCATATTCAACCCAAACGCCGTGCTTGCCGGGTGTGCTAATAGTACGTCAATCTTACCGGCGTTCCATTCCTTTAGTTGGCTTTCATCGGCATAGACTTTCACGGTGTAGCCTTTCAGTTTCTTAACGATGCGGTCTATATCGTGTTTGAACTGATAGAATACTAACACACTATTGCCGTTTGCCGCTTCTATAATTTCGGCTAATCGGTCTAACTTTTCATCGTGTACATGATGTACGTTTCTATCTTCGTCGTATATTGCACCGTTGGCGAATTGGCTTAACTTATTCATCAATCCCGCCGCACTGTTGGCTAACACGTTTGCGGATTCTTCGGCGTGTTCGTCGGCAAATTCCAAAACCTTTTCTTTCTCAAACTTCGTGTAAGCGGCCATCGTTGTCGGTATCAGCGCCACTTTAACGGTGTGGGTCAATAGGTCGGGTAATTCCAAATAGTCTTTTGCCAGCATCGACAAACATATATCCGCAATCTTACGCCTAATAATATCCTCACAACCTTTCTTCACATCGCAACGTACTACGATGTTATTCCACTTGTGCATTTCAAAGTAGGTTTCGCGATACTGGGTTACTGACTTTCCCAACCTCTCGCCCATATCAATACAATACATCTGCGCCCACAAGTCTATAAGTCCATTCGGCGCGGGTGTTCCTGTCAGTCCGATAACACGCTTAACGGTTGGTGTTGCCATTCGCATAGCCTTAAATCGGTTGCTCTTTGAACTCTTAAAACTCGTTAGTTCGTCAATAACCAAAACATCGAATGGTAGATTACCGCCATAAACGCCAACAAGCCATACGAAACTATCCCTACCGATAACGTACACATCTGCTTTGGTCGCCAACGCTAATCTACGCTGCTTCTCTGTGCCCATCACCTTAACCACCCGTAGGGCTTTCAGGTGTTCCCATTTCTCGGCCTCGGTAGTCCACGTTGTTTCGGCTACTTTCTTGGGGGCTACTACCAACGTCCGGCTAACCTCTGCATCGTCCATTAGTTGCTGTATTGCTGTCAGGGTGCTAACGGTCTTACCCAATCCCATATCAAGGAAAAGCCCACAACGCGGATTATCTATAATCCATTGCATTGCCGTTTGCTGATATTCGTAAGGTCTGTATATCATAACCAATTCAATTTTTAGTATATACTTTTTTTTTGTTCAAAATCGAAAGCCTCCTTGTTGTCTGCTTTGTACTTTTGCAGTTCCGTAACAAGTTCGTCAATCAGTGGCTTATTATCAATCACCCATACAACGTGTTTCAGTTGCTTTAACTCTGCTATCCTCAACTGCTGTACTTTAGTCGGTTTCTTCCCTTTGCTTTTCAGTTCCACCCACATAACGATGTTACACGGTAACACTATAAGCCTGTCCGGATAACCTACCATATTCGGGTTTGAATACTTCAAGCACGGCAAACCAATTTCTTTCATTCGCTTGCACAAATACTTTTCTATTTCCTTTTCCGATACCTCGGCATGATGCACTATGTTTTCTACGTTCTTTTTCATTTTGCTTTCTTGTTTACTTCGATTACTATGTAATTGGGCTTTAGTGGCTCATGTCCTATTCTTATTTTGGCGGGTTTTCGCCGCAATATCTTAGACGCTTTGATAAAAATTTCTATCTCTGCATCGTTTGGCAAATCTTTTGTTGCTTCTATGAAATCTTGCTTTGTCATATTCTTAATTTGTTATGCCGGTAAACCGTAACCGCAGTAAACCGACTTTTCCTATATATGCCTATATTATACTTGCGTTTCCTGCGCGTACGCGTTAATGCTCTTTCTATACCCGTTTTTATATATATCTATTAAACAATACATTTTTATATTATTTTTGGTTTACTTGGTTTACCTATGTTTTAACCGCCTTATTTTCAAGCCGTTATCGGTAAACCGAGCACTTCGATTTTGGTTTACCTTTGGTTTACTTCGTTTACCTCGCTAAATGTTAAAAAATGTAGTTTGGTTTACTTGGTTTACCTTTTTCCGGCTTTGGTTACCTCTAAATATCTTCTTCGTCTGCATCGTCAAATATCCGTCTGAATGACTTTTGCACCCCGTAGATAGATACGGCGTGTTTTGATACGCCCATACGTTCCCAACCGCTCATATCGTTCATTAGTTTACCAACCTTACGGGCTAAATACTTATACTCCTTATCTCCCATATCGCGCCCTAAACGCTCGCAAATAAACTCGGCAGCGCATACTCTTTCGCGTATCTCCGTGCCTGTAGCATCGAGCGGGTCGGGGGCTGTTATGTAGGCGCGGCGGCGTTTCAAATCCCACGTCTGCCACTCTCCGGGTAACTTCATATCCAAATAACCGCGTAGCATATCTTTCATTGGGTCGTCGCTATCGTCGTTGTACTCGGCTTGCTTCTGTCGTGCTTCGGCTTCAAGTTCGGCGGGCAAATAAAGCGTTTCACCCTGCCGCCAATACTCTACCGCCTCGGCCCAAAGTTGGTCGCGGTCGGCTATCAGGTCGGCTTTGAAATTGACGTGCTTTCGTAGGCTGCTATCTACTGCCATCACCCAAAAGCGGCGGTTTCCTGTGTCGCCTTTCAAAAAGAACATTTCGTTAGTGGTTCCGCAAAAAACGCATTGGCGTGGGTGTTTTTCTACTACCGTGCCGTATGCCGGTCTGTAAACATCATCTTGGCGGCTAATGTAGGCTTTCACTTGCTCTACGTCGCTTCGTTTGATGCTGCCTAATTCGGGTAATTCAATCACCCAGCCACCGCGTGCTTGCTCCATGCCATTTTTGCCCTCCATTGTAACAAGACTATCGTTAAACCAATCACCGCCCATAACGCTAAATAAGGTGCTTTTTCCGATGCCCTCCGCTCCGGCAATAATCAGGCAATAATCGTACTTACAACCGGGATTCATCACGCGAGCAACCGCCGCCGTAAAATGTTTACGTGTCATAGCGCGGTTAAGCGGTGTATCTTCCGCGCCTATATAGTCAATAATCAGCGTTTCAAGTCTGGGCGTACCGTCCCACGTTAGGCTATTCAGATACTCCCTTATCGGGTGTACTCTGTGGCGTGTCAGTACCGCGTCTTTAGCGTCTTTGATTTTGTCTTTGCCGGTTACGCCGTAATTTTCTTCAAGGTAGATACGCAAATTAGCATCGTCGCGGTTTCCCCATTGGGTTGCTTTATTATCCCACGGCAAACCCTTTGTGACTAAATCAAAACCGCTAAATAGGTCGTGCCAAAGATGCCCTGCCAAAAGCGGGTCGTTTTCCAAAATGCAAATAATGTTCTTTGCTGTGGATTTTATCGCGCCTTTTCGGTCGTACTCCAAATTAGCCATCCAGTCGGTGTTAGATACTGCGCTATCTTCATCGTCGGGCAAATCCACGTCTGCAAAATCGCTCTCTGCGTCTGCCCTGCGCTCCTTTGTGAGTAGTACGCGCACGGTCTTATCGGCGGCGGCGAAATCTTGCATTTTCAGGTACGACGGCAAACGTGTAATGTCGGTTACTCTGGTACCCTCATCGTGAACGCCGAATTTGTGAATACGGCAAAGGTCGAAAGCGTTGCAAAGCTGCCTACTTGCCGGGTCTGTTTCGTGGTGGCTGTATGCAAATTTACCCTCGTAGCAAACCAAACCGCCCGCTACGCTGCCTAATTTGTAGGTGTAGCGTCCATCTGTAGCCGTTTTCTCGTAGGTGTCAGTCAGGAATTTGTCTATAACATCTTCTATCGTGTACGCGCGGCAAAACGCGCCTATAAGTCCGGGCTTTTCCAACGGGTCGCCCGCTTTCCTTATTTCGTGGGCTATAACGTCGCCCTCTCTGCTTGATACGGGCCACTCTGATACATCTTGGGGATTTACATAAGTAGCCAAAATTTCATCTACATTGCAAGCCGGGCCGTCCTGTACCTCAAATATATAATCACCGTCGCGGCTTGTGCTGGGCCAATAGAAAAGCCGTGATAATTGGTATGTCGTTATGTCGAATAGGTCTATACCAATCGCCGCTGCTATCTTTCTGCAAAGTGGCTCATATTCGGCGGTCTTTACGTTTCGGCTTAGTGGGAAAACAAGTCGGTAGCGCGGTTTGTCTGCCGTGTGTTTGTGGGTGCTGTATAGCATCGCGGCAAAGTCAAACTGCAACGTGAAATCATCCCACACGTTAGCCGTTCCGTAGTCAATATCGAGCGTTGCCACACTTCGCCACATCACGTTAGCGGTTTTTCTGGTGCCGCCTGAAAGATACCCCCCGACGAAACCGCCAACATCTTTAATGTCGCTTTGTTCCTCGCGGGTCATTTTCAAATACTCTTTCACGCTTTCGCCTGTCCGTTTCGTTTCTTGGCATCGGGCTACTAACTCGCTCCACTTCCATTTTTTATTTTTCCACTTTTTAGATAGGCGGCTGTGGGCTGTCGCTATATCCAAAGTGAAATCGTTTACCAACTTCATACGCCCTTACATTTATTGAGTACATTGGTAAAATGCTGTATGTGCTGTGGCTCTGTGCTGATTGTTACCAATCTTTCGCCCTTTGCCGCTTTTTGCACTCTCGCTTCAAACGGTGTTTCCTCTGATTCCAAAACATCGTATATGCGTTTTAGGCTGTCGGCTTTCAAAACCGCCGCCGTATTCTCTGTGTATTTTTTTTCTTCTGCCATACGCTTACTTTTTTAATCTGTCAGGCAAAAACGAAAATATGTGTTTGATAACCTCAACCGTCCAACCATTACCCAACATCTTGTATTGCTGTGTTTCTGATACGTTCCACTTATACCACGTTGGGATAGTCTGTAAGCGGGCGCACTCTGTCGGCGTTAGTCGCCTTATCCGTATTGCGGCGGTTACATCCTCCCCCGCCAATATGCTAATAGTTCTACCACCGTGTCCGTTCATCAATGCCGGGGCCTGTCCGTCGGTATCGTACACCCTGTTTTGCTGATAGGGTTGTGTGCCGCCGCTTTCCCGGCTTGGGTTAAGTTGTCTTACACTATCTTCTTTCATTGTCACTACTAAATTATTTTGTTCCCACGCATTAACGGATAGGGTGGGCGATTTGTCGGTGTGCAAACCACCCTTGTTCGCTCCGCGTGGTCGCTGTAATATCAAGTTGTCTTTTGCAACCGTCGTTAGACAATTCGTCTTACCTACTTCCGGGGCTGACTCTAATTTCGGCTGCTCACCTCGGTAGGTTCTGCCGCGTTGTGCTACGCAAATCAAATCCATATCACTTTGGTAACTCTTGGTAGATAGGCAATTTGCTTTACCCTGATTCGGTGAGATTCTGCCTTTGTAATCCATCTTTACAAAATCTTTCATTTTCTACTACAACTAAATCGTATATACTTTTGCCGCCTACTTGTAGCGCGTTCATCTTCTCCCCCCCCCGTCGGGGCTTAATTCCGAAACCGTTACCGGCTTCTTTGTTCCGCTCTCTGTGGGCTAACAGATTTTGCACTACTTCATCTTTAAGGTAATAGCGTTCCGGCACTTCATCTTCTAATATGTGCTTTAGCAAAATACCTCTGTCTTTCGGTTGTGGTATTGCGCTGTCAGGCGGTGCAAACATCGTACTTTGAAATGTCTTTATATTCGTCCAATAGATGCGCTTTCTAACTTGTGCTGACACTAACGCCGAATTGATATGTATGCCCCTAACGCCTATTGCCTGGTTAATCACTTCTTCCCATTGCTTACCCATTTCCACATTTTCAAGCAAAAAGTAAACATCGGGGTTTTGTTCTCTGACTTGGTGTAAGATTCTGATATACTCCCAAAATAGGTAACTTTGCCCCTCAAACTCAAAGCCGCCCTGTTTTAACTCCAAATAACGGGATAGGGTAACAACCTTTTCGTTTGTGGTTGTACTCATACCTACACGTTTACCGGCGAAACTGAACGATTGGCACGGGCTACCGCCTATAAGTAGGTCGATGTGTCCTAAAATTCTTGCGTCAATATCTCGCACGTCGCCTAACTGCACCGTATCGGGAAAATTAAGCATCGTGTTTTGTATCGCGTACTTATCTACTTCGCTTGCGTAGTATTTTTCAATCGTTACGCCCATATCGCGTAAAGCGATTTGCCCGCAACTCATACCGTCGAATAAACTTAATACAATCATAAGCCGTTAATTTCTTCGTCACTAAATAATTTGTACTGCTTTTTGTTTTCGGCATACCATTGTTTGATACCCTTTTTGCTTACCCACCATCTGAACACCTCGGCATCGGTTAGGTCGGTGTAACAATTCATATAGCCGTTTTCGCGTAGCCTGTGGATAGTTCGCATTATCAGGGCTTTGTATTTTGGGTAATCCCCCCCCTGCCTTGCTATTTCCTTTTGGCTTGCCATCGGGCAAAACAAACACCCAATACGCCGCCAACCTCTATCGTATAACTCGCAATGATTTACTTTGGCTACATTATTGAGGAAATACCAAACATCGGCTTCGCTCCAATCTATAATCGGGTTAATTACGATTTTGTCATTTCCTCTAACACATTGTACGCCCTCAACCTCTTTTGTTCGCGTGAACTGGTCGAATTGCTCTAAAGTGCCGGTAAACTTATCATCTTTACGGCGGGTTAGTATTTCGGCTTCGTTTCTGTGGCTTCGTTGCACGGATTCCGCACGGCGTACCCCTGTAAGCGTTACCGTTCCCGCGCCCTTTGTTTCTTTCAAAACTGCACAACAAAACCGCATTGGCATAGTAGGTAGTGCTTTCTTCTTCAAACAAAGTTGTGCAAAAGTCATTTCGGACCTATCCACGAAAACGCTTGGATAGTTGGCACGGATAAACCGCACTAACTCCGGCGGGTCTAACGTGGTAAGGCTGTAATGTGCTTCAAACTTCACGCCCGCCAACTCTGTAACGTGGTAAAGTGCTTGGCTGTCTTTGCCGCCACTAAAAGCCAAATAAAAGCCTTTATCGTAGTAGCGTAATGCCAATGCCTCGGACTTCTGCAAAAGTTCGATGCTGTGACTTAATTTAGCGTCAAAGTTGGCGGGCTTGTGTAATATTTTCATATGGCATCAGTCTTTAAGTAACATTGGCATTATAAGCATCGTTAATTCTTCGCTATCCGGCTGCGGCTTGGGTGCTATGATAACCGCCCGCAATGCGTCCACGATGCTAAACGTAACATCAGGCGCGGTTAGGTTTTTGAGGATAGACAACAAAGACGGTATTTTGAAACCTATACGGAATTTGCCACCGTCGTATTGGCACGGTATCTTCTCGTCTGCCTTTGTTTCAAAATCCACGTCCTCTACTGCCATACCCATAAAGCCGGGTGTTAGCGTAACGGTAACTAACATTGAACTATTATTAGCAAAATGTATCAGGCGTTCAAACGATTTTATCAGGGCTTGGCGATTTACGCTAAAGTCGAAACTAAAGCGGGTTGGTATCACGCTTTGATAGTTCGGGTATTTGCCGTTTATCGGTCTAAACACGATGCGCACACCGTCCATATAGATAGCACACACTGCGGCGGGTACTTCCTCTTTGCTGTTGGGGTCTTGGGGTATGTACTCGTTGAACGCCATTTCGATAAAGCCGGTTTTCGGTGTAATGGCTTGCAGTATGCTAACCACTTGGCGCGGCATTACCATATCTACCGGGCTTTCACACTCTAAGATTGGGCGTTTACGGATTCGTGCTAAACGGTGTCCGTCTAACGCTACAAAGTCGGTAAACTCTTTTGTAAAGCGGAAACATACGCCATTCATAACTGGGCGAAATTGGTCGTCGGCTACTGCGAAATCGCACCGATTAAGGATTGAGCGTAAGCCGGGGGCCTCAAACTTCAACGTGTACGCTGTTGCGTGGCCAATCATCGGCTCTTTAAGTGTGTCGAATATCGTAACATTACCATCCAACGGAAAAGCAAAACTGCCTATTGAATGGGTAACGATAATCTGATATTCCAAAACCTCGACTTGCAGATTTTGGCTTTCAAGCGTCTTAATGGCTCGTAGGAATGGGCGGGCCTCAACTGCAAATGCCTTTTTCTCTGCGTTAGGGTTGCCGATACTTACTGCCTCGCTCATAAACACTTCTAAATCGGTGGCTTTGATTGTGAGTTGGTCGTAATCAGCATCAAACACAAAGCATTGGTAAACGCTGTTACCTCTAACGGTGTTGTTTGCTTTCTTGGCGGTCGCTACGCCGTAACTGATACGCTGTAAAGCCGCAAGCAATATGTTTCTATCTATGTGAAAAATCATACATCTAAAGTTTTAGTGAACAAATTAAGTTGCTTCGGATATTCCACCGTTAGCGGGTTGGTGTAGGGTCGCTTTCCGGGTTTGGTCTTAACCAATCGGGCGCGGATAGCGTCGGCATTTTCGCGGCTGCAAGGTGGTGAAATTATTTGCTGTTCTCCTGTTAGTCGGTTAATCGCTGTAACACAATATCGTTTCATAGTCAGGGCCTCCAAATTCTGTAATACCGCCAATCTATGCAGCCGTGTGCACACTCGCAAACCAAACAGCCCGATACGGCACAAGTTCCGTAGCCTGGTGTATCATCATCGGGCGTGTAGGCTATGCAAGTGCGGCACAATGCTACTTTCATTTTACGGTATTGTTTTGTTGGTTACTGACTTGCTCTCCCCCCCCGTGTGGTTAGCGTATTCCGGGAATAATTCGCCCTACACCCATTGGCGATGTTTATTGCTGTCGTTATTCATCTTCTCTACTCTCCAACTTTTTACACAATTCCTTTGCACGTTTCAGGATATACGGGCGCGTGTCGCCGTCCGATATATCGCAACTTTCACTAACAAGCGTTACCCAAAACCATGCTACTTTTACTTCTACCTTGACGATAAAGTACACCGGCAAATCGTCCGTCGGGCCGTAGTTCGTTTCAAAGTCGTTAGGTAACGTAATGTGCTGCAAGCCCCGTACTTCTTCCACGATGCGCACACGCCGGCTATATCTGTTTATTATCTTCATATTTCTTGCTTTGTTATGCCCGCCTTTCGGCGGGCTAAAGTTTAATAACTAAAGATTAAGAACTAACTAACTAATAAATGCTGAAACGGCCCTAACTCGATAGGTGTCCGAAGCCTTAGTAGTGTAGTTGTTGGCGTAGCCGTTGTTGAGGATCAGAAACCAGGCGTAGGGCGCGCTGCACTCGGTAGATGTCCAATACCAATCGTCGGCAATCTCTGTACCGCCCACAAATGCCAAAGCCTTGTTAATGGTACGGCAATTCAGGAATACAAAGTACAATTCGCCTAAACTCGGAATATACCAACCATCAGGCAAAGTAATTTCGCCGTTAAGTCCGATTTCCTTTAGATGCTCCGTGTTGGCTTTACCGTTCCAATCTGCAACAGCATCTAAATACGTGTTAATGTAGCCGCCGTAATTGGTAGTGTCTTTGTTGGCGGTTAGTGTGATTTCTTTGCTGTCGGCTTCGTCGTTAAGTGCAACCATTACTGATTTGCTGCCCCACTTAACACCAATACCGATGCAAGCGGCGCAATCGTCGGCGTTGTTGTCGCCGGTAAACAGAACGTGCCTACCACCGTCCAATACCAAATAAATACCGTCCGGCTCTTGGTCGGCTGCTACTACTGTGCCCGCCTGTGGCTGTGGCGTTGTTTCGTTCTCTGCCAAAAACTCGTAAGCCTTACGGCAAAAATCTACGGTTTCGGGCTTCTCGATGTTTGCAAACTCTTTCAAAAGTTGCAACTTTACTTCTTGTTTTTCTGTCATAACTTTACTTTTTTAAGATGTTATTAAACAGTGCTTAAATGCTCCAAAGCCATATAGCCGATTTTATGTCTAACACTAATAAATTGACTACAACGATAATTGCTATTATCGTTCCGATGCAGCCTAAACTACACCCGGTTGATTCTTTTCTGTCTTGCTCGTTCATATTACCTATATTTGAATTGTTAAAATTTTGCTAATTTCTCGTTTTGGGACGTTTCTTTTCGTCAGGTGTGTAGTTGTTCACCCAACTACTTTTATCGCGTCCTGTGGCGTTTTCTGTTTGTCCTACGTTTACTTTACGATGTCTTTTAGTGCCGCCGTTGCAAACTTGCTTTCGTCGGCTTGGATAAATTGCACCGTGCTTGCAATGAATTGTAGCGTTATCGGGTCGGCGGTTTCGCCTATTAGGATTTCGCCGCCTTTGCCAATAAAATATATCTGTGCCTTTGCTATATCTTTCGTTGTCATACGCTTTAATCTTTGAGGTAGTACGGTGTCGTGTAACCTGCACCTTTCAGGGGCAAATCTCTACACCATTCAATCGGTTTGCTAAATAAAGCCTCAACATCTGCCAAAGATTGGTCGGGGGTTGCTTCTACTACTATTTCATCGTGAATATGAAACACTATATCTAAACCGGCTTTCTTGGCGCGTAAAATCACGACGCCTAATATATCGCGGGCAATGGCTTGTACTATATTCTCGGTCAGTTTACCGCCGTAAGTTCTTACCTTTCCCCATTTCTTGGTAGTCTGGTTCAATCCCTCGTACTCTATTATTTCGTGGTCGCCTCTCCAACCGTCGTTATATTCTGTGCCAACCTCGGCGCGTGGGTAACAGATAGTACGCCCTGACGGTAGCGTTATCAATAGCATACCCCAACGCTTACTAACCACGATACCACGATGCACCGTTACGCTGCCGCCTGTCTTTAGTGCTGTCATAGCGGCTTTTTCAATAATTGCCCACATCTTAACGATACGCGGGTTACTATTGCGCCAAAGGTTTACGATTTCCTTTTCTTCTTTCTCTGTCAGTCCTAACCGGCTACCGCCCATTGCTTCCAAAGCCGAAACGCCGCCGCCCCAGCCTAACGCCAAAGTAGCGATTTTGCCTTTTTGTCGTAGTTCCGCGTTTTGTCCGTGTTTCTCTACGGGTACTTTGAACATACGCGACGCTGTTTCACAATAGATGTCGCGCCCGCTCCTGAATATGTCCAATACCCATTCTTCACCGGCTAACCACGCAATAACGCGGGCTTCAATAGCCGAAAAGTCGCAAACGTGAAATGTGTGATTTGGTGCAGCGATAAAGGCTGTGCGTATTAACTCGCTTAATACTTGGGTAACATTGGCGTAGTTTAGTTCAAATTCTTCTAAATCGCCCTGTCGTACCAACTCGCGGGCGTAGTCCAAACTTTCCAAATGGTTTTGTGGCAAATTCTGAACTTGTACCAATCTACCCGCCCAACGCCCGGTACGGGCTGCACCGCAAAACTGCAAAAGTCCGTGTATTCGTCCATCATTGCAAACGCAATTTTGCATAGCGCTGTACTTCTTGTTTGAGGTCTTACCCATTTCGCGCCGAATGGCTAAAACTTTCTGTGCTTTGGCCCAGTATTTAAGTTGGCTTTCCAAATCGTCTAAATTCTTTTTATTCAGGCTTTGAATAGTGAAACCTGTTGTACGGCTCAAATACTCTTTTATCTGTGTGGGGCTGTTGGGGTTTTCCATTCTTGTAAGCTGCTGCGCCTCGGCTAATAACTTCGCCTTATATTCATCGTCGAAACGTGCGGCGGCATCAACCAAAACGCGGTCAATCATTACGCCCCTGTCGTTTATTTCTTGGTCGGCTGTATATAGTTCTTCGTCAAAGGTCGGCGCGGTCAGTCGGCGAACTTTGGCTAATATCTGCTGCTCTACCTCAACATCGCGTATATTGTATTTCTTGAAAGTTTCCCAACGGTCGGGCGCGTCGCTTGGTAGGTGTCTGCCGTTCTTGCCCGGTACGCTAAAATATCTAATCAGGGTCTTACCCTCTTGCATCTTACCGGCTTCCAACTTCAACACCTCGCCGCATTGTCCTAACGAAAGCGGCAAACCCATTCGGGCGGCTCGTACCATTGTGCAACGCCATTGGGCGGGGTCTAACGGCTCGGCAAATCCATAATACTTGCTTATACAGATTCTTTCAAAAGCGGCGTTAAATGCCGTCTTTGTAATTGTGGGGTCTGTGAGGGCTGCAAAGATTTCATCGGGCAAAGTTTCCCCCTGCGCCATATCCACGCATTGCACGTCGCCGCCATCTACACTATACGCAAACAGCAATATAGTAAAGTCTGGCGCCTCGACGTACTTATACACTCCGCAATTAACAAGGTCGTTACTGCTATAAGTTTCTATGTCTATGCCTATTTCTCGCATTTTAATTTCTCCTTTTCTGCGCCCGCCGCCACATCTTCACCGGCGGCGGGTGCGCGTCAAATTAATAACCTATTTTAACCGTATGAACAAAAAAGTTTTTAGGTTTACAAATCGTCGTCATCTTCGTTGTCAAACTCAACGCCGCCAAAGTCGCTTTCGGCTGACACTCTGCCGCCCAAACGGTCGTCGTCTTTGAACTTCATAATGTTGTTAAGCCCACAAGCCACGCCACGATTACCGCTTACGTCGTAACCGTAGAATGTAACAGACACAACCGCCCAAACGCCGCTATACACTTCTTCTTCGTCCACGATAGGCACTTTGTTTTTATCAACAATACCGGGGCGTGTGTTGCTCTTGGCATTGACGAAAAAGTGGTCTTGGTAAATATCATCTTCTTTTTCGTCGCCATCGCGTAATGGCATATCAAGTTTTTTGGGTTCTTTGCCTCCCCACTTGGCTACTATAGCGGCTTTCTTGGCGGCTTCGATAGCCTCCTGCAAAGCCTTAATAGTTTCTTTCTCACTCTTTGGGATAAGTACATTTGTCATATACTTACCATCTTCCGCGCTTCCATCAGGGTTGTACTTGTTGAAAACGTGGGTGTAGGATAGGCGGCACGGGCCAAACACTACCTTACCATCTTTTACAATCGGTTTAATCATAATTTGAAATGAATTAAAATTGTGAATAATTGGTTTACTATTTCATCGGGTTTTCGCCGGATCCCTGTAATCATAAGATAGCGTTTTTCACGCCCTCTTCGTACATCATACCGGGGTATTTGCTTTCTCCTAATTCTTCGCGCTCTGAACACTCGTTAAGTACGTTGCCGATTTCGTTTTCTTTTGGTGGCATACGGATTCTATTTAATCGTTAATACTGATTTCCTTAAAATCGTCGGCGGCGGCATTGAACGCCGGGCGTTTGTCGCTGTCAGGTGCTAACGTGGGCTTGCCTTGTGGTTTGTCTATGTAGTCTTTGCATAACTCGGCAAACCGTTTCTTACCAATCAACTTTTCAAGGTCGGTGATAGCCCTTAATTCAGTAGGTTTGGTGTATGATTCCGCGGCAAAGCCGTTATTTGCCAAAAGCTGCATCACGGCTTTGGGGTCGGTAATCTTCCGAATACTACGCCCTGCCACAATCTTATAGCCGGCATACTGAACACCGCTTAAAGCCTGTTGCAACGCATATTCTTCGATACCGGCTAACCACGTCTTAATAGTGGCTATCTGTGGCAAAACGATATTTTCCATATCCTCTTTGCTTACTAATAGCGGGTTGGCGTGTTCGGTGGCTGTCTTAACGCATGTTGCTGCCAAAGCCTTGCAACTGCACTTCACCTTACAGAACTGACACCACTCGCCAGGTTTCTGTTCACCTTTACCGCTAAATGCTTCTTTGGCTTTCGGCATAAGTTCGTAAGTAGCCCATCTAAGCAAGTCGGTGGTAGATAGTTCAAACTCCGAAAGATTATCTATTCTCGGCTGCACGATAGTCATTTTTACGCGGCTTATATTATATTCAAAACAGAATGCTTCATAAGCACCTAACGCATAAATTTTCATTTGCGGGTTTTGGTATGCTGATACCTTAACGCCTTTGCCGTATTTGAAATCTATAATCTCTAAACAGCCATCGGCAATAATCATCGTGTCGGCTGTGCCGAAACCATCAGGAATGTATTTAGTAAAGTCCAAACGTACTTCCACCAATAATTGTGCGTCGGGGGTCTTTGCACGGGCGGCGTTGAACTTCTCTAACACGATAACTTTGTACGTGTCCGTGTATTCGTCCATTTCGCCCGTGTGATACTTGTCGAATAACGGCACTATTTCCGCTTCTTCGTCTTTGGTCGGCAATCCCAAAAACTCTTTAAGGCGCTTGGTACAAAAAGCGTGTGCTAAAGTGCCTTCTTCCGCGTATGCGCTGCCCTTGTCCTCTACTTTTTCTTCAAGTCGCGGGGCGGCGGTGCAATTCATCCACCTATGGGCTGCGCTGGGGCTTAATACTGCGTGTAGTCCAGGCATAGTCTAAAACGGTGCTTCAGTTATTATTTCTCCGTCTTTCACTATCAATTCGTCGCACTGCTTAATAAACGATTCGCGCTTATCGGCGGGCAACGTGCTTGGCTTGTCACTACCCAACAGAGCGGCAATATTCTTGAACGTAGCCGTTAGTTGTTTGTGATACTTTTTGTAACCCTCGCTATCGGTATTGTTCTTGTAGTCCTCGCCCTCGATACGTTGGCGGGTACGGTGCATTGCCTCCCTTACATCTTGTTCGGTCAGTTCCTTACCCTCTGCCGATGCTTCGGGCGTTGGTGCTACCTCTGCCTCGGCGGTTGTGTCGGGTGCGGGCTTCGCTTTACCTTTGCCGCGTTTTCCCTGCGTCGTGGCTGCGCTCTCTCCGGGTTGCTCACTTGTCGCCGGTGCTATTTCAGTCGGCGGCGTTCTCTGCAAGATAGACGTAACTAATTGTACGACTTCGGGCGTTACTCCGATATTCACTTGCACGTTAATACTAAAATCTGTTTTCATAACTAATAGTGCTTTTTAGTTAATACTTCATTTCACGGTGTAGGGTGTATATGTCATATATTAATACGCCCATCAGAAAGCCACAAAGGGCAATTTCTATGATAGTTCCAATTATCGGCATAGTCGTAATTATTTAATTGAGTACATACCATTCCAACACTTGATAATCTCCGCACCGGTCGTAACCTTTACCTTACCTGCCTTTCGTACTCTAAACTTAATAAGTCCGTCGGCTTCGTACCGTGCGACGGTGTGCCGGTCTATGTGTAGGGCTTCGGCGGCTTGCTTTTGGTTATACAATCCGTCAGGGTTTACTATCGGCTTATCAATTATCATATAGAGTTTTTGGTAATAGTCAGTTTGTTACTTGTGTAGTCAGTTGAAACACTGAATTTACACCTTAATAAATTCTGCATTTGATAAGCAACAGATTTTCCGTTGTCGCAAGCCTGGGCGTTAGGCAAATCAAACACTTTGGTTTCGCCCATCTGCATTCCTCGCAAATCTTCGCGCGTTACTTTTTCTACTTCCATTTTACTTTTCTCGAACTTTTAGTTAAAATCACTTATTTACTTACTTATATCTTTGGCGGAAAAGAAAAACTGTCGTATCTTTGCAAATGGAATTACATTATAGTTGGGCGCAGATGTCCGACAGTCTTTCTTATGTTCGCGGTTAAATAGTTACTTACTTATACCGAGTGCAAAGATAGACGTTTTCGGGTAATTGTCCAAACATTTAAGACAAAAATGTCTAATAAATAACCTTGTTTAACAATTTGTACCGTAAGCGTATGCAGACAGAAAACGACGTAAGAAATAGAATATCAGTGGTTTTTGCTGAATTTGGCGAAACGCAAAACAAATTAGCGGGCGGCGATTCGGCTACCCAAAAACGTCTAAACCGCCAACTTTCCAATAATGGGGCGGCAATAACGGTAGATACTTTGTTGCTCATACTGAATAAGCACAACGACGTATCGGCTGAATGGCTGTTGCGTGGTATTGGTGATATGCGCACTTTGCCCGCCGGTATGGATGCCCCGGAAGATGCCGAAATAGCAAATCTTGAAACCACCGTAGAAACTTTGTCGAAAATGGTTGCAAAATACAAAGCGCGTATAGACGAATTAGAAGCAATGTATTTGCCCGAACAAAAAAGGAATGTAGGATAATTCGCTTTATACCAAAATACAGAAAAAGATGAAAAGGGTATTTTTAACGATGGCTTGTTTGGTCTGCCTGGTAGCCAACGCCCAAAACTACATTACGGATTTAGACGATACTACAATAGCCGGAACGTGGAACGCCGATATTACAACAGGCGATTTTAACGCGGGCTTTGATAATGAGTATTGGGATATTAAACCAACCGGGCTAACGCTTGCTGATGGTGGGTATAGTATAATATCATTTGCCAATGGGTCGCAATGGTTTTTCAAAGGATATTGGGTTACAACCGCGCCCAATGGCAAATCGTTTCTGCATCTAACGCCGTGGAATAGTGGGCAAAGTAACGTAAACTTTCGGATAGCCCAATTTGATAACGGCAAAATAATACTTTACACCTACAATGGCAACGGTAAAATAGAATTGTCTAAAGATACATCGGCGGGCGTATCAGCTGCCCGCGTTAATGCCGCCAAAGCCAAAGCCTACACCCTTGACGGCGTAGAACTGCCAACGCCAAACAGCGTTAGGGGCGTAATCATTCAGGGCGGCAAAAAGGTAGTTAGGTAGTATGGCAAATCAAAACAACGAAAGTTCGGGTGTGGGCTGTGGAGCGTTTGCCCTTATTATGGGCGGTGTCTTTGCAGCGATTGGCAAAAGTTGGGGCCTTGTCCTTTTGCTTTTAGGCGTGGTTGTCATTGGCGTTTCTATCTGGCTTGCTTATCAGGATAAAGCGGCAAAGGAGAAAGAACGAAAACGCAAAGAACGGTACGCCCAAAAAGCAAGCCGGTTGTTTGAACTGCAAGAAAAGCAATCGGGCAAATCGCCAATCAGCATAACGGTAACAACTGACGATAACGCCCAATACCTATATAATATAAAAGGTATTAACTACTGCGGCGTTACCGATTCTATGTTGGGCGATTTTATAGGCACGGCACGGGCATTAAAATCCAACCCTCACGACCCCTACGCAATCGGCATTTATCGTGGCAATAAGCGTGTAGGTTTCTTGCCTGGTGGCAATAGTGAGTTGCACACTAAAATAATGTCGGTTGGCGGCTCTGTTGATGCTGACGGCTATATAACAAAGTCAGACGATGGCGGGTGCATATTTTATTACGGCAAAGTCAATCTGTTAGGTATTTAATAATGCGAATTTTCAGCAAATCAAATTACAGACAAATTAAAATAGTAAAAATCAATAAGTTATGAACGGAACAAAATTACTTACAGGTAAGACCGCGCTTGTTACCGGCGCGGCACGCGGTATTGGCAAGGCCATCGCGTTGAAGTTTGCCGCAGAGGGGGCAAACGTTGCATTTACAGACCTTGTTATCGACGAGAACGGCAAGGCAACCGAGGCGGAAATCGCTGCTCTCGGCGTGAAGGTCAAGGGATATGCCAGCAATGCTGCCGACTTCAGTCAGACCGAAGAAGTGGTAAAACAAGTGAAGGAAGAGTTTGGCAGTATAGACATACTCGTAAACAATGCCGGTATTACCAAAGACGGACTTATGATGCGCATGACCGAGCAGCAGTGGGATGCCGTGATAGCGGTAAACCTCAAATCGGCATTCAATTTCATTCATGCATGTGTGCCGGTAATGATGCGCCAGCGTGGCGGTTCGATAATAAACATGTCGTCGGTCGTAGGTGTTCACGGCAATGCCGGACAGTCTAACTACGCTGCATCGAAAGCAGGACTGATAGCACTTGCCAAGAGTATCGGTCAGGAGATGGGACCGAAGGGTATCCGTGCAAACGCCATCGCACCGGGTTTCATTGACACTGCAATGACACAGGCTCTGCCGGATGACATACGTAAGGAGTGGATAGGGAAGATTCCATTGCGCCGCGGTGGCAACGTTGAGGACATTGCAAACACCGCGTTATATCTTGCGAGTGATCTTTCAAGTTATGTAAGCGGTCAGGTAATACAGGTTGATGGTGGAATGAATATGTAAGGTTCGCCAATTATCCATAAATGTAAATGTGTCAAAATGTTCAACCACCGGTCACCATGTTGACGATGTTTGAACGTTTTGACACAAATTATTTGACATTACGATGGAAGTAGTTTACGAAGACAATCATATCATCATCGTCAACAAGTCGAGTGGCGAGATAGTGCAGGCAGATAAAACGCGCGACCTCCCTTTGTCAGAGATGGTGAAACAGTACATAAAAGAAGTTTATGCAAAACCCGGTGCGGTGTTTATCGGTGTGGTACATCGGCTTGACCGTCCGGTATTCGGACTTGTGGTATTTGCAAGAACTTCAAAGGCTCTGACACGTCTCAACGGTATGTTCCGTAACGGTGAGGTGCGCAAGACTTATTGGGCAATAGTTCAGAATCGTCCTGCCGCCGACGAGGGCGAACTCGTGCATTGGATTTATCGTAACGAGTCGCAGAACAAAAGTTATGCCCTCGACCATGAGGAGTATGCAGCCAAAAAAGCCATATTGCGTTATCGTGTCATCGGCACTTCCGACAACTACACACTCTTAGAGGTCAATCTCCTCACGGGACGTCATCACCAAATACGCTGTCAGTTGGCTGCCATTGGCTGTCCAATCAAGGGCGATCTGAAATACGGTGCGCGCCGCAGCAATCCCGATGCCAGCATCTCGCTGCTTGCCCGTCACATAGAGTTTGTCCATCCTGTTTCGCGTAAACTAATATCCATTGATGCTCCTCTGCCCAAAGATAATCTCTGGCAGAGTTTTGCGGGTTTGTAAGAAGAATCTACGCGTGCGGTATTAATTACTTATTGGAGATTACAAAAGTGTATGCGTTTTCTTGATGGTCAATAGCATATATTCGATTGTCTTTTACCTCAATATATTGGCATGCAGATCTAAGCAACACCTTTGAAAGTACTTTGCCGTCTTTTTTCCTTACGAGAAACAGGTAGTCTTTTTCGTTGGTAAACCCGTATCCGCAGATGATGTAGTCGCCGTAAATTATGAAAATATCATTGCTTGTCAGGTATGGCGTACTCCATAACACCTCTTTTTTCGTAATGTCAAGACAATAGAGTGACGAGCATGCTCCGTTCAATCCGGACGAATATGAGGGGCATGCGAAATTGTAATATACTCGTCCGTTCTCGTATCTCAAATCTTGTATTTCGCAGTTGTAGTTGTCGGATACTTCGTTCAGGTCTATCTCGTCGAACATGTCTGCTTTTTCGTTGTACAGCGTCAAGATGAACGAGTACTCGCTACTCCCCAAACTATTGCGATACATTGCGTAATATCCGAATTCTGTTTCTCCTGTTATTATTTGTTCCATGTTGCACGTCCTCGGCGTGGGTTTCAGGAATTTTACTTTTATGTCCTCACGCAACCTGTAGAATGTTCCGTTCGGCTTGTTGGAAAATGTAAGTCCCAATGTTTCTTTTGGATTCTTGTTTTCCGGAATGAATTTAATCAGTTTTAGTTTTTGTGCCATTGCACTTGAAGTAATCAGTGCAAGGAGTACCATCATTATTGATTTCTTAATTTTCATAATTGTTTTTTGTTAATGTTAATAATATGTTGGAAAAGCATTGTACCACCCATTGGTAGTACCAAAATTCCTATTTTTCTGCAAAGTTATTGAAAAAAACTAACATGCAAAATTTATTTTGGTATTTTGATGTGTTTTATTAAACCCAAATCTGTCATTAGACCGCATTTTCTTAGAATTACTATTGTGCGTTACGCTTCCCAACTGCTTTAGCCCGCTACGCCTTCGATGAAACGGCTGGACATCTGCTCAACAATCGAACAAAATCGGTTGAGGGTTCTAATGACCGATTTGGGTTAAAATCGTTTTTAATACTTTATTGTTTGTATTCTGATTGTCGTTTTGTTGTTTCTTACTAAATCAATACAACAAGAAATGTTTGTTATGCCGCTAAACGGATAATTACAGATGTTCGTATCTCACGATTTACGGGAAATAATTTACTGTAGATTATCTCATTATGTTCGGTACGGTGATTTCTTTAATTCATATATCTTAATTCCTATTGAAAACAATGTTCAGAAAGGATAACCCACGGCGAAGTTCAGCGACTGCATGTTTCGGAATCCGCGAATGTTGAAATATCCATGATTTCCGGTATTATATGGCGAGTGTAGAGCGAATCCCCAATCTATGCGTAGCACGAGAAATTCAAGGTCGTAGCGGAGTCCGAAACCCGTTCCGAGCGCGAGGTCGCGCGGCAGTTTGTTGAGTTTGAAGCGTTCGTTGTCCATGCTGTCACTGCTGATGTTCCATACATTTCCTGCATCAATGAATAGTGCCCCGTTAAGGCTGCCGAATATGTTGAAACGGTATTCCAGATTTGCGAGTAACTTTATGTCGCCCGTCTGCAGTAGATAATTCAGGTCGCTGTTGTCGGGTATTGTGCGTCCCGGACCAACACTCCTTACCGGGAACGCCCGGATACTGTTTGCACCACCAACGAAGAATTGTTCGCTGAACGGCGAGTAAGTGTTGTTGCCGTAACTCCATATTCCTCCCGCATTGAGATGTGCGACGAGTGAAGTTTTCTCTCCGAAACGCCAACGCTTTACGAAATCGGTGCTAATTTTCAGGAACTGTGCATACGGGTTTTTGAAAAGTTGTTTGCCTCTCTCCGTCCATTTCCTTCCCGTTAACATGAAACTGAGCGACACAATGTTTCCTGCTTCCGACACGGTCGTTTCCCATGCAATAGGGTTACGCGTTCCTTTCGGACTGGAATAGGTGTAGGTGTATGTGAGTTTGTTTACGAACTGGTCAGAAAGGGCTTGTGTGAGATACGCACTGTTTCCCACGATAGAGTCGAAGAGATGAGTGATTTTGTTTTTGAACTGATAGACTACCGTCAATGGTGACAATCTGTGGGTTGATGTCGGTGTGGATTGCCATTTGTATGTCAATTCTCCCGAAGCGGTGTGCATGCGGAAATAGTCTGACCGGCTTTCAATGTCAAATCCCAATTTCAGCATTGTTGTCGGTGGCGATACATAATGTTTTCTTCGCAAGTTCTTCTCGCGCCGCCTTTGGTTAAGTGCTCGTCGCTGACTGTTTAATATGTTGAAAGGTGTCACTATTCGTGGGAATGTGAGTGATGCGTCAATTCCCACTTTATAAGTGGCCATGTCCGAGTAGTCAACGAGTTTCTTCGTTGTGCGCCATTCGTACAGACCATGCATGTTTATGTCAAATGTCTCTCCTCCGCGGAATATGTTCCGCTTGGTCAGTCCGAGCACCAATTCCGGCCCCATCCGTCCCGTGGTGCGTCCGTGCATGTTCGTTTCGATGTAGAAATCATATTTCTTGTCGAATATGCATGATATGTTAAGGTCGAGCGTATCACATGTCTGCAAACTGTCGCGTGGCGTTAACGTGAAATTTACCATGCTGAACAGTCCCGAAGATGATATTTTGTTCTCTGTTTCGAGTAAGTCATCGTAGCAGAACGTTTGTCCTTTCCGAATGTTGATTTCCCGTCCCACCACAGCCGTCCTTATAGGAGGTCTGCGCCCGTTGAAATACACCGTAAACTTATTTTTTTTCACAGAGTCGGTCGGAATGTCAGTTACGAAACGTTTAAAAGTAAGTCCGACTCGCCCGATATACCATTTGTGCTTTGCTTTCTCGGGAATACCGTCTGCGAGTTGGAAGCGCAACCGCACCTTTCCCGGCATCATCAGAGTGTCTGCCAGATATGATGCGTAAGAGGGTTGGTAGTAATAATACCCGTTGTTGCGGAACAAATGTGATATTCGTGAGCGTTCCGCATCGAGTGCCGCAACGCTGAATGGTGTTCCGCTGCGTATTATCGCATCGTCCATGGTTTGCTTTATCAGATTGCTGCTCACTGCCGGGAAACCGGTATATTCAACGGAATCTATCGTATAGAGATGGTTCATCTCTATATTATAGCGTATTTTACCCTTCTTCGGGTTTCTCTGTGTTATTTCGTCATAGCCCACCTTGCCATGGAAATATCCGTGGTTGTGCAGTACACTCTGTGCCACTGTGGAGCGAAGTGCGCCGTTTGCATCGCTCATTAGAACCGGTTCTTTCCCGAAAGTTCGTGTTATCCACTTGCCAAACTTACCTTCGGAGCGCGAGAAAGCGTTCCACACCCACAGACCTATCGGGAACGGTGAGCGAACCGACGAACTCCCGAAGAGTGCACCGTTGGGTTCGCATGCCAATACTGCTTCCAATTCTTCCTGCATTGCATCGAAATGCGGACTTGGTTCGTAGTTGGTATAGTTTATTTTGTCAATTCCCACATACAACTGCTCTCCCTCTGTCAGCGCACTCGTGGTGGAGCATGCCGCCATGATCACTGCGCAACACAGCATTATGGTCGGCAGTGCAAATATCGTTTTGCTATTCCTTTTCTGTCGTTCCATTTGCTTTGTTGTTTATCGTGTCTTGTATTGTGTGCATTTTGTCGAGTTTCATTCTTCCGTCGTCTTTATCATTTCTGAATAATTCCTGAAAATGGTTCACTTTGCGTCTCCATATAAATCCCACTCCGTATTCGCTGTTTTCGCCTTCCAGCCAGTCGTATGCCCCGTGGTCGTAGAAAAGTTTCAGGTATTTGTTCGAAGTCTGACTCATGCGGTACTCGAACGTGACGTTGTCGAAGAATGCCTGATCGCGGTTGTCAAGGTTTGACCCCGTGGATATTTTTCCACCTACAACCACCCGCAGCCGGTTGTTCCAGAATCTTTTTGCGAAGCGGAAACTGTAATCGGTGTACATGTCTCCCGAGGCATCGAAAGCATTGTCAACTCCGAAACTTATGTCGATTGTGCGCAGAGCATTGCCTGCAATGTTGTTTATCTCGCTTTGCAGGAACGAACTTAAAGCGTTGTTCATGGACACTCCCGTATTATTTCCTCCCGAGAGATACATTCCTGTGGTCAGCATAGCCACTGCCAGTTTTCCCCGTTCCTCTTCGCTCATTATGTTCAGTTCGTCTTGTACCGCCATGTCTTCCGGTGCCGATATTACGAACTGCAGTCCCATGTCCTGCATCGTCTTGCTTATCACCACTCCGCATTCAAAATCCACACTACGGTTTTGTTCGCCGTTTGCCACAGTCGATTTTGTATGTTCGGTGGCGGTAATGTTTAGTCGCGGATTCATCGGGTCGCCGGTAAACTCAATGTAACTGCCGTCTTTTATGGTAAATGTCTTGAGCGGAATTACCGGCATCGAGTATTTCATCTCACCATTGTTCAGTGTGTATTTCCCCCTTATACGGAAACTCTCCGAAGGTGTGTAGCGCAGTCGCAGCGAACCGTCTCCCATTAAATCTACATAGTTGGAGTGGTCGGCTTTCAGATAGCATACCACCCGTGCCGCGCGGTCGATGTTTATTGTCAGATCCATATCGAATCCCATGGGTACGTTGTGTTGTACGGCGGTTTGGGTAGTGTCGGCAAAGTCGGTAAAGCGCACGAGTTCTTCAATCCGGTAGTCGGTTGTAATAGGATTGTCTCGCAAGATGTATGACATGTCTGTCGTTCCCAGTACATCCATTCTTCCGCGCATTCTAAGATAGTTCAGCGAACCTTCCAGCGACCCTGCGAAGTCAACATTGGCTTTTCCGAACGCTTCGCTGCGCCGTGTCTCCTTTGAGTTTATTATTTGGAAGTTTCGTGCAGCCATGCCGATGTTCAGTGTAATGTCTCCGAGGTCGGAGAAATCGATGTTGCCGTTTACCGACATCGGTGTGCCGTTGGTGGAGTATAGGCTGAAATCTTTGAACTGCACCTTACTCCCGATTACTTTTACCGGCATCGTGTCGAAGCGCATGTGCATGCCGTAAGGTTCGCTAACGAGGAAAGCGTCGGTTAGTGCCAACGAACCGTCAACCTGCGGTCTGTCCAATTGTCCGCGTATGTCGAGACTGCCGTCTGCCACACCTTCGAAGTTCACAATCCTGTCAGGCATCATTCCGTTGAGTATGCTCAGCGGCATCTTCTCCATGTTCAGCACGGCATCAAGGTATCCTCCGCCCTCCGATTTGTATGTACCACGCACCGTTGCCACCTGTGTCTCGTCGTTGTAAATTATTCCATCTATATAGTGTGAGCCGCCGTCTTTCGGCATATATACGAACTCGGTTCCGAGGTTTCCTATCGGGCTTCCTTCGTATGTCATCTCTTTCACGTTGATAGTCGTACTTACCGAGATGTCTTCCTCGGTCTGTATGAAGTGATAGTCGCAGTCTATCGTTCCCGACATGCGTGGCATATATGGCACCACGGCAACGATGTCCTCTATTTTCAGTTTGTTTATTGAGAGTGTAAGATCCTGAAGTGCATCCGTATTGTTGTCGGTGGAGAACAACTGCACATAAACGCCATCGGCCGAGTTCATTCTCAAGTTTGCAGACAATCTTCGGTCGTTCCCCATGAATACATAATTGTCTTCATTGACGGCGAAATTCTTGTAGCCGATAACGGGGTTGTCGGTAATCAGGCGCATGCGAATCCCTTCCTCTTCCATTTCTGCCGTTGCTCCGAGTCTTATTCCCATCACATCGCGATGGTCGTAGTAGCGCAGGCTCAGGGCAAGTCCTTTCTCAACCAAATATCCGTCTATGAGTGCATTGAATACATATTGCGGATTTTTTTTGTTGTTGCGCACTTGACCATTGAAGCGGAACTGTCCGGCATCCGAATACATTATGAGCCGCACCGTATCGAGTTGTACGCTGTCGGCAAGCAATCGGTGGACTTCCATTTTTCCGTTTAGTCCCGTTTGTGGAGACGAAGTGATGTCTGCCTTGGCAGCATCGAACGAGTAACCGAACATCTGCAGAACTTTGTTCACGAAATTGTCGCTGCCCGATTCGATCATTATGCTTGCCGTGGGGAGTTTCTCCCATAGTGCGGATTGGTCTATGACCTTGTCGTCGAGATCTTCCTTTATCTGTGCCACCACATTGTCTGTCTGCCTCATCAGCGTCTTGTATCCTCCGCGTGCATCAATGTTTACAAAGAAATCGCCGTTGGTTGCCGCGAGGCGTGTGGTATCGTTGTTTGTGAGTAGGTATATGTTGATGTCGTCCGGAAAATATTCTTTACCGCCTTCATGCACAGCGAGGTCGCTCACAGTGCCTTTTACATCGTACGACCGGTTCATGTCCGTTGTCATGTTGATATGTGTACAGAAACCGGCCGACAGCGGTGTTTCTGCAAGTTTCAGTCCGTAGAAATCAATGTGCGACATGTCGGCAGTCAGCGTTGCTTTTATCTCTCTTGAGCCGAGTTGTGCATAGAATATGACATCGCCCTTTATAAGCGGGTTGTTACTTTTGATATTGGCAAGGGCATGCCCGTTTTGCATAGTTAGTTTTCCACCCATTCCGCTGAGGTCGTAGCCGGAATATCCGAATTTTGTTATCTCCACGTCGGCTTCTATTCGGGTGTTTGGGGAATATATGTCCGTTCCACCGCCTTTCACTGCAATCTTTCCACTGAACGGTCCGAGTCCTTTTTTAGGAACGAAATGTCCGAGATTCAGTCCGCGGGTCGTGAGGTTTGCGTTATATGTCATGTTCCCTGCGGTGTTGATGTCGGCATGCCCGGTAATCGTACCTCCCCCCTCGGTGGCACGGAACTCGGTCTTGTATCTTTTTCTGTCGGCATAGAATTTTCCCGTTATGCCTATTCCGCGTGGAATTTCCATGCCGTCGAGCGTACCGGCCGGCAGTGTCGATGTGGCAAAGTCAAGGTTATAGGTACGTGCATCGGCAAACAGATTTGCTCTGATGTTGGCAGGGTCGGAGATATTGTCTATTGTCCCGTGGGCGTTTATGTGGAAGGCGGTAGGCAGATCGGCGACAAGTCCTGCCAGCACCATGTGTCGCATGTTACCCTTAAGTACCGTTTTCACTTTCAACGGCAGTGCCGGCCATTTCCGTCTGAAAGCCTCCGGCATGTCTGCCATGAACAACATGATGTCTTGTTTCCCGATATATCCGTCCGCTGTAAGATGCATCTTTCCGGGTATCGTTTCGCTGAAAGTGTTCTTGTCCATTACGAAATGCACTTTCATTTGCGACTCCGAGGTGGTAAGGTTTGCGTTCGGGAGGTGTATTTTTTCGGCATCGATGCCGAAATGTGATGTGAACTCACGTACATCGAGTCCGCTTTTTTCTTTGAATGAAGACTGTCTTATGTTAATTGCTATCTTCGGCGAACAGAAATCGAACGAGTCAGCTTCGAGCGTTATGTCCGTCAGTGCGAGATGACTGAAGTCAAGTCCCTTACTGTGCGGTTCGTAGTTGTAGTCAAGTCCGAATGCGCCACCGTTCCATTTCAGGTGTCTCACGCTGTATTGGCTTCGGTACAAATCGATATGTGCATCTGTTGCCGCCGCCTTTTCGATTGCCACTTTTACCGACATCGTGTCGCCGGGCATGTGCAGTGCGAGTCGGCTCTGTTCTATGTGGAGACGGTCTATGTTCACCTTCCATCGGTTGTCGCTTGCCGTGGTGTCTTCCGGTACGCTGTCGGCAAGTTCGATGTTCAGGTCGGCACCGTCGAGCATTGCGTTATTCACGCGTATTGTTCCCTCGCCGATGTATATGCCGTGACTTTCGAGGTACAGCCGTTCAAGGCTTCCTCTTATACGTGAGGATTGTATCAGTCCGTCGGTGTTCACCTTCACTCCGTCAAATTGCAAAGCATCAATCTCCACGTTCCCCCCGAGCAGCGGCAGCAGCCTCACGTCAACCACAAGTTCGCGTGCATCGGCGATTGTATCTGTCAGGTTGGGTATCGAGTCGTTTGGTTTCTCAACATGAAGTCCTCCTATCTTGAGATTGAGCGGAAAACTGAGTCCAACACGCTCAATCTTTATGTCCATTCCTGTCTGTTCCGATGCATATCCGGCAATTTTCCCGACAGCCCATTCTTGGAACGGTGGGAAGTATATCATTGCGGTAAGAGCCGCAACCGTAATAATAATGGCAAGTATGGTAATGCCTGTCCTCTTTATTCTTTTCTTCATTTATATACTGTCGTAATCGCCACTATCGCAACAACGAATGATAGTTTGCGAGGCATAAAAGCGAGTGCAAATTAATAAAAAATAATTCAGATAAACGAATAAAAGCAACAAAAAGATTGCTCCTCCTCTCAAAAAACATTACCATGACGAGGCTTCTCTTCTATGTCATCACGACTCTGTTTTGTCAGTAATGTTCCTTTGTGATAAATTCTCCGACATCTTTTTTGCATGTTGCCGATGACATGGTTGTCTCATAACTTGCATTAAACCCCAATCTGTCATTAGAACCCTCAACCGATTTTGTTCGATTGTTGAGCAGATGTGCAACCGTTTCATCGAAGGCGTAGCGGGCTGCGTTGGGATGTAATGGCTGCGCAGATGTCAGCAAGCGGGCTAAAGCAGTCGGGAAGCGTAACGGCAATGGCAAATCTAAGCAAATGCGGTCTAATGACAGATTTGGGTTAAACA
>NZ_RQZH01000201.1 GCF_003932845.1 Prevotella sp. OH937_COT-195
GGTATAAATCTTCTTAATAAAGTATGTATGTTCTCTACATGTGGTTTTTGATTTGGACTTTTAGGATCACAATAAAATATTTTACATCTACTTGTATAGGAATCATATACACTTTTACATATAGCATCGAATTTTAAAAATTCACTACCTTGATCTGTTAACAGGAGTCCAAATAATCTTCTAAAATTTCTATGCCCTATTCTTTTTTCTAACCAATCAAATATTTTAACTATACTTTGTGGTTGTTTATTAGGTAATTTAAATCCAAATAGAAATTGTACTTTAGGTATAAATAGAGTCATTAAATACCCTTTTACT
>NZ_RQZH01000202.1 GCF_003932845.1 Prevotella sp. OH937_COT-195
CTTCTCGGGTTACCGAATTCAGACAAACTCCGAATGCCAATCAATTTAACTTGGGAGTCAGAACATGGGTGATAAGGTCCGTGTTCGAAAGGGAAACAGCCCAGACCACCAGCTAAGGTCCCAAAATATATGTTAAGTGGAAAAGGATGTGGCGTTGCCCAGACAACTAGGATGTTGGCTTAGAAGCAGCCATCATTTAAAGAGTGCGTAATAGCTCACTAGTCGAGTGACACTGCGCCGAAAATGTACCGGGGCTAAACATATTACCGAAGCTGTGGATTGTCCTTTGGACAATGGTAGGAGAGCGTTCTAAGGG
>NZ_RQZH01000203.1 GCF_003932845.1 Prevotella sp. OH937_COT-195
TTCTTGTTTTTTATTATAAATTTGAATAAATCTATCACTATCACGTACACCAAAATATTTTGTTTAAGGTTTTCCACCACGGCCATAAAATATTGTTTTCTTAACTGCTTTATCAGTCATCGCATAATAATTACTTAAATCAACTTCAAAATCAAAAGCTAAGTTTAATCTTGTAAACTCTATATCTTCCATATAACTAATAATGTTTTTTCCAACCAAAGCCCTTCGTCAACTGTTAATTTATTAGGATTAAATTCAATACGCATATTACGCCAATTCCAACTATTTGATTTTACTTTGTCATACTCTATATAAA
>NZ_RQZH01000204.1 GCF_003932845.1 Prevotella sp. OH937_COT-195
AGCGGACGTCCGGCAGTATCAGACGATGGTTTCAAGGCGGTCGATGTCGATATCGAGGTCTTGCCAAGACTCATACACAGAACATTCTCGAAAGTATCTATTCTTCTCGAAAAGCACTCTAATCATTCCTTTATGCGAGTTCGGGTTAAGAAAGTCTTTGTAAAAGTTGGTAATCTCGTTAGTTCTTTGTAATTTTATTGTTGTAAATCAGTAATTTACAAAACAACCAAGCGATGATTACCAAAGACAAAATTATAGAAATTTTCTGTATTATTGATGAGTTTGACAAGAATTTGAATGTTGAACTGAGTAAAAA
>NZ_RQZH01000205.1 GCF_003932845.1 Prevotella sp. OH937_COT-195
ATTATAGACAGTATAAATGTGTTGTGTAATATATATAAAGGTAAAGAGAAATTTAAGTTATTAAAATTAAAGAAAGAACTTGAAAAAGGTAAAAGTTTAAAAGAAAGTTTTAAGAATATAAACAGCAATAGAGAGTTTTTAAGCTATATTGAAATAGCTGAAAAAACAGGGAATATGAAAGAAGTTTTTAGTATATTAAAAGAAAAATATGAATTTGAAGATGGTATATTAAAGGAAGTAATGAATATACTAAGTTATCCATTTATACTATTATTAACATCTTTGTTAATTTTAGTATTTATGTTGGTAGTTATTG
>NZ_RQZH01000206.1 GCF_003932845.1 Prevotella sp. OH937_COT-195
ATCTCAAACTATTTTGGACCAATATACTCATCAATGTTTCTTCAAAAATATCTTCTATATGTCGTTCATTTTTATGACTTTAGATATTTATGGAATCATAAAAAGTCAAAAATAATATTTTGGAGTATGATCATTCAATGAATCTTATTACGTATTTTATCGCTTTTTATAAATTTTCAAATTAATAAAAAGCTAAAATAAGGTTCATTTCGAGTCACTTTTTAATAAAATTGAGTATAGAAAAGTATAGAAATTGTTTTATTCTTTCCTTTTTTCTTTGGATTTAAAAACAAATAATACGATCAATATTGAAT
>NZ_RQZH01000207.1 GCF_003932845.1 Prevotella sp. OH937_COT-195
CCTTCAACTACATTTGCTTTATTTAAAATCTTTTCGCCGTTTACATTGTCATTTACTTTTACTTTGAATGTAACTTCAAATGTTTCTCCATCTGCTACTTTTTCTTTAGTCCAAGTAATTTCTCCATCCTTGTAAACTCCATCATTATCTGCAGAACCTTCTACATAAGTTGTATGTTCAGGTATCTTGTCCTTTATTACAACCTTTTGGTCTTTTCCTGTTGTATTTTTGTAAGTTACTTTGTCAAGTAATTCTTGTCCTGCTTTTACTTCATTTCCATCTATACTTACTTTATCATCACTAGGACTGAATC
>NZ_RQZH01000208.1 GCF_003932845.1 Prevotella sp. OH937_COT-195
GAGTTTCATTGTCGTTTTCATTGGTTTTTGCTCCATTTTGGAAACTATCAAAAAAATCTTTTAATTTGCCTTCTTTTTCATAATTATAAAGCGCTTGAATAACAAACTTGGGCGGGTGTTTGCCATCGGTAATTATAAAAATGTTTTTCAATGCTTTGGACACGGGATAAAGTACTGAAATAAATTCAATCGTTCCAACAAATATGCTCCCAGCAAAGCTATCAAGTAGCGGATTTGCAAGCACTCGAAGCAAGATATATACTGAAACTACTACGAACATCATTTCGATTTCTTTGCGTAACATAATAC
>NZ_RQZH01000209.1 GCF_003932845.1 Prevotella sp. OH937_COT-195
TAATGCATGTAATGCCGTGAAGTTTTCCGAACTACCGCTATATTGATTTAACAAAGTAACATCTAACCTGCCATTATCGTCAAATCTCACATATTTAGTTTCCACCTTACTTAATGTATTGATAATATTTCGCCTTGTAAGAATATCGGCGGCAATTACCTCCCTCCCATCAGGGTCAATATACCTCACTGGATTATTCACACAATACGCATAAGGACTTGTGGAGTAATATTTCTCCGACAGCGGATCCATCGTCGTGAAGCGGCAGGTGGCGGCATCGTAGCGTCTTGCCCCGTAGTCGTAAAC
>NZ_RQZH01000210.1 GCF_003932845.1 Prevotella sp. OH937_COT-195
TATTGAAAGTACTACCAATGTACTCATAAGACTTGAAAAAGGATATTATAAATACTTAAACCAGTTATCTTGCATTTTCAAGTTATCTGAAGAGTATGCTATGACACTTGAAGTTGATTGGAATTACATTGAAATTATCTTAGATATTTATAATCAAGAAAAATATATATCTAAAGAAAGTTTCATTAAAATAAAAGAGGTTGAGTCGAATGAGCAACAAGAAACAAAAACAAGCTATAATCACAATTAATCATTAAAAAGGTGGCATAGGAAAATCTATGCTTATTAAGAATATTACTAACTAC
>NZ_RQZH01000022.1 GCF_003932845.1 Prevotella sp. OH937_COT-195
GTTTGTTCCATCGGTAGTCCATGCAACAAAAACAAATCCTGTTTTCGTTGGTGCGGGCGAAGGAACGGTTGCCGTTTTGCCCTCCTCCACTTTCTGGTCTGCAGGAACGGGCGTACCGCCGTCGGCATCGAACGTTACGGTGTAGTACGTTCTCGCTTCGTCATCGTCTCCGCAGGAGACAAGGCTCACTGCGATGATACCCAAAAGAGCGACAAACAAAATTCGTTTCATAGTCTTGAAATTTTATCGTTTTACATACACTTATATATATGTTGCAAAATTATACTGTCTCCATATCTTTCAATACCCCACTTGTGGGAGTTTTTATACGAGAGAGACAAAAAACGCAATTAAAAACGGAATACTGACGTAAAGTTTACCGGTTACAAACAAAAAATATTATCTTTGTGGTAAAATAACCGGTTAGTGAACGAAACTCCCCATAGCGGATGAAGCGAAATGGCATGTCTATGAACTCGCATGCCGGAACTATTGTAAGGAAAATGACAAACATACCGAAAAACTCCCACAAGTGGGGTATTGCGTTTCGGCCGGGGAAACATAATTTTGCAACGAAATCGTTGAACGTCAAATTCCTTGTAAGATGAAGAGAACTGCCGTCATACTATTGATTACGCTCGTTGCCTTTTCCGCAGCAATGCGGGGAGAAAACCGGTATGCCGACTCTTTGCTGCATCTGATGAAGAAAAAACAACTGACCGACCGCGAAATGGCAATCATGTATGCCGACATTACCGAATCATATTGCGCCCACGACATGCCCAATACTTTAAAGTACGGTACGCTGGGGTTGAACGCAGCCCGGCGGTGCGATGACAAGACACTGATATTCCGTTTTTACAATTATATCGGTTCCACATACACCTACCGCTGCTCTTACGATACCGCAAAAGTTTATTTGGATTTGCAGATAACTGCCGCACGGGCAACGGAGAACCCGAAACTCGTGCAGAAAGCCTATCAGGCCGAGGGTAATTTCTATGCCCGGCAGGGATTGTTCATTCTTGCAATCGAGAGTTATCTCAACGTGTTGAAACATTTCGACGGTGATGAAAGCTGTCGCGATTATATAATCGCACACGGCAACATCGGCGAGTGCTACCGCAGGTTGGATAATCCGAAGCGGGCACTGGGCTATCTGGAGCGGGAAAGAGTGCTGGCGGAAAAGTACAACGAACCTACCGCCATAGGGCAGGCGCACAGAGAATTGGGATATGTATATTTGGCATTGGGCGATGCGGACAAGGCATTGAAATATATGCTTAAGGTAAAACCGAAAAAGAAAGGAACACCGGTAAATCATGCAGATCTCAACGAAGCCCTTGTCAAAGCATATCTTATGAAAAAACAATATAAAGAGGCATTGGCATGTGCCGCCGAATGCGAGGAGGCCGCATTGCAATTGGGCGACCCGTATATACGCACATTGACGTGGAATGCCTACGCAGACATCTACCGCGCCCAAGGACGATACGCCGAATGCCGCACCACCGCTCTGAAAGCATGGAACAACGATTCCGTGTCGCCGAACACCGCTCCGGTATCGGCGTTCAACATTGCTTTCGCCTCCGCCGCACTCGGCAGAACGCACGAGGCGGCACATTTCTTCAAAGCATACGAACGCATGATGAAGGAACGAACCGACAAGAACTACCACGAAGCATTGTCGCAGATGGAAGTGATGTACGAGACAGAGAATAACCGTCAACAGATAACGTCTCTCGAAAAAGAAAGACGGCTTTATATCATGGTAAGCCTGTCGGGACTGCTCATTCTGCTGTTGATTATAGGGCTGCTCGTGTACCGACACCGCCTGATCAGAAAGAAACGCGAACTTACAGAACAGCAACTGAAACAGTTGGAGCAGGAACGGAAACTTATATCCACGCTCGCACTTTTAGATGGAGAGAATGCCGAGCGCACCCGTTTGGCACGCGACCTGCACGACGGTCTGGGCAGCATGCTCTCGGTTGTCAGACTGCACCTATATGGCATTAAGAGTGCCTACGCACTGACGGAGGCGGATATGGAACGAATGGATAAAGCCCGGCAGATGCTCGACAAACTGATGAACGAACTCCGCCATGTGGCACACAATCTGATGCCCGAATCGCTTTCACGCTACGGTATAAAAACCTCGGTGGAAGATTTCTGCCGGTCTGTCCCGATGGCAAACTTTCAGTTCTTCGGCGAAAATATACGTCTCGACAGCCGACTTGAAGTACTCATATACCGCTGCGCATGCGAACTCGTCAACAACGCGATGAAACATGCCGAAGCCACACTCATCAACGTACAACTGACGGCGGACAAACGTCTTGTGTCACTCTCAGTGCAGGACAACGGCAAGGGGTTCGACACCGAAACCGTGACATACGGAGCAGGCTTTGCCAACATGCGCAACCGCATAGCCGCCTATAATGGGAAAATCAACGTGTATTCCGCTCCCGATGCAGGGACGGAAGTAACCATCGAAATAGAATTGGAGTGAGATATGATACGGGTACACATAGCGGACGACCACCGCATGCTGGTCGAAGGATTACAGGTCGCCATTGAAGAATCAGGCATAGCCAAGGTTGTTGACACGTCGCACACGTTTGCATCTTGTCGTATAACACTACGTTTCAGACTTCCCGACGTGCTTCTTTTGGACATCTCCATGCCCGACGGCAACGGTATCGAATTCTGTAAAGAGATACACGAAACATATCCCGACATGAAGATACTGATGCTCACTTCCTACGACGAATATACAATGGTTAGTCGTGCCGTGGCAGCGGGAGCATCGGGTTACATACAGAAAAATGCCTTGTCAGAAGAAGTAATAGAAGGCATAAAAACCGTCATGGCGGGCAGACAATATTTTAGCAATGACATAGACCGTATGATGAAAAAACGCAGCAACCATTCCGTTTGGCTTACCGCCCGCGAACAGGAGTTGCTGCGCCATATCGTGAACGGTTGCACCAATCAACAAATCGCCGACCGCATGTTCCTCAGTATCGAAACCATCAAGACTTACCGTAAAAACCTGATTCTAAAATTGGGAACGAAAAATGCCGCAGAGTTGGTACACATCGCCATACGAGACAAATGGGTGTAAAAAATTGATTCATACGTAAAACAAAATGATAATACAAGCACTCTGTAAAATTAATCATTTTTGCAGAGGCTTCTGACTATTTATCATGTTTCTACCTCCGAACCGGCATCTCATTTGTACTTAATCGTACTGCAATATCACCGAAATTATTCACCAATTTAGGCGGTTTTACTCACCAATTTCGCCTAAATTGCCAAGCAGTTTCTATCTAATGACAAACATACTTATTATCAATTAGTAACAGAATGCATACCAATAAAAAACATATACAGATGGTACTATGCCGAATCAATTACTTTCGCAGAGGTTATATCGTAATTCCAAATATCATGGTTTTTCGTTTTTACTACCTGCGTTTCATTCGGTGATGATTTTTACCGCCTGCATATTACTTGAATTTATTGTTTTCTTAACTTGATGCAAAGTTATCATACAGCCTCAGTTCTTTATCAATCATGTTCATTGGAGTGGCAAAAACGCTTCCAATGCGTAGAATGGCACATAATGCAAACATTTTCATATTGTTTTTAATAATATCCGAACTGCTTTTTTGTTATTAGTAATATTAAGGAGTATTTTTGTCTCAACAAAATATTTTAACAATGAAACAAGAGCAAATAAGGTATGAAGAATGGTTGACAACGATAGCCAACACCCGCCTTGTATATAACACTATGGAAGAACTGGAACAGTTTTTTGACAATCGTTCGATACACAGTAATGGTATCAAGCGTTGTTTTGTGACACAAAAGAAACTTCGCTCCGCTTTCAGAGACCTCAATATGGAGGTGGAGTTGCAAACCGATGGTATATTTGATTTGTATAGCATCATGTACCATTATAAACAAGCATGGATTTTCTTTCACAACCATCTTTACAGACGTGCAAATCCCGAACGTATTGCTTTAGAAATCATGTCATATTGTTACTCACCATACGTTCGCAACGGATTGGGTAATAAGAAACGTGCCATATTTAAAAAAATTACGGAGCAGGAAATCAATGTGCCTTTCTTGATTCTTATGCTTATGAAAGCCATTCCCGGCTACGACTCAAAAGAAGGGGATGTGATAGATATGCCTCACCAATATGAATGTGTGATACATTTAATGGAGAAATTCGTTAGCGGTACTTCACAGTTCGGTTTACTCCCAATAATTATTAGGGCAAGAGAAGAAACACAGAAGAGCCGACTTATGCTGCTATTCTATGTGCAACAAATCTTAGACATATACGAGTCTTACACAGAACCGGAAAATCTTTATGGTTTGGCTAATGATATTAAGAATAGTACTGTGAATTTGGATATTGCAGGATATTGGAATGAATGTGGAGGCAAGTTGCTATATACTAATTTTTGGCAAATAGAGAATGCTCTTAACAACGGAACATATTTTTTAACCTATTGGCAAAAGGATGCAGATAATAACCTGTCCGGTATCAGATACTCTCTTTTTATCATAGAAGGTACAGATGGCAATCTTATTTACTACATCCTTCACCCGGAAGCAATTAAGCACAGAATGGAGGGGCTGCAATATAAAGATAATGATCATGTATGGTATCAAACCGAAATGTTGGACGACACTCCCGCAGAACTTCCATTGCAACGACTTATGTTTTCCGGAGTATGGAAATTGAATATCAACCTCACACGATGTTCTGACAGCGATGTGATTGCAAGATATGAGGCATGGCTTAATCATGATTGTAAAATCATAAAACAATATCAGCACTTAGAATATGATTTCCGTCCAAATCTGTATGCAATAACTAAAACTCATTTGTATATCCCATCAGAAAACGACGGTGAATACTACAAGGTTCCAAAATCTTCTTATGAAGGATTTAACCGTGTTCATATTTCGGACAATGTCGGTACAATGCTCATGAATGGCAAAATATATCTTGCTTTCGATGAGTTTATGCTCTATATCAGCACAAGCAAGAACGAACTAAAAAAATATGAAATAGAAAGAGTCAACCGCATCGAATAACACTTTACGAGCAGAATCTTTTAACCCCAATCGGTCATTAGACCGCATTTGCTTAGATTTGCCATTACCGTTACGCTTCCCAACCGCTTTTGTCCGATTGGGGTTTAACATAAAGGTTCATCCGACAAGAAGTATCTCTTTGTCAGATGAACCTTTTTTGTATTAGTTATGATTGGACACGTTTAGAGGATAAGAATTTCATTTCGCCTCCCGCTTTGTGTCCCGTTGTCATTTTACCTTCTTGTGTACCTCAAGCATTGCTTTGGGATCGAGCATTTCGTCGAGTTGTTCTTTGGTAAGAAGTCCTTTTTCGATTGCCACTTCTTCCAAACTCTTGCCGGTTTCCATCGCTTCCTTTGCAATCTTGGTGCTGTTCTTGTAGCCGATGTAAGGATTGAGTGCGGTTACGATACCGATGGAGTTTTTAACCATGTCAAGATTGTGTTTGGCATTTACGGTAATTCCTTTTATGCACTTCTCGCGCAGGGTGTCCATTGCATTTACGAGCCATGTCATGCTCTCGAACAGACATTCGGTTATGACCGGTTCCATGACGTTGAGTTGCAACTGCCCTGCCTCTGACGCGAAGCATACCGTGGTATCGTTGCCGATAACTTTGAAGCATACTTGGTTCATCAGTTCCGGGATTACGGGGTTTACCTTGCCCGGCATGATAGAAGAGCCCGGTGCCATTGGAGGCAGATTGATTTCGTGTAGTCCGCAACGTGGACCGGAAGCCATGAGTCGCAGGTCGTTGCACATCTTCGACAGTTTAACTGCCAGACGCTTCAATGCCGCAGAGTAACTTACGAATGCTCCGGTGTCCGGTGTGGCTGCTATCATGTCTGATGCTTTCTCGAATTTCTCGCCTGTCAGTTCGCTCAGGCGGAGGGTGCACAAGTCATCGTAGCCCGGTGCTGCGTTAAGTCCGGTACCTATGGCTGTTGCTCCCATGTTTATCTCGTGCAGCAATTTGACGTTGCGCTCGATGTTGGCAATCTCCTGTTGCAGACTGTTGGCATAAGCGTTGAACTCTTGTCCCGATGTCATCGGAACGGCATCTTGAAGCTGCGTGCGTCCCATCTTCACTGCGTCCTTGAACTCCTCTGCTTTTACGCGCAATGCTGCAACAAGGTTTTCAATACTCTTTACGAGACCTTTGTTCATTCGTATAACTGCATAGTGTATGGCGGTGGGGTAAGCATCATTTGTAGATTGTCCGCAGTTTACATGGTCATTGGGCGAGCAATGCTGATAGTCGCCTTTCTCATATCCCATGATGTCCAGTGCGAGATTGGCAAGCACCTCGTTTGCGTTCATGTTAACAGAAGTACCGGCTCCGCCCTGCATCATATCCACGGGGAAATTATCCCAATGTTTTCCGGCGATTACTTCGTCTGCCGCACGGCATATTGCTTCTGCGATCTTCGGGTCGAGTTCTCCCAATTCGGCATTTGCCATCGCGGCTGCTTTTTTGACGTATGCAATTGCTATGATGAACTCCGGATAGTCCATCATTCGGGTGTTTGAGATTTTGTAATTGTTGATAGCGCGTTGGGTCTGTACGCCATAATAAGCATTGGCGGGAACCTGAAGTTCGCCCAACAAATCAGATTCTACTCTGAAATTCTTTGAATCGTTTGCCATTATTGATTATTAGTTAAATTATGGCACCGTACAGTGCCCATAGTATTAAATAATTTGGTTACGATGCAAAGTTAATCAATAAAAATACCACCGCACAGAAAAAACGATAGTTTTCCGTTAATTTAATAATGTTTAACGGCATTAACAATATTTAACCACGGTAATAAAATCGGGTAATTTTGTGGTTTCACCGTGATTTAACCCAAATCGGCCATTAGACCGCATTTGCTTAGATTTACTATTGCCGTTACGCTTCCCAACTGCTTTAGCCCGCTTGCTGACATCTGCGCAGCCATTACATCTCAACGTAGCCCGCCACGCCTTCGATGAAAATGCTGCACATCTGCTCAACAATCGAACAAAATCGGTTGAGGCTTCTTATGACCGATTTGGGTTTAACCGGTATATTATCGGGTGTATAAAAAATCAAGGAGTCAATACATCAGTCTTTTATTCCGGTTATGCCTTGCCGGTTAATTCGACTGCCGTATTGACTCCCAATAAAGAGTTAATTCCTAATCAGAAATTACTTTACCACCACCTTAACAGTTTTGCCGTTAGACAGTTTAAGTATGTTTACACCGGTTTCCGGAACATTGATTTCCTGACCCGCCGCATTATAGCGTGCAACTATTTCAACATTCTTGTCTTCTGTTGCAATGTCTTCTATGCCTGTCTGTGTTTCAAGGCTTACAATTTCACAGTTGTGAACTTCCATGTTGAAATGATCCGGATTTGTAATGTTCACTTTCGGGGCAATGAAAGCGACTACGTGCATGTTCTTCGTAACATATTCTGCCGGTACGGTATATGAGAAATTATTCTCGTAGGCATCACCGTTCCAAGAGATTGTGTTACCCTTTACCGTTCCGAGCGCAACACGGAAAGTGTTGTTGTGTATAAAGTTTGAACCGCCATTTGTTTGATAAGCTTTCAATCCATCTTCCGTAAGATATACATATATGCCGTAATCTGCGAGTGCTTCTCCTGCGCCGTTAACGCCTTGACCTGATATGGTAATGTCGAGCTTGCGGCTCGTCTCATCGTAGTTTGAATTAATATTTATAGGAGCTAATACCGGAGAAGCGGTATATCTATTGAGAAGACCTGAAATCTGTTCGGCTGCCTGATTTATGTATTGCTCTTTGTATGCGCAAACATAAGCAATGTTGTCGGCAGCATCTTGTGCATCTAAAAGTTCAGAGATGAATAATCGGTTGTATGAAGCCGTTGGGAATCCGGATGGTTTGATGTAAGCCATTATGGAATCGCACTGACGGTTGTTGAATTTGTCTTTTTGCTGCATGTTTCCATGAATTGCCACCCATGCCATATCTTTGCGCAAATCACACAAAGCCTTCAAGAATTTTCCACCCAACGGACACCATGTGCAATACTGCGAGGTGAATTGCTCCAACAGCAATTTCTGTCGCGGAACACTGTTTTCGTAGGAAATGAAACTTGCCTCACACTTGTTGTCAGGATATGAAACAGCTTGACCGTTGATGCTCGCCAGTGAAACAGAAAGTTTGTGTGTTCCGTTGGCAAGTGTGGCAGGAATTGTTATTTCACCATTTGCATCATAATCGGCATTAACTTCAAGCGGAGCGGTGCTGTTGAACGAACCAACTTTTGTTCCGTCAATGGCTAAGTCGAGTACATAATTGTTTGCTTTGTTTTTTCCGAAATTATCAAGAGCCACCTTATATCCCAACTTTTCGCCGGCTTTGGCATATTTCTTGTCAATTGTAAGACTGTTCAGTGTAATATAATCATTCGGAATATTGTCGAGTTCCACTACGGCCTGAATGCTCAGCGTTCCATATTCTGTCCCGAAATTATACCATTTGGCACCTTCACCCAAATTGCCGTAAAGTAGGAAGTCTGTCATAACCGGTGTTTCGACCAATGACAAAGGATAGCATTCGTCTTTATATTTACCACCGGAATTTGTGCTCTTTTGTTTGTACTCAAAACCAAGGTAAAGAGCCTCTACATTGCTTGCGTCAATAGTGCAGGGGTTGTTGATGGCAACTTCGTTCCAACCCTTTTTACCGGTACCGGCATCCTGCGACACAAGTACAGTTTCTTTTCCGTTAGCATCTATCGAAGCGATATACAATTTGAAATTCTCAGCGGCATACCACAGACCTATGCGGAGCATAACAATCTTGCCACCCGAGAATTTTGCCAGCATCGAGTTAGGCAGTTTTGTGACAGCCTTCATTATGCCGGTCTTTCCCGGTGCTCCAAGACCACTCTCTGCGAGTTGGTCGGTTTTGTATGCACCCATGATGCGCTGATTGTCTGCCAATGTAACTTTCTTTGCAACATTTTTCTTCATTCCGCTGTTTACAGAAGATCTTTCAACGAGAACCTTCCCTGCGGTAATGTCCCGCGGCATAACGCTCTGTGCGCTAAGCCCGACAGCCATCAATGCGGCTGCGAATGTCAGTAATAGTTTTTTCATGATTTAAGTTTGATTAAAAAGTTAATTATTTATGGATTTCACAGTCTTTCCGTTTGAAAGTTTCAAGATGTTGAGACCCTTTACCGGCCGACTTGTTTTCTGTCCGTTTGCATTGTAGCGGGCAACTACTTTTGCATCACCGTCGGTTGAGATTTCATCTATGCCTGCCGGTGTCTTGGAGTTGACATAGTTAATGGTAATTGTTGCGCCGGGATACTCATTGCCAAATTTCGGGGGGAATCCACCAAGACTTTCAACTCTTACCAATTGGTATGTCACGGTACATTTGGCATTTTCCGCAGCGTCGCCCAAAATCCATTCAGTGGCAAGATCCATCGTGCTGCCCGCAGAAACAACATCCTTGTCCGAATTGTAATTCCCTTCTGCATCAAACGTCTTGCAACTGCCAACGCAAGCCTGAACTGTACCACCTTCAATCTTGGTTATGTTTAATTTGAGGCAAACACCCTGTTCCTGAGCAGATGTATTCTTGACAGATATTTCAGCCTTAATCATCGGAGGTTCGAATCCATCGTCAAACACCTCGTTCCGCGTCAACGTAGTGCCGTCTGCAATAACGTTGCCGTTCTTGTCTATAAACTGCAACACATTGTCAATTCCCTGCGCAAACGAGACAGTCGTGCCGGCTGCAAGTATTAATAATAATGTAAAAATCTTTTTCATCGTCTTTTTTGTTTTTATTTATTTTACTGATTTCTTTTCCACTTGCTGCACACCACCGCCATTATATACGAAAGCAACTATGGAAACATTTTCCGGTACCCACTTATCGTCCAATTTAAACGTATATGATGCCGTTTTTTCCTCGTCACGTTGAATCGTGAAATCATCGCCCCAAATACCGTTTACCGTGGTACGGAAAACATGGTTGTGAACATATTTCAAGTTGTTGGTTCCATTAGGCATCTTCTGTATTGCGATGATGTTGTCTTCTATAACCCACAACTGCAATTTGCCATTGATGCTATTGCCGATTCCTTTTGTCTTAACGGTTACATTGACAGTTCTGTCTACCTCGTTATAGTTGTTTTCTAATTTAATGCTCAGGTGTGCTTTCTGAGAAATGGCATTATGAACCGCCATTGCCCAATCGTGGTGCTTGAATATTCCTCCTTGCCGGTTAATAAGTCCGGCAGGTTGAAATTCTATTTTCCAATGGTTGTAATATTGGTCGCCTATATCAGTGGCGAGACCGACATACTTGTCATTTCCTTTAAATCCTAATTTTCCGGAATGTATTCCCACGGCAATAATTGTGTCGGCACCATAGTCTTTCTGTATTCGCTCTATCTCGTCAACAGCCTTTGGACAGTTGACACAAAATTGACCGGTAAAATCCTCAATGAGAACTTTTTTCGCCACTTCCGAATCTTTATTTTCCGGCTTATCAACATTCTGCAGCCGTTCGTTCTCGTCGATTTCGCTGCATGATGCCAACGTCATCGCCACACCTATTAATATATATATAATCCTCTTCATCGTCTTCAAGTATTTTATATGCCCTCCACATAAGTGGCAGCGACATTGGTTTAGAAGTTATAGTTATATGATACGGTAAATCCTTTTGACTCCGGAACATATCGGCATACTCCTCCGGAGCAGTTGTAACCGGCGCGCGTACGTCCCCATCCGAGTTGAATGCGGTGTGAACCATGGTTGTATGTCACGAATGACTGATAGTAATGGGTTTTGGTGACACCGCTGTTATACATGTCGGACACGGTAAACATCCATTTCGGTGCGAGCGACAATTCGAGAAGTCCGAACAACCAGTCACCCTCGTCGTCTTTCGTTGCGAGATATTGTGCTTCGGCTCGGAGTTTCGCCTTCGGACTTATTGTAAACATTGCGTCTGCAACGAAAATGTCCGAATGTATCATGCCACCCTCTCCTTCCACGATTGTCTTGTTGTAGAATTGGTTTATATAGGATGCCGTGAGTTTAAATCCTTTGGTAAAACGTTTCTCAATCACTAAGTTCAAATCTTGGTAATAGGTTTGGTCACCCCATTTCCAAAAACTTGATCCGTATCCATCGGAACCTTTCGTGTATATTCCGTTGAGCAGATGTGGGTTTTGATTGATTGCATGAACGTGTGAGAAATTTATCTTAAGACTCGTACCGTAGCGTCCACCGAACACTGTGCGACGTTTGAACTTATACCCGAATTGTGCCTGATATGCCCACTCGCCTGCGGGATGTGTCGCATACGGGTATATGGCGGGCAGAGCATAAGTGTGACTCTCGGTAAATGCCGGAAGATGGTTGAGGAACGACGATGTCCCCGCCATGCTTCTACGACTGCGGAATGCGAAATTGTCCGACCGTTTTGCCTGCAACAGAATGCTCATTCCTTTCTGCGAATACGATGTTGACAGCATGGCAACATATCCCTTACGGTAGTTGTATCCGTTGTCGAACGACGGATCCTGTGTCTTGCCGGCATATTCTGCGAGTACGCTGAATCCGCCTTTCTGAAATCTTGCTCGAAAATCGTACGCGTTTACATTGCAAGGGAATTTCAGTTTGTGGGTGGCATCGACAAACACTTCCTCGTAGTCGGCAGCCTCGTGTTTGTTGACCCATGATGCTCCGAGCGTTATGTACGTGCCGCTCTCCTGCATCTTTTTCGACCATTCGTTTATGTTCAGTTCCATGTCGGCACCGCTTATCCAAGCCTTGTTATGCGACCAATATCTCCGCTGTTTGCCCGCGAGAGCCTTTATCTGCACCCCGTTGAAAGGTTTTACCACCAACCGTCCGCCGAGCAACGAGTTGTCTATTCCAAGTGTGCGCTCCTCGTATGTTCTCAGGATGAAACCCGAGCCGAATTGCTCGTAGTAGTGTCCGAGAGTGAGTTCGACATTCTTAAGTTTTCCTTTGACATAGAAGAACGGCACGCCCCATCCCTTGAAATCTTTCTCGAAACCCGGTAAAGGGTGTTCGAGATAAGAGAATCGCAGACCGGCATCAACATATTTGTTCATTACATTGGCATCTACGTATGTATTTGTACGGAAATCCTCGTTTGACTTGTCGTCCTGTCTGCTCGTCGTAGGTATAAGAATGTCGCTCTGAACACTTCCGCTCAGAGTTACCTTCTTGCCGTCGTCATCGGTCTGTGCCCATGCCGATGACACGAAAGATGCCATGCAAAATGCCAAAAATAGTTTATTATACTGTCTCATCGTTTTCGAAAACGTCTTCCTTGTTTAGTTATAAAATTACACTTGAAAGATTACTTTACCATCTCGCGCACTTTCTCAATCAATTCGTTTTCCGCACCATCGGTATATCCGTTGTGCTTATATGCGATGTTGCCTTGACCGTCAACGATAATAGTAAACGGAACGGTCTGCACGCCGATGGCACGACTGAAATCGCGGTTCGGGTCGAGCAGCACCTCGTACGGCCAGCCGTTGGAATCTACAAGCGGTTTAACCTTGTTTACGTTTTGAGCCTCGTCTATGGATATTGCCACCAATTTCACTCCCGTTTCGTCAACCCAGTCATCGTAAACCTCGCTTATGGCTTTCAACTCACGGTTGCATGGCTTGCACCAAGTGGCAAAAAAACTGATGATAATCGGCTTTCCATTGTTGCTAAGAGTGTCTGTACGAACTTCTTTTCCATTAATACTTTTGAGACCAACCTTTGGCAGTTGAGCCTTTGCTGCCGTGCCAAACAATAATGTCAGCAACAACACAATCATGTAACGTTTCATTGTAGTTAATAATTTTATCAGTGTTTATTCATTTATATTTCATAGAACAGATAGGGATCTGACAAGAGATTTATTGATGTTTTCATCCAATGAATGCAATCCATATAATGTCATTGTTAGTTTGCAAATTTAATTTTTTCTTTTGTAACGACAAAAAAAATAACTAAAAAAATCACATTCGGGGAGATGTTTTATGATTTTACTTGTCGAAATGACAATTTTCTGCCACAAAATACGTGATTAACAACATGCAATGTTTACAGATATGCAGACATTTACAAAATGAAAAACACGATGAAAAAGTATTGTTTTTTGAAAGCCATACAGTCTCTCGTGGCAGGCATTGATATTTCGAGACCTCTGCAAAAGTAAATATGCTTGCAGAAGGTTTCGAACTATTTACGCAGTTTTCACCCCCGAACCGATTCCTTGTTTGTGTCAAATCGTGCTGCGATTTCGGCTAAATTAGCGACCAATTCAGGCGATTTTACTCTCCAATTTCGGCTAAATTGGCGAATAGTTTACATCGAATGATAAACATGCTCGTTATCAACTCACGACAGAACTTGTGTCAATAAAAAACATGCACAAATGGTGCCATGCGGAATTACTTTTTACGAGGTGTTGTTTCCGGCATGATTAAGGCTCTATGTTTTGAACAAATCAATAAAAAACGGGAACGCAACGAATGCGTCCCCGTTTGACTGTAAATTGGTAATTGTGAATTAGCAAATATTACTTTCGTAAAAAATAAATTTGTCCTGCGTATCCGCTTTTTTCCGCTTTCTTAAAGACAAAATGTCTCATGCTTATTTCACATACTCCGCATAGTCGGTAAGATGCATGTCGCCCTTGCGTGCCAATGTGTCGTGCATTGCGAATGCCGCAGGCAGGTTGTGGCGCGTCTGCCCCATCTTTGCAATCTTGAGGTAGTCCCAAAGCAACTGCTTGTAATCCGGATGGGCGCAATTCTCAATGATTGTCTGTGCCCGCTCATACGGACTTTTTCCGCGCAGGTCGGCAACTCCTTGCTCTGTGGCAATGATGTTCACATCGTGTTCGCTGTGATCGAGATGTGAGCAGAAAGGCACAATGGAAGAAATCAGCCCGTTCTTCGCCGTCGACGGGCATGTAAAGATGCTGAGGAAAGCGTTGCGTTCGAAGTCGCCCGAGCCTCCCACGCCGTTCATCATCTTTGTTCCGCTTATGTGCGTAGAGTTTGCATTTCCGTAGAGATCCACCTCAATCGCAGTGTTTATGGCAATAACTCCGAGTCGGCGTATTACTTCCGGCGAGTTCGATATTTCGCTCTGTCGCAGTGTCAGATGCTTACGGCAGTAGTCCATGTTGTCGTAAATCTGCATGAGACACTCGTTTGATACGGTAAGCGAACATGCCGAGGCATCTTTCACCCGCCCCGTAAGGAGCATATCTACCACCGAGTCTTGAATTACCTCGGTATATACGTTGAAATCCGGCACATGCTTGTTCTGTGCCAATGCGCCGAGAATGGCGTTGGCAGTGGAACCCACACCACTCTGCAATGGCAGGAAAGTGTCGGGTATAATGCCGCGGTGCATGTCGGCAATGAGAAATTCTGCGACGTTGTTTCCGATTTGGTCTGTGACCGGGTCGCTGTCTTTGAAAGCCCTTGCTTCGTCCGGCAGGTTACATTCCACAACTCCGGTCAGTCGGCTTGCTTCGAACTCTATGTATGGTGTACCTATGCGGTCTCCCACATGTTCTATCGGAATCGGCTTGCGATACGGAGGGTCGAGCGGTTCATATACGTCGTGCATGAACTTTGCATCAGGACTGTGGAAACTGTTCAGTTCGAGTATCACGCCTTTTTTCGCAAGGCGTACCACTGTCGGAGAGATGCCTCCTGCCGCTGTAAGGTAGCAGCGTATCTTGTCTCCGACCTCCTCAATGTCGCAAACTTCGATTATAGCCCAATCTATGTCTCCGAAAAAACCGTAGCGCAGTTCCTGTGCCATTTGCGACAGGTGTATGTCGTTGTATGCTATTTCTCCGGAATTTACACTCTTGCGGAAGTCTCCGTTGGTGGTGTATGGTGCACGGTATTTTATTGCCTTTGCGTTCGCCAGCACTCCGTCGGTACTCTGTCCCGTTGATGCTCCCGTGAATATTCCCACCTTGAATGGTCTGCCTGCGGCATGTTCGGCCTCGGCTTTCTTTGCGAGTTCGCGTGTCACTGCCTTTGCAGTGCCGGCAGGCGTAAATCCGCTCATGCCGATGTTCTCGTTGTTTTTGATAAGTGCGGCGGCTTCTGCTGCCGTAATACGTGTATATGCCATAGTAAATTTAATTTAAAGAAAATCCTTGGTGCAAAGATAATAAAATTAATGTAAATAGGGAAATACGATACAGAAAGTTTTCCGGATATCGGTGTGTGAAGTCTTGTAATTCATGCTCATACTAAATATTCGTGTCTCCGTTACCATGTAAGAAAGACACAACATAGTAGCCGTCTCTTTCTCCATCAAAAAAAATGTCATAAATAGTGCCTAACCTCATGCCTTCTCTCTTGCTCAGTTCTTCATTACATACGCCTTTACAGAAGATTTTGTCAATTTTGGATTCCGGATCGTCTTTAAACAAATCCATCATATCGGTGTCCAACTTGTATTCATCTTCGCTTTCCATATTTTTCATTATCTCTTTGTATTCGGCATTATCCGCGAGTATGAGTTCCCACGACACACCATCTACGGTATTTCTGCAAACGGCTATTGCCGCCCCGTCTTTCCGAATTATTTTGTACTTGTCGGTTTTGGCATCGTAGTCAATGCCGCGTGCAAAGATTGTAATCAACAAGTCTTCTCTCACCTTTATGTCTTTTCCCAGACATTCCATTCCGAGATGTTTGGCTGTCTTTGCCAAAGCAGTGTAATCTTGATCTATATACATCTGCATTATCCGAGCCGCGTTAATGTCTGTTTTCTTTTTGCGTGACAATGTTTTGGCAACTTCCTCGGCGTTCTCCTTTGCCGGATATTTTTTAGGCTGTGAGCATGCCGCAGTAACAGCAAGCAACATTATTGCCAAAACTGCTGCAAAGGTAAATTCCCTTTTCATAATACTTCGTTGGTTTAATACGTTTGAATGCTTAAATCAATTACTTATTGTTTCCGTTTGCAAATATATGGAAAATAATCAAAAGTTCAAAATTCCGAGAGAAAATATATGTGACAAAATTCATGAAGGAAGCCAACTACATTGTAAGTCACAAGTTGAAATGCAACCGAAATGATTATGATGAATACTGCCACACACATTAATAATAATGGAACAAACAATAGTATTCAAGAAATTGACATTTAATTATAATGGAAAGAAAATGTTTTCGAATTATATTTCAACAAAAAGAAAAATCTGCAACTTGAGATGTCTGCAAGTTACTGATTTTCATTGTGGACCAGACAGGGCTTGAACCTGGGACCTCCAGATTATGAGTCTGTTGCTCTAACCAACTGAGCTACAAGTCCGGCGAATATTATACACTTGTGCATTAATTCGGGTGTAAAGGTAATTCTTTTCCGTGAAATATGCAAGTAAAACACAGATTTTTTGTCTTCAATGTTTGATTTTTTATTTTTTTAAATAGTCAACCGCTGATTGTAACATCACGAACGATATTTGAGAAACTCCTTATTGAACGTGGAAAAATTGTGTGTTGCCAATATCATTTTTCTTATTTGGAACATTCGACACAGTCTGTTGATACTACCCGGCACGGATATATTCCCGCCTCAAAGGTTGACGTAAGTAAAAGACGGAATATTTTCTGCCTATGCAAAAACACCGTGGGAAATTGTAATCGTATATGTTTGAAACTCCACATAGCGTTGTTCTCGGTTTTCAGTTGTTTACGCTTAGCACGCGGTGAGTACCGGAGTCGTTGTATGTGGCGCGATAACGTATCAGTTTCTTATCGTTCCCGCGACCATTAGCAATGACAATGCCTCCGTTGTTCATGTCGTACGTTCTACTGCATGTTTTGCACTTGGCATGCCCCCCATCTGTCATTGTCAGCATGTAACGCGGCATTCCGGTCTCGGCGTAACAGTTGGGACACTGCGCATCGTACGCATACAGCGTACCGCCGAACGTACCGTATCCCACGATTATTCCGCTTTCGTTATACACTCCGAGTATGCAGGTACGCTTTGCGTCATTTGCGTTCATCGTGGTTTCACTCTCAAGTCCTCTGTTTGTGCGGAAACCGAATTTCCTCGAACCTTTCAGGTAAATGCGACAGAATGTTCCGGGCGATGCCGCTATCAGTGCACTCGTCAATGCCGGATCGTTATGCTCGGCATTGTCGAATACAAAATAGCACTGTTGCTTGCTGAATTCGAACTCGGCGTTGCTGCATGCCGTAAGCAGCATGAGCAACAATACCGCAAAGATGGTCGTTATTTTGATTTTCCCCATAGGTCTTACCAATCAGATGTTTGTTTTGTCGTATGGTATAATGGCCAATGCCTCCGCGATTTTTTCCACGGCTTCTTCTAACGGTTTCTTTGCCATTGCGGCCATGAAGAAAGGCAGGTCGGCACTTATAGTCACTTTCAGTTTCGACTCGTTGTCGCTCGTGGGCAGCATCTGTATCCAAAGGTTCATTGGCACCGGCGACTTCTCTGTCTCGAACTTCACGCATTTCGGTTCATCGCGCTCCACCACCCGCAGTGTCACAAGTCCCATTGGCGAAGAAATCGACACACTGTCACGGTCGAATGTAAGGTTTTTTATCTTGTCCTCCGGAATACGGTCGCGCACGCGTTCTATATTTGACAGGTCGCTCAACATGTCGAACACGTTCTTCTGCGGGTACGGCACTTGCTTTATTTTACTTTCAAATTTGCTCATTTCTATGATTTGTCAATTTCCCATTGTTTATTGTTAATTCCCGACATTCACTTTTTCCATTCTGCGGGCGATTTGCGCCACTCGTCCAACACTTCCACATCGCTGTCTGCAATATAGTCCGTGTCGCGTGCTTCTGCCACGACATGTTCGTAGTCTGTCAGCGTCACGAGTTGCACTTTCGCATCCTCGAACGCCTTTTTTGCCACGGGGAAACCATAGGTATAACTCGCAACCATGCCTATCACCTCGCTTCCTGCACGGCGTATTGCCTCTACCGCTTTCAACGAACTGCCTCCGGTCGATATCAGGTCTTCCACCACCACCACCTTAGTTCCCGGCTTAAGTTCTCCCTCTATGAGGTTTTCCATGCCGTGATCCTTTGGTTTTGAGCGCACATATACGAACGGCAGGTTAAGCGCGTCCGCCACCAACGCTCCTTGTGCTATTGCCCCCGTTGCCACTCCTGCCACAGCCTCTGCCTCGGGGAAATGTTCGAGTACGGCATGCGTGAGTTCGAGTTTTACATAATTGCGCAACCCAGGGTATGAGAGAGTCTTGCGATTGTCGCAGTAGAACGGTGATTTCCAGCCCGAAGCCCATGTGAGCGGATTGTTCGGTTGCAACTTTACAGCTTTTATTTCCAATAGTTTCGAGGCAAAAGCCTTCTTCATTTTATCCATGTCTTGAATGTTTTTTGTTTCTTGATATATTATGGCTGTTGCCGTATTGTCGGCAAAGATAGTGAATGATTTCCGAAAACACAAGTTAATCATGCATAAAAAAATGTCTCGTATAAAAAACAAATCATCAACCGACAAGCAGGATATTACGAATTGCCCACACACCCGTAATACGAAAAAACAACACCGGCAACAGCCTAAAAAAATCGTTGTCATACAGCATAAAGCCGCTTTTTACCGTTTGCAAAACATTATTCCAATAACGGATAATCGCAAAAAACATGAAATTATATATATTTTTTCATGTCTGATGACATCAAAAAACGTTCTTTCCAAAAAATCTTGCCACGCGTTTTGCCACACAAGTAAATTTATGTATATTTGCAAGTGATTTGAGCCATATTGCCAAGGTGCGGGCAATTTATGACAGCATTGTGTGATGAAGATGAACAGACATTATTCTATAATTATAATATTTACCTTCTTTTTTTCACTGGCGACAACAGATGCCGGTGCCGAAAAAAAAGAAATGAACGGTGTGGAACTCGGCAATATGAGCGATACCGAACTTCTGAAACATGGAGAGAAGTTAATGGCAGAGGGAAACTCCGACAGTGCGTTGCTGTGCTTCGGACTGATAAACAAACGAGAACCCGCCGACAAGAATATCTATGCAAAGAGCCTGCACTTTACCGGCAAGGCTTATTATACCCGCAGTTCGTATGCCAAAGCCATGGAAAGTTACATGGAGAGCCTGCATGTATGCGAAGAGAACGGCATCAACGACCTTCTGCCGGAAATCTACAAAGACATCGGTAACATATACAGCATGTTCAATGACTACCAGCGCAGCAGCACACTGTATGCCAAAGCTCTCGACCTTGCACGAAAAAAGGGCGATCGGGTATTCGTGAACAAATTGCTAAGCAACCTTATATGCGCATACACACCACAAACACCAATAAAGAAATATTGGGAATACTACAATGAGATGTGCAGTTACAAGGAAGACCGCATGCGATATAAGTACGACCTGTTGATGGACAAGGGAATGATACTCAGTTATGAGAAAAAGAACGAGGAAGCAATAACGTATTTCAAGAAGACGTTGGATTTCGTCAACAAACACGAAATGTCGCCACTAAGCATCGCATCTGTATATATAAGTCTTGCTAACACCTATCAGGCAATGGGAAACCGAGACTCGGCACTCTTCTACATGTACAAGAACAAGGAGATTGCCGAACAAATAAAAAATCCGGCGCTCATGATTATCACGTTGCGCAAATTGTCAGAAATATACAGAAACATTGACGAACGAAAATCACTCGAATACAAATCGGAATACCTTGCACTGAGCGACTCTATATTCAACATGAACGAGTTTAACGGAATAAGAAATGCCTTGTACTATTACGAGATGGACGAAAAACTGAAAACAATCAGTTCGCTGTCGGAGACCAATCGCGCAAGTATACATGAGATTATAATGCAGCGGCGATGGCTTTTAACACTTGCGATTTTCTGCGTCATCGTTGTATTTCTCGTCATTCTGGCATATATACAGAACCGACGTCTGAGCCGGTCTTACCGCCATCTTTTCCATAAAAATCAAGAAGAACTTGCCACCGACAAGATATACGCACGCAGAATAAGAGAAATGAAAGAGCGAATGGATCGGTTGCAAAACAATGAGAAGGCATCCGATGAAAAACCATTGCAGACACTCGTAAAGGAAGTCGGCAAACCTACAAGCGACAACGAGGAAGGACGTAAAGTCCAAGAGATGCCCTGCGAAGAACCGAACACAGACGAAACACGCTCACAGACAAAGATTCCGGAAGAGCTAAGAAACTCATTGCTCGATTCCATAATGCATGTAATGGAACACGGAGAGGAATTCTGCGACAGTGATTTCGGCATCGAAAGACTTGCGACATTGGTCGGTTCAAACTCGAAATACGTCTCGCAGGTCATTAATGACGTATATTCCAAAAACTTCCGGACATTCCTAAACGAGTTTAGAGTAAAAAAAGCAATGACAAGAATGAATGACACCGAGAATTATGGGAAATACACCATCAAGGCGATTGCAGAGAGTGTGGGTTATAAGTCGCAGTCCAATTTCATAAATGTATTTACCCGACAAACAGGAATAAAGCCATCGGTGTTCCAAAAAATATCGCGCGAAAAAGATATGGCGGCAATCGACAACGATTAAACCGCACAGCAAAAAACATGTTTCCACACCGAAATCAATTACTATTTCACGAATTAGAAATCAGAAAAAAGATGCTTTTCGGCAACAAAAGCATCTTTTTTCGTACATTTGCCGTCAAATTTAAAATTAATTAAAATCTATATCATCATCACACATTATGAAGAAAAGACAATTTATCAAAGTCTTAACGGTTATAATGACAATGACAGTCTCTCCGTTGCAGGCTCAGGTAAAACTCGTTGTTACTCCGCAAAATGGAAGTAAAGCGAGTGAATACGCACTGCAGGACATCAGCAAAATCGTTTTCGGAGCAGATGGAATGCATATCATCGGCGCAAATATCGTGCCGGAACCGGTGTGGAGCCTGTCGGAAATCAAAACCATCACGTTCGCAAATGTCGTAACGGACATCAGTCAAGTAAATGACAACTCGATGAGCAAAATGAGCATCTCGCAAAACGGCGACATGCTCTATGTACACGGATTGGAGGCGGAAACGAATGCCAATGCTGCCATCTTCGACATTAGCGGTAAAACATTGCTGCGCACAAAAACAGCCAAAAGACAGCCGATAGACATCGCGGAACTACGCCAAGGAATTTATATTATCAAAGTTAACAATGCAACATTCAAATTCGTAAGACAATGAAAAAAATAATAACATTGTGCCTTATGGCACTAATCAGTCTCTCTGCACTCGCACAGACACAACCAAACCGAATGATAGTTATGAAGAAGCCGAACTTGCACAAGGGTTTCCTTGTAGAACGCATAGACTCGGTTTTCTTCACGACAGTAGAAGGCAGAGTTGCCGCAGATGTCACTTTCTTAAAATACAACAACGGTTCCAGTGGCGACACTATATGGGTAAACGTAAAAAGAACTCCCGAATGCAAACTTTTTCAACTAAACGTAATACCGAAAGTTGTTGCAAATAATATCACGAGCGACGAAATAGCAGAGAGGTATTTCGAGCGAATCGGAGGGACATCCTATGGTGAAGATTTTGAGAACGGACAAATAACAGGCTTTGACAAACCTTTCCCCGCAAATGCAGAATATACCATATTGACACTCGGATACGACAAGTACGGCATCGCTTGCAGCATGTCGAAAGCCGATTTCAAAACTCCTGCAAAACCACTCATCGGTAATCCGCAAGTAGATTGCGAAATATTAAATGTGGGAACAGACCGATTCACGATGAAATTCACTCCAAACAACGATGTCAAAGGTTACGCTTTCTGCTCCTTTGAGAAAGGAACTGCAATACAACAATTCGAACAGTGGGGAGCAATGTTCGGATATACCACTTTCGGTGACATGATAAAAGGATTTTGTCAGAAAGAATACAACTTTGAACATACAAACGAATGGCTCAAAATGACACCGGGAACAGATTACGAAGTTGTGGTACAAGCATGGGACAATGACGGTACTTACGCCGAACCACAGTTCTTCTATGTTACGACAAAGAAACTCGGAGGCAACGGACTTGCAACCGTAACCATAGAGATAAAGGATTTTAAAATGGAAGAAGAAGATTTATACCTCCAAAGAGTGATATATACCCCGAACGATCAGGCTTCATTACACCGCGACATTATTATTGAAAAAGAGGCTTACGAAAAGCCCGATATGGGTGAAACCGGCGTGATAGCAATGCTGAAAACCGACAATCCCAACGATCCTAATTGGAACCAATACGGTGTTGACGATGCCTATTGGATAGTGAAACCATCAACAGGCTATTATGCTTGCAGCATAGCAAAGAACGCGAAAGACGAATGGGGCGAATTCGTTAAGAAAGCATTTACCACCCCGGCTGGAACAACTCCGGGCGCACCGGTCGGCAAATTCGGCAAGCGCATCAACTTTGGCGTAACCAACGGTGTTGCCAAGTTCGACATGGGAAAAATCAGAAAGGACAAGACTTCCATAAAATTGGAACAGAAATAAATGTTTCCGTGGGAATGCCTTACAAGGCTTTCCCACGTGAAATGAAAATTTTAAGTGTGTGTTCAAAATCAATCGCCGGGGTATCTACGTTTGTTTTCAAGTCTGTTAGTTGAACGAAAGAAAGAGTGCGGCAGACTGCACGATTTATTACGGACAGCATAATTACGGAATATAAACGTAAATATACCGGCAAAGTAAAAAATAAAGAACCAAACACTCGATATATAAAATTAATTGCGAACACCTGCTTATTAACAAAAAAACATATTAAACTTTGACTATTATCAAATGTCCGGAGATGGCGACAAGGCAATTTCAGTCACCATCTCCGGGCTGTTTTTTGTCCGTTTGCCAACTAAAACTCGTCGGGAACATCCATGCAGCGATGTATCTGGTCGAAAGTAAAGCCGCGCGAAGCGGCAAAACGCATTAGTTTCATATTCATTTCATAGTCCGATTTGGCTTGTGTCCGACGGCGTTTCTCGGCAATCAGCGGGCGCAATATGGCAACGAAATCGTCATCGTCAATCTCGTCCAATACCGCATTTCGCATTTCGCGGTCGATGCGCTTGGCGTAAAGGGCCTGCTCTATTTTGCGCCGCCCCCATTGGTTATATTCCATTTTGTCGCGCACGAAAGCACGACAAAATCGTTCGTCGTCTATATACTTGTTATCAACAAGATGTTCCATTATGCGCGCCTGAGCCTCGGCGGGTATTTCCCAACGTGACATTTTGTCGAGCATCTCGCCCGAACAATGCTCTGCACGGGCACAAAGAGCGGTAAGCCGGGAAAGAGCCTGCTCCTCGCTCACACTCGGCGATTGTTTGTATGTTGATGATTGTTTTCTCATTTTCATTCCGGTTTTGTGGCAATGGCAAATCTTCTGCGTCCGAATCGGTCGTCCCCGAAAGTTATATCCGTAAATCCACGCCCTGCAAGCATTTCCCCGAGTCGCTCTGCAAACAACGGGTTTATCTCGAAAAAAAGTTTTCCGAGCGGTCGCAGAGCCTGCATCGCATATACGGCGATGGCATCATAAAACAGTAGCGGATTGTTCTCCGGGGCAAATAGTGCAATGCCCGGCTCACGGCATAGTACGTGATGTTCCATTTCAGACGCCTCCGACGGTACGATGTACGGAGGGTTTGATACTATTTTGTCGTATGTCACACATGCTCCCCTCATACTGTTTGTCTCAACATTCGGGTGGTTCGGCGGCATCTTAAGTATATCCACATTCTCGAATTTAACCACGGCTTTGTGTTCCATTGCGTTTTTCCGTGCAATTGCCAATGCCTCGTCGCTTATGTCCCATGCCTCCACTTGTGTACCCGGTATGTCCAACGCAAGGGTGATTGCGATACACCCCGAGCCGGTGCCGATGTCAAGAATATGCCGGTTTCTTTCTCCGTTCGCTCTTTCGTCCTCTTCCACAAGTCGGCAAAGTTCCTCTGTCTCGGGGCGCGGAATCAACACTCCGGGGGCCACATTGAAACATCGTCCGCAGAACTCTGCCGTTCCTGTAACATATTGCACAGGCTCTCCGTCGAGCAATCGGTTTATTTTCGATTGCAGTTTGTCATCTGGAAGTTGTTCCGTTGCGCCGCAAAGAATGTCTGTCATCTGCAATCCGAAACTCATTTCCAACAGGTATCGCGCCACGGCGCGCGCCTCACCGTCGTCGTAACGGCTGCGCAACATGTTGCAAATCTCTTTATATGTCATCACGCACGTTGTTTCAGTAAGACATAGATTATTACCGGCACGCCCATTATCGGGGTAACTGCGTTGAGCGGAATTATGCCGCGACTGCCGGGAAGTACGCATGCTATGTTGCACAGCAGGGCTGTGGCGGCACCGCAAAAGAGCGTGGCAGGCAGCAGACGGCGGTGATTCTCGGTGCCGAGAATCATTCGTGCGGCATGCGGTACGGCAAGTCCGATAAATGCCACCGGCCCGCAGAAAGCCGTACTTACTGCCGTAAGTATCCCCGTCACGAAGAGCAGGTAGTTGCGTATGCGCCTTGTGTTGACACCGAGGTTCTCTGCATATTGTTCGCCAAGAAGCATGGCATTGAGCGGCTTTATCAGCAGCAGTGCCGCCACGAGACCGAGAATGGTGACCGATGCGAATGCCGGCATCTGTTGCATGGTAACGCCTCCGAAATTGCCCAATCCCCAAACCATGTACGACTGCACCCCTTCTTCTGTGGCGAAAAAATTCAGCAACGATATTACCGACGACGTGACATAACCTATCATAATGCCGATTATGAGCAGCATTATGTTGCTTTTCACCAATGTCGAGAATAACATTATAATTGCCATGACCGTCATTGCCCCCACAAATGCGGCGGCAAGTATTGCGACGAAGCCCGTAAGCGAGAATGCACCGGTTGTTATGCTGCCGCCGAGCAACAGCATGACAAGTGCCACACCGAGCGAAGCACCGCTGTTGATGCCGAAGATGCCGGGACCCGCAAGCGGATTGCGAAATGCCGTCTGCAACATCAGTCCGCTCACTGCGAGCGATGCGCCGCACAACATGGCCGTAAGTGCCTGCGGCAGGCGGTTCTGCATAACGATATACCTCCATGACAAGGGGACGGACGAGGATACGCCCGAACTGTCGTCGGAGCCGAAGAGAATCGACAAAACATCGACTGCCGGAATATCTACTGCCCCCACGAAGAGGTTGACTACGAAGAGAACCGCTATCAGCAGAAGCATTAACAGACCTATGGTAAGCCCTTTTTTCATTTTACCTTAATGAAATATTTCGGTTCGCCCAGACCCAATTCGGGGCGCAGTATGGTGAGGAAATCGCGCAACAATCTCTCCGGATGGAACGGAGTATCCTCATAGAAAGTGTTCGTGGCAGTGTTACACCCGTAGAGTTGTGCGGTTTTGTAAGCCTTGAACTGTGCGTATCCGGCATTTTCGGACAGTAGAATACTGCGTGTGATTGTCTGCGGAGAGTTGTATCGGAACAGCCATATATCGGTTTCCAAGCCCTTTTCGAGTACCGTTTCGAACGACAGCGACAGCGAGCCGGCACTGACATCGTCCTGCCACGGGTACACATATCCGGCATCTTTCAGCATTTTCCCTATGGTACTTCCTCCGCCCGGCACATACCATACCGGTCCCACGAGTTTGTCCATTATTACCGATTTACCTTTTACTGCTGCTTTGCCGCTCTCTGTTTTGCTTTCGGCGGAAGCGCCTTTCTCTTTCAGTTCGCCGTATTCTTTCTCCACTTTGTCGAAGGTTGTCCGTGCCTTCTGTTCCGCACCGAACAACATTCCGTAAAACTTCATCCATTCGGCACGCCCCATGGCAGAAGTTTCCATATAATCTGCCATCTCTATTATTGGAATGCCGAGGTTCTCTATGCGCCCGTATCCGCCGCTGTTCTGGAACGGTGATAAGAACACGGCATCGGGTGCAAGATCGATAACAGTCTCTATTGTGGGTTCCATCGCACTTCCGCAGTCGCGTATTCTGCCCGCTTTCACGCCCTCTTTTACCCACTGAAGGTTTATGTATTGCAGGTCGCATACACCCCCAAGCGCACCGGCACAGCCCAATTCTTCCACAAGGGCACAGTGCACACTTGTCGTTATGAGGGCTTTTCGCAGCGGTGTGCGCACTATTGTCGCGTTCGGATTAATTCCCGCCAGACTGTCGTCCGTGAGTTCTTTCGAAGTACTCGGCACCAACAGATAGGTGTGAAGCGTGCGCCCCTCTTCCCACGGGTCGGCAATTATTACCGTGCTGTATCCATCGTGTTCCACTATTTTTATGCGTTCGGCATATTTCATCTGCAATGTGTCTCCCGCACTGCCACCGGTCATCACACCTGTGCAACCGGTGCCTGCAACCAATGCCAAGACCACTATTGATACCGCGACAAGTAGTTTTCTCATACTGATATATTCCTTTTATTTTTTTATACGATGTGCCTGTGCATTCGAAACCGCCTGTTTTGCATTGCAATCCTGCCGAATTTGTTTTGCAATTCTGCCGATATTGGTATGCAAATACGCCGATATTGCACTTGGGAAGCATTCGTTGAGCGCAAAGATACGAAATATATTTAACAACGTACAAGCGACAAGCGGAAAAATTGATGTCGCCGCATCATGCTTTTTCCCGTATTACAAGAGAAAGGGGCGGCGAAGCCTTTGCAGACTCCGCAACCCCTTTTTCTATTGCAGTGTGTGGCAGATTATTTCACCACGACCTTGCGGACAGTTCCATCCTTCATGCGTTGCAGTTGAACACCGCGCTGCTTTCCGGAAATACGTTGTCCGCTCACGCCGTAGCGAGCCTCTACATTCTCATCGTTGCCGTCAATGTTCTCGATACCGTTAACTAATATTACGTTTACAGGCATCTTCACATATTGCGTCTTACCCTTTTGTGTAACCGCCACGATTATGTCGAACATCTCTTCCTCGCTGCCGCTTATGGTAAGTTTGGCGTTGGCTGCATCGAAGTTTACTTCTGCCTTGATGCCCTCCGGCATTCCGTCGGGCATGGTATATACCGCACTGCCCGATGCTACGAGCGTGAAGAGTTCAGGAAGGTTTATCTCCTTGCTGCCTTCCACGTTTACCGTCTCTGCAACTTTCTCTGTGCGTTTGCCGTTGAAGTTATCCGCACAGAAATATCCCGGTGTTGTCATGCCCCACTGGTTTGTGCGCGAACTTGTTATGACGAACGACAGATTTTTTACCGTTCCGAGTTCACGCAGGTCAACCCACTGCCATGTGTCTATGTAGTAGTGGTTCTCTGCATTGGCATCGCGGTAGTCGGCAAGATAGAACTCTTTCTCTTTCCCGTTGTCTGCTTTTATTGTGACTTTGCACCAGTCGCCTATGCCAAACTCGGCATTTCCGGTTGTCTTGTTTTTCGTAAAACCGTCTGTCACGGTATAAGCATATACGTTCCATGCGTCGTTGATGATGTAGAATCCGCGCAGTTTGTCGCCCTCGTCGTTGTTCATCACCGTTATCTTTCCGCCCTGCGGAAATGCCACCATGTAATTCTCAGAGCCGTCGAATCCTCCACCGGCAGCATTGTTCCACTGGTGAATGAAATAGTCGGCATTATCAAAAATGTTAGAAGTACTGTTGGCATAGGCAAAATTGCCCCAGTAAGGAGCCGACGGTGCGCCATCCCACGTGTTGCTTGCATAGTTGTCGAACTTGTACGAGCCACTCACGAACGAGCTTCCGGCAATTCCTTTTGAAAAATCGCCCATCCAGAAACTGTTCTCGGCGAGATACAGGTTCTCAAATGTTGCAGTCTGTGCAGTACCCTTTACTATTACTCGCACGGTGTCTGTCGCTTTGAGATCGTTGGCATCCGTTACCGTAACAAAGTAGTCGTCGCACTCGGTAGGAGTAACATCGCATGTCAGTGCGGCGGTCGGCAGTTCGTTGAGATTTTCTGTCTTCAGCGTGTTATGCTTGCCGTTCATCCATGTCACAGTGTAAGGAGCGGTTCCCGAAGTAAGTGTTGCCTCGAGTTTTGCCGTACCTCCCTCGTTGATGGTTTTGTCCTCTGCAGCCACTATTACCGGAGATTCGGGTTCCGGTGGTGTGGCGGTCATTGTGAACTCTGCGTTCTTTGCGTCACCATCGATGTTGCGCAGACTCACGAGTTGGAAGTAAACCTTATATTTGGTCTCATTTTCCAATCCCTCGAAATTGACGGCGGCCTCGGTGTTAGCCACCAATGTCACCTTCTTGTCGCTTTCTTTCAGTTGTTCTGTTGTAGGCGCTTCCTCGTCCGCTTTCTTCAGAATATAGTAAGCGGTGGATGCGAGATCGGCTTTTACGGCTATACTTGCCTTGCCGTCTATCGATGATTTCACTTCAGGATACCCCTCGACGAAATGCGGTGCAGACATTGCATTGGGATCGTACTCGTATGCGCCGATTGATATATTCTCGGTCGGTCTGGACTTTCCGTTGATGTCTGTTGTAACATAGTCGAGTTTTACAGCTTTCAGCAAGTCGCCTCCGAGGTCGTTCTCGGGTTCCAACACCTCCTCGGTAAGGAAATTCACCATCTTGTTGATGCTTTCCGTCTCACCGCTTGCAGCAACCCAATCGTCAAACTTGTACTTGTTGGCAGAGCCGCATCGTGCAATCTCCTGCGATGTGGAATTGGTGTAGATGATGTTGTGTGACAACAATACCTTGCCGAAATTTTTCGCATTCTTTAAATCGTAAACAAAACCTTTCGACATGCTTTGCAACACGTTGTTCGTGATGTTGAAATTGCCGTGCATTATCTTTGTAAACATAACTGCCGGTCCGCTACCCTCCATCATTTTGACAGAATTGTGTGCGATGTTGACATATTCTCCCGGATCAACAATGTCGAAACCATAACTTAACGAAGAAGCCTGTTTGATTATTATCTCGTTGTTGGTGATTAGCACCGGTGTTTCTGCCGTTCCCGCGAGCTCGCGCAAATATATACCGTCGCAATATGCTTGCGGTGCCATATAGATGCGGTTGCCGCTGATAACGGTCTGGCGGTCGCTTGCCACCCTCAGCGTGATGTCCATGCCCTGTGCACCTTTCTTGTTTGTGACAGTGTTCTCTATCTTGTTGTTGAGAATCTTCACTCCGAGTTCGTCGTAACTATATATACTCTTGTATCCTTGGTTTTTGAAAACGTTGTTCTCAATTACTCCGCCAACTTCCTTTGGCAGTTTAACATAAATTGTTCCACCCATGTGGATACCTATGTAGCCGCCTTCTATTATCGAGTTTTTGAGAGTAAGGAAGTCATTGTTTCTGTTTGCCAAGTCTTCCACGAAATGACCTACAATGTTTATTGACTTCTTGTAGTTGCCATCTGCCGTTTCGGTTGGAGCATGCAGCCAACAGTTGTCTATCGTGACATGGCGACTCTCGTTCTTTACCATTACCACGGCATCGTAAAACACATCTTCCGTAGAGACTTCGAGGTTCTTGAGTGTGACATAACTTGCGCCAAAAAGTGTTACCACACCATATCCATTCTTGTACTGATCGGGATCGTATCCGCCGACGGTGGTGTATTTGTTGTCGAATATCTTAACATCGCGCTTCCCGCTTGTCGTCTGCAGTGTGAGAGTGTTGTTTGCGCTCAGTCCCTTTATTCCTGCAATGAGTACGCGTTCGTTATACTCGCCTGCGTTGATGTTAAGTACCACCGGACCGTCGATACCCACGGCTGCGATGTCGTCGATTGCAGCCTTGATTGTTTGGAAGTCGGCATCGGTCTTACCCACGGTGAATGTTCCGTGTTTTCCACTCTTTACGGTGGTAGTGGCAGTTGCCGGTGTATTTATGTTGACAGTCTGTCCGCCAACGGTAATTGCAGACACCGTTGCCGTTGCCGCCTGACCTGCCTCTGCATCGTCCTTGATGTCGTAGGTCAACCAGAAATAGTATGTTCCGAAACGTTTCAGGGTGTATTTCTCTTTGAACTCCTCGTTTGCCGAGAACGCATCGACATTGCCTGTCTGATAGATGTGATGTGCTTTCACCGCCGCACCGTCGGTTCCCGTGATTGTGAATCCGGTGATGTCGGTGCTTGATTTCTCGCCGTCGGCTGTTACAACGACTTTCAGCATCTTCACGTCAGTCTCTCCTTTCATTGCCTCGGGAACTGCCACTGCCTCGGTTGTAACGCTTGTAACGTGTACGTCAGACTTCTTATATGCAGTAACCTCGATGGCAAAACCGTCGGGAGTGCTTGTCTTGTTAGTGAATTTAATCGTTATCTTGCCGTCTTCCGACTGTGATGTTACAGGTTCTTCCTCATGCGGTTTGTCATACATTCCGTACACTGCGTCCGGTTTTTCTTTGACCTCGCCTCCATGATAAAGATAAAATTTCGTCGTATATACAAGTTTCCATTCCTTGAAATCTAACTTGATGTTGTCGGCAGGAGACTCCGGAACGAATGTTACCGTTCCCTCGAAATTCTTAGATACAGTACCGTCGGCACCGCCGTCATCGTAGAACATCATTGCGGCTCCTTGCTTAACCTTTATTTCTCCGTTATTCCCTTTCTTTAGGATATAGATGTTCTTTATCTCACGTGCTCCTTCCGGGTCGCCGTTTGCCACGGCTTTCGTCTCACCGTTCACTTTCACAGATGTTACCTTTGCATCAATGCTCTGTCCCACGTTTGCATTGTCGGACACATCTACGAGTATGCGGAAGAAGTTGTCTCCTTCGGAAAGTGCCACCGGTGTTCCGGCTGCCATGTTGACAGCAGATGCCGTTCCGTCTGTTGCCGCCGTGGCTACGGCAACGTCGGTCTCGGTGACAGCGCGGTCGGTTTTACCCACAGAGAACACCTCTATCTTGCTGATGTTGGCTTGTGTGCCTTTAAGGTCGAGTGCAATCTCTCCGAGGTTCAACGTACCCATATCGCCTTCGGCCTTTACGTTCAGCGTGAGCAGTTCCTGTGCTTTGTTGCCAACCGACACTATACCGGTGTTGGTCTGTGTGACGTCAGTCGATGAATATGCAATCGGCTTGCTCTTGTATTCGCTTACGATTGATTTCCAACCTTTCTTGTAATAAGAAGTATTGTTAGGGTTGAAAACCACTGTCAGAGCACCATCAGGACTTGTGGAGCGTATTATCTTGCCGGGTCCTGTTGTCTGTTCGTTGCTCGACTTGAGTTCGTAGAGTACTTCTCCGGAAGTGCCGTTGCCGCTTATGATCTTAAAAGTAGAACGTACTCCGTAAGAATTTGGAGCATACAAGACATCAAACTCGGTAATGTCTATCTGAACAATGTGGCCCTCGTGCTTTGGCTTGAATATGTTTATACGATTGTCGTTACCTCCCTCACAGTAATTGTTGTATGAGTTCTTCTTCGTCTTGAACATCAGAGAGCCGTTCACGGTTTTTGTCTGTGTTCCCATATCCTTGTAGGAATAGACGATGTTCTCCACGGTACGTTCCGCGACATTGCTTGTTGTGGCTGTTGCCGTGGTATTGTTGGTAAACGTTGCACTTACGAATTTGGCAGCCACTTTCTGACCGTTTTGCGCCCCATCACCGATGTTGTATGCAAGCCAGAAATAGTTGTCGCCCTCGTTAAGGGTTACGGTCTTTCCGGTGGTGGTAATCTCGAAAGCATCGGAAGTTACTTCTGTCTCACCAACCTTGTATTTATCGGAATTGGAAAATTTATTGCTGCGACTTGTGTAGTAAAGCGTAGCATGTGTCACGTTGGCATTTGTGGCATTTGTCGTGAACGCGAATTTCTGAGCCACAAGAGCCGGATCGGTGTTTTGTGTCTTTATGTTCACACTCATAATCGGCTGCGACATGTCGCCGGCACATACCGTTTCTCCGGATGCAGTTGCCGTCTCGGCATCACCTGCCACCATTGCCTGCGGTGTGAACAACGAAACTTCTGCCTCGAAACCATCGGCGGGCACATCGTTGCTCGCATCACTGAACAGAGCCACTGTCAGTGAACCGTCGACGGAGGTTGAACTGAACTCGCCCAACTCACCCTTCTGCAAAGTCTGAATAAGATTCTCCGGTTTTACTTCACTACCGTTGTATATGCGCAATTCTTGATTGTAAAGGGTACCATGCCAAATCTTGTTGACATTGAATTTTACCTTTACTTTTTTGCCGGACACACCCGGCAGGAATGTTACTTGACCGTTGGTCTTCGACACTATACCGCCGTCTTTTCCTCCTTCGTCGTAGAACAGCATGGATGTCTCGCCCACGGTAACTGTCTGCGGGGTAGATGTCATTATGACTATGGCAGGATTTTTAACCGCTACCGATGTACCCGCAGTGAATGGATTTACTCCGTCGGGATGTGCCGTTGTTGTTATCTTAGTGACATCAAGCCTAACTTTTGCACCTACCGCGGCAGTCCCGAGAATGTCGCCCTTGATGTCGAAGTTGTTGGTTCCCGTGGTAAGAGCATGTTCGAGAGTGAATTTATAACCGCTGCCGTCCGGTGTTACGGTTGCATTGACAGCATTGTCGTTATAAAAAAGTTTCAGAGCCGTAGGTTCAACCACGCCTTCGTTCTCGGCAAGATTGAACACGATGGAAGTGACTTTGTCAGGGTTCAATATGCCTGTTGTCGTGACAAAGGCTCTCGCAAGGTTTACATTGGTTTTGTTTGTTACCGTTTCCGTAACGTTGTCGTAGTTTGAGCCTGCACCGGTAGTGGTTTGGTTTTCCAGTGTAATGCACTTAACCTTTGCCACCCAGCCTTCACAAGTCTTGGAATAACGGTGCATGAAGCCCACCGAGAGAGCACCGTCACCGGTGGAAGAATAGTAAATCTTATTCGTATGACTGCCGGTCAGTTTATCTTCGAGCAATGTTCCGCTCATGCCGTTGAAACTTGAAGATGAAGTTACACTGTAAGCAGACTGTGCAAAATCGAACGTATTGTCGGCATCGGCTATGCCGTCATATATGTTCAAATACATGAAATAAGAATCACTATGCTGCTTCAAGTCGATTTTCTCGAATGTGATTTGAATCGACTTTCCTGCTTCTGCCGGTTTAAACACTGTCAAAGACTGACAGTTGTAACTATTTTCTCCTTTGATTTTCTCCGTACCCCAAGGGTCATAGAACGTGATTACCTCATCGGAAGCCACCTCGATGGTTTGCTTTCCGAATTGCAACTGATTGACATCTCGGTCTGCCATAATCTCTAACGGCACCCCTAACAATACAGTCAGAAGCAACAGCGATAACTTTAAGAATTGCTGTTTCATAAAAAATTGATGTTTAATTAATGTATAAAAATATTATTGTTTTATGGTATTAATATCTTTCTCACTTCTCCGTTACTCATTTTCACGATGTTCAGTCCGCGTCGCGGTGTGGTTATTCGTACGCCGTCGGCAGTGTGGCGAGCCACCTCTGTTACCTCGTATGCGTCGTTGACATCATCGATTCCGGCTGCAATGATGGCAGCGAGAGACTCTTCGAGGTGAAGGTCTTCGGCTCCGGACACCTCCGTGCTTGTCTCTCCGAGCAATTTTACGGTTTGGTTCAGTCCGCTATATACACGCACAAAGTCGATGAAATCGAGACTCACCGATTGACGATTTTTATCCACCGCCCACGCTATGTCTATGCTGCAAGCGTCTATGTTGTCGCGGTCGTCACCGTCTTGCGGAACTAAATCGACAGGCTGGTTGTCGGTATATCCGTACCTGAAGAACATCAGGCACCACTCTTCTATTTCCCCGAAATTCGGTATAATGCGTTTCATAAGTACGGCATTGTCAGGCAGTCTGATTCCCTCGAACGTCAGACTGTTGTCGGTTACCCACAGAGGGTAATACTCCTGTTTGTGATATTTGTTGCGTAACACACTGCCACTGCCTCCCTTGTTGTCTGTCCACGGAATGTCTTGCATGTCGGCACGAGTGTATGTAACGCTGTAGTCGAACACCACCTTGTCGGCACTGTCGGTGTCGCACGAACCGGAAATCTCATACCATGGGTCGTCGGGGAGTCCGTTACGGTTGATGTCTTTCGATACCATGATTATTCCTGACTCGCTGCTTCCACCCATTATGTTGAACTGTTTCGACTTAAATGCGTTGCCGTGTACCAAAAAATCGCGCTTGCCGGGAATGTTTGCAATGGAGTGATCGAAATGGAACGTGACGTATCCTCCCCACGCACCGAGTGTTATCATCCTCTCGAAATCCTTGCCAGCGATTAGCTCCGTACATTTCTGTACCATGGTGGCAGCATCGTCGCCCGGAGCATATTCCGGGATTTCGTTAACGAACTGTCCGGGAGCGGGACAATACTCATCCACAGCCAATATGTAAGGACTGTGTGTGTCTCCTTCCGTCATTTGTTGTGCATATACGTTGAGGTTCGGCAGAATCATTGTCAACAGCAATGCTCCACGAACGGATATGCGTAAATTGTGAGTAAAAAAATTAATCATAGTCCTTGTTTTATAATTTGTTATTCATTGTTTTGCGAAAGGTGTTATTTACCTTCCTTTACGGTCTTCTTTTTCCTATATAAGAATTCTGCATGTCCGGGAATATCTCCTGTCTTAACCTTCCAAAGGAAAGTGCCGTCGGGCAGGAAGTGCAACAGTTCGCCGCTCGAAACATAGTTTTTTGCATCCATGAGATAAAAGTCCTTGTCTTGGGGATTCACCATTATGCCATAGGGTTGTTTTATGGCGGCAATCTCCGGCGCATCGAACAGTTTCGTCGATAGCACCTTGTGTGTCCTTATGTCTATTATGCCATAGGTAAACGTACTGGTATGCGTATCGTTGTACCATCGCGAGCCATAGAAATAAAGCGAATCTCCCACTATCGACAGTCCTGACACGGTGATGTCGAGACTGTCCTTGGCTTTTATCTTCCCGTCTCCGTCGGGTGTCAGGCAGAAAATCTTCGGGGCAATGTCTTCGTAGTTCCCACGACTCGTTACCCACAGTTGCCCGTACTTGTCGGCACGGCAGTGATGCAGGTTTTTGGCTATTGTCACCTTACTCTGTTCACTGAACGACGGCAAGTCGATGACACTCAGCCGATGGTCGTATATCGGAGAAATATAACCTCCGCTATTTGCGACGTACATCTTGTTTCCGATGATTGCCATCTCTTCCGGTTGATAACCCACGGCGATGTCTTCCACAATTTTCAGCGAAAGCGTATCTACCTTGTAAATTCTGCCTAATTGCGCTCCGGCACCGGGATCCACGGGACCCGCGAAATTGCTTATGTATGCGTATCTGCCGTCGAATACCACATTGCGGCAGTTGGGAATGTTAACCTGTCCGATGCGCCGGCAATCGTCGGCATTCACAACTTCCACCTTGTCGCTGCAATTCACCACGATCCACATCTTGCTGCCATATATCTTAACGTCGTTACCCACATCGCCAAGTTCGCGCACCACCGACGGGTTTCGTGATGGATAGATGTTTCGCAGGTAGTGTACCTTACCGTCTTCTGCCGAGAGGTCAAGATAGTCTATCGTGCATTTGTTGCTTCCCATGTTGCCCTCGTTTAGCACATACATTCCCGCGATACATGTCTTTGAGACATTCACATCAGGTTTTTCCTCCTCGGGATATATTATGTAGTCGCCATCACGGCATGACACGAGCAATCCTCCTCCCGCAAGTTCGGTTGTAAGGAAGAGGAATGCCATCAGCATTTTTACCACATTATAATATATATTCTCTTTCATATTTGTCTATATCTCCACAGTTGCTCCCATCCGAAAGTTTATTTTCGGCATTGGATAATTAAGTATAACTTCATAGTCTTGCGAGAGGATATTGTTTATTTCGGCATTCAGTCGGCAGTTGGCAGTGCCGATACGAAATGCATACGAGGCAGAGAGGTCGTTGGTGTACCACGGCTGCATGTAGTTGTAACGCGTGTTCTCCTGCTGGTTATACCGTTTTCCGGCATAGATGAAACTGTAGTTCAGTGTCCAGTTGCGGTAGGCTATGCCGACAATTGCCGAACCGCTGTGCCACGGGATATACGGTATCTGATCACGATAGTAGGTATCGCCGGCATCGGTAACGTCGCGAGCATCTTGGTAGGTGTATTGCACGCGGGCGGTAAGCATCATGTCGGGAATAACCTTAACGGTGGTCTCTCCCTCGATGTCAATACCTTTTATGTGTACTCTGCCGAGATTGAGCATAGTCCACCTGAACTGCTGTCCTTTAGGATATGCCACGATTTTGTCGTGTACGGAGTTGTAATAGGCATCGGTCTGCCAGCGTACATGCCTGAAAAGACCTTTCTCAAAATGTCGCTCAAATACTAAGCCGATGTTGTATTGCAATGCAGATTCGGGTTTCAGGTCGGCATTGCCGATGTCGGTGTAGAACAAGTCGTTGAACGTAGGCATGCGGAAACTGCGCTTGGCGTATGCCCTTACCGACAGAGTCTTGTTGCCAAGGGGGAATACATTTGCAAAGACAGCCGGTATCAACGTTGTGCGGTGTGTGCGTGATACCATTCGCCGGGTATGGTCTTTTACCCAAGTGGCAAGAAGCGAGCCTTGAATGTTGAACAAAGGGCGGTTGTATGCCGTGGCAATACTAACGGCATTGGTAAAGCGGTGCGGGTGAACGAATTGCCTCATGTCGGAGTCGAGTTTGTTCCAACGGAAATCGTAAGCTGCACTTGCACTCCATGAAGGCAGTATCTCGAACACGTTCGATGATGAGATATACAACTCTTGCTGCCTGTATCGGTTGTCGATAATCATCTTGGTGGTGTCGCGGTTGATGTAGTGTGTGTTGTAGTAGGCATACTTGGCAAGCAACCGGGTACTGAAAACATTCCCAATGCTTTTCTGTACAGATGCTTGTGCAAAGGTGTTGTGATCCCACTGATGCTCTCCGCGCCGCCATACATTGTTAACTATCGCTCCGGGAATGCCTCGTCCCGAATTGTATGTGTATGCCTTAAAATTCCATGCGCCCTGACCGAACACTCCGTTGATGTTCGCCTCGGCACGCAATGCCCAGATGTCTCCGTTACTACGAGTGGCAGTGGTGTCGTAAGCCACGGTTCCGTCGGGGGTGAGCCGTCGGTATCGGAAATCGTACTTGCCGCTCGAAGAGAGAAAACCCACACTGACGGATGAACTCACCGCGTCTGATATTTTCTGCTCCCAGAGAGCAGAGAGACGCACCATGTCGCTCGACCCGTACATTGTTTTAAACCTCAGGTGGGTTCTCTCGCCCACGGCAAAACGCGGACGGCGTGTGCGTATATATACCGAACCGGCATTGCCGAACTCGCTCGCGGGTTGAAATATGGCACTCTTCTGCCCGTTGTAAAGCGTTATCTCTTCAACGTTGTCGAGCGAGAACTGTCCCAAATCCACCTGCCCGTTCTGTGCGTTTCCGAGTTCGATGCCATCGTAGAATATGCCGAGATGATTGGTTCCCATAGACCTTATGTTGGCAGTTTTTATGCCGCCCACACCGCCATAGTCTTTGAGTTGCAGTCCGGCAAAATATCGCAGTGCATCGGCAACACTGTGAGAGTTGAGACGTTGCAACTGTTTACCTTTCAAAGAGTGCGACGGAATGACTTCCCGGAAAGTGAGACGCGACAACACTATTACCTCGCCGACACTCTGAATGCTGTCAAAGCGATTTCTCTCCGTTTGTCCGCCAGCAACGGAGGACACGAAGCATAGCAGGCATACGAAGCCCAAGCACAGTGTTTTTTTCACTAATCCTTACGCGTAGTTACTGTTGTCATGACTTTTATCCGTCGCAGCCCATCCCCGGGGGCATTTACGAGGACATAATTATGCAGGCAGGTCTTCTGACTTTGCCGACGGCAACGAACGTCTTCCCAATAACAGCAGTGACTTTCTTGTTCGCTCCATGCTAAGTTCGGCTCACAGCAGCGGGACTGTCAGGGATTTGCACCCTGTTCCCTATTAATCTCAACATGTGAGAACCTGCATATCATTTGCAAAATTAATGTTTTTCGAAACAACAACCAAGAAAAACCTCAAATATTTATTTCCACTGTTTTTTGAATGCCCAATTGCAAAAAAAGACAGTCCGTGCCAAAAAGTCATGGCACGGATTGTCTTACTATATGTCATTGCCGCTTGTATAATATTTTGGCGGCAGTTTTTGTCAAGTTATTCCCCGGTTTCGGTGGTAGGAGTGGAGAGACCTTCGCCATCGGCAATTTTCTTTATGGCATCACGTGTGTGATCCATATACATTTTGAGTACGGCCGGACGTTCTCCGAGTGCCGGGATATAATCATCGCCTTGCTTGTAAGCCTTCCAGCAAGCATATTCTTTCGGGTAGTTCTTCTCGTATGCGAAAGCCTTCAAACCTTTTGCATTGAGGAAACTGAACCAACTCTCATCGTCCTTCGGGTCTGCCATGTCGTTGTGAGCATGATCGCCGGCGATGAACATCAACGGATAGAGTTGTACGCGAGTGCCTTTCTTAATACCGGCTGCTAACATACGGTTGTAAACATCTGAAATGTAGTTGTCAGGCATATCTACCGTACCAACGAACATTTTGCCGGGTTTCAGAATTAGAAGTGCCTTCTCAAGGTCGGTGTAGCGTACATTTGCTCCAAAATAATCATAGTTTTCAGGGTTACCGTGTCCCATGAATGCCACGATACCATTGTTGAGTGCCTCTATAATGTCTTTTTCCTTAATAAGAATGTTTGCAAGCGTATTAACGTCACTTTCTTCTGCGAGGAGCGGTGTGCCCACAATGACTTTCTTATCGATGCTCTTCATGTACTTATCCGTGAAGTCGTTGTTGTGGTTGTTCATAAAGTCTTTTACATAAGAGTCACGCACACGGCGGTATTCTTCTCCGGGGATAATCTGCAGCGACTGCACCACGATTTCTTTGTACCCAGCAAGTCCGATTGCCGTGAGCCAGTGCTCCGGATCGAAATATTCGCGAACCTCCGCACCGTCGGCCTTATGTTCGCCGGCACGGGCATTATTGATACAGATTGCCGAAGAGAACGAAAGGTACACGTCATAGTCCTTAAACTCTTTCTCGTACTCCTTCTTTGTTCTGTCGAACGTGTCGAATGCCTGTTGCCATGTAGATCCGAATGCCACGAGAAGGATAACCTTGTCGTTCTTCTTATGGCTGTTCACTGTTTCGTTTACTACTTTCTGATAGCGGTCGTAATTAGACATGCCACCCCATGTTTCTTCGTCGTCTCCACAAGATGTGAAGGAAACGGAACCGATTATTGCCATGATGGCAATAATCAAAAACTTAATCTTCTTCATAGTTTCTTTGTTTTAAATTTGTATTAAACTTATTTGAGGCTTTCTTTCCTTTCGAAAATTTGATTGTGAACGTGGCGTATATTGTCGTTCCGGGTGTCGTTGTGCCGAGATGCAGTCCGTGAGGTGTGCGATCGACAAAGTTGAATATGTTGTCAATACCTGCCTCGAGACGATATTTCATCGTCTTGCCATGCCCGAAATCGTGGGTAGTGTTCAGTCTCCAGATGTTGTATCCCTTGCCGTTGCCGTTGAGTTGATAGAATCTCTTTGACGACATTTTGGCATACAGCCCCACGCCGAGTGCATAGTTGCGTGAGAAAGTATGGTTCCATGTGGCGAACAAGTTGCCTTTGTGGTGTGCCATTCCGTCTATTATAACACGCACAAGTGTATTGTCATCGATGTTGTACATGTTTGCCCGAGTGTCGAGATAACTGTATCCTATACCCATGCCGAACTCCTTTATGCGGTATCGTGCGGTAAAGTCGATTCCCATTGTCCTCGCATCTTCCACGTTACGGAACTGTCTTACTGCAACGGGGTCATACTGCACGACATATTCTCCGGGTGCTTCCGATTTTGGTATTGTTACCAATGTTATCATGTTATCCACCTTGTTGTGGTATGCCGTTAGTGTTACCGAAAGACCGTTGCCGTTATACTCGCCTCCGAGCGAGAAATAGTTGCTGCTCTGTGGTTTCAGATTACTGTTTCCGAGATACAGGTACGCACCGAGCATCTGTCTCACATATCGGTAGTACAGTTCTTTCGGTGTGGGAACCTTGAAGCCCCGACTCCATGTCGCACGCCATTTGAAATGTTCGCCTGTGCGCATCATTACCGACAGTTTCGGCGTGAGTCTGAAGCCGAACTTACTATTATGGTTCAGGCGCAGTCCCGCGTTGATGTTCAACCACGGCAGCATGTCGAACTCGTCCTGTACGAACACCGCCTGATTATAGTCTCTTGCCTTGCCGTCTATAACTCTCGCCGGTGCCTTCAACCAGTCGTAGCGGTATTCTATACCGGCATAGATTCGGTTGTTGTGTGGCAGCGAGAACACTCCTTTCGCCTCGGCAATGGTACGTTGCTGGTCGCTTTGCAGCAGTTGTTGTGTGGGGAAATACGGGTAATAGTGGGTCAGTTTCCCGTTATGGTAGCCGTCTGTCAGAGTAGTGTCGGTAAACAGATAGTAGTAAGCATGCCTGTTCCAACTCAAATCCAACGTTATGTAGTCTGTCTTTGAGATGTTCCATTTCCCTCCCGTGGCAGCCGATACGTTTCGGTACATCATGTCGAATGTATGCACGTCTGTCGATGCGTATTTTCCGGACGGTCTGAAGATACGTTTCCAATAGAAACTACCTTCGGCATAAAGTTGCACGTTATTTGCCGCCTGATATGTGAGACGCTCGGCAATCTGCCAATTGGTGTGGCGGTTGACGGTTTTGTTTCGCGAATCTGTTATCAAGAATTCGGTCTGGTTTATGTCTTCTACCGAGGTGTTTTGCCAACCGTCACTGTGCTGCCAGTGGAAATTCGTGAACGACTGCAGTTTGCCAAGTGTTATTCCCAGTCCGTTATGCTGTCGCACATCGCCGTAACTCCCCACCCTCGTAGAGTTCTCCAACAGCAGTCCTTCATCGTGTTTCTTAGTGATTATGTTTATCACTCCGGCTATTGCATCGCTGCCATACAGAGCCGACGACGCACCTTTTACTATTTCGATACGGTCAATGTTATGCGGGTCTATCATTCCGAGGTCGTTCTCTCCTCCGTTGTCGCCGTGCATTCGCTTGCCGTCTATGAGAATCAGAATGTACGAATTCCCCAATCCGTTCATCTGCATTCTCGCCCCCATGTCGTTGTCATTGAAATCGAACGAAGCCGACAGCATTCCGAGTATGTCGGATATGCTGCGTGCTCCGTAGTTTCGAAGTTGTTTTCCGCTTATCACCTCTGTCTGCACGGGAGCGTTCTTCAAGAGATGTTGCGTTCCCGTCCCGGTAACCACCACTTCGTCGAGTGCGACCTCCTTGTCGCTCTCCACCTGTGCCGTTGCCGTGATTGCCAAGGCGAGGAATATTATTGATAGTTGCTTGCGCATGTTATTTTTCTTTTTTCTTTGATTATTGCGGATTGCCGGAATTTTCCGGAATGTTGCAGTGCCGCAACCGTGGTTTTGTCAGTATTTGAACTTAATGGCACAACTGACATAGAAAGTGCGTCCCGGACTGAGTGTCGCATAATTGCTGTTGTACGGCCGGTCGTCTGTCCAATCGAATACGTTCTCCACGCCAAGACCCGGTTCCACGGTAATTTTCTTGAGGTTGAATGTGTGACGTGTAGATATATCCCACATGTTATAGTGTGGTGCATAGCCGTAACTTTCGCTGAAACGGCGGCTGTATATGCGCCCGTTGACATTGGCATACAGCGTATAGAAGCCACAGGATTTCATATACTGCGCCCCCATTGTCCACGAATTCTTTACCGTTTTGTCGACAGGTTTACCGGTTTCGTCGTTCTTTGCCCTGAGATGTGTGTATGCGGCATTTAGCGAGAAGCCGTATCCGAAGTTCGCGTTCATTGCCAACGTGCTTCCGAGTATGGATGCCCGGTTTATGTTCTGACGCTGCCTTACTGTCTGATGACCGTATTGTGCGATTGCAGCATCTCCCTGTGCTATCGTGACATAGTCAATCATGTCGCGAATCTTGTTAAGGAACACATTGCCAGATAGCGTGAACCACTGGTTTCGGTATTCTGCATTGAAGCCGAAATAGTTGTTTTTTTCCGGTTTAAGAGCCTTGTTCCCTATTGTGATTCTGTCAACCAATTTCGAAATTTCGGTGGCAAAGATTTGGCTCAGTGTCGGTGCTTTGTAGCCCATTGAGTAGTTTGCCCTGAGGTTCAGACCGCCTATTCGGTACATCAGTGCCGCGTTCGGTGTAGCATAACTGTGGAAATTTTGGTGATATATGTACCTCACTCCGAGCAGTGCACTGAGTCCGCGAGTCATCGTAATTTCGTCTTGCACGAATGTGGCAAACGTGCTTGCCATCTCTTTCCTTATGTTGTTGCTTGCGCTTTTCAGCGCGTCAATCTGGTATTCTATGCCCACCGACAGTTTGTTCCGGTCTGAAAGTGTAAACACTCCCTTGAATGTCGCCTCGTGGAAGCGTGTGCGCTTTCTCGTCAGCGATGTTCCCTTGGGTATCGTTATCTTGCCCTTCTTGTTCTTTACATCCGAGAAATAGTCGTATTTCGAGTTGAAGATGTCGGTGTTGTAGTCGAAAGTAATGTATGATTTCTTCGCAGCCATCATCTTCATTCCGAAAGCATATCCGTATGACTCATGCTTTATGTCGTAATTATATACCTCTGCCGGACGGTCTGTCTTATGACGGTAATAGTTTCCCTCGGCATAGAACGACAAGCGGTCGTTGACATCGAGCGTAAATCTCTGTGTAACCCCGTCGTCGTGGAAGCCAGCCGATGCGATTTTCTTTGTCTCTACGAGTTCGCCTTTTTTATTCTCCTCGTATGGCGACAACTGCCAAGTGTCTGCCTCTTGATGTTTGTATGAAGTAAACGAGCCCAACTTTCCTTTCTGAATGTCGAGGTTGGCAGACTCGCTTATGCGCCCGTTGTTCTTTATCATAAAGTCGTTCTGTACCTCGACGGAGTTCTTGGAGTCGTTGGTAATGATGTTTATCACGCCTCCTATGGCATTCGTTCCGTACAATGTCGATGCGGCTCCGTTGAGTATCTCGACACGCTTTATGTTGCCTACGTTTACCCGCTCCCACTTGTCATTTCCCGTGCTGCGTCTTCCGTTGACAAGTAATATGTAGTAATCGTTTGACATTCCGTTCATGGAAACGGTCGTTCCCATTCCGTTTATCATGGTAGTGAACGATGGCGAAAGTTTCTGCAATGCATCTACAAGCGATGTTGCGTTTGTCGATGCTATTTCGCTCGCCGTTATTACCTGCACCGGCACGGGACTGTCTTTCAGTCTGTGATGTGTTCCGGTTCCCGTAACCACAACTTGACCGATGTTCTGCGCACTCGGCACCATGTCTATTCTAACCTCGTCCGTGGTGCTTACAGGTATTGACACCGGAGTATAATTGACGTGAGTTATGCTCAACTGATGCTTCTTGTCGGGAAGATTTGTTATGTGAAACCGCCCTTCCGAGTTTGTAACTCCTTTTGCCAAACTATTGTCCACACGGATATAAGCGTCCATAACCGGACGACCTGTCTCGGCATCGGTAACGATTCCACAGACGGTTGTCTGTCCCCATGCACCCGCACAAGCGACAGCGAAAATGATGCTTGTTGCAATCTTTTTCATTTAAGATATTATTTTTTAGTTTTAAAAAAGCATTTTGCCGATGTCTCTATTCCCGGAGACAACCGTAATCAGTATGTTCTGACGGCAGGTTTCCTGGCTTACTCCCGGAATGTCTCGTCTTCCCATGGTTTCGTACCACAGTGACTTTGCCTCTAATGACATTCCCAACCAACGGAGTCCACAGTAGCGGGTACTGCTCAGGCGTTTAACCTGATTCCCTTTTATGCCGTTTCTTGAAAAGTACGGCATCACCTATCGGCTGCAAAGATAGCAAATATTTATTAATAAGGAATAAGTAAATAAAAATTATTTCGTATTTTTGCACGAAAATACAAATTCTTCTTTTTTTATGGGTAAAAACATGTTTCCGCACGAAAGAAAGGTACATGCGTTCGTGATTGCGGCAACCAATTCCGGTTGCGGCAAGACAACGCTTACCGTGGGACTGCTGCGCGCGTTGTCGCAAAACGGCGGCGGAGTGCAGCCTTTCAAGTGCGGACCCGACTACATAGACACACAGTATCACCGCATGGCGGCAAGCGCGGAGAGTGTCAACTTGGACACATTCTTCATGTCGCCGTCACACTTGAGAAGAGTATTTGCCCATTATGCCGGAGAAATAAATGTGGTGGAAGGCGTAATGGGACTATGGGACGGCAAGGAACGGTGGCACGGAAGCACCGCAGAGGTGGCATCGCTGCTCTCACTACCCGTGGTGCTTGTCGTAAATGCACGCAGCATGGCATATAGTGCGGCTGCACTTGTCGATGGATACCGACGCTTCATGCCCTTGGATATGCCGGAAGCACCACGCATTGCCGGCGTGATATTCAATCAGGTTGGTTCGCCGCGACATGAAAAAATGCTACGCGAGGCGTGCCGCGATGCCGGAATGACATGCTTCGGGTGTGTGCCGAGGGTGAAGGACATGGAAATTCCGTCGCGACATCTTGGTCTGACACTCGACAAACGCAATGACATGGAACGGCTCATAGAGAATGCCGCCGAGGCTGTTCGAGCCGCCGTGGATATTGAAGGGATGCTCGCCGAGACAGAGGTAATCGTCAGGCGGGATTGGCAGACCGAACCGCTGTGGACACAAGAAGAGTCGTTCCCGTGGGGCGAGGCATGCCATGACAAGATTGCCGTGGCACGCGACGAGGCTTTCTCGTTCATGTATCGTGAGAACATCGACCGCCTGCGAACACTCGGGAACATAGAGTTTTTCTCGCCGATTGCAGACAAATCACTGCCCGGGGGTACCACACTGCTATATCTTCCGGGAGGATACCCCGAGTTCTTCCTTGAAGAACTGAACCGAAACGACAACATGCGCAATGCCGTAAAGAAATATATAGAAGACGAGGGGCGATGCCTTGCCGAATGCGGAGGAATGATGTATCTGTGCCGAAACATCATTGATACAGACGGAAAGGCATACCCGATGGTTGGAGTATTGCAGAAAGATGCAACGATGAAGGGAGCGCGACTGCATCTCGGATACCGCGAAATAAACGGCTGGAGGGGACACGAGTTCCATTATTCGGAGATAAAGGAGGAGAACGAAAACGAGATTACACCTTTTTATATATATAAGAATACCGTGGCGGGATACATGCACTACTATTGGGGAGAGAAGAGAAAGGAGACGGAAAAGACGGAGCATGTTGACGGAAGACTGCATAACGTGATGTTCGCCGGTACGGGAAGCGACGTGGGCAAAAGCATGGTGGCAACGGCTTTCTGCCGGATACTGAAACAAGACGGATACTCGCCGGCTCCGTTCAAGGCACAAAACATGGCTCTCAACTCATACGCCACGGCCGACGGACTCGAGATAGGGCGGGCACAAGCGGTTCAGGCGGAGGCGGCAGGATTGGAATGTCATACCGACATGAACCCCTTGCTGCTGAAACCAAACAGCGACCATACATCGCAGGTGGTACTCAACGGGAAACCCGTGGGAAACCAACATGCCACGGAATATTTCCGAAAAGAGGGACGCGGGGAGTTGCGAAATGCCGTGTGCGAGGCTTTCGACCGACTTGCGGCACATCACAACCCTATCGTCATGGAGGGAGCGGGAAGCATTGCCGAGATAAACCTGCGCGACATAGACATCGTGAACATGTCAATGGCGCGACATGCCGATGCCGACGTGATACTCGTTTCCGACATTGACCGCGGAGGAGTGTTCGCTTCGGTGTACGGAACAATAATGTTGTTGCCGGAGGAGGACAGGCGCAGGGTGAAGGGAATTATAATAAACAAGTTCAGGGGAGACATGTCACTATTCGAAGAGGGGCGCAAGATGATTGAACGTTTGTGCGGGATTCCGGTACTCGGAGTATTGCCGTACATGAAAGATATACATATAGAAGAGGAGGACTCGGTGTCGCTCGAACTGAAAAACCGAGAAGCAATGGAAGGTAAAGTCAACGTGGCAGTGGTTATGCTCAGGCACATATCGAACTTTACCGACTTCGACACACTCGAACGAGACCCGCGGGTACATCTGTTCTACACCAACAACAATGAGGAGATTATGAAGGCAGATGTAATCATTCTGCCCGGAACGAAAAGTACTCTGGCAGACCTTATCGAACTTAGACGGAACGGAGTGGCACAGGCTGTAATGAGAGCAAAACGAGAAGGAACAACGGTAATAGGCATCTGCGGAGGTTATCAGATGATGGGAACGGAAGTGGCAGATCCCGAGGGAGTTGAGGGGAACGTGGAACGAATGCCAGGACTGGGACTGCTGCCGCTCACCACTGTAATGGGCGGAGAGAAAACCACGGTGCAGACAATATTCGATTTCAAAGGGAAAGAATGCCGCGGATACGAAATTCACATGGGAGTGACAACTGACAAGCAAGGCACACCGCACCGCTCCTTCTTTGCCGAAGACAACTGCTGGGGGACGTACATACACGGAATACTCGACAACGCAGCGGTTATCGAACATCTGCTCGCACCGTTCGCGACACCGGAAAACGGCGGAGGGGAACACGAAAATCTTACCGTGGCAGAATACAACAACATTCAGTACGACAAACTCGCAGAGGCGGCACGCCGCAACATCGACATGAAAAAGTTCTACGAGATATTGTCGGGAGGACGGGCATGATAAACAACAGCGAGGTGCTGAGTTCAATATTGAAAAAAGATATTGACCAACGACGACATCGGGAAATATCTTTTCGCTCTCTGTTTAACCCAAACCGGTCATTAGAACCCTCAACCTATTTTGTTCGATTGTTGAGCAGATGTGCAGCCGTTTCATCAAGGGCGTAGCGGGCTGCGTCGAGATGTAATGGCTGCGCAGATGTCAGCAAGCGGACCAAAGCAGTCGGGAAGCGTAACGCGCAATAGCAAATCTAAGCAAATGCGGTATAATGACCGATTTGGATTTAAGTATCAACTTGTCCGCATCCGATATCCTTTCGTGTCACAATTTCGGCGATATTGTAAAGCAATTCCGCCGAAATTACGATGTAAAATCGGCGAAATCGCTTTGTTGTTTGATATGTTTCGGGTATTGTTTGCAGTTAAAGGCTGCCTCATGATGCAAAAAAAACATTTCCCAAAGCAATATATTGACATAAAGTTGAAAACAACGTAGTAAAGAAAATTGATACACGGCATTACTCACATATAATATATTAATGATGAAAAAAATATTTTTAGTCTTCTTGACATTTATGTTTTGCCTCCACGGAGCAAAATCACAAGAGCAAGTAACGAAATTCGGTATCTTCGACCATCTCTCGGCAGGATTGACACTTGGTACTTCGGGGATAGGAATAGACATCGCGACATCTGTCACAGAACATGTTCAAGTGAGGGCGGGATATTCTTTTATTCCAAAATTCACTTACAAAACAGATGTCGGATACAAAATGAAAGGCACTTCGCATCAAACCGAGATTGAAGGCAAACTGAGTTGGGGCAACGCCAAGTTGCTGGTTGACGTATATCCGTTCAAAAACAGTTCGTTACACGCCACAATAGGTGCATATATCGGCACAGACGGGATTGTCACGGCACAGAACAACACTCCCATAACAGGTCTTGACCCGGGCGAAGGTCTCGAGATTGCCGACTACATCATATCACCCGATGAAAACGGCATAGCAAAGGCTTCGATAAAAGTGGCATCGTTCAAACCTTACTTGGGAATCGGTATCGGGCGCGCCGTGCCACGAGGACGTTTTTGCGTGAGCGGCGATCTCGGAATGCAGTTCTGGGGGGAGCCTGCAGTTTACAAGAAACAGAGCGGAGAAGACGTAAAATTGAAAAGTCAAGATCTGAACGGGCACGATGGCGGACTCATAAAAACACTCTCAAAAGTAACTGTGTATCCCGTAATGACAATACGGGTTTCGGGACGTATCCTGTAAACACACAATTATTATTGACAATTAAAATCGAACAAGAAATAAGAAGTGTCTTTATTTAACGTGAACTTGATATGAGAAGCAACAGGTTTCATACACCATCATTCGTAAAGATATGCTTTTTAATGATGTAAGTGCATTGGACGAAAACACGGTTGCAGACTATATCAATAAAAATGCTGCCGTCATGCCGGCACTTGCAAATAATATTGATACGGGAAAAAAGACTCTTCTTTCATTCATGGCAGCTATTATCTCGTTGGGAAAGTATGCTTATAATAGAAAAGAAGGAGTGTTTGTCATTCCACCGGAATGCTTAACCCCCAATCTGTCATTAGACCGCATTTGCTTAGATTTGCCATTGCCGTTACGCTTCCCGACTGCTTTAGCCCGCTTGCTGACATCTGCGCAGCCGTTTCATCCCGACG
>NZ_RQZH01000211.1 GCF_003932845.1 Prevotella sp. OH937_COT-195
TCCTCATGCTTTGATGATAAGTTTATTAATTATGCTATCGAGTATACATCTATTAATGGATCTAGACCAAAACAATTTCTTTTGAAAGTTTTAAGTAACTGGAAAAACGCTAATATTACAACTTTAGAACAAGCAAAAAATTTTAAAATAAGTAATAAAAAAAACAGTATTGTTCAATTTTCTAAGGAGAAAACACCTGAATGGTTAAATAATAGAACAAATAGAAATGAAAATGAAGAAATGTCAGAAGAAGAAAGAGCTAAGTTTGAAAAAAAAAGAGAAGAATTTAAAAGATTATTAGAAGA
>NZ_RQZH01000212.1 GCF_003932845.1 Prevotella sp. OH937_COT-195
TGGCAAGTAATTATGCCTTTTTGAGTATCGTGTGCTATGATTTCTTTAAGCATAATTCCTCTTGTACTATGAACAATAACAAAATCCCAATCTGTATAATGAAGTTTTGAACTCCATAAATGGCGTTGTACTTCCCGACATATTACGATATTACCTTCTAAATAGTCAGGCTCCATACTATCGCCTTCTACTTCAAAAGCCAAATATTTTCCGTGATATTCTTGGTCAGCATCTATCATCACAATAGGCATATCTTCAAGGTATTCATCACTATAAAAATCATCACTCCAACCTGCCTTTGCTT
>NZ_RQZH01000213.1 GCF_003932845.1 Prevotella sp. OH937_COT-195
CTATAGGCAATCATATAGAAGATGTAGAATTTCATATATGTGATTTATTAAAGAAACAACCAATAGTATGTAATAAATGCCCTAGGTATCAAAGTAATACTTGTAGTTATGATTATGTAATTTATGATGCTAAAATAGCACAGGAATCATATGATAGAAATAAGAGAACAAGTAAAGGTAGTAAACAAGAAAAACTATTACCTACAATACAAAAAGGATTAAAAAAGGGACAACCAATAACACATATACTCAGTTATCTAGAGATGGAATATGAAGAAAAAATTTCTAAAAAAACAATA
>NZ_RQZH01000214.1 GCF_003932845.1 Prevotella sp. OH937_COT-195
CATATATCCCAAATAAGAGCCAAAAAAGAAGAAGAGGAGGAGAATATTACCAAATTTTAAAGAATGTTCTGTATGAGCCTCTAAACAACGAATTTAAGTATGAATATAAAAAGCGAAGTTTATTTTCGAGAGAAAGTGAGCCAACAGGACGAGTCATTTTGAAAGAAGAAGATTATAAAACATTAAAAGAGCAGGCAGATTTTGGAAAAAGAATGGAACTAGAATATAGAAAATTGATAAAGGGAGAAAAGGTTCAATCGCTTGAAAAGACAGTTTTGGATCAACGAGGAGGAATTAAT
>NZ_RQZH01000215.1 GCF_003932845.1 Prevotella sp. OH937_COT-195
GAAGTGGTGGAAAGCTGGCTGGAGGCGTTGGTAGAACGACTGCCGCGTGACGCGAACGGAGAAAAACAGCCCATGTTGTGGTGATGGACAATGCGGCTTTTCACAAAGGCGGGAGAGTGAAAGAGATTATGAAGAAAGCGCGCTGTTTGTTGCTTTACTTGCCGCCTTATTTGCCGCAGTTTAATCCGATAGAGCGTTGCTGGTTGTCAGTCAAATGCAAGGTGAGGCAGTGGCTGGATTGGGGGATGGATTTGCGCCAGGCCGTGGAGCGGGCTTTGGTAGAGCATGAGGCTTAGGG
>NZ_RQZH01000216.1 GCF_003932845.1 Prevotella sp. OH937_COT-195
TCAACCAGCAAGTGCAAAATTACAATATTTTTTTAAAGAACTCCTGTTTTGGTGTAGAAAAGTTTAATTTTTCCCTCGGTCTTTCGTTCAATTTCTTTTGTATCGACATAATTCTCTTGTCCGTATATTGGTCAAACGAATCCTTTTTCGGTATATATTGTCTGATTAACTTGTTTGTATTCTCAACGGTTCCCTTTTGCCATGAAGAATATGTATCAGCGAAGTACACAGGTACGCCTAAGTATTTGGTGATGTCCTTATGTGCCGCAAATTCAGGTCCATTATCAGTGGT
>NZ_RQZH01000217.1 GCF_003932845.1 Prevotella sp. OH937_COT-195
GACAGCACCATGATACCGGTGTGCCATAATGTAAGGCGATACTTCAATAAAGTATTTAAGGGGATTGCCAAGAGTGGGAAAGGCACTATGGGGTGGTGCCATGGCTTCAAGTCGCATCTGCTCTGCAACGACACGGGGGACATCATAACGTTCTGTCTCACACCTGCTAACGTAGATGACGGGGATAAGAGAGTATGGTCTGTTTTTACAAAAGTGCCATACGGAAAAGTGTTTGCCGACAGGGGATACATCAAGCAGGAATTATTTGAGAGTCTCTTT
>NZ_RQZH01000218.1 GCF_003932845.1 Prevotella sp. OH937_COT-195
GTCATACAGCATCATATATTCTCCACAAAGGTAAAAGGCGAAGAGCAGTATATCATCGTATGGGAATGGGACTGGGGAGAATACACACTGCACTCTATTTCAGACCATCCCGAAAAAATCAGAAAGCACATAAAAAAGAAATAGCAAAGAGAAAGAACTACCTGGAACTACAATCCAAGGCTCAGCCTCAATGCTATTTCTTTCCGCAAAGATACAAAAAAATCCGATACCTCCAAAAAAAGTAACGGATTTTTTTCATTAATCAACCTTCATGC
>NZ_RQZH01000219.1 GCF_003932845.1 Prevotella sp. OH937_COT-195
ACCAGAAAGTGGAGGAGGGCAAAACGGCAACCGTTCCTTCGCCCGCACCAACGAAAACAGGATTTGTTTTTGTTGCATGGACTACCGATGGAACAAACGCTTACAACTTTCATACTCCCGTAACTCGCGACCTCGCCCTGCGTGCCAAATGGCAGCCGGAAGCACAGGCGGAATACTGGCAGGTGACGTGGGAACTCAATGGCGGCGCATGGCCTTCCGAAGGAGACAACCACGCCGTGCAGGT
>NZ_RQZH01000220.1 GCF_003932845.1 Prevotella sp. OH937_COT-195
GCACTTCCAATAACTTCAGTACTTATGGCTATTATTAAATAAATATAAGGCATTTTTAACTCCTTTTAATTTTCGTATTTTATTTAATTTTATTCTAAAGGATGGTATAAATTTTGAAAAGCCTTCTGAAGATTTAAGAAATGCACTTCCAATAACTTCAGTACTTATGGCTATTATTAAATAAATATAAGGCATTTTTAACTCCTTTTAATTTTCGTATTTTATTTAATTTTATTCTAA
>NZ_RQZH01000023.1 GCF_003932845.1 Prevotella sp. OH937_COT-195
GCGGCGACAGGAAGAGTTCCAAGACGTGCAACCCAAAAAGTATCTACCACATTGTATATTGCCATAATCAGCATTGCGATGACAATAGGTATCCCCAATTTTGTCAGGGCTTTCATCATACTTCCTTCTCGCAAAATATTTACAGCGTTGTTCATCCTTATAATCCGTATCTTTTTAAGTGAATAAAGTTCGCTGCAAAGGTACGGTGGGATACAGGCTGTCACAATAGACGGACAATGGTAATGATAGCACTATTCGTGGTACATCCTTCTGAAGAGCGTGGGAGAAACGCCTGCAACCTTGGTAAACAGCCGTGTGAAGTAGGAGTAATCGTTAAAGCCTAAACTATATGCAATCTCTTTGATGGAATCTGTAGTATAGACCAATTGACGTTTAGCCAACAAAATAATCTCGTTTTGGATATGGTGGCTCACGCTTGTCCCCAGAACAGAATTTACAGCTTCATTCAGGTAGGCAACGGTAATGTTCAGCCGCCCGGCATAGAATGATGGCAAACGTTTGCTTCGGATATTGCTTTCCAACAAATCCCGAAATTCCCATACTATTTCCTTGTGTCTGGTCACTGTCCCCTGCAATCTGGATTGAGCTATCGTTGCATTTACTATATTCTCCACGACTAACCCTACAATGACGGTGGCCAGTCGCTGAACGACTGCTTTGGCAGATGGATTTTCCATGCCACTCAGTTTGCAGTCAAGAAGTGATAATAATAGTTTCTGTTCCGATATGTCGGATAGTTGTATTTGAGGGCGACCGTATCTCTCAAGCGTTCGTTTTTCCTCCTTATCCACCAATACCGAGTCGATAACCAGAAATTTTGCAGAAAGATTGGAAGCGTCGATGATACGATGTACCTGCCCGGGTAGAATGATAGCCAGACTTCCTTTCTCGAAAGTGTATTCCTCGAAATCAATATTCAGACAGCATTGCCCACCCTCTATGAAGCCAAAGAAATAATAATCATCGGTATGAGAAAAGGCGTATCTGTCTGAAGATGCCGATGTCCGAGAGATGACAGTCTTCAGATAGACTCCGAAATCTGAGAGTTGTGAACTTCTATGGATAGGTAACCGAGACATATATCTTTCGGGTATTGTTTTTTTGATTATCAAACTTACAAAGTTAATCATAATAATGCAGAATAATGAATTATAAAGTATATTTTAACTCGAACTACACGTCAATACGATTAAAAAGAGAACTGATAATATGAAGGTATGGCTCAAACACCATACTTCTTTTGCCACTTCTATCCATATCGAAGCCACAAGTACGCAGTTATCCCAAACCTATAACGCACACTGTTTCTTTGGTTTACTTTTGTCCGTGCACCGCTGTTGGTGCCATTAAATACATTGTAATATGGACGAAAAAATCAAAGACCAAGAAGTCCTTTTGGTAAAGGATCAAAAGGGCGAAAATCTCAAAGCCGTCACAGGAACGGACGAGAAAGGCGGACTGAAAACCGTTCCGCCTACCGCCGAGCATGAACAGAGTTTCCTGAAGTTCGACAAGCACAGCAATGCACTGGAGAACTTCCTTTCCAATTTCATGCGGCAGTTCAAGCACCCCACACCGCTGACTTTCTTCAGGGTTCCCTTTGAGAGTGCCGTTGCCAGTGCCCGTGTACTCTCTGAGATGCTCAAAGCACCGGATGTCCCATCCAATAAGGAGATGCTGGACTCCGCCCGTGTCAATCCTTCGGACTATGCAGGGGATCAGAAACAGTCCTTTCAAGGCATAGATCCCGACAAGGTGAAATGGGAGCAGTTCGAGCAGATGGGCGTAAGCCGTGAGAGTCTGGAAAAGGGCAAGCATCTTGATGACCTGCTTCAATACAGCAAGACTCCGCTTGTTCCCATCAGTATCAAAATCGGAGAAGTTTCCCTCTATACCGATGCCCGTCTCTCTTTGAAAGCCTCCGGAGACGGAACATTCATTCCCGTTGTCCATGCCATCCGCAAGGAGCCGCAATTGGAGCGTGAGTTCTTCGGGCATACCTTCACCGACGAGGACAAGAAAGCCCTCAGAGAAACGGGCAACCTCGGTCGTACCGTGGAGCTGACCTTCCCCGGCAAAGATGAGCCGACCCGCAGTTTCGTAAGCATCGATCGCCTGACGAACGACATCATCGCCCTGAGTGCCGACCGGGTACGCATCCCAGATGAAATCAAGGGCGTGAAGCTGAGCGACGAGCAGAAAAAGGAACTTTCGGAAGGCAAAAGCATCTACGTGGAGGGTATGACCTCCAAAACGGGAAAGCATTTCAATGCCAACCTTCAATTCAATGCCGACAAGCGGTCGATTGAATTTCGTTTCGGTTCCCCCAAGCAGGGACAACGACAAAGACAAGTTCCCGAAGGGCAGGAACAGACAGAGCAGAAAGAACTGCGTGTCCCCAAGAAAATGCTGGGACGCGACATCTCTCCCGAAGAACAAGCGAAGCTCAAAGCAGGGCAGACGGTCTATATGACCGGGCTTATCGACAAGAGGGGAGAACCTTTCAATGCCTATGTGCGTCCGAATTTCGAGCAGAACAAGTTCGATTTCCTCAAATGGAATCCCGACAAGTCTCAAACCAAAGAGGTCATTCCCGACAACGCTTCCCGCACGCAGGTCGCCGTCAATTCCGAAGGCAAGACCAACGAGGCTACCAAGCATATAAAAGAGCCACTCAAACAGGGACAGACAGAGCCTACCGCCCAGCAGGAACAGAAGGAAGAAGAGAAGAAGCGTTCCAAGGGAATGAAAATGTAATCCGCCACCACTAACATCCAAAAAGTAAGAACAAATGAAAGTCATTATAGCAGAAAAGCCGAGCGTAGCTCGTGAAATCGCCCGTGTTGTTCGGGCAACCAACAAGAAAGACGGCTATATCGAAGGAGGCGGCTATGCTGTCACGTGGGCATTGGGACACCTGATAACGGCAGCCATGCCCGAAGCCTATGGTATCAAGGGGTTCCACAAAGAGAACCTGCCGATTCTTCCTCCCGTCTTCACCCTTATTCCCCGCCAAATCAAGGAAGGGAAAGGTTATAAAGCCGATGCTGCGGCAGTAGCCCAATTGAAAGTCATCGAAAAACTCTTCCGAGCGTGCGAAGGCATTATCGTAGCCACCGATGCAGGAAGGGAAGGTGAACTGATATTCAGGTTCATTTACGAATACTTGGGCATTCCCCGTCCGTTCGACCGTCTGTGGATCAGTTCCTTGACAGACAAAGCCATCAAAGAGGGGCTTGCCCGTCTGCAAAACGGCGCGGCGTATGACAACCTCTATTATGCCGCCCGTGCCCGCAGCGAAGCCGACTGGCTGGTGGGCATCAATGCCACACAAGCCATATCCATTGCGGCAGGAAGAGGTACTTACTCATTAGGCAGGGTACAGACCCCGACCCTCTGTATGGTCTGCTCCCGTTTCTTGGAGAACAAGAAGTTCGAACCACAGCCATTCTGGCAACTCAGCCTTGCCGTAAGGGAGGGTGATGAGAGCTTCCGTTTCTCCTCTGCCGACCGCTGGTTCGATAAGACGGAAGCCACCGCCCTGTACGAGAAACTCAAACAGGCTCCTTATGCCACTGTAGAGACAGTTGTGCGCAAGGAAACCAAACAGGAGCCACCGCTTCTGTATGATTTGACAACCCTGCAGAAAGAAGCGAACAGCCGATACGGATACACGGCAGAACAAACCCTTTCCTTGGCTCAGAAACTCTACGAAAAGGCATACATTACCTACCCACGCACGGGCAGCCGCCATATCCCCGAAGATGTCTTTGCCGAAATTCCAGCTTTGATAGCATTTTTGCACGACCATTCCGTCTGGGGTGTCCATGCCCGCCAACTGACCGAACCGAATGCACATTCGGTGGACGGCAAGAAAGTGACCGACCACCACGCCCTGCTCATCACCGGCAAGAAGCCGATAGACATGTTCGGAGAGGAAGCGGTCATCTACGATATGATAGCCGGACGTATGCTCGAAGCTTTTTCCACCCGTTGCGTGAAAGATGTCAGTACGGTTACTGCCGTCTGCGAGGATGTGAAGTTTATCCTCAAAGGTGAAATCATCAAGGAAGAGGGTTGGCGTGCCGTTCTCAAAAACAGCAAGAAAAAAGACAAGGAGCAGGCGGAAGCCGAAGAACGGGAAAGTCGGGAAAACGGAGAAGGCATCATCATCCCCCAATGGGAGGAAGGTAAGCAACTTCCGCTCTGTGCCTGTTCGTTGGCACAGGGTACGACCAAGCCCAAGCCCTTGCACACGGAAAGTTCGCTGTTAGCTGCTATGGAGACGGCAGGTAAGGAGTTGGAGGACGAGGAACTGCGTGCACAGCTTAAGGATTGCGGCATCGGCACGCCTGCTACCCGTGCCGCCATCATCGAAACCCTCTTTGCCCGCGAGTACATGGTGCGCCAAAAGAAATCGCTCGTCCCTACGGAGAAAGGACTTGCCGTCTATTCCATCGTCAAGGAGATGAAAATCGGCAATGCCGAGATGACCGGACAGTGGGAAGCGGACTTGGCGAAAATCGAACGGGGAGAATTGAAAGAGCGGGATTTCCGCAAGGGCATCGAAAGCTATGCCACACAGATTACCGACGAACTACTCTCCTCCAAAATCCTCTTTCCCAAGAAACAGAGCGACATCCATTGTCCCAAATGCGGCAAAGGATCATTGGTCTTCTATCCCCGATGTGCCAAATGTTCCGATCCCGATTGCGGTCTGACGCTTTTTCGCAGCGTGGCAGGCAAAAACCTCACGGACGAGCAGCTGACGCAATTGGCGGTGAACGGGGAGACAGGCATCATCAAGGGCTTCACCTCCAAAGCGGGCAAGAGCTTTGAGGCTTCGCTCTCCTTGGATGGAGAGTTCAAGACGGTCTTTGTCTTCCCCGAACGCAAGAAAACGGGCAAATCCCGAAGGTAAATCCCCGTAAATTGCTAATTTTGCCACTGAATGATGCGGTCATAAACAATCATCTTGTTTTTACTGCGGATTTTAGTGGTGGCACTCGGCGGGGACGTCGAGTGCCTTTGCATTATACACCTGTTAAAATCACAGATATGACAGCCATTCGATTTTCCTATTACGAGCTATCCCTGCTCTCTTTTCTTCGGGAAAGCCATCCCGAAAAAGCCGATGAGATTCCTTTTGTCAAGGAACGTGCGGCAGCCGCTTCCGAAGCCTATGCCGAAGCCTTCGATGCCGGTCTTCCCATAACTGAATGTATCGGCATTGCCAATAAGACGCTCTATGCGGGTCTGCACTTCTCTTGTCACGATACTATCTCTTCTGTTCTTTGGAATGAGTTCTCCGCCGAAGTACCGCTCGAAGCGGTCAGGGAGACCGCCATCCGCCTGCGCCCTCTCTTGGAAGAGATTTTCGCCAAGTATCCGATTTCGGACGAGTTCGCCTACATGCCCGAATACAACTCCCTCTACACGGAGATTACAGGTTTTGTCCAACTAAAACTCGAAGAAGATGGCAAGCTATAATAAGAAAGAGCATCTAAGGGCGAATATAGAAGCTATCAAGACGATCTTTGCCCTGCATCGGGAACAACGCTCGGCGACGCCCGAAGAACGCACGATATTGGCGGCCTATACGGGCTTCGGTGCACTGAAGTGTATCCTTTCTCCTGCCAACACGATGGAAGACATCGCCCGATGGAACAAGTCGGAACTGGAGCTTTTCCCCTTGGTGATGGAACTGCATCGCATCATTCGGGACAACACCGCTTCCGAGTCGCAATACAAGAGTTATGTACAGAGCCTGAAAAACTCCGTGATGACCGCTTTTTATACTCCTGCGCCCGTAGTGCGGGAAATTGCCGCTTCCTTACAGGAGGCAGGCATCGTCCCCAAGCGTATCCTTGACCCCTCGGCGGGGATGGGCGAGTTTATCCGCTCTTTTGACGGCATTGCAGCCGAATGGCATACGACCTTCGGTTTTGAGAAAGACATTCTTACGGGACAGATGCTCTCCGCCCTGCATCCCGAAGACAAGATACGCATCCGGGGCTTCGAGGAAATCGAATCCAAATTCGGAGGTTATTTCGATGTGGTCAGCAGCAACATTCCTTTCGGAGATGTGGCCGTCTTCGACCCCATTTTCAGTAAGACGGACGAACCTGCACGAAAGGTCGCCCGCATGTCCCTGCACAATTACTTTTTCGTCAAGGGCGTGGATATGCTCCGTGAAGGCGGCGTGCTGGCTTTCATCACCTCGCAAGGCATCATGAATGCCCCGTCGAACGAGCCTGTTCGGGAGTGGCTGATGAGCCATACCCGCCTTATTTCGGCAGTCCGCCTGCCCAACAATCTCTTCTCGGAGAATGCAGGAACGGAAGTGGGCAGTGACCTTATCGTCCTGCAAAAGCAGAGCGATAAGACAAGTCTGACCGAAGAGGAACAGCGTTTCATCAAGAGCGAGAAACGCCCCAGCGGAGTGCTGTTCAATACCTATCTGCGAAGCATGTCGCAAATCGTGCACACCGAGTGGAAGCAGGATACCGACCCTTACGGCAAGCCTGCCATCCTGTTCCATCACGAGGGCGGAGCGGAAGGCATCGCCACCGATATGGGTAAAATCCTGCGGGCTGATTTAGCCAAACGCTTGGATATGGCGTTGTACCAAAAGCATATCTTCATTCAGGAGCAGCCCAAAGTTGCCGTTTCCGTTCCTCCCGAAATAAAGCAGCAAGAGCCAACGCTTACGCCAACAGCTTCGAAAGAAGAACAACCGCACAAAGAGGTGGTGCAACCGAGAGAGGAACAGCCGATGGAGCAGTCCCGAATCAGTGTCGCTCCTCAGGTACAACTGCTCGACCTTTTCGGCAATGTTATCCCGGAGGAAAAGCCCAAACGAAAAACCGCCACTGTGAAACGTGCTGTGGTTTCCACTCCTTCTCCCACTATCGAAATAAAGCCACAAGAAACTGCTATGAGGTTACGGGACACGGGAGAGTTGTGGTGGCAGCAGGATAAGGAAAAAGGAATGCTGACACGTCCCTATGAGGGAGTATGGCACGAACACCTCAGAGAGGGTTCTCTGCTTGCCTCGGACTTTCAGGTCGGAATGCTTGTCCGCGATATGGAGGACAACCGAATATTCCAACCCATAGACCTCCCGTCCCAAGAGCGACAGAAAATGTTACTCTACATAGACCTGCGGGATGCTTACCACGCGCTCTATGATTATGAAGCGGAGCATAAGGCAGAAAATGAATCCCTGCGACAGAACCTCAATGAACTGTACGACCGTTTCGTGCGACTGTACGGGTATCTGAACGACCGCAAGAACCACGAGCAGATCCTGATGGATGCCGGTGGCAGGGAAATCCTTTTCTTGGAACGGAAGGTGGATAAAGAAACGCTCAAAGCCGACATTTTCCATCAACCCGTTTCGTTCAGCCTGCACGAAGTGACAGAGGTGAGCAATGCCCAAGAGGCTCTCTCGGCTTCACTCAATAAGTTCGGAGCGGTGGACACCGGGTATATGCTCTCTTTGCTCCCTGAAACCTCAGAGGAAGAGATGCTCTCCGAGTTGCACGACAGGATTTACTACAATCCTTTGGAGGGAGAGTATGAAATCGCCGAGAAGTTCGTATCGGGCAATGTGGTTGCCGCATCAGAACGTATCGAACTCTATCTCTTGGAGCATCCGGAAGACACAAGGGCGCAAGCCTCCTTGCGGGCACTGAAAGATGCCATCCCCGAACCGATTCCTTTCGTGGACTTGGATTTCAACTTCGGGGAGCGATGGATTCCCGTAAATCTCTACTCCGATTATGCCTCGCACCTTTTCGACACGGAGGTGACGATACGCTACAATTCAAGTGCGGACGAGTATTCCGTGGAGGCACGGATGCACAATGCCAATATCTGGGACAGGTTCTGTGTACGGGGACAGCATCGTCGATACGACGGCATTGCCCTGATGAAGCATGCCCTGCTGAATACGACGCCCGACATTACCAAGAAAATCATGGTCGGAGACAAGGAAGTCAAGATACGGGATACCGAAGCCATACAGATGGCAAACGCCAAAATCGACGAGATCCGAAACGGCTTTACCGACTGGCTGAACGAACAGAGCGATGAGTTCAAGCAGCGGTTGGAGAAACTCTACAATGACACTTTCAATTGTTTTGTGCGTCCCCAGTATGATGGTTCCCATCAGACATTCCCCGACCTCAACCTGAAAGGCTTGGGCATCGAAAGTCTGTACGACAGCCAGAAGGATGCCGTATGGATGTTGAAACTTAACGGAGGAGGGATTTGTGATCATCAGGTAGGGGCTGGAAAGACGCTTATCATGTGCACCGCTGCTTATGAGATGAAGCGGCTCGGCTTGGCAAACAAGCCGATGATACTCGCTCTCAAAGCCAACGTGCAGGAGATAGCACAGACTTTCCAAACGGCTTACCCGAATGCCAAGCTGCTCTATCCGGGCAAGAACGATTTCACGCCCGATAAGCGACAGCGGATTTTCCACGACATCAAGAACAACAACTGGGACTGTATTGTCCTCACGCACGACCAGTTCGGCATGATACCGCAGTCGGACGAGATACAGCAGAAAATTATTCAGGACGAGCTGGACAGCGTGGAAGAGAACTTGGAAGTATTGCGTCAGCAGGGACGCAGCATCTCCCGTTCGATGGAGAAAGGGCTTGTCAAGCGGCAGATGAACTTACGGGCAAAGCTGGATGAAATCAAGTTCAAGATAGAGAACCGCAAGGACGATATAGTGGATTTCAAGACAATGGGTATAGACCACCTTTTCGTGGACGAGTCGCATACGTTCAAGAATCTGATGTTCAACACCCGCCACGATCGTGTGGCAGGATTGGGCAACAGTGAGGGAAGCCAGCGTGCCTTGAATATGCTCTTTGCCATCCGCACCATTCAGGAGCGGACGGGGAAAGACTTGGGAGCAACCTTCCTTTCGGGTACAACCATATCGAACTCACTCACGGAATTGTATCTGCTGTTCAAGTACCTGCGTCCCCAAGCCCTCGAAGCACAGAACATCAGGACTTTTGATGCGTGGGCTGCCATCTTCGCCAAGAAGTCGGTGGACTATGAGTTCTCCGTCACCAATGAAATCGTGCAAAAGGAGCGTTTCCGCTATTTCATCAAAGTGCCTGAATTGGCAGCTTTCTATGCCCAAATCACCGATTATCGGACGGCAAAGGACATCGGCATCGACCGACCCGAAAAGAATGAGATTATGCACAACATACCGCCCACACCCGAACAGGAGGAGTTTATCGCCAAATTGGTGGAGTTTGCCAAGACGGGCAATGCAGAATTGCTGGGACGTCCCAAACTCTCAGAAAGTGAAGAGAAAGCCAAGATGCTCATAGCAACGGATATGGCTCGAAAGATGAGCTTGGATCTGAGGCTCATCGACCCTGACAAGTACGGAGATCATGTGGATAACAAGGCTTCCCATTGTGCCGCCAAGATTGCGGAGTACTACCGCAAGTTCGAGGAGCAGAAAGGAACGCAGTTCGTGTTCAGCGACCTCGGCACATATAAGCCGGGCGAATGGAATCCCTACAGCGAAATCAAGCGCAAGTTGGTGGAAGACCATGGCATACCCGCTCAGGAGATACGCTTCATTCAGGAAGCCAAGACCGACAAGGCACGAAAGACGCTCATCGCTGGAATGAACGAGGGGACAATACGCGTGTTGTTCGGCTCTACGAGTATGCTCGGCACGGGCGTGAACGCCCAAAAGCGTGCCGTGGCCATCCATCATCTGGACACGCCGTGGCGTCCTTCCGACTTGGAGCAGAGGGACGGCAGAGCCGTGCGTAAGGGCAATGAGGTTGCCAAGTACCATGCCGACAATAAGGTGGATGTCATCATCTATGCGGTGGAGAAGTCGCTTGACAGCTATAAATTCAATCTCCTACACAACAAGCAACTCTTTATCGAACAGCTCAAAAACAACCGTATGGGCAGCCGTACCATCGACGAGGGAAGTATGGACGAGAAGTCGGGAATGAATTTTTCCGAATACGTCGCCATCCTCTCCGGAAATACCGATTTGTTGGAAAAGGCAAAGTTGGAGAAGAAGATTGCCGGTTTGGACAGCGAACGGCAGGCATTCATTCGCAGTAAGTCATCCTCCCGAAGCCGATTGGATGAAGTCGTGCGGACGGTGGACGGCAACAAGGAGCTGATTGCCCGTTTTCAAAGCGACTGGGACTTGTACTAAAGCCGTGTGCAGAAAGACAAGGAGGGAAACACTCTCAATCCGATAACGCTCAAAGGGGTGGAAGGAAGTGACCCGAAACGCATTGCCGCCAAACTTTCGGAAATCAACGAGAAAGCCTGCACACGGGGAGAGTATTTCAATATCGGAACACTCTACGGATTTAACCTCGTGGTCAAGACGGAGTCTTCCTCCAAGGACCTTTTCGACCTTTCGCAGAACAAGTTCTTCGTGATGGGAGAAAGCGGAATGAAGTACAGCTACAACAACGGCAGGATAGCGGCAGACCCGCAACTCGCCTGCATGAACTTCCTGAACGCCTTGGAGAAGATACCCGGCTTGATTGAGAAGTTTAAGGCTGACACGGAGAAGATAGCCAAGGATATTCCTGTATTGCAGGAGGTGGTGAACGGCTCTTGGAAAAAGGAAGAGCAGCTCAAAGATCTCAAAACGGAACTCGCCGCCCTTGACCGCAAGATACAGCTCTCCCTGAAGCCGATTGAGCAGTCGGAGTGTCCGCAAGAGGAGGAAATGATGCAAGATGGTGAAAAAACGAGAGAAGAAATGGAACGGTCACATCCGATTGAGCCGACAGTCACCGCCACTTCCGTAGGCACCTCCACGGCTCAAACCGACAGGCCGTTGGAAAGCAACGGGCAAAGTATCTCCGATACACAGCCCGCAATGGACGGAATACCTCCGTCTTTGGCCGAAAAGGTGTTTATCGTCAGACCTAAATTTTAGCCCTATCTGTATAGTCAACCCAAATCAACGGACAACCCCCGCCTTGTCATCACGACAAAACGGGGGCTTACCGATTGCGCACAATCCGGCTTACTCACTTTGGGAATGTCTGTTTCTCTTCCGCTTGAGGTTCTCAGTAAAATGAGTTTGCATAAAGGCAAGGATTTCCGATTCCAAATACCACGTCTTGTGGTAAACGATGTGGAAAGGAAGCGTACCCGATGCACGGTATCGTTGCAGGGTACGCTTGCTGATTTGAAACATCAGGCACACCTCTTGGTTATCCAGCAGCGGTTCACCATTTATCATCGGACGTTGGGGGATGTCGGGAGTCGTCCGTTTCAAGTCATCGAAACGCTTCATGAGGCGTTCCATCCATTCAAGAAAGGTCTCTCTATCCAATAGTTCCATCCTTAATCCTCCTGCTTTTGAGTTTGAAATTGTGTCGTAGTTCTTCCATATTCTTCGGGTTACAATAGAGACTTCTGTTACGTATCGCCTCCTCGATGTCGTGCAGGTCATAGTAGCAACGTCCATAAATCAACTTGTAGCTGATTCTGTCCGTACTGCGCATACGCTGAAGGGTACGCTTGCTGATACCGAGTATCTCGGCTAACTCATCGTTGGTGACAAGGCGGTTCTCATACTCTCTCTTTGCCTTTTCCTCTTTCTCCACATAACGGAGAATCTTTTCTATCTTGCCCATCAGTTCATGGTAGGCTTTGCTTTCGATTGTTATGACATCCATGACGCTTTGAATTTGATTATGCTGCAAAGTTCGGGAGTTAAAACCGTCCGGATTGTATGCTAAATATGTACTGAATAGAGATTTTTCAGTCTTATTTCAAAAGCCATACGACAAAAGCATCCATATTGAAGCCACAAGTACGTAGTAAAGGAAATGTTGGTTTTGAACACTTACTCCGTAAGTACATTTGCACAAAGTGTAACATTAAAACGGACAGAAATATGGAAGTAATAACAATCGAGAAGAAAACGTATGAAGCCATGATGGAACGTTTCCGCATTTTGACCGCCAAAGTGGATGCCTTGTGTCGGGAATGTGACGAAAAGCGTATGGGCAGGTGGCTGGACAATCAGGATGTCTGCCAAATCCTGAACATCAGTTTGCGTACCCTGCAAACCTACCGCAGCAACCGAATGCTGCCCTACACGCAAATAGGGTATAAGATGTTCTACAAGCCGGAGGATGTTGGTAAACTGCTCGAACAATCCTCCGCTTTATAACCGACTAATAATATCACCACTAAATCCGATATAAAATATGGACAATGATGTAAAGACCAAAAACAACGAAGAGATTGCGCACTTTCTCAACGCGAGCGACCGTATGATAAAAGGGATAGATGTCCTGCGGAAAAAGAACAGACCTCTGCTTAACGGGCATCGCTATCTGACGGATGATGAGTTATCCCGCCTGTTGCATATCAACCGGCGCACGTTACAGGATTATCGCAATATGGGGAGAATCTCCTTTATCAAGTTAGGAGGAAAGGTACTCTACCGGGAAGAAGATGTGGAAAAGCTGTTGCAGGAGAATTACCGTCCTCGGTTTGAGAAGCCTTGACGGAGAAACAGGCAGTAAGAAAAATGCTTCTTACTGCCTGTTCTCATATTCAGTTGTACCATCCGTCTTTGTTATAGCACATCAATAGTGGAGGGCTTGTTCTCTTCTTTTCGGTCAGTCTTCCGATTATCCATTGACGAAAACTCTTGGCTTGTGGAGAGGTAAAGCGAAACGCCAGCATCGTGATCATCTCAATATTGTATAAATCCACCGCTCCTCCCTTGAAAGATAAGGTTCTCATCACTCCATCTTCTCTGAGTAAACCCTCTTTGAAGATAGATTTGATGTGATTGTTTACCTTACCGGAGAACACGCCGAACAAATCGGCTATTTCGCAAGCCGACATCCAAACGGGAGTAGTTGTCGGGGTATGTACTTTTCCATTCTCTCCAATGGTTATGATTTCTCTTTTCATTGTTCCTCCTCCTTGATTATATCGTGATACCATTGAACTGCTCTATCTTACTCAACTTATCGGAGAGTGCCGCCATGTCCCGACTTTCCTTTTCATGGGTGATTTTGGCATAAATCTGCGTGGTGCGGATATTCGTGTGCCCGAGCATCTTGGAAAGGGTCTCGATGGGAACGCCGTTGGTCAGGCAGATTTCCGTCGCCATCGTGTGGCGGCTGGTATGCCACGTAATCTCTTTTTCAATACCGCAAAGTCCGATGATTTTCTTGATGTTCTTGCAAGCGGTTATATACGTCGGAACGGGCAGAAGCAAGTTGCCGTTCGCCATACCATCGTATTTCTCGATAATCTGCTTCGGAATATCCAAAAGCATGATGTTGGATTCCACACCCGTCTTTTGTCGCTTGGTCATAATCCAGAGTTTACCGTCAAAGGAAGTTTGAAGATTGTCCTTGGTCAGGTTCTTCATATCGGTAAAGGACAAACCCGTAAAGCAGCAGAAGACATATAAATCTCGAACCAGCTCCATCGACTTGCGGTGGAATTTGAAGTCCAATAGTTGTCGGATTTCATCTTTCGTTAGATAATCCCTATCGGTACTCTCGGCGGATATGCTGTAATCCACGAACGGGTCACGGACTATCCATCCGTGATTCTGGGCAATGGTAATCATACGGCGCAGGGGCATCATGTAAATCCATACCGTGTTGTTACAGCATTGCTTTTCGGTACGCAGGAAGATGTCAAAGTCGGTAATGAAAGCCGGAGTGAGTTCTTTCAAAGCAATGTCGCTGACACGGTAGCGGGTTTTGATGAACTCCTCCAAATGCTTATAGACCGTGCAATACTTATGGTAGGTCGATGGGCATCGCAAGCCTGCATCGACCTGTTTGGCAAAGTCTTCATTGTGCCGGGCGAAGACTTTCAGCAAGGTTTCGTGTCGCATTTCCAAACCCAAGAAGGCGTTCTTTACTTTCTCCGCTGTGACATAGTTGTCCCTTTCGGCAATCTCTTTGTATTTGGTATTGATACCGACACGTATCTTGTCTAAGAAACGATTGGTTTCCAACGCAACGGTACTTTTTCCCGAAGCGCGATTGCTCTTGATGTCCCACAAATCGGGATGGATGTCGCTTTTACAACTGAACTGGGCTATCGTACCGTCAATGGTGATACGGCACATCACGGGAACGGAACCGTTCTTCTTGGGGGCGTTCTTTTTGAGGTAGAACAGAACCTTAAACGTACTACGCATAACTCTGACTTTTTACGGTTTACAAAACTATTCATTGTCAGGTTATTTGTTGCTATGCAAAACATTGTCGTTCAATGGTAAAGAAACGGTCCGCAATTTATTTGCCTGTTTCCTTTCATCGAAGTACCTTTGCAGGAGGTAATCCCCGAAGTTCAGGTCGGATTTTGCACTGTTCGTTACCGCTTTTCCCAATCCTCACTTGCAAAGGAGGTGGTAATGTTTTGGTAACGCTGCTCTGTCCGAAGTTGGTATAAACCCGTCTTTTCGAGGTTTTGCGCCGAAAGGCTCAAAAATCAGAACTGACTGTGTCACAAATCATTCACGCTATTTCGCCTTTTCTTGAACCTTGGGGATAGATTTTCGATAAAAACACTTTAAAGTTGTTTTGTTATCTCCAAATTATCATGCGAGTTTACAAAAAACGCAGCACGATAAATTGTTTAACCACGTTTCTACATATTATTCACGATGCTTATTTAAATACGAAATTGATTACGAAAAGTATTGAAAGTACTATCAACGTGGGGTTGAGAGCCTTCCATTGTGCGGTGCATATCTTAATGACCACAAAACTAAGAATTCCGAGGCAGATGCCGTCGGCAATGGAGTAACACAGTACCATGGTTATCATTGTAATAAAAGCCGGGAATGCTTCGCTGACATCGCCGAGGTCGATTTTCTTCACAGAGTCGAGCATAAGCACTCCCACAAGTACCAGAGCACCGCTGGTTGCCGAGCCGGGAATAAGCAAAAACACCGGTGAGAACAGCAATGCGGCAATGAACAGTATTCCGGTGACAAAAGATGTCATGCCCGAACGTCCTCCTTCGGCTATTCCCGACGCACTCTCAACGTAGGTCGTTATGGTGCTGCTGCCGAGCATCGCGCCGCAGGTTGTGCCTATGGCATCGCTCATCATGGCTTCCTTGACGTGAGGAATGCTGCCGTCAGGCTTTACCACTCCCGTTTTCTCGGCAAGACCGAGCAGCGTTCCTACGGTGTCGAAGATGTTTACCATAAGCAGAGAGAACAGTACAAGGAATGTCTGAAGTGTGAAGAAGCCGTCGAAATCGAACCGGCAGAATATCGGTTCGAGAGAATGCGGAGCCGACATGGGCAGCCATCCGTCGGGAATCTCGGTCACTCCCATCGGTATTCCGACGATGGTGGCAATGATTATGCCGTAAAACAGCGAACCTTTCACACGCCGCGCCATCAGTGCTCCGCTGAGAACGATGGCTATGATGCCGAGAGTTGCCGTGGGAGTGAAGTTGCCCAGCGACACAAAGGTTGCAGGATTGGCAACGATGATGCTAGCGTTCTTCAGTCCGATGAATGCGATGAACATTCCGATTCCTGCCGATATGGCGAAGCGCAGATTACGGGGAATGCTGTCGAGTATCAGTTCGCGCACATTGAAAAAGGTGATGGCTATGAACAGCACGCCCTCTATGAGCATTATTGCCAGCGACTGCTGCCACGAATATCCCATCGCCTGACACAATGTATAGGCAAAGAAAGCGTTCAGTCCCATAGACGGTGCTTGTGCGAAAGGCAGTTTCGCCATGAATGCCAACAACAGAGTCGCTATGGCAGAGGCTATGGCAGTGGCAGTGAACAGTGCTCCTTTGTCCATCCCCGTCGAAGAAAGTATCGTGGGGTTTACGGCAAGGATATAGCTCATCGTAAGGAAAGTGGTGGCACCGGCAACTATTTCGGTGCGCATCTTCATTGTCTTGGGGTTGAAACCCAGTATTTTGTTCAACATGTCAATATAATTCTTTTATTGTCAGAATGTCCATTTTGCGGCAATGGTGGGTATGGCGTAGAATTTGTCGTGCCGCCCTTTGTCGTTCCACACGAAATTGTTGGAGAGTTCAACCTCGGTTCCTATGCTAAGGTTCAGGTCTTCCATGCCTTTCACGGCATTTAGATTGAGCCACAACTGCGGTTCTGAAAGCACAATGAGTTTTCCCTTTACGTCCGGGTCGTACCATGTATCGCAGAAACCGCTGAACGTAAGCAGGTTGCCTGCCATTTGTATCCTCCACACTCCCGTCACCTGAAATCCGCTGAAAGGACGAGCGTCCAAGTGTCTGCTTTTGAAGTGATATTTATACATTGCCTGCAAAGAGAAGGTCTTGGAGAAATCGGCAGAGTGCCAGTTCCATGCACCGCCGGCAAGGAAAGCGTGACGGAAGCGGGTGGCGTTCCACGTTTTCTCGTCCGAGGCAAGTCCTCCGTTGTACTCCACATGTGCCGCCCATTGCTTGTTGGCAGTAAGATTGAACTCGCGGGATATTTCCCAATATGCTCCGGCAACCCCGTCGCGCTGGTAGTCGATGTCGGTAAACAGGAACGTACTGCCCCATTTGTCGGGTTTGAACATCTCGACGGTTGTGGTAACACTCGGGCGCGACGACAAGTCCTTGTTTGCCGAATGTCCCAAATCGTAGTGCAATTGCACATTCTGCGCACTGCCGATTCCCGCAAATGCGGCAATGACTGTGCAGATAAGTAGAAAGCGTTTCATGGTTTAAAGTTATAAAAATAAAAGTTTACGGTATATACTCGCAGCATACACTCGATTATGATTCATTCAACAAATAGGTGTTCAAAATCGATTACCTGCATCTTTACGTTTATTTTTCAGACAATCCGTTGCATGGAGAAAGGTTGTGGCGGACTGCACGACAGACAACAAACGGCGTAATGACGGGAAAGGACGGTTATTTTTCCCGGGCATCTTCCGCGGCAGTCTTTGTCTTTGGCAGAAGCAGGTTTAGCAGCACCCCGACGATTGCCGAGAGACCTATGCCGGACAAGGCAAAGTCGCCAAATGACAACACCGCACCCCCGATGCCCATTGTAAGAGTGACGGATATGATTATGACATTGCGTGTCTCGCTCATGTTAACTTTGTGCTGAACGAGATTGTTGATGCCGACACTCGCTATGGTGCCGAACAACAGCAGCATGATACCACCCAACACAGCCTGCGGAATAGACTGTAACAGCGCGCTCAACTTGCCTATTACGGAGAACACGAGAGCCGTTGCCGCCGATATTCGGATTACCGCAGGACTGGTAACTTTGGTTATCGACATTGCACCGGTTACTTCTGAATAGGTGGTTTCGGGCGGACCGCCGAGGAAAGCCGATGCAAGACATGCCAGTCCGTCGCCCAACATGGTGCGGTGAAGACCGGGATCTTTGACAAAATCCTTATCCGCAACGGCACTTACAACATAGACATCGCCGATGTGTTCGATAACCGGTGCCACGGCTACGGGTATCATATACAAGAACGGTGCCCATTGAAAATTGGTTATGGTGTCAACGGAGACGGGGTTGGTAAGCCACGGTGCGGCAACAACCGGCGCAAAATCAATCTCTTTCATTATTACGGCGGCAACATATCCGGTTATGATGCCGCATATCACCGGAACCAGTTTCATCAGCCCGCGGGCAAAAGTGAGAACGAGAACGGCGGTGGATAACGAGATGAAAGCGAGCAACCAGTTGGTTTTTGCCATGTTTACCGCACTGCCGGAAAGCGAAAGACCGATGAGGATTATCACCGGTCCGATTACCACCGGAGGGAAAACACGGTTGAGAAAATGTCTTCCCTGCCATTTGACAAGCGCACTCATCAGGAAATATACCAGCGAAACACTGGTCAGTCCTGCCAAAGTGCCGGGCAGTCCCCATTGTTCGGTGGCAGCGATTATCGGCGCAATGAAAGCAAACGAACTTCCAAGAAATATCGGAACCTTGCCTTTTGTGACGAAATGGAAGATGAATGTACCCAGACCTGCGGTGAAAAGGGCTGTTGAAGGATTGATGCCCACGAGCAAAGGTACGAGAACCGTCGCGCCGAATGCAACGAAAAGAAATTGCACGCCGACAACTGTCTTTTTGGTACTTGAAAGTGTTTCTGTTCTCATTTTTATTTATAATGATAAAGATTTCTCCGAGCAATGATGCCGTTTAGGCTGCGCAAAATTACAAAGAAAAGTTGAAACACCAACATTATTTTTACATATTTATAACACTTATTACAAAAAATGTTTCCATGACTCATCAACATTCCACCCGTGGCGACTATTTTTCACTTAATGCCTTGCGACAACTTGAACAATGTTCCCGTAGGACAAACGAAACGACAATACGGGCGTGGAACCACAACCGATAGCAACGCGAAGACAACCGCAATAGAAATAACAACAGCAGAAGCACTCGTGAAGATGAACGCAGCAAACATCTCATAGTCCATCCACTCTGTCAAAACGCCTGCAAGCATGAGAAACATCAACACCACCCACAAAATTCTACGGAAATCATCGAGCCATTTCACGGTACGCCGGCTCATTTTCAGTTTCCTCACACGCGCCTTACCTGCCAAATCTTGCAACGAACCGCACGGACAGACATGTGTGCAATAGTAGTTCTTTTTTCCGAAGAAAGGATACACGAAAGCCGTTACAAGCATTATCACGGGTACAAGTTGAGACCATATATCTATGCCGTTTGACAGATAGTTGACAAGAAGTGAGTAGGAGATGAACGTTCCGCACCAGAAACCGAGTACGACAACGTTAAGCACAAGTTGCAGAGTGCGGTAACGCTTGTTGCGTGTAATCAAAGGAATGACGGCAGCCATGAGTACCACAACCAGCCCCGCAAGCAACTTTGCCGACAAATCCAATTTGTCGAAAAACGACTCTCCGACAGCATTTTCGCGAGCATACATCAATCCTGCCTGTACGTTTTTTATTATCGCCCGCGATGAGTAAGTGGCTCCGGACACCACATCTACTTTCATTGCCAACGCCTCTTCCGTTGTCTTGCCGTCCCACTTGGTCAACAGACTGGAAGCATCGGCAAAGAAATCGGGTGTCTCTGTGTTATCAAGTGCTTCCACCTTTGCCACGCGTCCTTCCTTTATATATATGCGGAGGGGCACTTGTCCGCCGTAGCCCAATATATCCTTGCCTATCCCGGCGGTGTTCACAACCACCGTACCGTCCTCCATTGTTCGTATGGTGTCTGTCTTTTCGTCCGTGACCGATTTCTTTTCCGATTTCAAACTATTTCCGAAAATCCTGCCGTCGCGGTTTACCGACACAACGAGCAGGATCGAAAAGCACGTTAGAAACATTACGACATGTCTCAAAAAATCTCTGTTCTTCATTCTTTCTTTCCCTTTTTCAATGCAAAGTTACTGAAAAAATTCTTATCGCAGAGGCTCCGCAAGTCGTTTTTTTCAATTCATTCAAACTATTCCTTTTTTCCGGGATACTGTATGTAACCCTTCAAAGCATCGACATAACCTTCGAAGGCACGAAACCCTTTGGCGGTTATTCTGCAAGTGGTTTTCGGGCGTTTGCCCTCGAAACCCTTGCTTACTTCGATGTAATCTGCTTGTTGCAGTTTGTCTATCTGCACGCTGAGGTTGCCCGCCGTGGCACCGGTCTGCTCGCGGATATATGTAAAATCGGCCTCCTCCACGTTAATAAGTATAGACATTACTGCCAAACGCAGCTCGCTGTGCAGCAACGGGTCTAATTTATCAAACATAAGCCTTACTCTCCATTTTCCTTAAACCTTATTACCAATGCCGGCAATATCAATGCCAATACAGACACTCCCGAAAGTACTATCATTTCATTCGGACCGGCAAACATTACCGAGAGTATGCTGCCGATGGCTCCCGAAAGAAAACTACTTACCACTATCAACTTGTTGCGCAGCATGCAACCTGTTATCATACCTGCCACTCCCATCGAGAAAATAATTATACATGTTATAGGGATATAATATACCAACACCTCCGCACCAGGGGGTAACGGCGCCGAAGTAGTATGAGAAAGCAAACCGGAACCTCCGAGTAATCCTAACGTGAAACCAATGCTTCCTGCCATCACCCCGAAGCAACTCCAAACATAATTGATGTTCTTGCTTATAAAGGTCAGAGGCTTGCGCGGTTGTCTTTTCTGCATTATATAATCATATATTCCCACAAATCCCAGCAATCCCCACAGACCATTGGCTCCGGGACCTATGGGGTAATGTTTCCACAGATGCCCCACAACGAGGGCTATGACGCTCACGGACACGCCCCACAGCAGCATGTACTTCCAACTTCCACGCTCTATATCGCGGCGAGATTGTTCGATACTGTGAGTGATAATCTCCAAACTGCGCTCGGCAGTCATGTTTTTCTGTTCTTCCATAATTCGTGTTTATTAAAAGGTTTTATACTATTGAACTTGTGATCACATTGCAAAGATAAATAAGTTTATAATGTAAACCAAATCGTTTTGTAAACAATTTGAGTGTAAAAGGATATTTTAACATTTCATGCTCTGTTTTTAACTATCCGCCATTATTTACCGCATCAAAAACGAGTTGTAAACAATGGTTTGTCATTTGTTTGCTCAATATTACCGGTTTTATATTCGACAATAAACCAAAACCGCCGAATTTGTTTCCCAATATCGGCGGTTTTGGTGAGTAATATCGGCGAAATTGACGGCAAGAAATATAAGAACGTTGACATAACATGCAGGGAAGGAGCAAATAAAGACAACCATGAAGACCTCATGGAGACTTGGACGTGGGAACAACCGCTTTCCATCCTCATTCGCAAAGAAGAGGATAAAGCGTATCAAGACAATCTGTTTCCGACTGCCGTAGAACTAATAAAAAGCATTACGGTAACAGATACGCCCGATGTTTTTTTAATTTGAACAGATTATTTGTTACCTTTGCAGCGGCAAACAACTTGTGTAAATACAAACATCTCAACAACATGACAAATGGGAGAAGACTGTGCTATGTATCGCGAAATTACAAGGGACGACACAGCGCGGGAAACAAGGCAAAGGGAGATTACGAGGATATATTGGCACAAACGGGGGCGCACAATCTCGGACTCAGGCGCACCTATTGCAAGGAACGCATTGCGGCTTTCTTCACAGACTTGGCAGGAATAGTGACGTATGCGCTGTCGGTGAGAAAAGGGGACGTGGTTTTCCTGCAATACCCGACAAAGAAATATTTCTCGTTCATGTGCCGGGTGGCGAGGTGGCGAGGCGCAAATACCATGGCGTTTGTCCATGACCTCGGGGCTTTCCGCCGAAAGAGGCTCACCGTGAAGCAGGAAATATGCCGTCTGTCGAACTCCGACTATATCATAGCCGCCAACGACACAATGGCTGAATGGTTAAAGGAACACGGACTTGAACGACCATGCCACGGCATGGGACTGCATGATTATCTCTCGAATTCGGAAACAACGGACAAACCGACTACATTCCCTCCGCACAAAATTGTCTATGCCGGTTCAATAGCAGAGCGTAAAAACATGTTCTTGGTAAAACTGTCCGGATGTATAAAACATTGCGAGATACATGTGTATGGACGCAATCATATCGCCGAACTGAAACCGGCTCGGAATCTGATTCTTCACGAACCGATGGAGTCTGACGACTTTATATCCACGGCGACGGGCGATTTCGGATTGGTGTGGGACGGCGACTCGCTCACCGCTTGCACCGGCGATTTTGGCGAGTATCTGCGTATCAACACTCCGCACAAGGCATCGTTCTACCTGCGTGCAGGCATGCCGTTAATCGTTTGGAGCCGGTCTGCCATAGCAAATATTGTTGAACGTGAGGGAATAGGAATCACAACAGACAGAATAGACGATATAGAAGACCGTATTAAAAACATCACCGAGGACGAGATGAGGAAGATGCGTGACAACGTGAAACGCGTTTCCCACAACCTTGCCGGCGGAATGTCGATGCGCAAGGCTGTAGAAAAAGCGACGGACAAGATTAATGAAACCACAGAGTAACAAACCGTTTAGTGGCAGTGGTTGATTTTATATTCTCGCCCTTTAACCCAAACCGGTCATCAGACCGCATTTGCTCAGATTTGCTATTGCCGTTACGCTTCCCGACTACTTTAGCCCGCTTGCTGACATCTGCGCAGCCATTACATTTCGACGCAGCCCGCCACTCCTTCGATGAAACGGCTGCACATCTGCTCAACAATCGGACAAAATCGGTTGAGGGTTCTAATGACCGATTTGGGTTTAAATTAATCTTAAATCCTTGTTTGTTTTTTACTGGTAATAGGTTATGGTTCGCGTCTCGACATATTCTTCATCACGTGCCATTTTATTATTTAAGTTATCATCTTCTTCCCATTCCACATTGTGTTTCTTGCACTTACGCTCTATCCAGTTGTCGTTGTCGTCGAATTTGATGTAAGTGTAAGTTCTGGTTTCTTTACCAACGATTGATGCCATATAATAATCTTCCACCTCTTCGATGCAAAGCCCCTTGTCGTCATATTTACATTTTATTTCGCTTTGAGATTCCCAACCGGTATGCACAATAGTGTCTGCTTGTCCGTTGTCGTTATAGGTAATCTCATACATATCAAGACGCCAATAATTGTTGCCCACAGGCTCATAAGCATATTTGGTAAGTTGCCCTTTTGCGTTGCGATTTGACGAGAAATACTTGCCCACAGCCTTTCCGTTCTTAAAATTAAAGTTGGAACTTTGGTCATAACAAGGACACGAAGTAACCATGCCATTCTCATCGAAAGTGACAACATAAGGATCGGTACGATTGTATTTTAGCGTCTTGACATGCCCTTTTAGTTCGAACAGCATGAGGTCGGAAGTTTTAAAGTCACCTCCTTTCACGATATTACATGATGACGTGATCAATCCCACACAGAAAACTAAAAACAATATTCTCTTCATAATAATGTATATTATAGGTTTATTTAAGTCTGTATTAAAAATTAATTTTGTATATCTATGGTTTTTATCTGCCACTCTTTTACCCGTATCTTAACGTATTGTTCCATTCATTCTCTTGGCAGGTATCATCAATACTGTCTGGCACACTCCTTTTTACATGCAACCAACAGACTGAAAAACAAACGTGAATACACTACTAATTAATTTTGAGCAAATGTTTGAAATATCAGTTTTACCGCTTTGGCAAAGCGGTTTCCACTTCGGCGGTAAAACTGATGGCAAACGTTCTCCGGTATATTTCATCATTAATGAAACCCGGAGAACGTAAAGTTTATTGTGCATTAATCTCTTTCAGCAGTCGGTCGGCATGTCCCCACTTGTCCATCATGTAGAGTACATAGCGAATGTCGGCACCGATGCATCGTGCGAGTTCCGTGTCGAAATAGATGTCGCTCGACAAACTGTCCCAGTTACCGTCGAATGCCAGTCCTATGAGTTCTCCCTTACCGTTGAACATTGGCGAGCCGCTGTTTCCACCCGTTATGTCGTTGTTTGTCAGGAAACACAGTTGCATTTTGCCGGTGGTCTTGTCAGAATAAGGTGTATAGTCTGTCTTGCTGAACAGTTCGTGCATTATCGGCTCGGCATAGTAGTCCGGCACCTCGTTTGCACGTTTCATCTTTTCGAGTATGCTCTCCGCTGTTGTGTAATACCCTGTCGGCGAGCCGTTGAGCATGAATCCTCCCACTTGTCCGTAACTCAATCTCATCGTGAAGTTTGCATCGGAGTAGTGCGGCATGTCTTCCTCCATGCGCAGTTTTGCCGCACACAGCAATTTCTCCTGCCTGTCTATCTTCTCGTTTATGTCGCTTATTTCGGCAGACATCACTGCAAGTTCCGCGAGAATGTCGATACCCATGCTCACGGCAAGGTCTTTATGAAAGTTCTTTTTGTTGACATACAGTTTCTTTCCGTTTTTCATCAACACCGATTTCTTGTAAAGGAAGTCCACGTACTTGGCATAATCGCCTCCGAATTTCTTGTCAATGGTGGCATAGAACTCCGGCAGATATTTCTCTTGAACGTGTCCGCGGTAATTTTTCAGCAGTGCAGCCAGCACCTCTTTGTCAAGCGGCGCGTCCCATTCCTTGCTGTTATCGGCAAGCACGCAGTATTGTTTTTCCGGTTTGTCGTCAGATCCCTGCATCTCCACATGCATCGAATTAACTTTCAGCGACCGCGACACAAGTTCGTTCGAGCGGTAAAACGTCTCGAAGAAGTATGTCATTGCGCGTTTAGTCTCAAACCGCTTTTTGTACAACCGTCCCAATTCGTCTATGTCGAGTTCCCCTTTCAGGAAACCGGTCTTTTCTTGGAAGTCGCGTATTTTCGCCTCATGCCCGCGTTTCAGGTTAACGATACCCACCGAGTCGATGCACTTGTTCATTCCGATGGAGTTTTTCCAATAGTTCGAACTCTGTGCATATTTCGAGTCATATTTGATGCGCACGGCTTCCGAAGCGTCCATGTGTCTCTTCATTATCTGCTGTTTCACTCCGCGCACCTGTACTCTCACGGCGTTCTCCGCATCCCGTCTCTCCTGTATTCCGAAACTTGACAGATAGCGGTTTGTGCTTCCCGGGTAGCCGATGGTCATGGCGAAATCGCCTTCTTTGTATCCGTCCATTGACACTTTTGCCCATCGTTTCGGGCGATAAGGCACATTCTCCGCACTGTATTTTGCCGGTCCGTTGGTCTTAGGGTCTGCATATATGCGGAATACGGCGAAGTCGCAGGTCTGTCTCGGGTACATCCAGTTGTCCGTCTCGCCACCGAACTTACCCATTGATTTGGGTATGGTGAATACAAGTCGCAAGTCGCTGAACATCTGATACGTTGTTGCGTAATACTTGTTTCTCTCATAGAAAGCGGCTATCTCCAAGTGATATGTCTTGTCGATGTTCTTTACCGAGTCGTTCATAACGTTCTCCAGCGAGTCGATTATTTCGTCCCACTTGCTCTCTTCGATGCCTTTAGCCTTTGCAATGGCGTTAATCCGGTCGGTAATATCACACTGGTCAATCATAAAACTTACGAACATGTTCTCGTTCGGCAGTTCTTCTGCATAGGTTTTTGCGTAAAATCCGTTCAGCATATAGTCGTGTTCCACCGTCGAATGACTGCGAATGCTCTCGAATCCGCAATGATGGTTTGTAAAAACCAGTCCGTCTGGACTTACCACCACTCCCGAGCAAAATCCCGAGAAATTAACTACACAATCCTTAAGCGCGCCCTCTCCTTTGTAGAGTGCATTGTAAGGCATTTCGAAGCCCTCGGCTTTCATTTGTTCATACACTGCCCACGGCAGGTTGTACAGTGTCCACATACCTTCGTCGGCGCGTGCCTGCTGCCACGAGAATACGGTCACCATTGAGATTAATAATAATAATTTCTTCATTTTTTATTTGTTAATTGTTAATAAATTCATTATTTCAAAAAACCGGAAAGGAATCCGTGAACTTTTGGGAAGACCCGTGAACTCTGAAAGAATCATATCCTTATCTTCCAAACATCTTCCCTACCACTGGCAAATTTTTTAGCGGGAAGTCTCGTTTTACCACTATTGCGGCAAATACAACTACCGCAACGGTGTTCGCGGCGAGTGCCGCCCACATAGGCAAATGACTGTTGCTCACACTTATCGCAGCGTAAAGCACAACGGCGATGCCGACATACAACAAGATTTCTCGCACCGGATAGTTGATGGGGTAATATTTCTGTCCAATGAAATAAGACAGCAACATAGACACGGCGTATGCCGCGAAGCCTGCCCACGCGCATGCCATGTAACTCAAACGAGGTATCAGCAAAATATCAATTACTATGAGTACAGCCGCCCCTATGCCTGAGAAATATGCTCCCCAAATGGTTCGATCGGTAAGTTTATACCAAAACGAGAGGTTGAAAAACACGCCGAACATTATCTCCGCCGCCATCACTATCGGCACCACGCGCAGCCCCTCCCAATATGTCCTGCCTATGATGAACCGCAGAATGTTCATGTATCCCATCACGGCAAGGAATGCAAGAAGCGTAAATATGACATAGTATTTCATTGCCTTGGCATACGTCTCGCGTTTGTCGGCATCTTTGTTTCCGAAAACGAACGGTTCGTAAGCAAAGCGGAATGCTTGCGTTATCATTACCATTATCATCGCTATCTTTATGCTTGCGCCGTATATACCGAGTTGCGCACGCGCTTCTGCCACGCTGCCGTCGTAGAAATGCGGAAACAATATCTGTGACGCAGCCTGATTGAGTTGCCCCGCCAGTCCCATAACGAGCAACGGCCATGCATACGAGAGCATGCGTTGACACGCACCTTTGTCGAACCCGAGGGTTATGCCGCGCAATTCTTTGTGCAGCAACAACAGTGTGAAAGCAGAACACAATATATTAATATAGAACACGAAAGCCACGTCGCGGGTGAACTCGTCGTCGTAAATTCCGAACGGATTAAGTCTCAACGCCGGCAGAATGATGAGATAAAGCAGATTGAGAATGATGTTCATAACGATGTTGGCAATCTTCAACACGGCAAATTTCACCGGTCGGTGCTTGATGCGCAGGTATGCAAACGGAATCGCCGTAAAAGCATCCATTGCCACCGTGGCATACATCACAGCAATGTAGTCGGGATGATCGGCATATCCCACTGCCGCTGCCACGGGGTGCAGGAACAGCATGACGAGTGCCGTTGACACGAGCGATGTGAAGCCCACCATGCGCAACGTTGTGGAATAAATGCGCCCGGGGTTCTCCCCTTCCTTTGTCATAAAACGGAAAAAAGCCGTCTCCATGCCGTATGTGAGCAGTATTATCATAAGCGACACATAGGCATACACATTCGTTATTATGCCATACTCTCCCCCCGAGGCGGCAAAGCACTCCGTCTGTATCGGCACCAACAGATAGTTTATGAACCGCGCCACGATGCTCGGCAGCCCGTATATGGCAGTATCTTTTGCCAGTGATTTCAGATTAGCCATTTATCTTTCTCTTATTTATCAACTCCGGTCAATTGCTCACCCGAAGAACATATAGCCCACGAATATCGCCGCGATGATTCCGGCAAGGTCGGCAAGCAATCCGCATACAACGGCATGCCGCGTGTTTCTTATTGCCACACTGCCGAAATATACGGCGAGAATATAGAACGTGGTGTCTGTCGAACCTTGGAATATGCACGACAAACGACCTACGAAAGAGTCTGCGCCGTAGGTGGTCATGGTATCCACCATCATTCCTCGCGCACCACTTCCGGAGAGCGGTTTCATAAGTGCCGTGGGCAAAGCCGCAATGAAATCGCCGTTCATTCCCCAAAAACTCACTATCCGTTCCATGCCGTCAATCAACATGTCCATGGCTCCCGAGGCACGGAACACGCCAATGCCCACAAGTATCGCCACGAGATAAGGTATTATTCTCACGGCGGTGGTAAAGCCGTCTTTCGCACCTTCGACAAAGGCTTCGTACACATTGGTTTTCTTCACCATGCCGGCAATGACAAACACCGTTATTATGGTCATCAGCAGAATGTTCGCCACCGATGTGCTTACGATGTTCATCATAGCTTTGTCCATTTCCGAGAAGCCCCATATTATCGCAGCCACGGCAAGCGACAGTCCGCCGAGCGTGGCAAGCATCACACCGTTCAGCAGATTTATCTTCTGATATAACGACGTGATTATTATGCCGGCAAGCGTCGAGAAAAATGTCGCCAGCAGTATCGGAATGAATATGTCGGTGGGCTGTTCGGCACCGAGTTGCGCCCGATACACCATCACCGATACCGGGATTATGGTAAGCCCCGAGGTGTTCAGCACAAGAAACATTATCATCGGGTTGCTCGCCGTGTCTTTCTTCGGGTTCAGTTTCTGCAACTGTTCCATCGCCTTAAGGCCGAGAGGCGTTGCGGCATTGTCAAGCCCCAGCATATTCGCCGCAATGTTCATGAATATGCTTCCCGTAACGGGATGCCCTTTCGGAATATCCGGAAACAGCCTCGTGAACACCGGCGACAACACACGTGCAAAGGCATTGACCACACCGCCCTTCTCGCCTATCTTCATAACACCGAGCCACAGCGACAGTACGCCGGTGAGACCGAGCGAAATTTCGAAAGCGGTCTTCGACGATGAGAATGTGGAATCCATCATCGCAGGAAACACTTCCACATCACCAAAGAACACAAGTCTCACTAATCCGATGACAAATGCGATGAGGAAAAACGCAATCCAAATGTAATTCAGCACCATACCGAGTGCAAAGATACTGCAAGGCAGGCAAATAAAAAAGTAAACGCAACATTTTTTGCTCCTTTGTTTTTATTTCCAAAAGTCGTATTTCTTAATTGAACCTACGAATAATACCGTAAGAAGTCATCAAAACATCATGCAAAAACCAAAAACACAAGGAACAAAGTGAGCATGTACGGGCATACCAAACAGACTGACGGCACAATATCAGCGATTGGGAAATGAGTCTTAAAACGGATAAGACAGATTATTAAACCCAAATCGGTCATTAGAACCCTCAACCGATTTTGTCCGATTGTTGAGCAGATGTGCAGCCGTTTAATCGAAGGAGTGACGGGCTGCGTCGAGATGTAATGGCTGCGCAGATGGCAGCAAGCGGGCTAAAGCAGTCGGGAAGCGTAACGGCAATGGCAAATCTAAGCAAATGCGGTCTAATGACCGGTTTGGGTTAAAATTCAAAACCGGAGCGCAATTTCTTCGGATGTTTAAAGTGTGATGCCTCATCGGCACAGAATGCGACGGGCATTATCTACGCGCTCCTGGGTCGGAGCCGACACATTGCCGAGTGTATAGGGTATGCCGAGCATCTCCCATTTTTGCACGCCAAGAGAATGATACGGCAGTACCTCGACTTTCTGTATGTTGCCGAGCGTTTCCAAAAAGTCGTGCAAGCGCACCAGCGAGGCATCCTCGTCGGTAATGCCCGGCATGAGTACGTGGCGCACCCACACGGGCTTGTCGATGTCCGACAGATAGCATGCGCAATCGATTATGTTGTCGTTCGTACAGCCGGTGAGACTCTTGTGTACAGACGGGTCTATATGCTTTATGTCCAAGAGTACAAGGTCGGTTAAGCTCATCAACTCACGAAACTTGGAGAAAAACGGTTCTTTGCGGGTAAAGGGTTGTGCCGCCGTGTCGAGACAGGTGTTTATACCCAACTTCTTTGCTTTCCCGAACAGTTCTATCATAAAATCCATTTGTAGCAACGCCTCGCCGCCACTTACGGTTATACCCCCGTCCTTACCCCAATAACTTTTGAAACGAACGGCCTGTTCAAGCAGTTCGTCGGCTGTACGCAAATCATCCGAACGGGGATTCCACGTGTCGGGATTGTGACAGTAGCGGCATCGCATCTTGCAGCCTTTCAGGAAGATTATGAAACGTATGCCCGGTCCGTCTACCGAGCCGAAAGATTCTGTTGAGTGAACAGCGGCTTTTATCATGATGTTTCTGTAAGTAAGTGTTAAGAATTAATTACCCGTATATGTACTCCGAAGAAAGAACAAATTCTTTATGCAACCGACATAAAACAGGTGTGAAGATACCGATAAAATAAGAAACGAATAAAGCAATACATCTATATATACTATTAGTTTTGAGCACCTACTTAGCAACGGAGAGAAAGCCGCAAGCATCATCTTACGGCTCCCTCTCTTTCGTTGGCCTTTATGTGTTATGCTAATTTCTCGTGAGCCTGACGTGCGATGACGTCCATCTGCTGCTCTTTGGTCAGGTCGATGAACTTCACGGCATAACCGCTCACGCGTATTGTGAAGTTGGCATACTCCTCTTTCTCCGGATGATTCATGGCATCGATGAGTTTCTCTACGCCGAACACATTCACGTTAAGGTGGTGTGCGCCGCGGTCAAAGTATCCGTCCATCACGCGCATCAGCGTCTCTGTCTGCTCCTCCTGCGTATGTCCGAGTGCGGAAGGACTGATGGTCTGCGTATTCGAGATACCGTCAAGGGCATACTCGTAAGGCAGTTTCGCCACAGAGTTCAGCGATGCCAGCAGACCGTTCTTCTCTGCCCCGTAAGATGGGTTGGCTCCGGGCGAGAGCGGTGTTCCTGCCGGACGGCCGTCGGGCATGTTGCTGGTATATTTGCCGTAAACCACGTTCGAGGTTATGGTCAGGATACTTGTAGTAGGCTCGGAGTTGCGGTAGGTGTGATACTTGCGTATTGTCTTCATGAATGTCTTGAGCAGCCATACCGCAATCTCGTCCGCGCGGTCGTCGTCATTGCCGTAGCGCGGGAAGTCTCCCTCTGTCTTGAACTCGAGCGGGAAGCCCGTCTCGTCGCGGATTATATTCACCTTGGCATACTTTATTGCGCTTATGGAATCCACCACATGACTGAATCCGGCGATGCCCGTGGCAAACGTACGGCGCACGTGTGTATCTATGAGAGCAAGTTCGGCAGCCTCGTAGAAATACTTGTCGTGCATGTAGTGAATAAGGTTCAGCGTGTTGACATATACTCCTGCCAGCCAATCCATCATGTCAATGAAGCGCGGCATGAACTCCTCATATTTCACCACATCGCCTTCAATCGGGCGCAATGCGGGACCGCATTGCTCTCGTGTCTTCGCGTCAACACCGCCGCTGATGGCATAGGTGAGACATTTCGCAAGGTTGGCGCGCGCTCCGAAGAACTGCATCTCCTTTCCCGTCTGCGTAGCCGACACGCAGCAGCAGATGGAATAGTCGTCACCCCAAATCGGGCGCATCACATCATCGTTCTCGTATTGTATCGAACTGGTGGTTACGGATATTTTCGAGGCATAACGCTTGAAGGTCTCCGGCAGGCGCGAACAATATAGCACGGTGAGGTTGGGCTCGGGAGACGGTCCCATGTTCTCTAACGTATGAAGGAAACGGAAATCGTTCTTCGTCACCATCGAACGACCGTCCATGCCCATTCCTGCCATCTCGAGCGTAGCCCATACGGGGTCGCCGGAGAAAAGTTGGTTGTAGGACGGGATACGTGCGAACTTCACCATGCGCAATTTCATCACAAAGTGGTCAATCAACTCCTGTGCTTCTGCCTCGGTGAGTGTGCCTGCCTCGATGTCGCGCTGAATGTAAATGTCGAGGAAAGTGGATATTCGTCCCACCGACATGGCGGCACCGTTCTGTGTCTTTATTGCCGCAAGATATCCGAAATAGAGCCATTGAACAGCCTCGCGGGCATTTTCTGCGGGGCGCGATATGTCATATCCGTAGATTTCCGCCATGGCTTTCATCTGCTTCAACGACCTGATTTGCATCGACACTTCCTCGCGCAGACGTATTATGTCTTCCGTCATTGTGCCGCATCCTACATACGAGAGGTCTTCCTTTTTCTTCTCGATAAGGAAATCTATGCCGTAGAGAGCCACGCGCCGATAGTCGCCCACGATGCGTCCGCGGCCGTATGTGTCGGGCAGTCCCGTCAGTATATGGTTGTGACGAACCCGCCTCATCTCGTCGGTATAAGCATCAAACACCCCATCGTTGTGGGTTTTGCGATACTCCGTAAAAATTTTATGCAGTTCCTTCGAAGGTTCATATCCGTACGTGGTGCATGCCTGTTCTGCCATGGTGATGCCTCCGTATGGCATGAAAGCGCGCTTCAGCGGCTTGTCGGTTTGCAGACCTACGATTTTTTCCAAGTCCTTTGTCTGTTCGTTGATATATCCGGGACCGTATGCCGTAAGGCTCGAAACTATTTCTGTCTCCATGTCAAGGACACCGCCCTTGGCTCTCTCTTCTTTCTGCAAACCCTGCAAGATTCCCCACAGTTTGTTGGTGGCGTCCGTCGGGTCGGCGAGAAAACTCTCGTCACCTTCGTAAGCAGCGTAGTTGTTTTGGATAAAATCACGGACATCAACATCTTCTGTCCATTTGTTTCCTTTGAAACCTTTCCATTCTTGTCTCATACAATAATTAATTATATTAATTAACGGTTAAATAATGCCTTTTTACCTTTTTCGGGTGCAAAGGTAAGACTTTTATATTTCCCTCACAATACCTACAAATAATTATCTGTAACATAAAGGTGCCGAAAACATGTCTCTTGCAAGGAAATCCGCTTTTTTATTCATGCTTGATTTACGATAAATCACGCGATAATTCATGCCGGTCTCGTTTCAGGAGGGCTGCTGCCCGGCATGCGAAACCACCGGTTCCGAAAATCGATACAGCCCGATTTGCAAAGCAATTTCGGCGGTTTTGCAGTTCAATTTCGGCGAATTTGTTCCGGAAAATCACCGAAATTGCAATCCGTCCGACATTTTACGTGACATGTAAATGCAACTTATATATAAGAATTATATGTTTACTTTTCTTATATCAATGATTTGCATGTTCATTTACGGCTTTTGGAGCAACAAATTGTATGTTGTCAACACCGACAACATCTTTGTGGAAAAATTGCATGTGAGGCAGTGTATCGCGTTATCAATCCCACACTTGAAATTTTCGGTTGTCATGAAAATCAAGCATATATTCTTTTCCCGATGTAAAATATTATCCCGCAGCGGGGGTATAAACTCCATGCCATTTGTGGGTTTAACCGGGTTATACATTCTTGCATTTTCTGCAAGGCAAGCGTGCATGACATAATCCACATTGGGCATGTAAGGCGGATCCCCTATCCATAATACGGATTATAAAATGTTATTTTAAGTTGAAAATCAATCGTATGTACATATTTTTTTTTACCTTTGCAGAGTTTTAGGTTGCAACAATATGAAAATAGCATTGATAGGCTATGGCAAGATGGGCAAGATGATAGAACAGATTGCACTGAGCCGCGGACATGAAATAGTGTGTATAATAGATGTCGGGAACCGACAAGATTTTGACAGTGACGCTTTTGCAAATGCAGATGTGGCAATCGAGTTTACCACTCCGCAGGCTGCATACGACAATTTTTTGCGAGCGTTCGCCAAGAATGTGAAGGTGGTGAGCGGCAGTACCGGATGGCTCGAGGAACACGGAGACGATGTGAGACGCATGTGCAGCCCGAGAAAGGAAGGGCAGGATGCCGGCAGCGGCGATGCAATAAGCGGACAGACTCTGTTCTGGGCGAGCAACTTCTCGGTGGGAGTGGCAATATTCTCCGCGGTAAACCGCTATTTGGCAAAACTGATGAACGGCTTCGGGCAGTATGACGTACACCTTGAAGAGACACACCACATTCACAAAATGGACGCTCCGAGCGGCACTGCCATAACGCTGGCAGAAGGAATATTGAACGGACTCGACCGCAAGGAAGACTGGGTAAAAGGGCAGGAAAACATGCCGTACGACCCGAAAATGCTGCGCATCGACTCGATTCGTCGTGGCGAAGTGCCGGGCATTCACACCGTGCGCTACGACTCGGAGGCAGACTGCATCACTATAAGTCACGACGCACACTCGCGCAAAGGGTTTGCCATGGGAGCCGTGCTGGCGGCGGAATATACCAAAGAACACAGCGGACTGCTTACCATAGACGATATGTTCAAATGGTAAAAAGAGAAAAACAACTCGACAAAAAAAGGAAAACTAAACAGAAAAAGATATGATTGACAAGTCAAAGAAAAAACTTAACATGAAATGGCAGTGGGCAAAATTCATTACCATCGCCGTACTCTACCTGTTGTTTCTCTACTGGGTGGAGAGTTGGTGGGGATTGCTTGTTCTGCCGTTCATATTCGACGTTTATATAACCAAGAAAATAAGATGGCAGTGGTGGAAAGACTCCGAGGGACCGACGCGGTTCATCATGTCGTGGGTAGATGCGATAGTGTTCGCGCTCGTGGCAGTTTATTTCATCAATCTGTTCTTCTTCCAAAACTATGTAATCCCATCGTCGTCGCTCGAGAAATCGCTGTTGACGGGGGATTATCTCTTCGTGTCGAAACTGAGTTACGGCCCGCGAATACCGCAAACACCGCTGACACTGCCGCTGACACAGCACACGCTGCCGTTGTTCGAATGCAAGTCGTACTGCGAGTTCCCGCAATGGGACTACCGCAGGGTCGACGGACTCGGAAAGGTGGAACTGAACGACATCGTTGTTTTCAACTACCCCGCAGGCGACACTATATGCAGCGCGTCGCAGTGGCAGGCGCAGGATTATTACCAAATGTGCTATTCTTACGGCTACCAGTTTTACAACATCAAGGTGGAACTTGACTCGCTCACGCCTCAACAGTTGTGGGACTATTACCGCAAGGTGTATGCCACGGGACGCGAATACATACGGATGGAACGCAACACCTACGGAGACATTGACTCGCGACCGGTTGACCGACGCGAAAACTATGTGAAAAGGTGCGTGGGACTGCCCGGACAGACTTTGCAGATAAAGAACCGGATAGTGTATCTCGACGGCAAACCGAACAAGGAGCCGGACAATGTGCAATACACTTACCGAATGAAGAGACGTGCAGACTTGCCCGAAGAGATGAGATACGAACTGGGCATCAGCATGGAGGATATTGCAAGCCTCAGCCAAAATGGTTACATGCCGCTGACGAAAAAGGCTGTGGAAGCACTGAAAAGAAACGGGGAAATAATGGAGGGAATTACCATAAACACCGATGCTGTGACCGGAGACCTTTATCCGCTGAACGGAAACTACGGCTGGACAAGAGACAATTACGGACCGATATGGATTCCGCAGAAAGGCAAGAGCATAAAACTGAACATGAACAACATCGCAATATACGAACGCCCGATACGTATATATGAGGGCAACGAACTCGAAGTGCGAAACGGAAAGATTTTCATCAACGGGAAAGAAGCGAACGAATACACCTTCAAGATGGATTATTACTGGATGATGGGGGACAACAGGCACAACTCCGCCGACTCCAGATTCTGGGGATTTGTGCCCGAAGACCATATCGTGGGCAAGCCAATATTCATCTGGTGGAGCAGCGACCCGGATCGCAGCGGTTTGTCAGGCATCCGCTGGAACAGATTGTTCAGATGGGTCGATAATATAAAGTGAGGCTGCAAGCGAGCCTCCGAACCGAGGCTCTGCGGCAACTTGCATCATGTAATTTAAAAATTTAAGGCAGCCCGCACGGAATGGACTGACCAAGCAAAAAGAAAAAGATGCGCAATGCCTTGAAGTTCATACTTGCCGTCGCAACAGCAATAGTACTTATGTTGGTGGTGAGGACATACGCATTTACCATATACAAGGTGTCGGACAACAACCTTTATCCGGTTTTGAAAAAAAACGACCGCGTAGTGGTAAACAAATTGCCATACGGGCGTTTCTCACGCGGAGACATGGTGGTGTTTGGCGAAGAGACGGCACACATAGGCATGGTGGAGAACATTCCGGGCGACACGGTGGCGATAGATGGCAGAATGTTTGTTCTGCCCGAACGATGCGGATGCCAGCAATGCGGGTGCAGCCGGAAGGCTGTGTTCATGGTGTTGCAGGGAAAATGCAGAACTTTGCTGCATCGAGACGACATCATAGGAAAGGCATTCAAAATATCACTGACAAGACAATGACAACGGCATTGCTCTCTTCGGCATACTGCCCGCCGGTGCAGTGGTTTCAGAAACTCAACCGATACGACAAAGTGTTGATTGAGCAATACGACAATTTCCAAAAACAGACATACCGGAACCGGTGTGTTATAGCAACCGCTAACGGCACGCAGGCTCTGACAATACCGGTGGAAAAGGCTCCGGGAGACAAGTGTCTGATGCGAGACGTGCGCATAAGCGACCACGGCAATTGGAGACGGCTGCACTGGAACGCACTGGCTACGGCATACGGAGACAGTCCGTTCTTTGATTATTACGCCGACGATTTGCACCCGATGTTCGATAAAAAGCGCGATTTTCTGCTGGATTTCAATATGGAGATGACCGAACTGCTGTGCGAACTGCTCGATGTGCGACCGCACATTGCACTAACATCGGGATATGACACAGCGACAACCGATGATTTCCGCGATGTTATCCGACCGAAACATCCTATGCCCGACGATGATTTCGCACCACGGCAATACTATCAGGTTTACAGTCGCAGGTATGGCTTCATTCCGAACCTGAGCGTACTCGACCTGCTGTTCAACATGGGCAACGAGGGCATTTTTTATCTTTAGGAAAGTCGGAGACAGACCGGAAAACCGCAAAAAAGATGTGTCAAGACAATTCGGAAACAACCTCCTCGATACTCTTTGCCTCTCTTATCTGCATGCGATAATCTCCGCGTATCATGCCGTTTGCCTGCAAATCGTCGAGGCATGCAATGAGTTTGTCCCAAAAGCCATTGATGTTGTAAAGCACCACACGCTTGCGATGATAACCTATTGTAGCGGCGGCAGCCACCGTGAAAATCTCGTCGAGCGTACCGATGCCGCCGGGTAGAGCCACGACAACATCGCTTTTGGCAACAAGAAGCTCCTTGCGGTCGCTTAGTTGGTCGCAGTGTATCAAAACATCCACATACTCGCTGACATGCCCGTGTTCCTCTATTATCAACGGAACCACACCGACAGTTTTTCCTCCGGCATCGTGACAGGCATGCGCAACGTGTTCCATAAGTCCCATGTCGCAGCCGCCGAACACCAGAGTGTGCCCGTTTTTACCCATCCACTCTCCGAGTTCTCGAGTCTTTTCAAAATAAATTTTGTCGATGTTATTATTCGCGCTGCAGAATATTCCTATGTTCATAATCGTGAAAATATACCGCAAAAATACAAAATAATTCATTATTAATAGCATAAATACAAAAAAAACAGTAACTTTGCAACCGCAAATTATATGTTCGGGATTTAAGAAGAGCAGAAGTTTAGGCAATTTTTGCATCAACGGGGGAGGGCATTCCCCGTGGTGGTGTGGCATGGCGGTGTCTTTACTATTGCAGTTCTTTACTCCTAAACTTCTAATGATTACGTAATATTTATAAATGAAGACATTTGAAGAATTAGGCGTCAGCGAAGAGATTCGCCGCGCCATTGAAGAGATGGGTTTTGAAAAACCGATGCCCGTCCAAGAAGAAGTTATCCCCTATTTGTTAGGAACAAGAAACGACGTCATTGCCCTCGCGCAGACCGGTACGGGAAAGACCGCAGCCTTCGGCATACCGTTGATCCAACGCATCGACACCCGCATCCGGCAGACACAGGCAATAGTGCTGTCGCCGACACGCGAACTATGTCTGCAAATAGCAGACGACTTGAAAGATTTCTCAAAGTACATACCCGACGTACACATAATTCCCGTGTACGGAGGTGCAAACATAGAGACACAGATCAAGGCTCTAAATAAAGGAGTACACATCATCGTGGCAACGCCGGGACGACTCATAGACCTCATGAAAAGGGGTGTGGCAAAACTCGGAGCCGTGGGTAACGTGGTGCTCGACGAGGCCGACGAAATGCTCAACATGGGATTCTCGGAAGACCTGAACACCATTCTCGCCGGAGTGCCGGAGGAACGAAACACTCTGCTGTTCTCTGCAACGATGAGCAAAGAGATAGAGAAAATTGCACGCACTTACCTGCACGAACCGAAAGAAATAGTGGTGGGAAGCCGTAACGAAGGGGCGGAAAACGTAAACCATATATATTATATGGTAAGTGCAAAAGACAAATATCTCGCACTGAAACGCATAGTTGACTTTCACCCGCGCATCTTCGCAATAATATTCTGCAGGACAAAGGTGGAGACACAGGACATTGCCGACAAACTGATAAAGGACGGATACAATGCCGAGTCGCTGCACGGAGACCTCTCGCAACAGCAGAGAGACCTCACGATGCAGAAATTCAGACAGCACCTGACGCAACTTCTCGTAGCAACAGACGTCGCTGCGAGAGGTCTCGACGTTGACGACCTGACACACGTCATCAACTACGGAATGCCCGATGACATAGAGAACTACATACACCGATCGGGCAGAACGGGACGCGCAGGAAAGAAAGGTACGAGCATCGCAATAGTACATACACGCGAAAAAGGAAAAATACGGCAGGTGGAACGCCAGATTGGGAAGAACTTCCAAATAGGAGAGATGCCCTCGCCACAGGAGATTTGCAAGAAACAACTCTTCAAGGTGATGGACCAAATAGTCAAAACAGACGTGGATGAAGGACAAATCGAACCCTTCATGCAGGACATCAACCGTTTCTTCGAGTTCGTGGAAAAAGACGACTTGATAAAGAAAATAGTAAGCGTGGAGTTCGGAAAGTTCCTCGCCTATTATGCCAACGCTCCGGAAGTGCGCATAGAGACGGGAAAGAAGAGCAAGGACGAGACACGAAAGGAGCGCAAGGAACGAGGCAGAGGAGGTCGCAGACAGACCGAGGAGGGCTACTGCCGTCTGTTCATTAACCTCGGAAAAAAAGACGGTTTCTTCCCCGGCGAAGTGATGCAGTTCATAAACCGCAACGTGAAAGGACATGTGGCAGTTGGGCATATCGACCTGCAAAACACATTCTCGTTCATCGAGGTGGACGGCGAAGATGCCGACCGCGTAATGAGAGGACTGTCGGGAGTTATATATAAGGGACGCGAAGTGCGCTGTAACAATGCCGACGAACAAGGCAGACAAGCCTCTTCGTCGAGAAAACAGTTTGAGCCACACGGAAAGAAACGTGATTTCAGACCAAGCAACAGACGTGAAGAAAGAGCGCAACCGAAACGCGAGAAACAAACCAAATTCGGCAAAGAAGACTGGATGAAATTCCTTAACCCCGATTTTGCGAAGGGACATGATGCCGATTTCGAGGAAGAGGGATGGGCACGTCGCAGACCAAAAAAGAAGAAATAGGCAACACCTTATATATTTACCGCTCGCGAAAGGCACTAAAAAGATTATGTTTCATTGGTGTCTTTCGCGGGCGGAAAGTTTTTCCTACATAGTAAAACAATATGTTCTCCGTTGTCGTTCGTGGTTGCGAAGAGATAGTTGTCGCCACCGTCTGCCAACCCGAGCCTGCGCCGCAGTTGCTCCACGGTCATCGGAAAGTTCCTGACGGCGATGTTGGCCTGCCTTATGCCGCCCAATGTTTTCCTCAACTCGCGTTTGTTCATGGACGATACGGCAGTTATACGGAATGTTCTCCCGGGGAAATCCTTGATGAAACGGGGTGAAATGAAAAGATGACTGTTGGCGGAAAGCGGTCTTATGCAATATCGAGACGCTATCTCGTCGAAGCAGCCGGCTTTCATTACGGACGCATTAGGGACGTACAGAAAACTGCCAGCCACGGTGTTCGGCGCATCGACCTGCACCTGTCCGGCAATGTGTGCGACTTCGCTCGTTGCCGTGAAAACAAACTCGTTGTCATCGTTGACACAATGAACGGCGGGTACTGAGCAGTCGCGGCGGTCGCGGTCGCGCGAAAGGTCGCGGGCAGACGACAATAATACCGGAACAATCTCTTTGCACTCGTTCCTTACCGACACAATATGCAGTTCGCGGACATCATTCAACTGTCTTGTCACCTCGTGCCGGTCGAGCATCGGCGAGAGTTTTATCATAAGCAGGTCGGTCTTTGTCATCAGTTCGTTCATCATGGACAGCACATCGGGAGTGCAGTCGGCGAGTGCGAAAGTGCGTCCGCCGTGGGTGTCGCGACGTGCCGGATCGAGATAAATCATTGCCGCATGATCGATGGAATGGAGTATTTCGGCAGCCGTGGAACAATGAACCTCGGCATTTTTAAGCCCGAGTACGGCAAAGTTATGTCGTGCGATTTCTGCCAAATCCTCCTGTTGCTCCACATATACAGCCTTTGCAAAAAGAGGCGAAAGAAACGAAAAATCCACACCGAAACCGCCCGTAAGGTCGTACATGATGCCATTTCCCGCTGCCTGTCCCAACAGTCGTGCCGCAACCCGTGCCTTATAACGAGCCGTATTTTCCGACGAACACTGCTCCATTGCAAGATGCGGAGGGTATATTATGCCGTCAACGGCTGCCCAAGAAGGCAGTTTGCGGCGTGCCGCCTGCCAACCCGCAATCTGCTGCAAGGCTGCGATAAGGTCTATGCCGTCTCCGGGTTTTGCCGTAAGCGCAAGTTTCCTCGGGTCGTCGAGACGGTGGCGCAGTGCAAAATCTATGGTCGATTGATTTATCATTCAGGCACAAAGATAGTTATTTCAAGAAATAAAACATGGCGACAGAGAATAAAAAATTGTTAAACGATGATGTGTCAATATGGGCATATACACATTTTTTAATATCTTTGTAAATTGAAAACAACCACTTAAATTAAGGAATAATGGAAGAAAAAAGACGTAAAGAACAGATAGTGGCAAACATCACCGGCAGCGATCTCCCCGGTCTTACAGCCTCGGTGATGAGCATTTTGGCAAAATACAACGCAACTGTTCTCGACATCGGTCAGGCAGACATTCACAACTCTTTGTCGCTCGGCGTGATGTTCCGCATAGACGAACAGAACTCCGGAAACGTAATGAAGGAACTGCTCTTCAAAGCCACCGAACTCGGTGTTAACATCGGGTTTACGCCCATCAACGATGATCAGTACGAGGAATGGGTCAACAGACAAGGCAAGAACCGATTCGTACTTACAATTCTCGGGAAACAACTCGAAGCACGAAAGATAGAGGCTGCAACGCGGGTCATATCCGAACAAGGCTTCAACATCGATTATATCCGCCGACTGACAGGTCGCCCTTCGATACGCAATCCGCGCAAAGATGCACGTGCATGCATAGAGTTCTCGCTGCGCGGTAATGCCAATGACCGAAACGCAATGCAGGCAAAACTAATGGAACTGTCGAATACCATGGAGATGGATTTCTCCTTCCAAGAGGACAACATGTTCCGACGCATGCGCAGATTAATTTGTTTCGACATGGACTCGACGCTGATTCAGACCGAGTGCATCGACGAACTTGCAATTCGTGCGGGAGTGGGAAACGAAGTAAAGGAGATAACGGCGCGTGCCATGAGGGGCGAGATTGATTTCATACAGAGTTTCACCGAACGCGTGGCATTGCTGAAAGGGCTTGATGCAAACGTTATGAAAGAGATTGCGGAGAACATGCCGATAACCGAGGGAGCCGACCGATTGATGAGTGTGCTGAAACGTTGCGGATACAAAATTGCCATACTAAGCGGAGGATTCACATATTTCGGGGAATACCTGCAGAAACGGTGGGGAGTGGATTATGTGTATGCCAACGAACTTGAAATTGACAACGACGGGAAACTAACGGGACGATACACCGGCGACATTGTCGACGGACAGCGCAAACGCGAACTGCTGCGTATCATAGCGCAGGTAGAGAAAGTGAACATTGCGCAGACAATTGCCGTTGGCGACGGTGCCAACGATCTGCCCATGCTCACCGAGTCGGGATTGGGAATCGCTTTCCATGCCAAGCCGAGGGTTGTGGCAAATGCCGAGCAGAGCATCAATACCATCGGGCTGGACGGAGTGCTGTATTTCCTCGGATTCAAGGATTCGTACCTCGACAGTTGAAAAAACGCCGGCCGGGTGTGTCGATTGCAAACTGCATAATGACACACCCGGCCGGCGTTTAAACATACGTAAATTACTTGTGTGCGTTGTAATAATCTAGTCCGCGGCGAACATTCTCAACCACAGATTTCGAAGAGTAGGTGGCACCGGTTTTGGTATCTACCTCCATCTTGCGCGCCTTGGATATCGTCTGGCCATCCCATTTCGTCATTATCTTTGTCTTTACGATGGCGAAATATTTCGGTGTCTCCATATTTCCGAGCGCCTCTACTTTCACTACCTTTCCGTTCTTGATGTGTATATTCAGAGGTGTGGTGCCTTTATAGCCTTTCACGTCCTTTGCCAACGAGGTGGTGTTAACAACGAATGTACCGTCTGCCATTTTCGTCATAACCTTGTCTTGCGACGCTGCTGCACGCACATTCTGCATCACTGTTGCCGATGACAGCAGTACGGCCGCCGCCATTGCCATGTTCATTACTTTCTTCTTCATACAAGTTTTGTTTTTTCTACGCATGTTGCAATGCGTGGTTTGTTCATGGTTGCAAAAATAATCGAAATAAAAGTCACGACAAAGCGTTTAAAACTTTTTTGCACCCATAATACCTACAAATAATGAGCGGGAAACCACAAAAACATCAACACAAGGACATTCTTTCTGCCATTGTCGTGACAGAAAGATACATTTACAGAGGAAAACATTTATCGTTGCCCACAATCCTACGGTAGTTATTCGTACATGTACGAATCGTCTTCAACAGCATTCGAGCCTCCTTCTCCCGCAACCCATTCTGCCGAGCGGTTCTTACCGTCGGTAATGTAGTTGAAAGAAACCTCCGGTTCGAGCGACACGAGGGTATATACCATTTTCAGGTCAACATCGTCCTCGTCGCCGTCGGAAGTAATCCGCTTGTCGATTTTTATGTTTATGGTGTAGTCTTCATCGGCATCCAGTGCCCAAGTGCCTTTCAGCACCACCTTCTCATCGTAGGCATCTATGGTGGTGTTGGTGTATGTTCCGTCGCCGGCAAAAGTCTCGATGCCTTTGGCATATTCTCCCGTAGTTTCGCCGTTCTCGTTTTCCTGTGTGTATTTCCATTCTCCTATGAGATAGAAATCCCATACAGACTCGGCGGCTCGCTTGTTTTCTCCCTCGCCGCTTTGTCCGAACTCGCTCTTGAGAAACTTAATAATGGGGTTGTCCCGGTCTATGCAACTTGACATGAGCAACGCACATACAATAAGAATCAGGTATTTCTTCATGTCTCAAAAAATTAAAACCACATTCCATTATACTACTCTCACAAACAAACTTTGCGAGGTATTGTTTCGGCAAATATATAAAATAAAATCGTAAGTACAAAATAAATGTCAAAAAATAATTGCCGACAAAATACCATAAATACCGCAGAGACATGCAATTAAGCATCGCATTACGAGACGTAAAAACGGTTAGCGGTGTTCCGTTTTCATGCTGCATTCGGGACAGATGCCTTTCAGCACATAGTTGATACTGTGCAGGTGGAAACCGTCCGGGAGTTCTACCACCGGCACATGGATATTGGTGAGACAGAATGCGCGATGACATTCGGTGCAGTAGAAATGCGTGTGTTCGTCCTCGATAATATCTTCACATTCGCAGTCCTCCGGACAAACGTTATACTTTACCGAGCCGCTGCCGTCGTCAACGGCATGTATCAGTCCGTGGGCAAGGAATAAGTTTAGCGCACGAGAAATGGTACTCTTGTCAACCGATGGCAGCAATCGCTCCAATTCCGGCAACGACACCATCTCGTCTCCGCGGTACATCTGTCGCAATATGAGGATACGAGTTGGTGTCGGAGTTATGTTGCGATGCAGCAATACGTTCAAGATGTACTGCCTTCCTCCTTTTTTATCCATTATTATATCTTCGTTTTCTTTTCTGCGGCAATACCATAAGTCTCTCGCCCGTACGAGGACTTATGGATTATGCCGCAGAAAAATGTCTTTTTATTTCTTCGTTGCCTTGATAAAATAGGTTATCAAGCAGACGTATGCCACGAGCGAGCAAACCTCCGAGAGAGAGTTCTGCAGCCACGCATCGTTGAGCAGATTGACACCACCAAAGCGCATCAGTGCACTCACCACGCCCATAAGGGCACCACCTGCGATGAAACCCGAAGCGATGAGTGTTCCTTTTTCGCCGCGTTCTCTGTTTACTTCGGCATTCTTTGAGCGTGACGTAACGAACCAGTTTACCGCACCGCCCACGAGCAGCGGAATGTTGAGTTGTATGGGTATGAACATTCCGAGTGCAAACGGCAGAGCCGGTATTTTGCAAAAAGTGAGCACTATGGCTATTGCCGCACCTATGGCATAAAGCACCCACGGTGCGCCCACGCCGCTCATCAAAGGCTCTATCACTGCCGCCATGGCATTGGCCTGCGGTGCCGCGAGTTCGCCCGATGCGAAATTATAAGTCTGGTTGAGTACTATCATCACACCGCCCACCGTGGCTGCCGACACCAGCGTGCCGAGAAATTTCCACGTCTCTTGTTTTCTCGGAGTTGTTCCAAGCCAGTAACCTATCTTGAGATCGGTAATGAAAGAACCTGCCACCGAAAGCGCAGTACATACCACACCGCCCATTATCAGAGCCGCAAGCATGCCGCCGGGACCTTTCATTCCCACGGCAACCATTACCACCGAAGCGAGAATGAGAGTCATAAGCGTCATTCCGGACACGGGGTTCGAGCCTACGATTGCAATGGCGTTGGCTGCCACCGTGGTGAAGAGGAATGCTATTACGGCAACGAGCAGGATGCCCACCACGGCGAAAAGGAGGTTGTCCATGACGCCGAACCAAAAGAAGATGAACGTCAGTATTAGCGTTATCGCCGTGCCCACGGCAATTATCTTGAACGGAAGATCCCTGTCTGTGCGACGTTCTGCCACGACAGCATCAGTTTTGGCACCCTCGTCATGCGATGCTGCGGCTGCGGCTTTTTGCGGACCGAGACGCATTATAGCAGCCTTTATTATTGGCCAACTCTTAATTATTCCTATCACGCCCGACATCGCAATGCCTCCGATACCTATGCTCTTGCCGTATGCCTTGAATATATCCTCGGGCGACATGCCGCCCACGGCGGTGGTTATCGACGGATCCCACTGGTTGAGCACGGTGTCCGGAAACAGCAGTGCCATGCCCGGTACAATGATCCACCACACTGCCAGCGAGCCGAGACATATTATAAACGAGTATTTAAGACCGATGATGAAACCCAATCCGAGTACTGCCGCGCCGGTGTTGACCTTGAAAACGAGTTTTGCCTTGTCTGCCAACGTCTCGCCAAAGCCCATGACACGGGTGGTGAAATTCTCGTTCCACCAGCCGAAAGTGCTTACGATGAAGTCGTAAAGACCGCCGATGATGCCCGCAAGAAGCAACGGCTTGGCTTGCGAACCGCCTTTCTCTCCGCTCACGAGAACCTGCGTTGTCGCCGTGGCTTCGGGGAAAGGATATTTTCCGTGCATGTCTTTAACGAAGTATTTGCGGAACGGTATGAGGAACAATATTCCCAAAATTCCACCGAGGAGCGAAGCAAAGAACACCTTGAAGAACGATGCACTCATAGCGTCTCCGTACTTGGCCTGCAAGATATAAATGGCAGGCAGCGTGAATATTGCACCGGCCACTACCGCTCCCGAGCATGCCCCGATGCTCTGAATGATGACATTCTCGCCCAAACCTTGCTTGCGTTTGGCCGCCGTACTCACGCCCACGGCAATGATTGCGATGGGTATTGCCGCCTCGAACACCTGTCCTACCTTAAGTCCGAGATATGCTGCGGCTGCCGAGAATAATACCGCCATCACTATGCCCCACGTCACGCTCCACGCGTTTACCTCCGGATATTGTCGGTCAGGGTTCATAACCGGTGTGTACTCTTCACCCTCTTTCAGTTCCCGGAAAGCATTATCGGGAAGTTGTGTTTTTTCTTTTTCGTTCATGGTTTTTATTTTGTTATCGTTTCTTTTTATTACATCAATTCTGCAAAAAGTTGTTCCATTCCTGCCGATGCACCTTTCTTAATATGGGTGACGGAACTTTTCCCGTTTCCGATTACATCGTTGGGGTCTATCAGATAGACCGGAACGCCGTTACGTGCGTAGCGCACAAGACCGGCAGCAGGATACACCACCATCGATGTGCCTATTATTATCACGATGTCGGCATCGGCAACACAATCTGCAGCCACACTGATGTTGGGTACCGCCTCGCCGAAAAACACTATGTAAGGACGTAGCAGCGAACCGTCGGCGGCAAGTTCGCCGGGCTTTATCTCCAATCGTTCTCCGCCAAGCTGCACATGGCATCGGGTGTCTTCCACATCGCGGCTCGAGCATGCTTTCATAAGTTCGCCATGCAGATGAATTACCTTTGTGCTGCCCGCCGCCTCGTGAAGATTATCCACATTCTGCGTAACTACCGTCACATCATATTTCTCCTCGAGCCTTGCCACGAGCAGATGTCCGTTATTGGGACTGACACCGTTGTATTTCGTTCGCAGCATGTTATAAAAAGCATTCACATATTCAGGGTCGCTCTCCCATGCCTCGTGGGTGGCCACACGAGACACCGGATTGTTCTCCCATAGTCCGTCGTCGGCACGGAAAGTACTCAATCCGCTTTCCACCGACATTCCCGCACCCGTCAATACGACTATCTTTTTCATATCATCAGAATTAAGTTGTTTTGTCAGCAACACTTCCTACTTAACATTTGGAAGTCCTGCCGTATGTTTTTCCGTTTGCAAAAATAACGATAAAATTTATTAGTAGCAAACAAACACTCGCTTTATTTCTCATCGGCAGGGAAAAACAAAGTCATGTATTTACAGCGATCAGACATTACATTACACCGTTTCGGGGATAAGACAATAAGAAAAATACACCATAAATTCTGTTTGCGATGTAACATTTACCACATACTTGTTTAAAGGTTTACATTTCAACATTTTGATGATAAATAAAGCATAGCAATAAGATTTTGACACGCATGAAAGCATTTTTTATCCGACAACAACATTGATCAATGTCTTTTTGCAATATGCTTAAATTTTAACTTGTCCGAATTTGGTATCCTTTCGTGCAACAATTTCACCGATTTTATAAAGTAATTCCGCCGAAATTGCGATGCAAAATCGGCGGAATTGGTTTGCCGTTCGATTTATCACGTCGTTCAAGATGTAATAACTACGCGAGTTCGGCATTAAAATTCTTGTTAAATTAATTGATAAAACAGAAAATGTCAGGAGTTTCCTTTAACGAAGTGAAAAACTTTGTCCTAGGTAATCATAGCGGATTTTGTTTGTATTTTATTGGTTTTGAAGACTATAAAGATACAATAATTTCCGCAGATTACCGACTACAAAATTACGGAAATTTTCTGTGCCGTGGATGAATTTTGCAAAGAATTTGATAAGCAGATGGATAAAAGGTCTCTGATGTCCTCTAATGGTAAGGCGCGCCGCTTCCGAAAGGCATCCCTCTCCGACAGTGAGATTATGACCATCTTGATAGTGTTCCAGTTCGGCTCGTTCCGCAATTTCAAGCATTACTACCTCTTCTTCATCAGGGAGCACATGAAAACATCCTTCCCCCATGCCGTATCCTACAACCGCTTCGTGGAACTCGAGAGCCGCGTGTTCTTCCGGATGATGTTCTTCCTGAACCTCTCTGCCTTCGGGCGCTGTACAGGCATCAGCTTCGCGGACTCTGCAATGGTTCCGGTCTGCCATAATCTCAGACGTTATGCCAACAAGGTCTTCAAAGGCCCGGCTACCGACGGGAAAGGAACGATGGGATGGTGTCACGGCTTCAAGCTGCATCCGGTCTGCAACGACAGGGGAGAGATCATCACGTTCTGTTTCACAGGAGCCAACGTCGATGACAGGGATCCCAAAGTATGGGCTGTACTGGCAAAGAAGCTCTACGGAAAGCTCTTTGCAGACAGGGGATACATATCACCAAGGCTCTTCGACATGCTCTTTGAGGATGGAATACATCTGGTCACGGGCATCAGAACGAACATGAAGAACAGGCTCATGCCCATGTGGGACAAGGTGATGCTGAGAAGAAGGTGCATCATCGAGACCATCAATGACATGCTCAAGAATACCGCACAACTGGTACACTCAAGGCACAGGTCGGTCAACAATTTCATCATGAG
>NZ_RQZH01000221.1 GCF_003932845.1 Prevotella sp. OH937_COT-195
TATGCTCGATCACAATCATCCTCTTTACAAACTTGCCAATAAAATCAATTGGCGCAGATTTGAAGATGCCTTTTCTCCCTTATATTGTAGAACCAATGGCCGCCCTGCCCATCCCGTTCGCTTGATGTGCGGTCTTTTAATTCTGAAACACTTGCGTAATGTTTCCGACGAAAGCGTCGTTTTACAGTGGAGCGAAAATGCCTATTATCAGTATTTCTGCGGTCAATTGGAATTTCTTC
>NZ_RQZH01000222.1 GCF_003932845.1 Prevotella sp. OH937_COT-195
TCGATCCTGCCCGGCACGCCATACTCACACCGGTGGAGAAATCCACCAATATGTTGCTTATGCGGAAACTGCCATTTGGGAAGCGGTCAAAGCCTCCGGCAAAGGTGGTTAGAAAACTGCTGCTGCCATACAAAGACTGCATGAAGACCATTACCACTGATAATGGACCTGAATTTGCGGCACATAAGGACATCACCAAATACTTAGGCGTACCTGTGTACTTCGCTGATACATATTCT
>NZ_RQZH01000223.1 GCF_003932845.1 Prevotella sp. OH937_COT-195
AAGAATAAGTCCCGACCATGAGCGAAGAATGGACACCTTATTGCCAAACTCGTATTTCTTGTGTTCCTTGCCTTTGCCGATACATTGTACTTCGGGTTAGTGAAGGGAATATATCTTATCGTGGCTGTTACGTTTTTGAGAAAGGATCTTATGGAAGAGTCCAAACATCTTTTCATAACCTTTCTTGTCGGGAAGGTTGCGGTCAAGTTCCCTGACCAAA
>NZ_RQZH01000224.1 GCF_003932845.1 Prevotella sp. OH937_COT-195
TATTTATTTGTCTGTTTCTGCAAGTTTTTGTACCTTTACAGTATAAAACTTGCAGAATTTCATGTTAAAAAGAACCTCCAACCAACTATCATTATTCTCTTCCTTAGAGGGTATGCTCGATCACAATCATCCTCTTTACAAACTTGCCAATAAAATCAATTGGCGCAGATTTGAAGATGCCTTTTCTCCCTTATATTGTAGAACCAATG
>NZ_RQZH01000225.1 GCF_003932845.1 Prevotella sp. OH937_COT-195
AACCCGAAGTACAATGTATCGGCAAAGGCAAGGAACACAAGAAATACGAGTTTGGCAATAAGGTGTCCATTCTTCGCTCATGGTCGGGACTTATTCTTGGTGCATTCTCTTTCAGGAATGAATACGATGGTCATACCATACAAAAGACGTTGGAACAAACCCAAAGGATGACCGGGAAACATATTAATAACCCGGCGGCAG
>NZ_RQZH01000024.1 GCF_003932845.1 Prevotella sp. OH937_COT-195
GGGATAAGAGAGTATGGTCTGTTTTTACAAAAGTGCCATACGGAAAAGTGTTTGCCGACAGGGGATACATCAAGCAGGAATTATTTGAGAGTCTCTTTGACAGGGGGATTCACCTTGTGCATGGGCTTAAGGCCAAGATGAAGAACAAACTCATGCCCATATGGGATAAGATAATGCTCAGGAAGAGATACATCATAGAGTGCATAAACGAGCTGTTGAAGAACAAGGCTGAACTTGTGCATTCAAGGCATCGCTCCATACATAACTTCATCATGAATCTATGCTCGGCGCCGGCGGCGTATTGCTTCTTTGACAACGAACCGAATGTACTACCGGTATATGTGGAGAATACAAGGCAATTGCAACTTTTTTAGAAACGGATTATCCCGAACTGGCGTATAAATCAATAAAATACAAACAAAATCCGCTATGATTACCAAATTTTATGATGAATTCTTATCCCGAACTCGCGTATATAATTATTAAATACACGCGCAATAATATCATATAAAAAAGCGTTATTTAAAAAACAAATTTTATATGAATATGAAAAATATTAGTTTGCCGAGAATAATGGTGGTGGGAATTATGACATTGGCATTCTCATCTTGTTTCAATAACGGATACCATGTTGAGAAAAAACTTACAACAAAACAGAAAGAGGATTTCGGAAATACCATAAAGGGTGAATATAAAGGTAAATATATTATATATTACACCAATGCAGAATCCGGTTATACGACCGGTGAAAACGGTAAGGTGAACAAGAGCGGAAAAGAAAATAGAAAATGTCATAATGACTGTCGGTGACTACGATTTAAGATCGATAGCGATGCATAAATTTCCCATAAGCATATTGTCGAACATTGTGGATGCTGATGCCGACCTAAGCAAGGCTCTTGCATCATTGCCGGATATGGATCTCTCTGCCAAGTATCATATCAATTACGAAACTAACTACACAGACATTTTGTTCTACATACAGCCAAACGCGTTATATCTCACGTTGAACTACCGCGGAGCAGACCATCACATACGAATTGAATTTGATAACAGCAATCGTGTATATTGTTTCCATCCGAAAGACCTTGAAAAACAACATGCCTTTAAATCTGTAAACGATATAGTAATGAATCTCTTGGCAATATACAACGGGGCAAAACTCGTGCAGAAGTTTGACCTTTGGGAAGGCAATGGAATGTATGTAATGTTCGATATTGACAATTGAAACTTATAGTTGAAACTAATCATGAGACCGCATGACCTCCCCCAATGATTTAGTCTTTAAAGAACAAAAAACGAAACAACAAAAATAAAATTCACGTTTTATTTGCATCTTACTTAAAAAACACTTACCTTGACACTCGCATTACAGTATCATGCTGTTTTTGCCGGACTTGTAGTTCAGTTGTTATAGCGACAAACTCATAATCCGGAGGGCTCCGGTTCAAGTTCAGGTTGGTTCACATTAAAAATCAGGGAATTAGTCGTCCCTTGAAAACTATATTTCAGCGTGAACTTCGATTTTACAAATTTCGTGCAGAAATATAGTTTTCAAGGGACGACTAAATAATGAACATTCGATAGGTTTCAGCCTACCAAATGGCCATTACGCTTGTTTTTATTTTTACAGAGACACTTTATAAGTATTCTTTCCCACTTGCGCCAAATAAAACCCTGTTGGCAATGGGATTTCAGCATGGCTTGTCATTTTTCCTTTCCATACCGTAGTTCCACTTATATTGTAAATGTTTACCGATACGGACTCGTAGTTTCCGTTGCCCGTGGCATCAATACACAGCATTCCGTTGCTACCATATACTTTATATGCTGTAGTTGGCACATCAGGTGTGATGATTGAAGAAGGCCATTGCCATTCCTCCAACTCAACAATGTCCGGGAAATCTTTGAACACTTCTGACTGACGGTAAGCCTCTGCCGAGCCCTTGGGAACATAAAGAACTGCATTGTTTACAGACGACTCGAAAGGCATATGTGCGAATACGTCTGTCTTTGCATTGGTTTTAGGGGGAATTATTGGACGTGCATACACCTTCCGCAACTTAGAATTGTTCCAAAATGCTTCTCTTCCTATAAAAGTCACGCCCGCCGGTATATCAATAGAATCCAAAGGGGCTGAACAGAATGATGTTATTCCTATGTAAGTAACGGTGGAAGGAATGTCTATTTTTTTTAACTTGGTGAGGAAAAAAGCTCCATTACCTATTCGGGTTATATTATCGGGAATATTTACTTCCTCCAATGCACTGCACCAATGAAAGGCCATATCACCTATTTCCGTCAGTTTGTCTGTTAAGATGGTAGCTTTTCGCAATCCTGCGACAGAGGAATAAGTTTCTTTGAGCACTCTTACATTTTTTGGTACAACCACTTCTTCTATGGTGTTGATTCCATAATACGCTGACCCATCCAAGACTTCAACGGTTTCGGGTAATATGGCAACCGCAGGATTGATCTTGGTGCAGCCATAAAATACACAATTGTGCAATTCACGCAATTTAGAAGGTATATTAACCTCTTTCAGATTGACGCAATTCGTAAACAAATAATCGTTAAGAATTTCAAGATTATCAGGTAGTCTTACTTTTTCAAGTTTATAGCACCAAGCAATTGCACTTTCACCTATTTCTGTTACGTTTTCAGGAATAACCAACTCTTTTAGTACAACATTAAAATTTAATGCCTTGCTACCTATTTTCTTTAGAGTTTTGGGTAATTTAAGGCTTATCAGGTAAGTTCCGTGGAACGCATCGTTTATCAGGGTGTCGCCTTCCACTCGGGCATCTTCTAAATCCAAGTGGCGCAGATTGGTTCGTGGGTCATCTTCCATTCCTTCATCATCTTCCTTTATTTTTTTGATTAATGTTTTCTTATCCAGTTTAGGATCGGGCCAACACAAGCGATGAAGGAATTTGATATCTTTGTTGTTGAGCGTACCTGTAACCTTTATGCTCTTAAGTTGGTTGGCATTTTCCCCTATGACATCCTTCAACGTTCCCGGAGTATCCACATGATATTCCTGCCCATAGATGACGCTTGTACATGTAATCAATAAAAGCCCCAAGTAAATTTTTAGTCTCATATTTATTCTGTCTTATTATTTGAAAAATGAGGGAAGCGTACATCAAATACGCTTCCCTTTGATATAAATTACTCTTTCACGAACTTTGCGGTTTCCTTAGTATTTCCGTTTCTTTCCATCACAGTGACAATGTAAATGTCCGGTGACAAATTGGAAACATTGATTCGCATTTCTTTCTTTGCACTGCCAACATGATATTTACCGTAATTCATTTGGTTCTGTGCACCTGCAGTACAACGGGTCGTACTCGTATTGGTCGGCTGTCAATGTTCTGACATATCCCTCGTAGGAATTTAATTTTATATTTCCACTTGTGAGAATATCTGAAACTTTCCCTGCTTCATCCTTGTAAAAGGATAGAATTATTTCATCTTGGGACAACGTCTTTGCGATATCAGTCTCACAGCCTTGTGCCTGCATGCTTAAACTGTACACAAAAGCAAGTATTAGAAGTATAAAAGATTTCTTCATGATGACATTAATTTTAAGTTAACAATTAAAAGTTACCCCATAACGGATTCTTCTCCTTTCTTGAAGTATGGTGTTAAAATTAAACTTTAAATTATTAGGTAAATCTATTATTTTCTCGAATTTATTAATGTACCTCACAAATATATACAAATCTTTTTATTTTCGCAAATTATTCATAAACTTTCTTGGTTTTTCTCTTCTTTTTATCGAGTTCGGCATTAAAATTCTTGTTAAATTCATCGATAATACAGAAGATTTCCGGAGTGTCCTTGAACGAAGTGAAAAACTTTGTACTCGGTAATAATGGCGGATTTTGTTTGTATTTTATTGATTTTGAACACCATAAAGATGCAACGGTTTCCGCATATTACCAAATTTCATGATGAGTTTTGATCCCGAACTCGCGTATTTATAGATATAAAGTTGCGAAAAAACGTTTCACTACTACAACTTTTTAAGCACTTTTCTTATGGCGAACTCATGTAATATTAAAAACTATATTTCATTTTTATCCATGCTTCGGAATTTTCCCCGTACATGGCAAACACTCCTTTGTCGGCATGGAAAAAGTCGTGTCCTGCGGTGAGTTCTATCTGGTCGTTAAGGGAATATGAAGCCGAAAAGCGGTTGAAGACACCACCGTTTGTCACATCTATATATGCGAAGGTGGAAAGTTTCAACGTGTTTCGCAGCAGTTCTTTCGAAATTCTTGCCGTGGCAAGTCCGGCATTGCGACGTACGGAGAGACCATCGATGTTGCCCGATGTGTATTTATGGCAATACTGCATGCTGACATTCCAGTCGTTGGATGGATACCAATCCATACCCACGAGGGCGTTGAGAGTGTTGCGCCGTGCCACATCTTGTCCCAAACCACCTCCCTGCGCTTCTCCGATACAGCCTGCGATTTCGCCACGAAAGACAAACTGACCGATGGGCAACGAACAGTCGGCACCCAGCATCGTCATACGACGATATTTTCCGTTTACTTGCAGCGACTGCCCGTCTTCCGACAAAAGCAAACAAAGAGCAGGCATTTTGTTCCATGTTCGCAAGGCACTCACAGAGAAGTCTATCCCTCTGAGATTTACAGTTATTTTTCCGCCGAACTCCATATTCCCGAATCTCTTTTCCGGTTTGCCGCTTTCCAAGTCAATGGTATATGGAAGTGATACGTACGGTAACCGAACAGCCCACGGATTGCGTTCGTTTGTAGGCAGAACAAAAAAGTCAACCACGGGATTGCACACAGCCTCGAAAGTTACCGAATGCAATGTGTACTTCGCACGCAGTGCATTTACCGGAATGCGTATGTCGTCATAGTCTTGTGCAAGAAACTCGGTATAGTCAAACGGCGACACGCGGTCGGTAACGCGTATTGCGTCTGCCACACCCCATACGATAATCTGTCGTCCCACGCGCAGATCGAAATTCCCCTTTGCGTAGGACAGATAAGCCTCGCGCAGTTCCACTCCGGTACGTTCTTTCAATATTCCGTTGTAGGTGGCGTTCACGGACAGAAAAAGAGATGCCGTGCCTTTTTCAATCTTCACTTCTCCCCGTGCACGGGTTCTTGAAGCCATCCAATCGGTTTTCCCCTCGGTTCTTACGGCATGGTAAGTGTCAAGGAAACCTTTTGCCTGCACTTGCAAAGCGTTGTCGTCAATATCCTCGACTTCTTCCAACGGAGTATATTCCGATTCTGTCGAAATATTCTCTACCGACAATGTGTCAATTCGGGCTTTTGCTTGTACCGAGAGCATCGGCACAAGCAAAAGAATCCATAATCGCAGTATTTTCATATCATAGTCCTTTCTCCAATTTCGAAACGGTGAACAGATTGGGTGAAACTTTCACATTGAATTTCTGATTATTCATGCGAATGATGGTTTTATGCCCGGTCTGTACATTTATCATCTGCATTAGGTGCATGGTCCAAAATCCCTGTACTTTCTCTATGTTTGAGATTGTGAGTTGACGATGCAGTTTGTTCAGTTTGTCGTAGTATTCCACCTTTACAGCCATGAGGTAGTCCTGCCTAATCCATGTTACTCGCCGTGCATAAATTTCGTCTTTGTCGTTGGGTACAGACTGCACCACCCAACATTTGTGACTGCCCAGCGTTTCCTCTCGCAGAAATTGGTGTTTCTCCTCGTCCACGCTTCTTGTGCTCATGTCATTGTATGTAAAGTCGCTGCCCATGAAATAATCGGTCTTTGACGATTTTCCGCTGATTCGCCTTGTCTTTTTCATTGCAGGGAGGTACAGCCACTTGTCGTCTGTCTTGTTAGGATTGTCATAGTCCCAAGTGAGAAATCCGGTTCCCTTTACATCGCCGGGATAGGTAAAGAACATGATTTTCTTCGTATCCTTTCCTTCGTCTATTGCCCACGATTCGAGCTTTCGCACGCGCTTGTGCCCGCTTTTCTGGATGAGTGTCATTTCGATGGTGGCATAGCGTGTGTCGCCGTCGGCACGGTTTTTCACTTTCTGCATGATGTCTCTGCCCGACAGCCCTGCTGCCTGTGCGCTACAAACCGCCAGTATGGCGATGAGCGATAATGTAAAATGTCTTGTTTTCATTTCGTTGTATGATATTTATGATTGTTATATTCTGGTTTTTGTTGTTCCTTGGGAAGTCCTCTTGTCGTTCCTTAGGAAGTCTTTTGGTCTTTTCCGAATACACGCAGGTATTTGAAGAGGATCGGCGTGAGAAACAGGTCTGCCAGCAACGCCGACACCATGCCTGCCACGGCGAGAAATCCCCAGTTGCACATCTGTGTGGCATCGGAGAAGATGAAACCGGCAAAGGTTGCCGAAATGATTGTCGTGGACATTACGATGGCGAGTCCTTCGGTACGGAAGGTTCTGTTTATGGCTTCGTCGTAGTTGTTGCATCTGTCGTATGCCACATGGCTGTGGTTGATGAAGTGAATGGTGTCATCGACTGCAATACCCAATACCATAGGTATGAGCGAGGCGGTCATCATGTCGAGCGGATAGTCCAACCATCCCATCATGCCCCCAACGATTATGGCGGGTGCAATGTTCGGTATCATGCCTACGAGTCCCACTTTCCAATTGCCGAAGATGAGCACGAGGATAACGCCTATTACTAATACCGACAACAACATCGACCACATCTGTCCGCGTTCGACATACTGTTGCATCACTGTAAACTGCGGAATGTTGCCCACCACCGAAACGTGTGCGCCGGGAAAGAGCCTGCGTGCCTCTTCCTGCAGCATGTTCATTTCCTTCTCTGCCTGATTGGAGTTGTAATTGTCCAGTTCCAGTTGCAGTCGCAGCCGCTTGTAGTCGTAGTCCATCCAGTATTCCGACTCCGTTCCTCCGGCATTCTCGTAGAGCAGCAGTAGCTGTGCCACCATGTCGGAATTATCGGGAATACGATAGAATTGCCGCTCGTTTCCGTTTAGCGTGCAGTTCATGTCTTTTATTATGTCGGTGATGGAATTGTGGCGTTTTGTCAGTTTGTACCCTCCGGCAATCTCCGACAGACGGTCGAGTTTCTGCAAGTTCTCCGGTTTCTTGGCATCATTCTCATGCGGCAGTGTTATCATAAGGTCGTAGGCATACATCGATCCGAGTTCGGTCTCACATAGGTCGAGGAAATTCTTAACATAAGGAATCTTCCGCCCCATGGTCTTCTCTATGTCGAACGCCGGCTCTATGAAGAAAAGTCCTATGCCGCAGAATACGGTCAGCACTACCGATGAGGCGATGACAGAGCGATGATTGCGCATTATGAAACTGCCGGACCGTTCGAAGCGTTTGCCGATGTATCCCTCGAAACTTTTGGACATGTCGGCATAAGGTTTGCGATCTTTGCCGAACGACAATACGATGGGTGTGATGAGCAGACAGGTAAGCAGCACGGCAAGCAGGCACAGTGAGGTGTTGATGCCGATGGCTTTCATCGGGACTATTTTCATGGATAGAAAAGTCATCATGGCTGCAATGGTGGTAAGTCCCGACAGCAATACACCCCAACCCGTTTCGCCCACGGCTTCTCTGATGGATGCTTTTCGCTTTCCGGTTTCGACAAACTGCGTTTTAAAGAAATTATACAAGTGAATGTTGTAGGCTATGGAGCAGGCAAAGGTAAGAATCACGGCAATCATTGCAGTACTCATGTCGATGTAAAGGCCTGTCCAGCCGATTATTCCGAAGCCTATGAGAAGTCCGAAAACAGAGGTGAGCAGCGGAGCGATAACACCGCGCGGCGAGCGTGTCACCACGAGCATCACGATGATGGATACTATGAAAGCGAACAAGAACAGCCGTCCCAACTCGCCTTTGAGATAAACGAATTTCTCATAAGCCAGATACGGCATTCCCGCTGCGTTGGGTGACAGTTCGGCATATTTTGCCTTGCCGATGATGTGTCCTGCCTCCTTTCCGGTAATCATGTCGGGAGCGATGTTGCTTGTTTTCTTCCAGACACTGTCTTCGGGGAATGGGCGCAGTTTTACCATAATCCACGTCATGGTACCGTCTTGCGACACCATTTTCTTTGCCAGATACGGCTTGCTGTATGCTTTCCGTCGGATTTCACCAAGTGATGCATTGTCCGAAGGTATCTCGTCAGGCACAATCTGCTCTATTGTCATGCCCTCTTCCGTACCCACGGCAAACTCGATGTCGGTCAGCGACGTTACTTTCTCGGCATACGACAGACTGTCTTTCAGTTCGTTGCTGAGTTCCCGGATGAGCGTGAGGCTGCGTTTGGAGAATATGTCTTTGTTCTTTACAAGTACCGCCACATAGTAGTCGTTGCCGAATATGGACTTGAACTCGTTAGTTTTGAGAAGCATCGGGTCGTCGCTAACAAAATAGTCGTCGAACGATGTTTTCATAATAATGCGTTTCGTGCCTGCGAATGAGAAGGCAATGAGAACTGCAAATATCCCTGCTACCACAAGACGGTGGCATAGAATCCAGTCTGCAAACTGCTTGAATTTACTGTTGATTTTTACGATTTTCATTTTTGTTATATTTCTTTTTATTGTTATTTATCGCTGTTTTCTTGTTGAAGTTTCACCATTCGTGCGAACTCGCCGTTCTTTGCCATCAGTTCGTCGGGCGTACCCTGTTCGCTTACCATTCCTCCGTTAAGAACCACTATATGGTCGGCATTGCGTACGGTTCGCATGCGGTGGGCAATGATTATGACGGTCTTGTCGCGCACCAGTTCGGAGATACCGGCTTGTATCTTTGTTTCGTTCTCGGCATCAAGGCTTGCGGTGGCTTCGTCCAAGAGTATTATTGGAGCATTCTTCAGAAGAGCGCGGGCAATGGAGATGCGCTGACGCTCGCCTCCCGAAAGCGTTTCTCCGTTTTCGCCTATTATCGTGTCGTAACCGTTCGGCATGCGATTGATGAAATCGTCGCATTGTGCCAATCGTGCCACACGGCGCACTTCCTCGTCGGTGGCATCGCGCTTGCCTATGCGGATGTTGTCGGCAACGGAGGCGTTGAAAAGCAGTACATCTTGAAATACAATGGCATAGTTTTTAAGCAACGTTTCGGGATCAATCCCTGAAATGTCTTTTCCGCCTACCAATATCTGTCCGCCATTGATGTCCCAAAAACGTGCGGCGAGTTTGGTGGCAGTACTCTTTCCGCCACCCGACGGTCCCACGAGGGCGGTCACCTCTCCCTGACGGGCTTTGAAAGAAACGTTTTGCAATATCTGCTTTTCGCTTTCGTATGCGAAACTTACGTTGCGGAACTCAATGTCGTATCCGTTTATCTGCACTTCCTTGTCCCCCTCTTGCGCCGGCATCGCATTGATTTCCTTCACGCGGTTGATGCGCACGTCGAGAAAGGCGAGTATGGCAAGATTGTTGCACACTTCATGAATGGGGTTATAAACCATTGCCGAGGCTATAAGAAATGCCAGATAGGTAAACACCGACACATCGCCGTACTGCAGCAGCCATGCTCCCACGAGAATAACCGACGGCATGCCCAATTTCAACAACACGGCAGAAAGATTGACGAGTACGCCTGCCACCAATTCGTGGTCAAGCAAATCTTTTTCGTAGTTTTTCAGACGTTGGTCGAAACTGTGGCAATATTCCTGCTCGCCGCTGTACGACTTTATTTCCTGTACACATTCGAGTCCTTCCTGTATTTGTTCGGTAACACCTCGCTTTACATGGTATAGGTGTACGAAAGCTTTGGCGAGTTTATGTCTCGATAACAGCAGCGTAGCCACGCCAAGCGGTACTACCCAGAAGAGAGCGGAAGCCAATCGCCAATCGTAACTGAATAGTCCTGCGGCAATGAGGATTATGCTCAACGCGGAAGCGAATATCTGCGGAACGGCATGCGAGAAAATATGTTCCAGTTGCGTGCAGTCTTCCATTACGGTAGAGGTGAGGTCGGAAAGGTTGCGTTCGCCGAAAAATGCCAGTGGCAGTCGGCGCAGTTTCTCCGCTATGCCAATGCGACGTTGCGCACTTTCGGTGTATATGGCTGTGTAGGTGCTGTCGTACTGCCATCGGCATATAATAAACATCACCACCGCCAATCCTGTTGCCAACAACAGATAGAACCACAACGTATGCGGCTGCATTTGCGGCTGCGTGCCGATGTATTCCATTAGGAATAAGAACAAATAAGTGGGTGGCAGCATTAACGCAAGGTTGAGCAGCGTTGAGAAAACTATTCCTCGCCGCAGATCCTTTGCCCCTTTTTCCGACAGGGCGAAACGGTTTTGAAAGTATCTTGTCATTGTCGTATGTGTTTTTTAATGTTTACAGTTTCCATGTTACCGATTTTTGGTATTCGTTCCACATATTATAATATATATTCTTCCGTATCATCAGTTCATCGTGGGTACCCTGTTCGGCAATCCTGCCGTTCTCCACCACCACGATGTTGTCGGCATTCCGCACGGTTGTCAGTCTATGGGCTATCATCAATACGGTCTTGCCGTGAGTGAGATGCGCGAGGGCTTCACGGATGAGATGTTCGTTTTCGGGGTCGGCAAAGGCAGTTGCTTCGTCAAGCAGTACGATTGGAGCATCTTTAAGAATGGCGCGGGCAAGGACAATGCGTTGTTGTTCGCCGCCGGACAGGTAAGTGCCTTCCGCACCGATTATGGTGTCCAATCCCAGTGGCAGCCGGTCGATAATCTCACGGCTCTGTGACAAATCTATGGCACGATTCACCTCTTCGATAGTTGCTTCGGGACTGCCGTAACGTATGTTTTCCAAGACAGAGGTCTTGAACAGTCGGGTATTCTGAAAAACGAATGACACATTACGCATCAGTTCCTCCTTGTCTGTCTGTCTCACGTCTGTTCCGCCGATGCTCACGCAGCCTTCCCTTACGTCCCAAAAACGGGGAATTAGTCTTGCGATGGTGGTTTTTCCGCTGCCGGAGGCTCCCACAAGTGCCACCGTCTTTCCTTCGGAAATGGTAAGATTTATGTGGCTTACGGCATCTTTTTCCGCTCCCTCGTACCGGAACGAAACATCATTAAGACGTATGTCGAATGCCTTTATTCTCTCCGGTGTATCGCAGTCCGGAAGCGGCGGCACACAAGTGAGTTTTTCTAATCGTTCCACCGCTTCGTTCGCAAGAAACAGGTTCTGACTGAGATGCATCGCTTTCATTACATTTGCAGAGATAATCGGTGCAATCAGCACATAAAGAATAATATCGGCAATGATGCCTGCCGTTTGTCCGCCGTGTTCCAACAGTATAATACCTGTCGGCACGAGAAAGAAAGCGAAAGCATTAATGGCGACGGTGTATGCAGACATCGGTTTGCGCCACAGAAGGGTGAATCTTATTACAAGGTCGCGGTAGTTGATAATGCTGTCATAAAAACGCTTGAACGAGAACACCGTTTGTTGAAAGACTTTTACCACGGGGATGCCTCGTACATATTCCACTGCCTCGGAACTCATTTTCTCCTGTGCGTCAAGATACATTCGTTGGAAATGGTTGTTTTTCGGATTCATCATATATCCCATGATGCCGAAAGCACATACAATCGGCACCATCGAGGCAATGCCCAACTGCCAGTTTACTGCGAGCAGGAGAATGATTACTCCAATCGGAGCGACAATGCTTCCGGCCGCATCGGGCAGTATATGTGCCACGAAAGTGTGTGTCTGTCCGGAATCTTCGTCTATGATTTTGCGCATCTGTCCCGTGTTATGCGTGTCGAAGAATCCCGGCGGCACACGCATTAGCCGTTCCATCGCACTGCGACGCATGTTGGTTTCTACACGGAAAGCGGCAAGGTGTGAGAGCATAAGGGCTGCGAAATAGAGCAGCACGTTTACTACGGATACCACGAATGCCGCAAGGGCATAGTTCCATACGGGTGTGTCTGCAAAATTGTTTTCCTCTGTGAGCAATGTGCGCACCACAAGCCATAAAAGAACAAATGGAACGAGCGACAGCAACCCGTTTACTGCCGAAAGTACCATGGAACAGGGCAGCAGCAGCCTGCGTTCTCCCATGTAAGTTCCTAAACGTTTGAGAGTTTTTATCATATCCTTATATATTTAAAATAGTTTTTACGGTTTTATTAGTTCTTTCCAGCCCGCCATGCTATAAGCCGCATATTGTTTTAGTGCACGAACCATTTCCCTATCATCATATTCCTCGTGTTCCACAAGTTCGGAAAGAACGCTCGTCCAAGTGGAACTGACAATGTGTAGGAAGAAAGGAGAAATGTCAATGTTTATGTGCGGATAACGCTCCTTTATAAGTCGCAGGTATTCTATGCCTGTTCTTGTTTGATGCTCGATAATTCTGTCTTTATATCCGGCAAGTGATGTTCCTTCGGCATTGAACAACAGCAACCGTAGTTCGGGGCGGAAGTTCTTTACTAGCGTATTCATTGCAATGATGTATTCGTCCTGGATTTTTTTTGAATTGAACACATCGAGTCTCAGATGCCTTTCCGAATTATGCGATTGTATATAACGGTCGAGTGTATTGATGAGCGGACGAAGTACTTCGCGGAACAATTCGTCCTTGCTGCCGAAATAGTTATACACGTTGCCCACGGCAATACCCGCCTTGCCCGCTATCATGCGAACTGAGGTGCATCTTACGCCGTGAGTGATGAACTCCTCGCGAGCAATCATGAGAATGCGTTGTCTTATGTCATCTTTCAATGTCTGCATATAAAGTGAGATTTATCAATAATGAACAACGTCCTTTTTCGTTCATAAAAAAAACGCACCATTCTTCGTTGGAACGGTGCGTTTTACACAATGGGAGTTTATGCCCATGTCGTATTTGGTGTTTATTTCTTATCATAAGATGAAAAATTTTACTGCTGCAAAAGTAGAAAGAAACATAGAATGCAACAATACCTAAAAATTGTGATTTTAATCAATGGTGTCTCAAAGTACATTTTGTAAATCATGTTTCAAACGTTGTGTCTGTTATATTTATTAACATAATATTTTGTATTTATTATCAGGAAAAACATATCTTTGCATGACAACTTTGTGTAAATAAACATTTTTTAAAATAGAAATTAGGAGGAATTTATGTCATTGCGAGAGATATTGGAGCATAGACGCGCCGTTAGGAAATACGATGCGACAAAGTTTGTTGACGAAGAAAAAGTAAAAGAGTGCATACGTCTTGCCACGTTGGCACCCACGAGTTCCAACATGCAACTTTGGGAATGCTACCACGTAACCAACCCGGAGGTGTTGAAGCAGTTGGCAACGGCATGTCTCGGACAAGGTTCGGCAAAGACTGCACCGCAAATAGTGGTGTTCGTTACGCGGCAAGACAGATGGAAAAGTCATGCCGATGCAGTACTCAAAGCAAATATAGAGGAGATAAACCTTAACAGTCCGGAGGAGCGTAAGGCACATCGCATAGCCATGCAGGAAGATTATTATGCAAGATTGATGCCGTACAATTATAAGCGGTTCTTCGGCTTGTACGGCATGTATCGAAAACTGGTAATTCAGACAAAAGGCATGTTCCGCCCCGTGAAACGTCAGATTTCGGAACATGACATGCGCGTTGTCGTACACAAGAGTTGTGCACTTGTCGCGCAAACTTTCATGTTGGCAATGAGCGAGCAGGGATATGATACATGTCCGCTGGAAGGATTCGACAGTCTGCGCGTAAAGAAAATACTGCACTTGCCGAGCGACTGCGGCATCAACATGGTTATTACATGCGGCGTACGTTCCAAAGGAGGAGTGAGAGGCGACCGTTACAGGCTGCCCTTGTCGGAGTTTTATCATAAGGTGTAAATATCGAAATGTCGTTCGGTATCGTGTGCGGGGAACCATTTGCAACGCTAATTGCTTATTTGCGAAATGGTTGCACGATAGGTGGCGTTGTCGGAATGAAATGTTATTAAATCATAATTCTGTTTGGATAATAAATGAATTTTAATATAAAGAGTTATCTTTGCAAAAGTATTAATTATCATCAAGGAAAACACAATTAAAATAGAAGAATGAAAAAATTATTTTACTCGCTGGCAATGTTGTTTATTGCAATTACGGCGACGGCCATTCCCGCCAAGAAAGGAGTCAAGACCACATTGAAACTTACGGACGGAACGCAGGTGGTTGCAGAACTGCGTGGTGATGAGTACGGACATTACTACGAGGCCGCAGACGGCAGAGTCTTTGTGGAATCTGAAACACCTAACATTTTTACCGTTGCCGACAAGGCAAAACTCATTGGTAAGGCCGATGAAAGAAGGAAAGCACGCGATGCCCGCCGTGCTGAAAGACGGAAAGAGTTCGGAGTTCCCACGTCATATACCGGCAAGAAAAAAGGTATCATAATACTTGTCAACTTTGCCAATAAGACATTCAAGACGGAAAACAACAATGCACTCTTCCAAAGAATAGCGAATGAAGAGAATTTCTCAGAAGGATCATTTGTAGGCTCTGTACATGACTATTTCAGTAAGCAGAGTAACGGGAATTTCGACCTCACTTTCGACGTGGTGGGTCCGGTGACCGTTTCCAGAAACGATTCGTATTACGGCAGTAACGACATATATGGAAATGACCTGCGCCCACAAGAGATGGTGGTAGAAGCATGCAATCTCGTGGCAGACATGGTTGATTTTAAAGATTACGACTGGGACGACAACGGTGAAGTGGATCAGGTTTATGTCCTCTACGCAGGTAAAGGCGAGGCGGACGGCGGACTGCCGGTCACAATATGGCCGCACGAGTGGGAACTTTCTGCCACGGGCAAGGTTCAGAACATAGACGGAATGCGCATCAATACATACGCTTGCGGACCGGAACTTAACGGATCGGGAAAAATAAACGGCATAGGAACATTATGTCACGAATTTACGCATTGTCTCGGACTCCCCGACTTCTACGATACGGGATACCAAAACTTCGGGTTGAATGCATGGTCGGTAATGGACTACGGGTGCTACAACAACAATGGTTTCACACCGTGCAACTATACCGGATACGAGAGAATGTTCTGCGGTTGGGTAAACCCCACCGAACTTAAGGCTCGCAACACCACGGTGACAGACATGAAATCGATGGACGATTTCGGAGAGGTGTTCATCATGCGCAATCCCGGACATGATGACGAATACTATATCTTGCAGAACGTGCAGCAGAAAGGATGGGACTTGTATGCAAAAGGCAAAGGACTGCTGATTATGCACATTGACTATAACAAGGATATATGGAAGAAAAACAAAGTAAACTCAAGTTCGTCGCGTCAACGATGCACAATCTTCCCTGCCGACAATTATCTTAACGCCAATTCGCTCGCCGGCGACCCATTCCCCTATGGTTCGAAAAACAGTTTCGGTAACGGCACGTTGCCTTCTGCCAAATTGTACAACAATAACAGCGACGGTACGAAGAAAATGAATATTGAAATAACAGACATAAAGATGAGTAGCGACGGAACCATATCGTTCAACTTTGTTAATAACAATGAGGGAGCAGAAGAACCGGAAGACTTACTCTTCAAAGAGACTTTTGACAAATGTGCAGGTACAGGAGGAAATGACAACAAATGGAAAGGAGGGATAGCAAACGCGGCATTCGTTCCCGACAACGATACATGGACCGTACAGAGTGCGTACGGTGCCGACCGTTGCGCACGCTTCGGCACAGGCAAGGTGAGCGGAATGGCAACAACTCCGGAATTTACAGTTAATGGTTCGGCAGTATTTAAGTTCAAGGCAGCACCTTGGGGCGATGAAAATAGTACGTTGAACATAACTTCATCCAACCAAGGAATAACGCTGTCGGATGCCTCTTTCGCTCTCAACAACAACACTTGGAACGAATGTACGCTGACACTTACAGGCAACGGTACGGTAAAAATTTCTTTTGCTGCAACCAACAACCGATTCTTCCTTGACGACATGACTGTTGCGAAAGAAATTACCAACGGTATAAGCATAGTCAACCCAATTGTGAATGCTGGCAGCAACCGCATATACAGCATCGACGGACGTTATCTTGGCAACGATATCAATGCACTCGGCAGCGGTCTGTACATCGTGGGAGGAAAGAAAATAGTGAAATAAAGAAACAGGCAAATGCCACGAACTCACACGGACAGATGTGTGTATTTCGACACATCGTCCGTGTTTTTCGTGCCGTTACTTTTCCCGTTGCCGGCATGTCCGGCTTCCCGCGATTTGTTTTTCATGCCTGCCGAAAGAATTGTCGCAGACGTGTAAAACAACACCATGTGCGCAATTTCATGTGACATATTTTCTTGTTTTAGAAAGAAATCATTATATTTGCGAAAAATTTCGCAATAAATAACAACCTGTATGTCAAAGTAATATAGATTATTATCAATAACCAATAAACAACGATTTAAGAATGAAAAGAATTATTTCGGCATTGATGTTGGCAATGGTTGCCGTTTGTGTAAACGCACAGTCGTTTAACGTGTATATACAAGATTCCGAAGGACAGTACACAAACATAAGAAATGCCCCCGGAGGCAAGGTGGTAAAGAGACTTGTAACGGGAATATACGCCTTGTGTGTGAGAAACGTGAGAAACGGCTGGTGGGAGATTGTTCCTAACACCTTGGAAGATGTTGAAAGTCAAGAAAAAGTATCAATGAACGATGAGAAAAGCCCATGCTTCATACATTACTCCGCAATAGCCGTGGCAACACGCAATTATGACGGCAGGCAACTATATCTGCGCAAGTTGCCTGACGGCAAGGCGGCAGTGGAGTTTTCGTTTGGCGATGAAAAAGAACTCAGGCCGTTGAAAATAAAGAACGGATGGGTGAAAGTGCGGACATTGGACAAAAAACACACGGGCTGGATAGAGGAGGAATGGCTCTGCGGAAACCCGGTGACAAACTGTTCTTGACCGCAGATTGTTGACAAAAATACGGTCATGGTAAAATATCAAGGTTGCCGGGAATGTCATAACTGACAGGTGCGATGAGAAGATACGTTCATTTTTGAACGCCTGCTTACATGTTTTTCGGAGTATTTTCGTAACTTTGCGCCCAAATAATTGAATAGAATGGAACAGAAAAGAAATTTCAAGCGCACGACGGTAACATCGGCACTGCCATACGCAAACGGTGGAATTCACATCGGACACTTGGCCGGAGTGTATGTGCCTGCCGACATATATGTGCGCTATCTGAGGCTGAAGAAAGAAGAAGTGATGTTCATAGGAGGCTCGGACGAACACGGAGTGCCGGTAACTATGCGTGCAAGGAAAGAAGGGATAACGCCGCAGGACGTGGTTGACCGCTATCATAAAATGATAAAAGACTCGTTCGCAGAGTTCGGAATATCGTTCGATGTATATAGCCGCACCACAAGCAAGACACATCATGAGTTTGCCTCCGATTTCTTCCGAAAACTCTATGAAGATGGAAAATTGGTGGAGGAGACAACAAAACAATACTACGACAACGAGGCACAACAGTTTCTCGCTGACCGTTACATAACGGGCGAATGCCCGCACTGCCACAGCGAAGGGGCATACGGAGACCAGTGTGAGAAATGCGGAAGAGACTTGTCGCCTAACGAACTTGTAAACCCCAAAAGCACGATAAGCGGTTCGGAACCGGTGTTGAAAGACACCAAAAACTGGTATCTGCCGCTCGACAAGTATCAGGACTGGCTCAAACGGTGGATACTCGAAGGACACAAAGAATGGCGACCGAACGTTTACGGGCAGTGCAAGTCGTGGCTCGACATGGATTTGCAACCGCGTGCCATGACGCGCGACCTCGACTGGGGAATACCCGTACCGGTGGAAGGAGCCGAAGGTAAAGTGTTGTATGTATGGTTCGATGCACCGATAGGATATGTCTCCAACACAAAAGAACTGTGCGACAGTAATCCGGATCGCTGGGGGACATGGCAGAAATGGTGGCAGAATCCCGATACGCGCCTCGTGCATTTCATCGGAAAAGACAACATCGTGTTCCACTGCCTCATCTTCCCGGCTATGATGAAAGCGCACGGAGAGTACATCATGCCGGACAACGTGCCGGCAAACGAGTTCCTGAATCTCGAGAACGACAAGATAAGCACAAGTCGCAACTGGGCGGTATGGCTGCACGAATACTTGGCGGAGATGCCGGGCAAACAAGACGTGTTGAGGTATGTACTTACCGCCAACGCGCCGGAAACCAAGGACAACAATTTCATGTGGAAAGATTTTCAGGAGCGAAACAACTCTGAACTGGTGGCAATATACGGGAATTTCGTGAACCGCGCACTGCAACTTACCAAGAAATATTTCGACGGGAAGGTGCCGGCGAGAGGAGAATTGCTCGACATAGATAAGGCGGCACTCGAAGAACTTGCCGCCGTGAAAGCGAAAATAGAAACCATGCTCGACCAATTCAAGTTCCGCGAGGCACAGTTCGAGGCAATGAATCTCGCAAGGCTCGGCAACCGTTACATTACCGAATGCGAGCCGTGGAAAGTGTGGAAAACCGACCAAGGGCGTGTGGCTACGGTGCTCAACATCTGTCTGCAACTCACGGCAAACCTGTCCGTCGCTTTCGAACCGTTCCTGCCGTTCTCGTCAAAGAAACTGCAAGGAATGCTCAATATAGACATCACGGACTCGACTTCAAACTGCATGCAGACATCTGACGTGAAACTGTCGTGGGAAAGTCTCGGAAACGCCGACCTGCTCGAACCGGGACACCAACTGGCAGAGCCTTCGCTGCTGTTCGAGAAGATTGAAGACGAGACGGTGGAACGCCAGATAAAGAAACTCGAAGATACCAAGAAAGCCAACGAGATTGCCGCATACGAGCCGGAACCGGTAAAGGAATACACCGATTTCGACACCTTCGAGAAGATGGACATACGCGTCGGGAAAGTGTTGAGATGCGAGAAAGTGAAGAAATCCAAGAAACTGCTACAGTTCGCGATAGACGACGGGAGCGGTGTGGAACGCACCATACTCAGCGGCATTGCGGCATACTACGAGCCGGAAAAACTCGTTGGCAGGCAGGTGTTGTTCATTGCCAACTTCCCTCCGCGCAAGATGATGGGCATCGAGAGCAGGGGAATGATACTCTCGGCAGTAGATGCCGATGGCTCGCTGCATCTCGCTTCGGTTGCCGATGAGGTGAAACCGGGAAGCAGAGTGGGATAGGCACCGAAAGGCAAAGAGCGTTCTTTCTCGCTCTTGCCATTAAACCCAAATCGGTCATTATACCGCATTTGCTCAGATTTGCCATTGCCGTTACGCTTCCCTACTGCTTTAGCCCGCTTGCTGCCATCTGCGCAGCCATTACATCCCGACGCAGCCCTCTACGCCTTCGATGAAACGGCTGCACATCTGCTCAACAATCGGACAAAATCAGTTGAGGGTTCTAATGACCGATTTGGGTTAAAACATAAGATGCGGAACTGGTGGAATTGTTTTTCAATTCCGCCCGTTTTGCTTTCCGAATTGGGCGGTTTTGGTCTGCAATTCCGCCTAATTTGCTTTACAAAATCGGCTGAACTGATTGCAGAAAGGGATGCGGGGCACGGACAATATGCAATAAAGCACCATGTGTTATGCCCGTGATAACGTTCTTGGCAAAAAACATTGACAACTTTGTTTTTATGTTACGAGTTTTATTATTATATTTGCAGACATGAGAATTGTATCCTGAATGACAAACATGAAAATTTGGAAAACCATGAGAAAACTTATTTTTGTTTTTACAATTTTGTTCTTTGCCACGCAGATTTCATCGGCGCAAGGCATAAAAAAGAAAGTTGAAAACATACGCAGACAATATAATACTGCACAAATGGTGGCGAAAGGTATTGGCACGGAAGAGTGGAAGGAAAACGGATGCCACACGCTGACGCTCAATTCGCAGATAAACTATTCCGGAGGAGGTCAGGTGGAACATGATACGCAGATTCTGCTAACACGTTTCGGCGGCAGTAATGATTATTCGGACAGTTTCAACACATTTGTGCCATTGTTGACACGCGAAACCATCAAGAGACCTTTCATTATATACCGTGAGATGTTGTTTGACGAGTGTACGGGCGAACTAATATTCTGTTATCAACGACTGTCGCCCGACGACGTAACGACAAAAGAACTGCGCTACTACTAATAAAGTCAGAGCCGGAATACAAAGAGGAAATTTTTGTATCTTCGCCCAAGGACATACTCTCCGTGGCAAATGCCATGAAGAGCCTCGTGCGGAGTTACAACACTGTGGATTACTGATGTATGTATCATGCCATTCTTTTTTGAATGCAATGTTTATGAGGCAGATCTTATCGCGAACAAGGAGCGGTCTGCCATTCTCACTTTTGTACGGAGAGTGACAGACCGTTCCCAATGACATAAAGAAAACATCGAAAATACCGCGAAACTCTGCAAACAATACATTTCTCCCCAATTCTGCCAACGGGTTAAATATACATAAAAATATTGAGGTTATTATTTTTTTGTGTATTTTTTTTGTTACCTTTGCATCAATCTAAACAATTAAAATATATAGAATATGAGAAAAACTTTACACATTGCCCTCGCGGCATTATTTTCGACATTGAGTCTCGGTGCTTATGCACAAGGGCAGACCGTTATCTGGGAAGAGAACTGGCAGACGGCAGAAAAAGGTAAACTTGTAAGTGAAGTTGTAAACCAAAAGGCTGTCTATACCATCAACACAAAAGACGGTGCGGCACCGAAATACGCCAAAATTTATACCAATTCGAAAGATGAGGCAAACCTTGAACTACTTCTCCCCCAACCTGAGAATAATGAGACATGGAGTGTTGCAATTAACGACTTACAGGGTAAAAGCGGCATGTTTACGCTTACATATAAATATAATCAAAGTAAAATAGAAATTACATCTTCTACCGAAGGCGTAACCGTAACGGAGGTTAGCAAGACAGGAGCAGTAATCAACGTTCCTGTGGGAGCAACATCACTCTCGCTTACTTTTAAGAATATTGTAGCTAAAAAGAACGGACGAATAGATGACATCAAACTCGTTGCAGGAGAGATACAGGAGGTTTATACCGAGGTTGACAACATCGCGGCACTCAAAGCACTCGGAGAGGGTGCGAAAGCTATCTTGAAACTGACCGATGCGCGTGTGAATTTCACAGTTGACAGGGACATGTTCATTGAGGACGCAACCGGTGCAATAGATTTCTACGAATGCAACCTTCCGTTCACAACAGGACAGAAACTTAACGGCACAATAAAGGTTAAGGAGTATAAATTGTATAAAAAAATGCCGGAAGTTACTGCCGTAACCGAGAACAACCTTGTGGCCACCGATGGCGAAGTTATGCCAAACGAGATTTCGATAGAAGATGTAAGTGCCGCAATGTTTTGCAAATTGGTTAAGGTTTCGGGAAAAGTATCTACCGTAGAGGAAGAGTACACCGATAATCAAGGTAATAAAAAGACTCGTATAAACTATTTCCTTGAGGACGAGGATCATAACACCGTCCAGTTCTATCGCAGGTGGGGTACATTAGAAGGGACAGACTTATCGACACTGGTAACCGGCGATGAAGCAACGGTAACAGGTATAATTGTTCCCTTGAAAGATAATATTGTCATCGGTGTGACGGCATTCCAAAAGAACAATTCTACCGGAATCGATGGTGTAAATGCCGAAGCAGACACGAATGCCCCCATATACAACATCGCAGGACAGCGCGTTGAGAATGTGGGTAAGGGTATATATATCCGTAACGGGAAGAAATTTGTTGTAAAATAACAACCCGGCGATAACATAAGAGGGAACATTCTCCGGTATAGGAGAATTTCCCTCTTATTATTAAAAAATGTTGCAAGCCATAATTGAACAGGTTTGCCCACCAATCACTAAAATTCTTTTAGTACGTATTTTTTATTTACCTTAAATTATAATAATGCTTATGAGAAATCTGAAAGTCTGTTTATTAATGTTTTTCGGGTTGTTGGCAAGTTTATGTGTCAATGCTCAAGACGATGTGGTGAACGACTACAAGGTCGATTTTAACACCCCGATAACAACAAACTCAAATGCCCACGGTGCCGAAAACCGTGACTTTTTGGTAAGTTTGGGCTGGGGACACATGGTTGGAGTGGAGAACATCGGCTACGGCAACGTGCCGACTTACGTTCCATACACTTATAACACAACGGGCGGCATTGATAATACCGGTTGTTTGCAGGCGGGCGCGGGTGCGGTTTATGACTCGTATGCCGAGGACTATGTAAACATTTGGGACTTTCTTGTTACGCCGCTCGTGAAAGGAACCGTGACCATAAAGATGAAAAAGGTGGTAACCAACGGTTTCATAGAGTTCTACACCATGCAGAAAAACGGCGACAAATGGGAAAAGGGTATTTTGCTTGATGCGAAATCGTTAATGCTTCCGAACACGAACGATTTTGTTACTTATACCCTTCCCGAACTGAAAAACTATACCTACATAGGTATCAGAATGGTGTATTGCTATGTGGATGATTTCACTGCCACTACAGCGAATTTCAAAAAGATGGCAAGCCTGAAGGTAAACGACGTAATGCCGAACACCGACCAACTCATCGACGCAGATGCAGAAGGTAAATTCAAAGTGACGTTTACCACGACGGTGACGAACAACGGAGACTTCGATTTTGCAAAGGGAACCGAAAATTACAGCGTTTCGTTATACAAATATAATGCCGGGGGCGGAGCAGACAAGGCCGACCATGTACACATCGTGACAGTGCCTGTTGACGAAGACCTTGCAATGAAAGCCACGTCGGGAGAACTCACACTTACGGCCACACTCGACAAAGACGACTATCCTGCGGCTGAAACAAACGGTATCAGTTTCCGGATATACGAGAACATCTCGGGGACGTACAAATCAACAAAGAATGTGAAAGTGGTACCTTATGTCCCTATTATCAAATTGCAGACCAAGACCGGAAACTCCACAAAAACATATTCGAGTGGCGACGAGATGTATCTCGGTGCATCTTTGTCTGCATTGACACAGGATGTCATGGCTCTGAACGATGGAGGCGCACCGCTGGAAATACAGAGCGTGACAGAGCCGGAAGGCTTTACAACAACACTGACGGCACAGAACATCGAACCGCACAAAAGTGTGAAATTCAACATCGCCACCACGGAAACTGCCGGAATGAAAGAGGGCGACTTGTTGATAAAGAGCAATGCCGGCGACTTCACGCTCAAACTGAGAGCGGTAATTGTCGGGACAGACAAGTATTTCGTAGATTTTGAAACAGACGACTCCACGATTGGCATGATTGTGGAAAGTATCAAGGACGGATATTACGAATACGGATGGATGACAAAAAACACTAGCGATGCCGGCTATCCCGGAAACGAGAGGAACGCGTTTATGAAGACCTATGTCAGTCCGAAAGCGCAGGGACCGTTCAAGATGATAACGCCGTTGCTCGACTTTACCTCCGGCGATAATCTTAGTTTTGAGGCGGCACGCTACTATTCGAAAGACGGAGAACTGAAGGTTTATTACTCTGCAAACCGTAAGGATTGGACTTTGCTGCGCACGTTGAGCACGGCAGAAGGTACACCGGCAGAAGACAAGTTCTCGGAGAAGAATGCCCCGAAATACGGTTATGAGTTCTTGCGATATACCATCGGCAACATTCCTACCGGGCAGTATTATGTCGCTTTTGAGGCTGGAAACAACAAACCGGTATTCGTTGACAACATCATCGCTCCGAAGAGAGTTGACCTGCCTCACGAAATATACATAAAGGCATCGATGCCCAATGAGGGTGTCGTAAACGAGAAGATGACGGTATCGGTAAATGCACAGAACATGCTCGCAAAGACAGAGAACGCGACAGATTATGTGGTAAAAGTACTTTTCAACGAAAAAGTTGTCAAGGAAATACCGGGAACAAGCATCGCGTCAGGTGGCAAGACCGACTTTAACTTTGATGTTACTCCACACATGGCAGGAGAATTCGATGCTGTTGTAAAGTTCGTGTTCGCCGACGGATACGAGATTTCTTCAGAGACAATGAACGTTAAAATATCCGAGGAAATATTCTCTTCTGTTATTGAAGTTGGCGGTCCCGCACAGGGAAACAGTTACCATGCACCGGTAGGTACATATTACAAGAAGAGCGAGGCACAGTCTGTCTATCTCCCCTCCGACCTTAACGGAATAGCACCGGGAAGCAAGATAACGAGCATTACCTACCGCGGTCGTAACACATCGATGAATGATGTGCCAATCAACCTGCAAGTGTATATTGGCAAGACCGAACTCAGCGAGTTCGCAAATCCGCTCACACCGGTTGACAACGCAACGCTCACCAAGGTATTCGACGGAGAAGTTACGCCCAACAAGACACAGACAACCGATGCACACGAAGATCTCATTACGTTAAATCTATCCGAGCCTTATGTATATCAGGGTGGCAACATCGTGATAAGTGTACGCTCGTCTGTCGAGAATTATAACATGTCGTTTGGCATAGACTACAGTATTTGCGAAACAAAAAAATCGATACGTCGCGGCATAGACAATGGAGATTTGGAGACAGCATCGTGGGTGATCGCTTCAACGAGTACTTTCTCATCTACACCGGTAATCTTGCCTGTTGTTTATTTCGGTATAGAGGCAGAAGCACCGAAACTAAGCGGTATCGTTACCGACAAGGATACTGACCGACCGATAAACGGCGCCGCGGTGACGGCAACTGCAGGCGATGTGCTGTATGGCACAACGACCGACAGTGAGGGCAAATATTCCATGACTATAATGAAGCCCTCGCTTGCTTACGAACTTAAAGCCGTTGCCGAAGGATATACTCCCTCGAAGGAGAATATTGACATGAGCGGCGGCTCGGTGGAGAACAAGAATCTCGAACTGCAACCTGCAAAAGGATTTTTCATGGAGAAAGCCGACATGCCGATGAAAGGCATGGTGAATTTCAAATACAATGCCACGGCAAAGGCAACCAACTACACAACGGAAGACTTTGCCGCCGGAACGTACACCGCAAAACTATATGTTAACAACGAGGCGGTGGCAGTGGCAGAAGCCGTCGAGGTAAAGAAAGGCACGAGTGCCAATTTCGCATTCTCGTTCACGCCTCATGTCGAGGGAACATTCCCTGCATACATAGAGTTCGTTCAAGGTGGGAACACTGCCGCCACAGAAACGATGGATATAGTGATCGAAGCAGAAAATGCAGGCGGTCTGATACAAGTATGCGATAGTACGACAAAGACCACCGATACTCCGCTCAACATGTATTATAACAACTCCGTGAGCGACATATACTACACCCCGGATATGCTGAAAGCATACGGAGTGGCGGTAGGCGGAACAATCACGAAGATAAAATATAAGATGTGGGCATCAATACCTAAAAACAACATCAATTTCACATTGAACGCATGGTTAGGAACGTCAGACGGCGACCCTGCAAACATCAAGTCGGTTACGCCCGAAGAGAAGACTGCCGCAAAAGAAATGATGACACACGTAATCGTGGATAAGACATACGAGAACATCGCACCGGAAGGAGCGACAAACTCAACACCCGCACTTACCGAGATAGAACTCGACCTTACAGAGAATCCGATAGTGTTCGACGGGGTACACAGCGTGCGCATAATCTTTGAGAAAACTTCTCCGGGATGGGTAGGCGGCTGCCAGTTTGCAATAGATGAAAATTACTACACTTGTTTCACGAACAAGAACGACCATGCCACACCGGAGGAACTGGGTACCAATACGAAAAATCGGACACCTGTTGCGTACTTTACCGTGAAAGTAGGAAACAAGATGTCGGGAACGATTACCGATGCACAAACCTCACAACCCGTAAAGGGTGCTTCTGTCAGACTGAAGAGTGGTGACGTACTATACAACTGTACGACAGGCGATGACGGAAAGTATGAAATCAACGTCAAGCAGATTCAGTTGGAGGATTATGTAATGGAGGTTGACGCGACCAAAGACTATGAACTTAAGAGTGTTCAGATAGGTAAGGTAGAGGAAGGAACGGTCAGAGACGTAACACTCCGCAAGGCTGCCAAAATCAGTGGTAAAATAACTTCCGCACGCGACAACAGCATCGTTGCAGATGCCGAGGTAACGTTGAAAGATGCCGCCGGCAAGGTGATGGCAACGGTAAAGACATCTGCCGAAGGAATATATGGCTTCAAATTGAGACTGCTTGATGCCGACTATAAGTTGACCGTTAAGGCGGAGTCTTTCGTGGATGCCGAGGCAGAGATAAATGCCCTTACTGCCGATGTTGAGCAGAATTTTGCACTTGAGACTGTTGCCAAGAAGATATACGGGGTGGTGCGCGACTTGAATACCAAAGAGCCCTTGGCAGGTGTGGAAATGTCATATTCGATAGGTTCCGAATACACTGTTACGATAAACACCGACGAAAACGGAAAGTATGAGATGATGATTGCCGACCCGTCGGTGCAAGCCACACTCGGTGCTAAATTGGAAGGGTATTACACCAAACTTGTCGATGTTATGCCGTTCGCAGAAGACAAGGAGGTTGATTTCGACTTGGAGAAAGAGCCTGTAAACGACATCGATGGTATTTCTGCCGACAAACTCGCAGGTGCCAAGGTGTATGACCTTGGCGGTCGTCTCGTAAACATAGATGGTGACACGAGCAACCTGAAGCGCGGACAGATATATGTCGTAAACGGCAAGAAAGTAATGCTTAAGTAACACGGTAACCATTTTTAAGGAGGATGTGCCAAACCGGCACGTCCTCCTTTTTTGTCTACATACCGGTTTATTTCGACAGACCAATTCAAAATTGGTTACTTTTGCAGAAGTCTCTAACCGTTTACCCCAAATTCGGTCTAATGACTGATTTGGGTTTATACTTAATCGTGTTACAATTTCACCGATTTTACCGACCAATTTCGGCGGTTTTACTTACCAATTTCGCCGAAATTGCCGGACGGTTTCCGTATGATGACAAACATGCTCGTTGCCAACTCGCGACAGAACGTGTGTCAATAAAAAATATATACGGATATTATTATGCGGAATTATTTTTCAATATCTTTGCCAAAGTAATTACTTTTACCGATGTCTTTTCGAGTACCCGCTTGTCGAAAAAGATGACACTTTGTTGTCATTCTCACCGAAAATGATTAAATTTGCAACCATAAAGGAGGCGTGTGCACCGGTTGCAATCTCTTACCTTTCCGTTAGTTTAATGTTTAACCCACATCATACGAAGTGTACGATATAAATAAGATTCGGGAAGATTTTCCGATTTTGAGTCGCAAGGTCTATGACAGACCACTGGTATATCTCGACAATGCCGCCACGACACAGAAACCGCGTGCGGTAATAGATGCCATGACGGAAGAATATTTCAACGTCAATGCCAACGTGCATCGCGGCGTGCATTACCTTTCGCAGCAGGCAACCGACCTGCACGAGGCTGCCCGCGAGCGTGTACGCAGATTTATAAATGCCGAAAAGACAGAGGAGATAATCTTCACGCGAGGCACCACCGAGAGCCTCAATCTCGTGGCATCATCGTTTGCAGAGCAGTTTATGAAAGAAGGCGATGAGGTCATCGTGTCTGTAATGGAACATCATTCAAACATAGTGCCGTGGCAACTTCAGGCTGAAAGGCGGGGCATCCGTCTGCGCGTAATACCAATGACCGACGACGGACGGCTGCGGATTGACAAATACGAGCAACTCTTCTCCGACCGTACCAAGATTGTAAGTGTTGTCCATGTTAGCAACGCATTGGGCACGATAAATCCCGTTGGCGACATAATACGCATAGCACACGAACATGGTGTGCCGGTAATGATTGACGGAGCGCAGAGTACTCCGCACTTCAAGGTCAACGTGCAGAAACTCGACTGCGATTTCTTCGCATTCTCGGGGCATAAGATGTACGGCCCCACCGGCATCGGAGTACTTTACGGGAAAGAACAGTGGCTCGAACAAATGCCGCCGTATCAGGGCGGAGGAGAGATGATAGACCGCGTGACATTCGAGCATACCACTTTCGAACGACTGCCTTTCAAGTTCGAGGCGGGCACTCCCGACTATGTTGCCACACATGGTTTGGCGTGTGCCGCAGACTATCTGGAGTCTCTCGGAATGGATAACATTTCGGCTCACGAACACGAACTGACACGCCATGCAATGGAAAAACTCGGTGCAATCGACGGACTCGAAATATACGGCAAAACCGTTGCGGCACAAGCAGAAACGCACGATGCCGTAATATCTTTCAATCTCTTCAACACCTCATCTTCGTCCGGAACACCCGATGCCAAACCCGTTCATCACCTCGATGTGGGTACTCTTTTGGATCGTCTCGGCATCGCCGTTCGCACGGGGCATCACTGTGCACAACCACTTATGGACCGCCTCGGCATTCTCGGAACGGTGCGCGCCTCCTTCGCTTTGTACAATACCAAGGAGGAGATAGATGTTCTTGCAGAAGGAATAGCCCGCGTCGCCAAAATGTTCTGACGCTTTATGCGGTGAAAGTCCTTTCCGTGATCTTTTTAATCGGGGAAGGATTTTTTCTTGTTATTGCTGAAACAAAATCATCGGAAATGCGTCATAGGTATAGAAAGCGCTTCAGAACAAAATATATTATTAACTGAAAAAAGAAAAAAGCAATGAAGAAATTATTTGTGACTTTGGTTGTAGTGCTTACGGTAATGCCTATGGCGGCACAGACCTTGCAGAATTTTATCGACAAATACAGTGCCCAGAAAGGTGCGCAAGTGGTGAACCTCAGTGGCGAAATGCTCAAAAATGGATACATGCGAGACGGCATCGATATAGACGATATGGATTTGGTTCCTAAAAACATGAAATGCGACTCGATTACGGTGGTGAACATCAAAAACGTGCCGAGGCTGTTGAAAAAGTTCATAAAAGATGCCCAAAAACTCGATTTGACGGCAGAAGGATATTCCGAAATGGTAAATGTGTTGGACGATGACGACTATTCGAGGATATTAATAAAAGGCAACGGCACTGAAGCGAAGGAAATGCTTATAATGACCACCGACGATGATGACAACTCTATAGCATTGGTGCGCATCATCGGCAAGATAGGGTTGGAAAACATGATTGACAACTGACAATGCAACGCTGATGACAGCTTCAGAATTCAAATGCCTCTTTCTGCCTTGTCACAAGCAGATGTACTGGGTGGCGATACGTCTCACCGAAAATGCAGAAGATGCCGAAGACTTGGTGCAGGAGGCGTTTATGAGACTGTGGCTGAAGCGTGGCGAATTGCCAAAAGTGGATAGTCCTATGTCTTTCGCAATGCGTACCATGCGCAACATATTCATCGACCGGAAAAGAAAACGTCGGATGGAAAAGAGCGACTGCGAAATGGCTGTGACAGGCTTCACCGACAATTCGACTGCCGACGACCGATTGCTGGCGGCAGAAACGATGCAACAAGTGCTGCTGTTGATAGACAAACTGCCGGAACAACAGCGCAGGATAATAACGATGCGAAACCTCGAAGGAATGCCGATGGAAGAGATCGCACGAAATACGGGGTTGTCGGAAGCGGGAGTGAGGACATCGCTTAGCCGCGCAAGGCAGGCAGTGAAACAACAATTCAAACGAAATGATAATGATGGAAAAATCTGAACTGGACATATTGACGGAGAAATTCTTCAACGGAGAGACAACCGACGAAGAGGAACTGCGGTTGCACGAAGCAATGAAATCTGTCCAACCCTCAACATTCCTCTCTGCACAACCTCCCGTGCCCGATGGTTTGGAGCAGCGTCTGTCAAGGCAGATAGACCAATGGAACATCATCGAGAAGAAAACGGAAAGAAGTACGCGTACAGTGGTAATGCGCCGGGTGATAGGCGTTGCCGCAAGCATCGCACTCGTCGCGGGCGTGGGATTCATGGCTCTGCAAAAACCGGATGCCGCACAGTTTGCCAATGAAGAAGAAACCTTCAACGACCCCGAGGCGGCAAGTATGAAAGCGGAGAAGGCTCTCGCAAAATTCTCCCATTCCATCAACAAGGGACTTGAAATAATGGATAATGCAACAAATAAAAAAACAAAAAAAAGAAACAAATGAGAAGAATATTAATGGCTGCCGTGTTTGCTGTGTTGTGCAACATCACATTCGCACAGACAACGGTGTTTGAAAAGTATAAGAACAACAAATATGTGTCAACCGTGTTCATTGGCAAAACAATGCTGTCGATGACCCAAGGGGCAAAGATTGGCGGACACGACATCGGAAAACTCGGTTCGCAAATAGACAGAATACGCATAATAGAATGTGAGAAAAGGAGTCTTTTCGCAGCATTGAGAAATCACGTTGTGTCCGACATGAAGAAAAACAAGTACAAGGTGGTAATGACGGCGAGCGAAGAAGACGAGAAAGTGATAATATACCACAAAACACTGCCGGGCAACAAGAACGACTTTGTACTGCTCACCATAGAAGACGACGAACTGGCGATAATAAACATCACAGGCTCTGTTTCGCTGCAAGACATACGGAGATTCGCCGATTAGCCGCGACATTTGCAGACATAAATAAAAAAACGAGCAGGCTTCGACAGTATTAAGGAAGTAGTCCCACCGAGAATCGAACTCGGATCTAATCTTTAGGAGAGACTTGTTCTATCCATTGAACTATGGGACCGTCATAACTTTGCAACCGCGATTCGATGTAAATTCAAAAAGTCGAATCGCGGTTGCAAAGTTACTGTTTTTATGTATTACCACCAAATTTGCCACATTATTATTTACGAAAATGTGTGTTTGTTTCCGCATTAACCCCAATCGGTCATTAGAACCCTCAACCGATTTGGGTTTAATGTCAAATTTACACTCGCGTATGTTCTCGTGAATAACCGTTGCCCGTTACTATAATGACAAACTATCTTATGTTCGGAAAAAGATATTGCTAAAAATAGATTATGGAAATTATTGTCTTTAATGATTTTGACACAATCTTTGCACTTGCCGGTTGACTCTGCACACAGGAGTATTAATTCCTAAAAAACAGTAAAATATATCACATCGTTCTTTTATTTCTATATAAATGAGTATCTTTGCGCGATTTTATTATTATAGATGTTTATAAACAAGATGAACGTAATTACGAAAACAATTCAATTGTCTGATGGAAGAACCATCACGATTGAAACCGGGAAAGTTGCAAAACAGACCGACGGTTCGGTCATGCTCCGCATGAACAACACCGTACTGCTCGCAACTGTTTGTGCAGCAAAGGATGCAGTTCCCGGTACCGATTTCATGCCTTTGCAAGTTGATTATCGCGAGCAGTATGCCGCCGCAGGACGTTTCCCGGGGGGGTTTACAAAGCGCGAGGGCAAAGCTTCTGATAACGAAATACTTACTTCGCGCCTCGTTGACCGCGTGCTTCGACCGCTTTTTCCTGCCGACTATCATGCGGAAGTGTTCGTAAATGTAATGCTTCTCTCTGCCGACGGCGTAGACCAGCCCGATGCACTTGCAGGTTTCGCAGCGTCTGCCGCATTGGCATGTTCGGATATTCCTTTCGAATGCCCAATTTCCGAGGTACGCGTGGCACGCGTGAACGGCAAATATGTTGTAAACCCGACCACCGAACAGATGAAACATGCAGACATGGACATCATGGTGGGAGCGAGTGCCGAGAACATAATGATGGTTGAAGGAGAGATGGAAGAGGTGTCCGAGCAGGATCTGCTTGATGCACTTAAAGTGGCAATGGACGCCATAAAGCCAATGTGCCAACTGCAAACGGAACTGAGCAAAGAACTCGGAAAAGACGTAAAACGCGAGTACTGTCACGAAATAAACGACGACTCGCTGCGCGAACTGGTTCGCAAGGAATGTTATGAAAAGGCTTACGAAGTTGTGGGCAAGGCTCTCGAAAAGCACGAACGTGCAGATGCTTTCGAACAGATAGTTGCCGACTTCAAAGAGAAATATTTTGCAGAACATGAGATTGCAGACGATGCGGAGATAAGCAAAGAAGACGTCGAGGCAATGATAGACAAATACTACCACGATGTAGAACGTGACGCAATGCGTCGTTGCATTCTCGATGAGGGCAAACGTCTCGACGGTCGCAGAACAGACGAGATACGCCCGATATGGTGCGAGGTAAGTCCGCTGCCAATGCCGCACGGAAGCAGCATCTTCACACGCGGCGAGACACAGAGCCTTACCACCTGTACGCTCGGCACGAAACTTGACGAGAAACTGGTTGATGATGTTCTCGACAAGAGTTACATGCGCTTCCTGTTACACTACAATTTCCCGCCATTCTGTACCGGCGAGGCAAGGGCGCAGCGTGGTGTGGGGCGTCGCGAGATTGGCCACGGTCATTTGGCATGGCGGGCACTCAAAGATCAGATTCCCGCAGACTACCCCTATACGGTTCGTTTGGTAAGCCAGATAATGGAGTCTAACGGCTCCTCGTCCATGGCAACGGTTTGCGCGGGTACTCTCGCACTGCTGGATGCCGGCGTGCCGATGAAAAAACCGGTGAGCGGAATAGCAATGGGACTCATCAAAAACCCGGGCGAGGACAAGTATGCCGTACTCTCAGATATTCTCGGCGATGAGGATCATCTCGGTGACATGGACTTCAAGACGACGGGTACACGCGACGGACTCACCGCAACGCAGATGGACATAAAGTGCGACGGATTGTCGTTCGAAATACTGGAAAAAGCTCTCATGCAGGCTAAGGCAGGACGCGAACATATTCTCGGAAAGATAACCGACACCATGTCAGAACCGCGTGCCGAACTGAAACCGCAGGTTCCGCGCATCGAGCAGTTCGATATTCCAAAAGAGTTCATCGGTGCCGTAATCGGTCCCGGCGGAAAGATTATCCAGCAAATGCAGGAAGATACCGGTGCCACGATTACCATTGACGAAATCGACGGCAAGGGTGTCGTTCAGGTTTCGGCTGCAAACAAAGAGAGCATCAATGCGGCAATGGGCAAGATACGTGCCATAGTGGCAGTGCCGGAAGTGGGCGAGATATACGAGGGAACTATCCGCTCGATAATGCCATACGGCTGCTTCGTAGAGATACTTCCCGGAAAAGACGGATTGCTGCACATCTCCGAAATCGATTGGAAACGTTTGGAGACAGTGGAGGAAGCCGGAATAAAGGAGGGTGACAAGATTACTGTCAAGTTGCTTGAGATTGACCCCAAGACCGGAAAATACAAACTGTCACATCGCTGTCTTATACCTAAACCGGAAGGATATGTGGAGCGCGAGCGTCGTCCGCGACCCGAGCGCGGAGACAGAGGCGAACGCCGTCAACGTTCCGAGCGCGGAGACAGAGGTGACCACGGTGAACGTCGCCAGCCGAGATTCAACGAGCATAGCCAAGACAGAGGTAATGATTTCTTTGACCCGATGGGAGAGCGTGAGCCGAAAGGTTTCACAGACATACTTGACAACAAGGATTTCTAAAAATATAAAAGTGAGGATGTGTCAAAACAGGCACATCCTCTTTTATTAATGAACACTTTAAAATCAAACCGTCAATAAATCTCTTTGCATAAGTAGGGATTTATTCCCCATCGACCTACACTTGCATGAGTATAACACCGCACCCTACAATTAATTTTGCCCAAATTGAAAGGCAAGAGATGTGCGAGTTCAGTATAAAAAACTCATCATACATAACACATTTCAGTCATGTTCCCAATGTTGTGAAGATTGAGTTTTGTTATCCACAACAAGTATTATTCCGTAATTTGTATAGCCTTCTAATCTTTTAGACAACCAATTGGTACTACAAGCACACCATCTTTAGGGCGTTTGTATGCATAGTTACCAACACCGGTGAGAACCATCAAGAATGAAAGTTTCTTCATTTTTGTTGTGTCTCAAAAAACAATCCAAAAGAATTCAAATCACTGATAAGATCTTCTGCCCCGAGTCCTAATGCTGCTGTTGCTATGGAAGGAAAGGTTTTGACTCTTTGTGTCATGATCGATCATGAAAAGGATACTGTTAGACTGTTGACTTGCAAGTGTTGTCTTTTCGCAATATTTCGGTTTTTCTATTAGAATTGCCCCCATTGCTTCAAATTTATCAGCAAATGTGGCGTTTGGCTTGATTTTGATGTGACATTTGGACTGGTTTTAATATGGCATTTGGCTTATTTTGATGTTATACTTTACGAAAAATAACATTAAGATTTGTCACTCGGATTGGTTGTTTATTTGCAACTTTCAAATCGAAGACCAAGAGAAAAGTTAAAATTTCAGACACCAAAAGATGAGTTTTTCAATAAGATATTGTAATTTTGCACTTGCTGGTTGACTCTACAGACTCTACGCGCACCCTCACGGATATTCTGCAAAACCTATTTTTTTTGCTTTTTCTTGTCATTTTAAGAAAGTTTTATTACCTTTGTCCCCGTATTATAACGAAGAGAATTTGAATACATCAGAGCGATATAGTTATCCACCGCATTTCTCGATAATATATAAAGATATTTGCGCATTGCAGGAAAAAATCTATTTTCCTATAAAATGTGTTGAATTATTTGGTAGTTCCAAATAATTTGATACTCTCTCTCATAGGCACTACTGGTGTAACTACTTTTTAAAATATTTTTGCATACGCGCGCGTACAGCGTGCCGAAACACCAATAGGAATATGGATTTTCGAAGATCCTTGTTCTTGATTTTTTGTGTCCGTATGTTAGATTTCTATTATAGATTTAATCCAAGGATTTATATCAAAAACGTTTGTTAAATCCATTGAGAGTTATTCAATATTTCTAATTTAAATATATAAACAAAATGAAACAATTAAGATTTTTATTGTTATTATTGTTGATGTCGGCACTGTCCATAACCATGGATGCCGCCAACAATAACGACCGGTTTACGGTAAATGGTATTACCTATCGTATTTCCAACATTACTGCTCACGAAGTAGATTTCGAAGGTACAAATAAATCAGGAAATATAGTTATTCCTCAAACTGTTAAAGACTCGGTAAACATTGAATGGAAGGTAATCTCTGTGTATTATGGCAAATGTCCTAACATGACAAGTGTAACAATACCAAATACAGTTAGAAAAATTTATGAAGGTGCATTCGGTGATTCAAAATTGACAAGTATTACGATCCCCCAATCGGTTACGGAAATCGAAGATGGTGTTTTTTCAAATTGCACGTCACTTACGGAAATAAATGTAGCAAGTGGAAATACCTCTTTTTATTCTCATGAAGGTGTTCTCTATGGAAAAAACAATGGCACCCCCAAAAGATTAATACAATATCCTATTGCTAAGACCGGGGGTACTTACAGTGTTCCTGAGGGGGTGGTATCAATAGCCAAGCGTGCTTTTCAGGCATGTAAATTCTTGAAGACATTGTCTCTTCCTAAATCCCTCTCCAATATAGAAAAGGACTTGGTTTCCTCTTGGGCGCAAGAGGTTTCTCCATTTGTCTATAGTTGGTCTATTTCAAAAATAGAAGTTGCTGCAGGCAATACTACATACAAGAGTGTAGATGGTGTAGTGTTGACTGCCGATGGAAAACAACTCGTTGTATGTCCTGTTGGAAAAACGGGAGATGTCAATGGTCTCTATACCATTCCTAATGGAGTAGAAATTATAACTAATGTAGCATTCAGTACCAACATTAAGATTAAAAAACTGATATTCCCTACAACGTTGAAAGAAATAAAACCTTATGCATTTTATCGCTGCTATGAACTTATGACTGTTACTATTCCCAAGAGCGTTACAGAAATTGGTGTTTCAGCTTTTTCTGCTTGCGAAAAATTGACAGAAATCAACGTGGAAAATGGGAACAGCAAATACGACTCATACAATGGTGTACTTTACAATGCCTCAGGCACCGAGTTGCTTAATTGCCCGGCAGGAAAGACTGGTGAATATACTACCAAAGCATCTACCATTACTATTAAGGAGGGAGCTTTCTCTCTTTGCAAAAAAATAACCAAAGTGACTGTTTCCAACAAGGTGCAGGCTATTGAAAGTGCTGCTTTCAATAGCACGGAAGCAATGAAGCAAATCGTTTTTGCAACCACATCTTCATTGAAAGAAATCAAGGGAGATAAAGTTTTTACAAGTTCTGGAATTGAAAAAATAGACTTGCCAGCTTCATTGGAAGTCATAGGCGAAGGAGTCTTTAACAGTGCTAAGAAGTTGAAAGAAGTAACTATTGCAGCCAACTCCAATTTACAAAAGATAGAAAACTTAGCTTTTTATCATGCAGAAAATCTCACCTCCTTCAAATTTCTTGGTTCTTGTAAATTGCAAACTATTGGCAGCAACGCCTTTGCACAAGCCAAGAAACTGCAATCGTTTGCCTTCCCAAAGTCGGTTACAAAAATTGGACAAAGTGCTTTCAATGGTTGCTAAAGCATGACAACTGCAACTTTTGACGATAATTCCATACTCGAAACTATCGGTAGTGCGGCATTTCAGAATTGTGGTTTGGAGAGTATATCAATAGGCAAGAAAGTGAAAACCATCGAACAGTCGGCATTCAACAGTTGCCACAAGCTGAAAACGGTGAACATCCCTGCCTCTACGACAAGCGTTGATCCACGTGCGTTCCAGTTCTGCGGTAGCCTGAAAGCCATTAACGTGGATAAGGGAAACGCAACAAATTCGAGCGTGGATGGTTTCTTCATGAGTAAGAACAAGGAGAAACTCGTCATCTTCCCTCCCGGCAAGGCAAGTACCTATTACACCATGTTGCCTCCGACGATTAAGGAAATCGGTGATTACGCTTTCTATTACATCCAGAATTTGGAAAATGTTACCATTCCAAAACTTGTAAACAAGATTGGCAAGCACGCGTTCGACATGTGCAAGAAACTTGATGCCATAGCATTCTTGGGAGAGCACCCCATACCTGCTGCCAATGTTGATGAAACAGCATTTTATGCTCCCAACATCGACAAGACAAAGATTGCCATTTGTGTGCGTGAGAATGCTTACAACGAATATAAGGTTAACACGCTTTGGAATCAGTTTGGCGTTATAACCAAGTCGTTCAAGGTAAATGCCGACGGCAACGGCAACGTGGAATACTTCCCACTGTCGAGAAAGGCAGTCTCGCTGGTCGATGTGCAAAGCGATGTCTTTACATTGGTAGTGCTCAAAACTGTAAAAGACGCAGCCAACAACAAGGACTACATAGTCAAACTGATTGCCGACTATGCCTTTGATGCTTGTAAGACCAATGTAAACGAAGTGGTAGTAAAAGCAGACATAGACTATATAGGTATAAAAGCTTTCTTGAAGCATAACAATACTACAACTGTGAAAAATGTATTTTTCATAGGCAAGACTCCGGCAGTGGATTTGAGTTCTGTGAAATGGGAACTGACCAATGGGGCAGACGTGGAGTTTACCACACAAAAGATCTACGTCAAGAAGAGTGTGGAGAGTGTATATAAGAAGGCTTGGAAAAAATATGCCAACAAGATAAGTTATAAGATTCCGGACGTTAAAATTGGCACAAAATACGGTACGTTCGCAGGTGAGTTTGACGCGGATTTCTCTGAATATAAGAGAGAAAAAGGAAACACTGATGTTGCCGCATTTGTGGCAGGCAACAAACTGTCTCTGGGATCGGGCGACTACGGCACAAGTACACATCATGTGCATATGCTCAGCATTGACAAGAAAGGCGGTGTGGCAGAATCTTACGGATACGTGCCTGCCAACACAGGCGTACTGCTAAAGGTACTCGACAAGGAAAGCACTGATACGGATTTCTTTTACACCATCGGTGAGAAGGACAACAAGACATACACTGTTACAGAAAACATCATGTATGGCGTGACAATAAAAGACCAACGTGTGGATGCTTCTGCCACGAGCCCGGTATATGTGATGCAAGGTGGTATTTTCCGCAAGGTAACCTCTGTCATCAACAAATTTCCGGTACACAGGGCGTACATGAAAATTGCCAACTTGCCAGCAGGCGCAAAACTCATGTTCGACTTTGACGAAATAGACGGCTTGACAACTGGTATTGAAACCATCGCAGAAGACAATGCTACGAATGCCGACAATGTCTATTACAACCTGAACGGTCAGTGTGTTGAAAATCCGCAGCATGGAGTCTATATTCACAATGGAAAGAAAGTAATCATTAAATAAGAAAACGAATTATGGAAAAGAAACAGTATATACAACCCGGAACCAAAATTATACGCCTGAAACCGGAAGGTCTTATGATTACTGCGAGTCCGGGTGTCGGTGGAGACTACAATCCCAATCAGCCCATAGAGGCAAAGCCCGAAGTCTTTGACGAGGAAGATGAGGAATTAGAATACCGAAAGGGTGGAATGAATCTCTGGGAAGAATAGAATAGACAGGAAGCGGTGTTCCGATGAGTATTTATTTGTGGGACACCGCCCTGTTGTTCCTAATAATAGGACACTATTGGATTTTCAGGACTTACAGCTCAGTTTTGTTGTGTGAATTGGCTATTTTTATCGCTATTTCGACTAAAATGTGCCAATATTGGCATGTTTTAATCGTGGCTGTTTGACTAATTGAATAAATACCTTTGCATTACCAAAAAGCGCCATTGGTACGTGAGTTCGGGATAAGATCCATTAAAAAGAGTTCTAACTGTCTCGTTTTTTACATGTACCGGCAATGCTTGTGGTTTGTTCTCAAAGAAACAATATGCACTAAGTGCCGAGAACAGATTCTTTATGAAGTTATGCACAGACCTATGTCGTGAATTATAATCCGCAAAACGAAGCGTTCCGAAAAAATGAAACGAAGCGTTCTGTCTTGTAAAACGAAATGTTCTTTTTTTGAGCCCCCCTCACAACGAAAAACGCCCCAAATTTCTCTGGGGCGTTTCTTGTTTCTTATCATTCTTTTTCAAACATTCAAGTCAAACTTCACAATCTCATCACCATTAAGCAGCAACCTTGTTTGTTCCAAATTATTCTCGTATATGTGTACGTTTCCGAGATTCAGCGTTATATTCTTCAGCGGTATGTCAATCTGTCGGGACATCAAATAGAGATGATAGATGTCTGCCGGAAGACCTAAATTCGCATCTGAACTTCGCTGATAGGCGGAGACGACCAGTTCCCCACCGTCTATCTGAAACTGTACAAGGCTGAGGCATGGTGCCTGATTACTCTCCGCCCCTGTCTCTCCCAAGAACAGCACATAATTCTTGCTGTTGCGCCTTTCCCTATTTATCTTCTCGATGAGCGGCGGAAGCTTCTCAAAATAGGTCGGGTAACTATTGACAAGCACGGAACCGCAATAGTCCCACCAGTTTATGCCTGCATCTCGGTATCGCTCCACATTTCGCTCAACCTGCATAAACAGTTCCAGTTCATTCCTCAATTTCTTGCGTGCAATTCCATGGCTCTCGAAGATGTCGAGCAGGTCGGCAGGTGTCAGCGACAACTGCTCATTCAGAAGGTAGTGGATATTGCCCTTCCTGTTTTGTTGGACCTTTCCTGAAGCCAGTATCTTTTCAAGCGTATGATAGTATTTGTTCATAATTCCAATGGTATTTGAAAGCCGTTTAAACAGCATCTGTATAAAGCATAATATCTGTATAGGAAGAGTTGTAATTCATGCGGGCATTGAACTCCCTGCGCTGGCAGTTCTCAAACGGGTTGCCGATCAGTTTATGCTTTCCTATCCATTCACACAGTTCCACGATAGAGGACTTGTTAGAGGTGAAATAGATAAAGCGGTGACCTGCGAGCACGGTCAGCACATTGAGGTAATCTGACATTTTCCAATACATTTTATAAGTTTGGGCATCAGTGCTCAGGTATGGAGGATCAACAATGAACACGACATTCGGAACGTCCTTGTATTTTTCAAAAAGTGTCTTGTAGTCGCAGGAGGTTATTGTCAGCCCTGCAAGATAATCCGGGCAAGGTGGATAATCCGAAGCCTTGATGTTGTTGTAAAGCGTTTCTTTTTCCAAGTCAGAGAAATTTGTCGCATATTTCATTGAGAATAGAACTGATGATGACAGCGTTATGTAGTCTATGTAACCATAGTCCCTTTCATATTTTCTTATACATGACAGCACACGTTCCCTTGACTGCCCCAAGATGGCCTTGTGTTTTGGCACATCTATCATTCCTCTCAGTTCCGCCAGCAGGGCGTTGGTAATGGGCAGAGCGTCCAAACGCTGTCGATAACCGTCAAAATCGTTATACACAACAGTGGAATTGGGCTTCTGGCACTTTGTTATATGCGACAGCAGACCACTGCCACCAAACAAATCCACGAAAGTCGTACCGTCAGGAAACTGCTGGAGCACCTTGATGTACTCCTTGGCAAACATCCGTTTCTGTCCCTGAAATGGAAGCGGTGCCGAAAGGTATTGTTTTCTCATTGTCTCACTAAATTGATACGGCAAAGTTCGTCATATTCAGTTAGGTGTAAGAACTTTTGCGCCAAATCATACTGCAGACATCTTACAGTCGCTTTTGAAGCGTTTTATAAGCCCATACACCTTACGCTCGCTTATGGCATATTTGTCAGACAGGCATGCCACAATATATGACACCTTCTCGCCATTCTCAAGTAATGTGCTATAGTCATTGTACAAGTCCACAAATTGCTCATCTTCCAGACGAATTCCCGCTATTTTTAGCCTTTTTATCAACTCCCTGTTAAATTTCAACACCTTCATATTCACAAAATTTTGTATCTTTGCAACGTCTCACTTACATTAACGAAAAAGCGAACTCGCGAACGAGGGTATTACCCCCGGTCGTGCGAGTTCGCTCGTGTCGTTAATATGTAGGTGGGATGACTATTAACAGGCCGGGGGCTTTTTTTATTCCCTACCCCCATAAAAACATTCTCATTCGTTGATTTTTCTTTTCAACTCTGTGCGTGATTTAAGGATTTCTCTTTGTAAAATTAATACTAAAAAATTACTTATAATTAAAAAACGCCCACCCCGCAGCCGTTCACGCCACGTCGCCACAGGAAACCGCGCAATCTCATAGGTTATAATTCCGTTATTCATATATTACTGCAATAATTAAAGTAAAACTTTTAAACCATTCATTCGCCGGCAGAATCTGTTGAGTTTTCT
>NZ_RQZH01000025.1 GCF_003932845.1 Prevotella sp. OH937_COT-195
GCGGCGACAGGAAGAGTTCCAAGACGTGCAACCCAAAAAGTATCTACCACATTGTATATTGCCATAATCAGCATTGCGATGACAATAGGTATCCCCAACTTTGTCAGGGCTTTCATCATACTTCCTTCTTGCAAAATATTCACAGCGTTGTTCATCCTTGTAATCCGTATCTTTTTAAGTAAATAAAGTTCGCTGCAAAGGTACGGTGGGATACAGGTTGTCACAATAGACGGACAACGGTAATAATAGCACTATTCGTGGTAAGTTTTCCTGAAAAGCGCGGGAGAGACGCCTGCGACTTTGGTAAACAGTCGTGTGAAGTAGGAGTAATCGCCAAAGCCCAAACTATGCGCAATTTCTTTGACAGTGTCTGTAGTATAGACCAACTGCCGCTTTGCCTGTAAAACAATCTCGTCTTGGATATGACGACTCACGCTTGTACCCAGAACGGCATTTACCGCTTCATTCAGATAGGCAACAGTGATATTCAAACATCCGGCATAGAATGACGGAGAACGATTAGTTCGAATATTGCTTTCCAGTAATTCTCGAAATTCCCATACAATTTCCTTGTGTCTGGTCACTGTCCCCTGCAATTCGAATTGAACTATCGTTGCATTCGCAACATTCTCCACGACCAATCCCACAATGACGGTGGTCAGTCGCTGAACGATTGCTTTGGCAGATGGATTTTCCATGCAACCCAATTTGCGGTCGAGAAGCGACAGTAATTGTTTTAGTTCTGATACATCTGATAATTGTATTTGGGGACAACCGTACCTCTCAAGCGTTCGTTTTTCTTCCTTATCCACCAATACCGAGTCGATAATCAAGAATTTTGCAGAAAGGTTGGAAGCATCAATGATGCGATGCACCTGTCCAGGACGGACAATAGCCAGACTTCCTTTCCCGAAAGCGTACTCCTCGAAATCAATATTCAGGCGACATCGCCCATCCTCTATTAACCCGAAGAAATAATAATCATCGGTATGAGAAAAGGCGTATCTTTCCAAAGATGCCGATGTTTGGGAGACGACCGTCTTCAGATATACCCCGAAATCTGAGAGCTGTGAACTTCTATGTATTGGCAAATGGGACATTTCTTTGAGTTATTTCATGGATTTATTCGACAATCTTCTTTATCCGATATTCTATTAATAGTAACCTTTTCTTTTGGCTTTTCAGACTTTCCCCATTTTACGAGAATAACAAAAAAAGCGATTGTGACAATAAAGAATATAGGAAACATCCAGTTTCCTGATAAAGAGAATGTGGAAATACTGAGAATTTGATAACCAGAAAAACACATCAAGATAACCCATACAATGGTAATAAAGAGGCTTACAATCTGGTTGATCCTTGAAACAGAAAATCTATACGATAATGTCAATTCATACCATTTGTTATTATTCTCTATATGTCTTTTCATCAAATCTCCTGTGAATTCATCTTCTAAAGAATCTATAATCACCTCCCAATTGGTTTGCCAATGCTTGCTGGTCCTATTTACGAGATACCAACTGAGAGAAAAGATAAAGCCAATACATGTTATAACGAAAGCGTAGTTTTCTCTATTGGTAAACTCTTTGCTTTCGGAAGATACAACTGCAATATACGCTCCAAAGGAAAAGGCTATAAATGCCCAAAAATAAGTAGTTCGTTTCCAATAAAGTTCAATTTCAAACTTCCTAATCTCGTGAGCTTTTTCAAAAGCAAGTCTTCTTTTCTCTTTTTCGATATCTCTTGATTCAGGCTGACACATATACTTTAATCTTATTGGTAATTGACATATTAAAAATATTTTTATTTCAGCAGGGCGGTTGGCGACAAAGGCGGTCGCTCTGCAATGAAAATGAGTTTACGGATTTTCCTCGCTTTCGCCATTGTCCGGCTTCGTGCTTTTTGGGGCTTTGAGGCTACGGATTTCCATTCGAGGATATATCGTTGAGGTATCATGATATGTCTGTTTCTATTTTATCATTTACATGACTTTCCATTTTTCGTCCAATGTGCCATGCTTCTTTGCCGAAAGTGAAAGATATTGGGGATATACAGTCCGCTTGGCAAGGACAGAAGGCAAACCCTTTGTCTGGTCTGCTTTTTTATTTGTTCGATTCTGTCCCAACAGGCAGGATACAGGATTCTATATTTCTCCTCAATGAATATGGCATCTTTTCCCCATAACCGACACGTATGAGGACGGTAGGATATTCATTCGAAATACCCAGTTTCTTTGCCATTTCCAAAGACAATTCGCTCACTTCATTAGGTTGATTCAGGTAGGCATGCGAAATTCCCATTTCTGTAGTCTTCAACAAAACACGCTCCAATGTCCTGCCCAAGTTTATCCACTGCTCAACCGTATTCTTTGAAGTGGTAAATAGAATAAAATGAGAAGAAGATTCTATCCTTTTCTTGTCATTTTTGTTTTGGGAATTCCCGTTGATTGCTCCTGCAATAATCGGCTTGGCAATAAAACGAGGAATGTTAGGGGCTCCGAATACGGCATAGCTCAAACCGTCTTTCGTTTCATTCTGATGCTTTTTGTTGTAGCGCATCCATTGCCGTAATTCCTCCTTGAATTTCTTATCGTTCATTTGTATGCTGTTACCCCTATAAACCATTTCGGAGACAGCCTGATATTCAGGTGTACCGTTCTTGACGAAGTGCACTCCTATACAAGTTTCTGTACCGACACTCTTTAATAAGGCTATACTGTCATCAGGTACGATTTTGCCATTATAGACGCTTCGATTTGTTTGCCTTATGGGGATTTGGGGATATAAGGATGATGCCATGTTCAGGCTGTCTTGCGAAAGCATGATTTTTATAACTCCATTATCTGTGATTGTCACATCAGCCCTATATCCTTTATGACTTGCGGCGATACAGAGATTTTCGGTTGCACAACCAAGACTGACAAACAATTCCCGATTGTCAGGGTCAACGACCGGCAGCGATTTTGTGGAATCGGGATAAATGTCTATCTCCGAATCATATATCTTAAATAACCACGGTTGGGTGTTATGCCCGGATGGGGCTTTTATTGCATTTTCAATCATAAATAGATAATCTGCATTTTGTGCTGATACGTTACTCATCGTTACTATGAATATGATATTTCTTTCTGAGTGTTCATATTGTTGCTTTTGTCATCTTTACACTTGGCCATAACTCCGAAATATCTGTATATGAGCATTTTTGCCCCCCTTGAGTTATTCATTCACGCCTGTTTTCTCGAAACCATCGTTTTCGATAATCCTCCCGACGGCTTCAAGTATCCTCTTTTCTGTAAGTTCTCTGTCTTTCATTCACTTTTGAATAATATGTTACCGATAAGTAACAGCAAAGGTATGTTACTTGTCGGTAACATGCAAGAAAGACATGAAAAATCACGCCTTTTTACAGAGGATTTAACATTTAATCAAAACGGTGAAAGAACAGAATCAAAGATTCTCCATACCAAACTTGGCTATTTCATCAATAATCGGCAACACTTTTTCTCCTAATGGTGTCAATGAGTACTCCACTCTGGGAGGGACTTCGGGATATTGTTTCTTCTTAATCAATCCCTTGCCACAAAGGAATTTTAATTCATTGATAAGCATTTTCTCGCTGATGCCAGGAATGGCACGTTTGAGTTCTCCGTAACGGATTATCCTGTGGTTGATTTGAAAGATGATGAGCAGTGTCCATTTTCCGGCGAAAATTTGCATCGACTTTCGTACGGGACAATCATTGTCTGAAATTTTTCTCTCCATGACAAACTTTTTTATTCTTGATAATCAATAAATCTAACAATATAATATGTACCATACCAATAGTGTCCCAAATAATTTCCCCAAAAAGTGAAAGAAGTTGTTTTCACTAAGAAAAAAAAGTCTTATCTTAGTATTCTCTCAAAACCAAACCTTCCTTAATGGCAAAGATAACATTTTTCGCTCAAGTAATCCAACAATTACCGAAAAATTTAATCAAATATCTGATTAAAAAGCATGGAACGGACAAACATGCCAAGGGTTTTAACACATGGAGTCACCTTGTGAGCATGATATTCTGTCAGTTCGCAGACTGCGTATCACTGCGTGAGATAAGTAACGGTCTACATTCCGCCAATGGCAGCCAGAATCATTTGGGTATCCACCGCGCTACCTTCAAGTCAAACATCGCTTATCAGAAAGAAAAACACTCATGCGCGTTCTTTCAAGACTGCTATTACGCGCTGACGAATTATTTCGGACGGCAGTTTCAATTCTCCGGACGTAAGTTCAGGTTCAAGAATGCCGTTTATGTACTTGATTCCACAATTACCACTCTCTGTGCCGAGGGGTACGATTGGGCGCACCACACTCATTCAAAGGGGAGGGCGTGAAACTGCACACGTTACTTAATTTCAAAACGCTGTTTCCTTAATATGTGCATATTACGGACGGAAAGGTGGCAGATAATACTGCCGTAAGGCATGTAGAGGTAAAGCCCGGAAGCATCGTCGTGAGCGATCGTGGTTACTTTGACACGCGTCTTATGAATTTTTGGGACTGCATCAAGGTGTTTTTTGTGGTCAGAGTCAAGGACAACCTGATTTATAAGCGCATTAAAGAACGGGAATTGCCTGACAACGCTAACCCGGAAGTACTCATTGATGAGATAGTGAGACTCAAAGGAAACGAAACAACCGAACAATGCCCAAAAAACATACGGAGAATTGCCGTGCTAAAACGGCAGGCTGCATACAAATGGCATTTTTCGAATCTTGTTTCCTCGCCAAGACTCCATTTACAAAAATCGACCTGCACCAATGGATTAACAAGCCGTTCACGCCACCATCTGAGAACGAATTTGAGACATAAAAGGGTATGTGATATTTACCGTTGGAACAAAATACGTCAAATCAAATTATTTGATGCAACTTTCTATGCGTTTTCACAAAATTATTTAGGACACTATTGTTTTTTGCCATAAAATAATAAAAGCTATAAAGGTAATGAAATACAAACTGTTACAAAGATTTCAGATTCCTTTTTGACTATTACTACCAATTCTGCGTTACGCACATAAAGCTGCAAATGTTGAACAACGTGGCCACAAGGATAAGGTCAGTGTATCAAGAATTATCTGAAATATTCAAAATGGAAAATAAAGAGACAGATTCCTTGTGGATATACCTGCAATTAACTAACTTTGCAGAAAGACGGGAAAGAAATATTCGGCATTGAGAAAATACAAGTTGCATAGAAATATAGCATACTTCACTTACATGACCTTCTCCATAAAAGATTCATATACGCCACAAATTGGATAGAAAGGCTCAACAAGGAAGTACAAAAGAATCATAAATATTAGAACATCAATGTCATTGGCACGAGTTGTAGTATTTCTATTAGGAGCCGTGGTAATGGAGGAAACTCATCAATTAAACTGCCGGAAAGAAAAATGAAAAAGAGATACAGAAGAAAGACTTACACACTTTTTAGGATAGTACCCAATAATTTGTAATTTTGCAGCGATGGAACATGTAAGACATATATGTAAAGCCTCAACAAATGATCTGCCGCGAATAATGGAATTGATAGAGTGCGGCAGACAGAAGATGCGTGCCATGGGAAACGTTGAACAATGGACCAACGGTTACCCTCGACAGGATGTGGTGATGCACGACATTGAAAACGGAGATAGTTATCTCGTAATCGAAGACGGCGTTGCAATTGCCACCTTTGCTTTTGTTGAAGGACCGGATATTACCTATCGCAAGATATTCGGTGGTAAGTGGATAGACGATACCACCCCGTACCATGTCATTCACCGCGCAGCCAGTGCACCTGACGTACACGGCGTAATGAAAGAAATTCTCGACTGGTGTTCGCAGCATACCGCCAACATACGAATAGACACACACCGTGAGAACACCATCATGCAATCCGTACTCTCTAAGTATGGCTTCCGTTATTGCGGTATAATATATCTTCTCGACGGGGACGAGCGGCTTGCATATCAACGTGTGTTTTGACGTTCGGATATGCTGCAAAGGCAATGACTACAATTATCGAGAGCCTTATTTGTAATATGCAATGCAAGTAAGCATCTTCTTGTTGTCGGATTAAGATCTCTGCAAAAGTTATTACTTATGCGGAGGTTTGTAAAAAGAATTCTGCATGGTATCCTCTGTATATGTTTTTATTGACATACATTGTGTTACTCGTTGCTAACGAAAATGTTGGTGACTCGATATAAACTGCTCGGCAATTTAGGCGAAATTGATGAGTAAAACAGCCGAAATTGGTCGCTAATTTCGGCGATATTGCAGTACGATTAAGTACAAATGAGATATCGGTTCAGGGTGAGAAATTGCTTGAAATACTCGATATGTCTGCAAAAGTAACTGATTTTGCAGACATATCGGATTGTGTAGGACGGATTATAATAATAAACTAATCACGGCAAGGAAATACTTGCCGTGATTAGTTAAGTTATTATTTGTAAGTGGGTATTACCCAATTAATCTTATATATAAACGTATTGGTACGGATTGACTTTTTTATTAATCATCGCTTGGAGCGTTTTTGAAGTGTTCAAGTTTAATTTCAGTGGTGGGACCGCCGTCGAATCCGCATAAAATAAGTACATAATCTGCATAGGCTTTGGCGCAATATACATCTATTTCCTGACTTCCTTTGTAAAAGTAGTCTGGAGTGGGAGCTAACTGATTTATGAGATTCTTGAACATTGCATCGACAGAACCAAGTTTGTTAAGCCAAAAATCCACATATGATTTCCTCTGTGCGCATATAAAATATTGATCATTGTTTGTTGCGGTGACTTTTACTTTTACTTTCTTATTATTAATATCCGGAGTGATGGATTCCACATTTAAAACATTATTTGACGGTATGGGCATTGGAGTTTTATACTTCTTAATATAATATGGTGTTGTCATTTCTCCTTGTTCGTTTAATCCGTAGCAATATGCGTAGTAAACATTATCCCATAAAATATATCCGTATTCTTCTCTACCGTTAAATTGATATACACCTTTCTTTACCTGTAAGGGAAGAATTTCGAGCCAATCTTTTTGACTGTTTTCTGCCAAGAATTGCCACCATGCTTTATCCATATCATATATAGATCCGTATTTATCCCATGCTTTGTCATAGGCCTCTTGGTATAACAAACTTGTATAAAAAGTCGAATTTTTGTCCTTTGGAGTGATAGTTAATTTGATTGAAGAGGAAGTAATTTCGTCTGCCTCGATGGTGAAATCATCGCCAGTGTTGATTGGTGGCATTTCAAAAAATGAAATACTGTCAACTTCTGAAGCATCAACTGTCACTACTTGTCCGTCGTTTTTATGAACCAAAATGTTATAATCGTTTTTAGTCTGTGCTCCCAACGATGTTACCATGATGATGGCAAGGAGCAATAAATTATATTTTTTCATGAGTATTTTTTATTTAATGTAATGATTTCCATTTGTATAATGAATAAGAAATGCAATTCGTGAAATTAATTCGAAAGAGTGGTTGCATTGATTTTTTTGTACTCGGTATTTCTTGCTCCATATTTATAGCCGAACACAAATATAACGTATTCTGTTCCGGAATCGAGATTTTCCAGACGAACTTCCTGTCTTCCGTTATGAACCATATCCCCATAGCCTCCGTAATTTGTTGTGATATAAATCATTTGATCCAGAGCTGCTTCTTCCGATCCTTGCTCGTTCACCAAGTTGTTGAAAGATTCTGCCGTTTGGTAAGTAACAACATACGGGTCATCGTTTGAAGTGCTTACATTTACGATGAACGCTTTCTTCTCGGGAGTAACGTTCGTAATTTCCAATACATTATCTGATATCTCCACATTGGGCGTGGTAAACCAATACTCGGTAATATCAGAAGTCACTGCTACATTCTCTGTGTCAATACCATAAGCATAAATACAATATTTGGAGTTTGGCCTCAAAGATAATATTGTATTGGACGAATTGAAAGTTTTTTCCCCTTTTGATACTAAGGTTTTCATTACATCTTTCCAAGTGATTCCGGTATTATATTCTGCCAATGCTTTCCACCATTCTTTATCATGTTCAAATAATGAACCGTATTTTTCTTTGATTATGTTGTAACTTTCTTCACTTACAATAAATTGGTAATAGTCGAAATCATCGTTTGAAGGTGTAATCGTATAAAGTGTGTTCGCAGGAGTTGTATTAGCGAGTTTTATCTCCATACTTTGTGTTGGAGGTACTTCTTTTTTAGCGAATGTCAAACTGTCAACATCCGATAACATAAAACCGGTTATACTGTTGTCATTCTTGTGTATGCGAATCCTGAAAGTTTTCTGTGCAAATGTTGTTGTGGCAAATAATGCTACTACAATTAAAGTAAATATTTTTTTCATGATAAATTACTTTTTAAATTTGAGGGCTTGCTTGTTTACTTGAATAATATATACTCCGGGGGTAAGAGATGAAATGTCAATGGAGTTACCTTTCCATTGTGACATTTTTTTCACTATTTGACCATTCATATTATAAATGTTTATATTTGAAAAGTCGTCAACGCCTTGAATGTTTAGCATGGAGCCGGTCTTGTCAATGTTGACATGGAATGTCGTTACAGGGTTTGTCTCGATCATATTGACAAGCATTTGGAAATAGAACTTTTCTATGTTTTCATATTCAAATGCATCAATCTTTCCGTTTTTGTCTTTTATTCCAATACCGGTTTCATTTAAACTAATACTCTGTAAGGTGTTTAGTTCAAACTGAGAATTCCCAGTTCTTGTCTGCACTATCAAATGTGTGTCATCTGCGTGAGCGATTCCACAGGAAATCAGCATCGTTGCAACAAGTGCTTTTTTTGTGATGTTTTGCATAAAAGTAATGTTTAGGTTTAAATTTAAATTAGATATACATTGTTTAATATGACCGTAAAGTTATATATTTTTTTTGATAAAACGTATCACATTCTTCCTTTTTTGTTTTTTTAACAGAAGCAAAGTACTGCTTGTTGCATCATAAGCAACAAGCAGTACTTTATATCATTGCCGCACTATGACGGCATTTATTACATGCTATGTTTATTTCTTCTCTTCCATCTCGCTTCCCTTTATCTTGCGACCCATCACGAGGTAAGCCACCGGAGATGCGATGAATATAGATGAGAGTGTTCCGAACACAACGCCGAGTATCATTGCAAATGAGAACGAACGAATGCTGTCGCCTCCGAGGAAGAAGATACATAGCAACACGAGGAGCGTCGAGGCAGATGTATTTACCGTACGTGCCAACGTTTCATTGATAGAGTTGTTGAAATTGTCCTGCGTGTCGCGTTTCTTGTGTAGCCCAAGGTTCTCGCGGATACGGTCGAACACCACCACCTTGTCATTTATTGAGTAACCGATAACGGTTAGTATTGCACCTATGAATGTCTGATCTATTTCCAATGAGAATGGAACGATGTTGTACAATGCCGAGAAGAAACCGATTACGATTGTCGTGTCCACTGTTAGTGCGACGATTGAGCCAACCGAGAATGCAACGTTGCGGAAACGTACTAAAATATATAGGAATATGGCAACGAGTGCTATTACCAGCGAGAATATCGCATTATATGTGATGTTTTTTGCAATGCTCGGTCCCACCTTGGTACTGCTTATTATCGAACCTCCCTCGCGTATGTCGGGATTCTTGAACGATTCAACGTTTGCCTGACTAACGAAACCGCCTTTCTTCAGCGCGTTGTAGAGTATTGTCTCGGCTTTGTCGTCCTCATCGGGTGAGTTGCTTTCGATATTGTAGTTCGTGGAAACACGTATGGTTTTACCATCTGTACCGAGTGCGATGACGTTTGTGTTTGCCACCTTGCCGGTATTTTCTCCCACAGTGTTCTTGAATGCTCCGTCAAGTACTTTGCGTACGTCCTCCACATGTGTCTGCTTGTTCAGTGTTACCACATAGTTTCGTCCGCCGGTGAAATCGATCGAACGGCTCAGTCCGCGTACTGCGAAACTTACGATGAACAGCATTACAACTATTCCAAATATGATAAACGACTTCTTGTAACTTGACATGAATTTGAAATGAGTTCCCTGAAGCATATTCTTTGAGATGCCCGTAAAGAATTTGAGATTCTGCCAGCGTCCGCTGTTCAGGCGGTTCTCATATACAAGACGTGTGAGGAACACGGCGGTAAAGAACGAGCAGCAGATACCGATACCCAGTGTTATGGCGAAACCACGGATTGGTCCCGTGCCTATTACACCGAGGATAATTGCGGTAATCAAAGATGTGAGATTGGAGTCGAAGATGGCCGAGAATGCATTGCTGTATCCCAACTGTATGGCTTCTTTCATCCCCTTGCCCTTACGTAATTCCTCCTTTATGCGTTCGTAAATGAGCACATTGGCATCGACTGCCATACCGAGCGTCAGCACAATACCTGCAATACCCGGCATCGAGAGTGCCGACTGGAACGATGCCATTACGCCAAGCGTAAAGAACAGGTTGATAAGCAGTGCGGAGTTTGCGAGCATTCCCGGAATGAAATTATACATCATTACCATGTAAATCATGAGCAGTACGAATGCTACCATGAATGACATGAGACCCTGCTGTATCGATTGTGCTCCGAGTGTAGGGCCAACAACCTCTTCCTGAACGATGCGTGCCGGTGCCGGCATTCGTCCCGACTTCAGCGTGTTGGCAAGATCTTTAGTGTCTTCTATGGTGAACGAGCCGGTAATCTCTGAGTTTCCACCCGATATTTGGTCGTTCACGCGCGGTGCCGAATAAACTGCGTTGTCGAGTACGATTGCTATCGCCTTGCCCACGTTTGCCTTGGTAAGTTCTGCCCAGCGGCGTGCTCCGTCGGTGTTCATCTGCATGCTTACGCACGGACGACCCGAAACAGGTTGGAAATCATCCTTTGCATCTGTTATCACGTCACCCTCGAGCGGTGCGCGTCCGTTGTTGCCGGTAGTTTTCAGCGCGTATAGTTCGAAGATGTTCTTCGTTCCGTCTGCAGCTTTTGCTCCCCACAGTAGTTTCAGGTCACCGGGCAATATCTGTTTTGCCGTTTCGCTGTATATTATCTTGTTTATGTATGCAGTGTCGCGCAGGTTTGCATATCCCACGATTGCAAGCGAGCCTCTTGGTGCGGTTTGCAGTACTGCGAGCAGTGGGTTCTGTTTCTTTGCGGCTTCGAGTTCGGCAGTTGCCGTGGTGTTCTTTTCCACCTGTTGCGCCGTGTTAGCGTTTTTCTTTATTTGGAACTTTGGCTGTGCTTGTGCGGGTTTTTCTGCCTTTGCAGTTTGTTTCTGCTGCAAGGTATCTTTCTTTGTGGTGTCTGCAGCCTCTGCATTCGTTTCTCCGCCGGCAATTCTTCGATCGAGTTGTGATAGCAGCGGTGTTATCTCTTCGCTGTTATACGTCTCCCAGAATTCAAGGTTTGCCGAGCCTTGCAGCAGTTTGCGAATACGTTCCGGTTCGCGTACTCCCGGCATTTCCACCATAAGTCGTCCTTGTTGTCCTTCCAATTCCTGAATGTTTGGTTGAACCACTCCGAACTTGTCGATACGCGTACGCACCACGTTGAACGAGTTTTTCACCGCGTCATCCACAGCATTACGCAGTGCAGTTTCCACTTCCTTGTCAGAACTTTGTGTCGAAACCTTTCCTTTGAGTTGCTGTGTTGCGAATATTTCGGCAAGGCGGTGTCCCGGTGCAGCCTTTTGGTAGGCGGTGATGAAGAGCGATATGAAATCGCTTTGACTTGTCTCTTCCTGCATCTTTGCCTCTTCGAGAGCCTTGCGGTATGCTGCGTCCTGCTTATGGTCGGCAAGCAGGTCAACCACGTCGGGTACCGAGATTTCGAGTATTACGTTCATACCGCCTTTGAGGTCGAGTCCGAGTCCTATCTGTGTCTCGAGACATTGTTGATAGGTGTAACCGTCATTGATACCGAACGGCAGCTTGAGGTAGCGGACGGAGTCCTTGTATTCCTGCTGCGCAATAGGGTCTGAGATTTTGGCGGCCTGTCGGTCATAATAACCTGTTGCTGCCGAGAAAGACAAGTAGAAGATGCTTGCCAAGGTCAGCAGGATGGCCACTGTAATTACAATTCCTTTGTTTTGCATTTTTTTATTTTACTTTTAATGTTATAATTTCCCGATTATAATAGGGTGCAAAGATAATTATTTTTTTACGTTTGGAAAAATTTAAGGCAGATTATTATTCATTTTTTATCGCTTAGTGCTCTTTTTCAGCCAGCAACGCAGTGGATAATGGTCGGAAGCGTGCAATCCGTCAATGACTTGGCAGCGGTACGGAGTCCAGTCTGACGAGCAGAAAATGTGGTCTATTCGCAGGTGCATCCCGTTCTGTTCGTAAGAGAATCCCGGGCCTGTTGCGGTGGATGAGTAGCAGTCGGTCAGGCGTTTCTTCATCTCTCTGTGCGAGTACGATACGGGTGTCTCGTTGAAATCGCCGCAGAGAATTACGCTTCTGCCGCCCGCCATGATGCTGTCTGTGTAGTGACACACGGCCTTTACCTGCGATGCCCGGTGACGGGTGGCGCGCACGAGTTTTTCCGTCAAATGTATGTTTTCCTTGCTGCGCGGGTTGCGATTTCCGCTTCCGCCGATTATCTTTTCCACCTCCGATCGTTCTTTCTCGCTGAGACTGAAACTCTGCAGGTGGTTTGCCACTAATGTCACCGTGTCCTTTTCTATCAGCAGGTGGAATGCAGCACTGAGGTTGCCCTCCGACTCGTATGGTATGAGTTCTTTGCCGATTATTGGAAAACGGCTTACCGCCACAAGCGTCTTTCCTTTGTCGTTGCTTATTTTTTCGAAGTGTCTGCCGGTCTCTTTCAGCATCTCCCACTTATTTTTTTGTATCGGAATTTCTTGGAAACAAGCAATGTCGGGTTTTGTTCTTTTCAAGTACCGCAACAACGTATGCAGTGCATCGACGCTGTCTTTGGGCACTTTGAAATTGAAATACATAACGTTCATGCTAAGCACTTGGATGGCATCTGCGGGCGGTTTCGACGGCAAGTTTACCGGGCAGTAATCACGAATGGGGAAAAAGCATACCGCGAAACCGAGCAGTGGTATTATTATGCCGCGCCACCGGAAGAATGTCCAGAACAGCAAGAATCCCACGTTGATGAGTGCGAATATGGGGAAAACAAGCCCCAGGCACGATAAAGAAGGATGTGCCTCGGCGTCCCAGTAACCGCTATACCCCGTGAACACCGCTGCAAGTATCGTTGCGATATTGGCTCCGCCTACAATCCTTGTCAGTATCGTTTTTACTTTCTTAAGCATCATTTTTGACCGTTGTCGAACAGACGGCGTTTCTCCTCTGTCGTCAGACTGTCATACCCCGAGCGTTTTATCTTGTCGAGTATGCGGTCTGTTTCCTCGTCGTTCTCTTTTTTCCTCGCGTTGTTCTCCCGGTCGGTATTGTTATCTTCCGGCACGTCTCTGTTCCTGCGAGAGTTTATGTCGTGTTTCATCTTGTCGAAGAAACTCCCGGTCCATCGGTCGTTGCGGTAATTGCCGTCTTTGCCGTCCCAATATTTTATTATCATCCAGCCGAACAACATTCCCCCGAGATGTGCGAAATGCGCCACACCGTCGCCCCGGGTGCCGAGTGCCGAGAACAGTTCTATTGCAACGTATATCATAATAAACCACTTGGCTTTTATGGGTACGGGAAGTGGAAAGATGAATATCCGCTGCTCGGGAAACAACATTCCGAAAGCGAGCAATATGCCATATACCGCGCCCGAGGCACCCACGGTGTTCCACAGGTTTAGATATTGATCCATCGGGAGCACGCCTTCCGGAGTGTTCACACTGTCGTATGCCGCCAATCCCTCTATTGCGAAATGACTGTACTGCACAAGTTCCTGCACGAGACCGGCACCGATGCCGCACACGATATAATAGAAAAGAAACTTTTTGGCTCCCCAAGTGTTTTCCACCACCACGCCGAACATCCACAGTGCAAACATATTGAAGAATATGTGTTGGAAACCTCCGTGCATGAACATGTAAGTTACAAGTTGATACACTCTGAAATCATCTGCCATGAAGAAATGCAACCCGAGATATTCTGCAAGTTCGATACCCTTCATTTGGAATACCCAAGTGGCAAGAAACATGAGTACATTGATTATCAACAAATTCTTTGTTATCGTTGGAATGCCGCGCATATCTATTGAATGTTTTATCGTAAAATCGTGGCAAAATTACGAAAAATATCCTTCAAACAACACAAATACGGAGTTTCAAGAACTTTTTTTACCAAATTCTTCACTTTTTTTACTTTTTTGTTTGTTTTATAAAAGTATTAAAGTATATTTGCGGTTGAAATAGTGTATATAACCTAACGTTTTAATAATTTTAATCAACCCAAATTATGAACAAAACAGAATTAGTAAAGAAGATTGCCGAAGGTGCCGGTTTAAGTCAGGTTGATGCAAAGAAGGCTCTTGACGCAACGATTGACACAATCAAGGAAGCATTGGCAAACAATGACAAGGTTGCACTCGTGGGATTCGGCACATTCAGTGTTGCCGTACGTGAGGCACACGAGGGTATCAACCCGAGGAGCAAGGAGAAAATCCAAATCCCGGCAAAGAAAATCGCAAAATTCAAGGCTGGAGCAGAACTTGCCGACGCACTGAAGTAAATTTTCCGAAAAACGAAAAGAGAGAGGGTTTTATTCGAAAAACTCTCTCTCTTTTTGTGCACGAGACGCGGCAAGGGGATAATACACGCCGCTGGCGGGCAGTATTGGAAAAACGTTCACGTTTTATTTTGCCGTATCTGCAAAAAAAACTATCTTTGCACAAAATAAAACAAGAAGAAAAGAAATGCAAGAGACAAGACAAAACCGTATAGCAAGACTGCTGCAGAAAGAACTGAGCCTCATATTCCAAAGTCAGACAAGAATGATGCGCGGAACGATGGTCAGCGTGACAAAGGTAAAGATAAGTCCGGATCTCAGCATCTGCACGGCATACCTCAGCATCTTCCCCGGAGAGAAGAGTGAAGAACTGATGGAAAATATCCATGCCAACGAGAAATCGATAAGATACGAACTCGGAACGCGAGTGCGCAACCAACTGCGCATAATACCGGAACTGCGCTTCTTCATAGACGACTCGCTCGACTACATCGAACGCATAGACGAACTGTTGGGAAAATGAATTTCCCATTATACATAGCGCGACGTTACCTCTTCTCCAAAAAGAGTACGAACGCCATAAACGTGATAAGTTTCATATCCATGGCAGGAATTGCCGTGGCATCAATGGCACTCGTCGTAACACTGAGCGTGTTTAACGGGTTTCACGATCTCGTGGAATCGCTCTTTACCGCAATGGATCCGCAACTGACGGTAATCCCGAAAGAGGGAAAAAGCGTGCCGGCAGACGACCCCGTGCTCGACAAAATACGAAAAATGCCGGAAGTGGAAGTGGCGATGGACTGTGTGGAGGACAACGCCCTCGCCGTGTATGGCGACCGACAGACAATGGTAAAGATAAAAGGCGTGGAGGATAGTTTTGTCGAACTGACACGGATAAAAGACATATTGTACGGTGAAGGAGAGTTCGTGCTGCAAGCCGCCAATCTGCAATATGGCATAATGGGCATACGTCTGGCCGAGACTCTCGGCACGTCTGCACGATGGGACGGATTTCTAAAAGTGTTCGCACCGAAACGCGAGGGATTGCTCGACATGGCAAATCCCGCCGAGGGTTTCGTGGAAGACTCGCTGCTATCGCCGGGAGTGGTGTTCTATGTAAAGCAGGCAAAGTATGACGCAAGCTACATCATCGTGCCCATATCATTCGCAAGGGAACTTTTCGACAGGTACGGAATGATAACAAGCCTCGAACTGCGACTGAAAGACGAAGCATCGACAGACCGCGTGAAAGACGAAATACGTGCCGCCGCGGGAGACAGATACAAGGTTCTCGACAGATATGAACAGCAAGAAGATACGTTCAAAATAATGACGATAGAGAAACTCATGGCATACATCTTCCTCACGTTCATTCTTTCCGTGGCATGTTTCAACATCATCGGTTCGCTTTCAATGCTCATCATCGACAAGAAAGACGATGTGGTAACGCTGCGCAACCTCGGTGCCACAGACCGGCAGATTATGCGAATATTCTTGTTCGAAGGACGTCTCATCGCAATCGTGGGTGCCGCCGCGGGAATAATAATGGGACTGTTTCTGTGTCTGTTGCAGCAGACGTTCGGCATCGTCAAACTCGGCAGCAGCAGCGGTTTGTTCATTATCGATGCCTATCCGGTGAGCATACATGCGTCGGACATGGCACTTGTGTTCGTAACGGTGCTCGTGGTGAGTTTCCTCGCGGTGTGGTATCCGGTGCGTCATTTTTCGCGACGACTGCTCAAATAGAACTCCGCATTAATTGCAACAATAATGTAAAACAGGCGAAATTGAAAAGCAATTTCGCCTGTTTTGTTTTCCAATTTCGCCCAATTTGGTCCGCAATATTGCCCAAATTGCATTTCGAGAACAATGATTTCTGCATTTCGAAAAGAACCTGATGGTATGCAAAAAAGAACATCGGAGGCATGCAGGTTGCTCAACAAGAAAACAAACAACGACATCGCATAACGCAACCGGATGCCGGCGGGAGAGACTGTTGTCATTGAAAAATAGTACCATAAAGGCAATACTCGGGGGGGCTTTTTTATTTTTTTTGCTACTTTTTTTTAAAAAAAACACATAATTTATTTGCCGAACAAATCAAATTGTTTATCTTTGCAGTAAATTTTTAGGTGTAACTTCTACACAAAAGGAGGGACATGTTGAAATCTTGATTTAAATTAGAAAATAAACATAATATTACTAACTCATTTAAATAATAAATTATGGACGCAAATCAGATTAATCAGTTTTTGGCACTGAACAGTGAAAACCTCCCCGAGGAAAAATTAAACGAACTTCGCGAACTGCTCGCAAATGCAGACGAGAACAAGACCAACATCCTTAACGCAACACAACTGAAAGGAAAGACGATGATGCTCGTTATATCCATTCTCCTCGGAAGTTACGGTGTTGACCGCTTCATGTTGGGCGACACAACTATGGGTGTCATAAAACTGTTGACATGCGGAGGTTGTGGTATATGGACTATCATAGACTGGTTCAGCATCGTGAACAAGACTAAGGAGTACAACTACAATAAAGTGATGGAAATCCTCGGATAATACAATATCGGAGAAATCCGAGACGGGAAATTAATCACAAAGACTATATGCAACGTGTGAATGCACGTTGCACATAGTCTTTTTTCAAAACTATAACAACCGGAAAGAAATGGATCAAAACAGGATTAATGCATTCCTTGTGCTAAACCAAGACAATCTGCCGGCAGAATACATGCCGATGATAAGACAGAGACTCGAGGTGATGGACGACAGCAAGTCGTTCGTACTGATGTCTATAAACTTGAAAAATCCATTCGTCGCGCTGATATTGTCATTGTTTCTCGGAACGTTCGGTATAGACAGATTCTACATCGGAGACTACACCAACGGTATGATAAAGTTGCTTATGGGGATTGTGGTGCTGCCAACTATTTCCGTATTGACGTTAGGCTTCGGATTTATTCTTTACGCAGGATACATTATTGACTGGTTTCTCATAATGGGAGCCGCGAAAAAGAATAATGCCAAGAAGATGATGATGTACCTCTGATGACGACAGGAGAGAAAAGGAAAAAACTGTGGATACTCAACATTGCATGGGCAGTGTTGCTGATATGGCTCGCCGTTAACTGGACGGAACGCGGATACCAACACACCGTGACAGTGTGTCCGACGAAATTGTTGTGTGGAATGCCGTGCCCTTCGTGCGGACTGACAAGGGCATTTCTGCTTGTGGCACACGGGAGATTTGTCGAAGCTGTGCAGATGAACATCAACGTACTTCTGCTCGTACCGGTATACATCGCTTTCCCCGTGGCGGGACTCGTGGGACTGGTAACACGGCGCAATCTCCAGCAACGAATGCTTGACATTGCCGAGAAATACATGAGGCAGTGGAGGGTGGTGGTGCCAATTGCTCTATTTGAGATAACTGCCGAAATTCTTAATTTGTATAATCATTTTTCATGTGGAATGCCATGAGAAAAGTTATTGGCGTATTTTAATTAAAAGAATATCACCTTAAATTAAAATAAATACTAACTTGATGAAACGTATTTACGTTTTTATAATTTTTGCAGTCTTGCTTGCTGTATGCGCGTGCAGTGGCGATGCTAAAAAGGGTAAGGCTAAAACCAAAAGAAAAGCCAAAGCAGACACGCTGGTAAATGCTCTGATTTCTTCTTACGAAGCGGGAAATTTCATCGAAGCACAAAACATCGGAGAAAAGGCACTCACTGTATTTCTCACCGAAAACGACACTGCAAGTTTGTACGAATGCTACAACAATCTGTGTACATCTTATTTCCGGACGGGCGACACCAAAAAGGCTCTGGAAATGGGTTTCAAGGCCTTGGAGATAGACAGCATAAGGAAAGATTATGAGGCAATGGGGTCTGACAACAATAATGTGGCCTGCATTTACCTTTCTATGCAAGACGTGGAAAATGCAAAGATTTTCACAGACAAGGCATTGGAAATGGACCGTATATCCGGAACAAACCGAAAAGAATCGGCACACCTCGGCATAGCATGCGAGGTGTATAACCAGCTCGGAGAACATACACAGGCTTTGGAATTTGCCGCAATGGCATACAAAATGGATCGTGAGAAAGGCGACTCGCTGAATATGGCAAGACGACTGTCGCAGATGGCAGACGTGTATTGCAACATGGGAGAATACGGAAAGGCCGAGAGAAACTACATCGAATCGAACGCGCTGATGAAAAACACACCGGAGGACTTGTCTAAATGTATCAACTACAAACAATTGGGAAACGTGTACATGAAGACGGGCAGACCGAACGATGCGGAGATAGTGCTGGAAAAGAGTCTTGCGATGGCGGAGAAAAAACAGGTGAAATATCTGATGCTGCAAGACCTCGAGAAACTTGCAGAATTGTACAAAACGAAGAAACCGGAGGTGGCCGTAAAGTATATGCAGCAGGCAAACGCATTGAAAGACAGTATATACAACGAACAAACAAACCGATTGAAAGAGAATTATGCGGCAATGTACAAATCGTCGCAGAAACAGGAAACAATAAAGAAACAGGAGTCTCAACTCGAAATGCACAGAATGGTGCTGTGGGGAGTGGCAGTGGTGGTGGTATTGTTGCTGTTCTTGTGCGGGGCTCTGTTCTACATATCGCGACTGCGCTCGCAACAGCAACGAATATTGAACCGCATGAATACCATACGGCAGAACTTCTTCAAGAATATCACTCACGAGTTCAGAACACCGCTGACGGTAATAAAAGGCCGGGCTGACAAAATGAAACAAGAAGAGGACGACAAACAGAAAATCAGCGGATACGATGCCATAATAGAACAGTCGGATGTTATGCTGTGTTTGGTGAACCAACTCATAGACATATCAAAGGTGTATAACAACGATGAGAATAAGTTGTGGCGGTCGGGAGACGCTGTGGCTATGACGCAAATGGTGGTGGAGAACATGCGAACACATGCCGAGAAAAAACTCGTGACATTGGAGTTCTAATCGAAACAACAGCATATTGAGATGGATTTCGTTCCGGGCTTCATGAAGAAAATTTTGTGCAACCTAATTTCAAATTCACTCAAATTCACACCGCGAGGGGGCAGGATAATAATAACTATGAGGAAAGAGGATGAAAGAATTGTCGTAAATATCGCCGACACGGGAATTGGCATATCACCCGAAGACCTGCCACACATATTCGATCCGCTGCACTATCAACGAGACACGGCTAACGCCCACGGGACTGGAATAGCACTGTCTATGACACAGCAGATGGTTCTGTCCATGAACGGAAGCATTGAGGTAAAGAGTATAGAGGGGAAAGGTACTTTGTTCACTTTATTGATACCGCTGCGGCACTCCGACCGAGAAATGCCGAGATGGATACCGGCAATGCTCGCGCAGGGAAAAGATACCGAGGGACTGGAGGAGAAAAATAAGGTGGCAAAAACAATCGAAGACCACCATGACAACGTGGAAGAGAACGACAAACCGTTGGTGCTGCTTGTCGAAGACAATGCCGAAGTGGCACGGTTTACACGTGAATTGCTGATTGACAGATACCGCGTGATGTACGCACATAACGGCAGAGATGCTTTGGCAAAGGCGATGGAGTATGTGCCGGACATAATTATCACAGACCTCATGATGCCGGAAATGGACGGATACGAACTTTGCCGCAACGTGCGTTCGAGCGCACTGCTCAATCATGTTCCGATAGTAATAGTATCGGCACATTCCGAACATCATAATCTCATTAAGGGATTCGAACTGGGTGCCGACGCTTATGTAACGAAGCCTTTCAGCAGTGACGAACTGCTCATGAGGGTGGAGAAACTGATAGAGCAGAGAAAACTGCTTCGCGAGAAATACTCAAATGCACTGCTCGATGATACCGTGGAACAGGTGGATACCACTGCCGCCGACCAAAAGTTCATGTCACAACTGCACCAAATTCTACAAGCCAATATAGGGGACACGGGGCTATGTTCGGCATTCGTCGCCGAGAAAATGTTCATAAGTCAGCGGCAACTGAACCGAAAAGTAAAGATGCTGACAAACGTTGACACGGCAACTTATATCCGGGAGTTCCGAATATTGTTTGCGAAACAGATGCTTAAGAATGCCGAAAGCTCAATAACGGAAATATATATGCAGTGCGGATTTGATTCGCCATCATATTTCTCGAAGATGTTCAAACAATCTACGGGAATGACACCGACGGAATATAGGAAAAAGAATAGTCGGGAATAGACAAATTATTACAAATAATACAATTTGCTCGGACAATCATTCCAATTTTCAATATAATATAACAAAAAAGATAATCGGTTAAAAATCAACCGATTATCTTTTTTGTTGTCCAATGTGTTATATTATGTAATGATTAAAAAGTCCTGTTTATTATACTTTTTGTCCGCAGCATGACAGAGAATACAGGATAATATTCGCACCTTTGCATCAACAAAAGTTCAGTGAACCTACACAATCAATATATATAATATTATGAAAGAAAGCCCTCAGCCAACATGCAACAAAACAGAGACAAAGACTGTTTCTTCCTATGAAAAGATGAATAACGAGATAGAGAAGTTCATTGAAATGGTGGATGAAGAAGAACGTAAGTGGAACAAGGTTCTACACAACAAGTCGAGTTCGGACGAACAAAGAGACAGTCGGTGCTGACTTGATGCAAAAGTGAACATGTTCCACGCAAGGAGAAAAATATTCATGCGGAATGTTAAGATACTGACCGTAAGATGATAATAAAAATATTATGAACGCGGTACAACGCTTTTTATAATATGATGAATAAGTTACTTTAAAATAGATTCTGGTGTGATGTTATTATTTTATTGTACAACACAATGACAAATCAGACTTATGTTTTTATTAAAATAATAAAAATATAAAATTAAAAAAGTGGTTAAAAAGAAAAATAGAAAACCGTGCGAGAAGTGATTCCGGCACGGTTTTTTTGTTGTCCAAGGCGGATTCGAACCACCACAAACAGAACCAAAACCTGTTGTGCTACCATTACACCATTGGACAATTGCGTGTGCAAAGGTACGCTTTTTTTGCTCCACCGCAAAATTTTTGTGCGTTTTTTTGGCACTTCATTGTCTTTTGGCATTTTTGACAATATTTGAAAGAATCTTTCTCATTGCCATTTAACATTATTCCATCAATCTTGATGTTGTAGATTTCCCACAATGAAATAACAAGTTTCATATTTCGCATTGCCTTTCCGTATGCCATTATATTCATCTCCTCAGTATGTCTTTGGAGGATTTATATTTTGCACCCGTATATTTCCTGAGTCATTATTATCATTGTAATACGCCTCTCTGTATAGAAGCCGAGGAATTTTCATATATGGTCTTTTACGCAGTGTTAAATCATTAATGCCGCTAAAGGGTACGAATGTTTTTGTTGCATACACTCCGTATCCCCGGCGGCATAAACTGCCATGTATGTTGAAATGTTAATGTCTTTATCGTTTTTACATGCGCTCGGGCACCTCAATTCCGAGCAATGCCATTCCGTTGCGTATAATTTTCGCCACGTTCTTTGCGAGCACGAGTCGTGTTCTGCGTGTTTGTTTGTCGTCGGCATTCAGCACACTGTAGTCGTGATACCATTGGTTGAACTCCTTGGTAAGTTCGTAACAGTAGTTTGCAATTCCACTCGGACTGTAATCTTTTCCGGCTTGTTCCACCACGGCGGCAAAACTGTTCATCTTCTGTACCAGTTCCGTTTCTTTCTCGTTGAGCATTGCTTTTTCTCCCGCAGCGAGATTTTCCACGTTAATTCCGGCAGCCTCTGCCTTTCGCATGATACTTTTTATGCGTGCATGTGTGTATTGAATGAACGGTCCGGTGTTGCCGTTGAAATCGATTGACTCTTCAGGATTGAACAACATGTTCTTTCGTGCATCTACTTTCAATATGAAATATTTCAATGCTCCCATTCCCACTATGCGTGCAATTGCCTGCTTCTCGTTTTCTGTGAGATCATCGTTTTTTCCCGCCTCGTCTGCGGTGCGTCGTGCATCGGCGGTCATTACGTCTATCAAGTCGTCTGCATCTACCACGGTTCCTTCCCTGCTTTTCATCTTTCCGTTGGGCAGTTCCACCATTCCGTATGAGAAATGCACGAGTTCCCGTCCCCATTTGTATCCCAGTCTGTCGAGCAATATGGACAACACTTGGAAATGGTAGTTTTGCTCGTTGCCGACGACATATATCATTTTGTCTATCGGGTAGTCGTTGAAGCGCATCTCTGCCGTTCCGATGTCCTGCGTCATATATACGCTGGTACCGTCGCTTCGCAAGAGAAGTTTCTTGTCGAGTCCTTCGTCTGTGAGATCTGCCCATACCGAGTTGTCCTCGTGACGCTCGAATAGTCCTTTCTCCAAGCCTTCCTCTACTTTTGCTTTCCCTCGCAGATATGTCTGGCTCTCGTAGTATATATTGTCGAAACTCACGCCCATAGCCTTGTATGTCTCATCGAAACCGGCATATACCCACGAGTTCATCTTTTCCCACAATGCGCGCACCTCGTTGTCGTTGTTTTCCCACTTTACGAGCATGTCGTGTGCTTCTTTTATCAGCGGAGCCTCGTTTTTTGCCTTTTCCTCGGCTTCTTTTTCCGGCATTCCCTCCGATATATACTGCGATTTCAGCAGGGCAGTTTCCTTCCGATAGTGTTTGTCGAAAAGAACATAGTAGTCTCCTATGAGATGATCGCCTTTCTTTCCGCTTGTCTGCGGTGTTTCTCCGTTACCCCATTTCTGCCATGCCAGCATCGACTTGCATATATGTATTCCGCGGTCGTTTACGATATTTGTCTTTACCACGCGGTATCCGTTTGCCTCCATTATCTGTGCCAGCGACCATCCGAGTAAATTGTTTCGTACATGTCCGAGGTGTAATGGTTTGTTGGTGTTTGGCGACGAGTATTCTATCATTACCAACTCACTGTCTTCCGTGGCTTTCTTGTATCCGAAATCCGGGTTTGCATTTATGTCGTTCAGTAAACTTACCCATGCCGCCTGCGACACCACAAGGTTGAGAAATCCCTTTACCACGTTGAACGATGCCACCACCTGTGTTTCCTTGACAAGTGCCTCTCCTATTTCTCTTGCCGTATCCTCCGGTTTTTTCTTCGATATTTTCAAGAACGGGAACACCACGATCGTTAGGTTACCCTCAAAATCTGCGCGTGTCTTTTGCAGTTGAATCATCTCCGGATTGATGTCCGGACCGTACAATTCGCCGGCAACTTTCAGCGTTGCCCTTGCTATTTCGTTTTCTATATTCATAATCTTTTTATTTCCGAATTTGCCTGCAAAGTTACGGAAAAACATAGACAACACAAAGAATTTCCAATCGATTTATGCACTTCGAAATCAGGTCGTTTGGCTCTTTCTCTTAAAATCCGCAAGTTTGCTTCAATCAACAACTTCTTAAAATCACCCTTTGCGCGGATTCAAAGTTGCCCCGCCTCAACCATCAATACCACCCTTTCGGTGAGTCTGTCCTTCCCTTTGGGGTCGTATTTCTTTGTCAGCGAGGCTCCGAATGCCCATGCAAAAGCCTGATAGAAGCCGGCTTTCACCGGTCCGAGGAATGCCTGTACCAACTGGTATGACGACGAGTTGCACTCGCGATGTATAAGTTTTATGAGCAATTTTCCCTGCGAGAATGTCAGTTTCTTCATTCTCGGGCTGTATTGTCTTTTTATTGCTTCCTCCACCTTTTTCATGTGTTGGTCTTTCGCTTTCTTGTCAGGCAGTGTCTGAAGATATTCGTATGTCTCGATTATTATGCCGTTCACTTCTTTTGCTATCGGCAGCACTCGCTTCACGTTCTTTACCAGTTGGTTGTATTGTTGCTGCTGTTTCTCGTCTTTGAAAGCAATGGCGGGATATACATATATGCGGTTCAGTTGTACGCATTGTATGCTGTCGCCCTGTTTGTCGAGTACGCGTGTCACTTTTACCCGCGGCTCCATGGTCGGCTCGTTCATGTCAACAACCATGTCCTCGGGTTTCACCTTGTCGCCGCCCGTCACCTGTGCCGAGACATTGAGCGCGGTGCACCATACCATTGCCATGACGGCAATACGCATAACAATCATCATTTCAACGGCAAAAATACACAATTAATCCCATACATGCTTGTTCCTTTTAATATATTTAACCAAAACGCCCGACCCGGCGGAATGTCATATACCGCTGCAATGCGAATAATGTGTGTCGGCAGAGGCTGTTTTTACGATTAGATTTCTTAACTTTGCACGAAATAAACGATGACGACATGACAAATCAGATACAGACGGACGAGATGTATATGAGGCGATGCCTGCAACTGGCTCGCTGTGGAGAGTTCTTCGCAAAACCCAATCCTATGGTCGGAGCGGTGATTGTTGCCCGCGGAAGAATTATCGGCGAAGGATTCCACGAGCGGTACGGCAATGCTCATGCCGAGGTAAATGCGTTTGTCTCCGTATTCGCCGGCGACGAGCATCTGCTGCGTGAAGCCACGGTCTATGTAAATCTTGAGCCTTGCTCGCATTGGGGAAAGACTCCGCCTTGTGCCGCCTTGATGGCAGACAAGGGAGTGAGACGCGTAGTGGTTGGCTGCATCGACCCTTTCGCCGAGGTTTGCGGACGGGGAATAAAGCAATTGCGTGATGCAGGGATAGATGTCGAAGTGGGCGTACTCGAGGACGAATGCCGCCATCTTAACAGACGATTCTTTACCTTCCATAGTCTGCGCCGCCCATACATAACACTGAAATGGGCACAGACTGCCAACGGGTTTATGGACAACGACGGCATGCCGTTTGCCATTTCAACGCCCGTAACACTTATGTTGATGCACAAGGTGCGCTCGGAGAACGATGCCATTGTTGTGGGCAGGATAACGGAAGAGCGCGAACACCCGCAACTGTCGGTGCGACACTGGGTAGGGGCTTCGCCCGTTAAAATGGTTCTGACGCACAATGTCGGGTCGTTCGGCGGCATCGAGAGCGGTCTTACCGACAAGCAGGTACTCGACACCCTTATGAAAGCGGCACACGACAGCGGAGTGCAGTCGATGTTGGTTGAAGGCGGAGGCAATACCCTGCAATCGTTCATCGACAACATGCTTTACGACAAGATACGCGTGGAAACATCGCGACAGTGCGTGCTGCGAGGCACACGTGCGCCGAAACTGCCTTCCGATGCGACTCCCGAGAATGTGCGTCACATCGACGGAAACACCATAACACTATACCGCAGACAAGGTTCTTTGTAGGATTTACGGCAATGTGAAACAAAAACAGAAACACCCTTCGTATAACCACGAAAGGACTTAAACACTCGTTTTTGCCATATACATTTGCCAAGTCGTAACGCATTGTATTAAAAATAATTAATAAGGGAAGACAACATCCGCCTTATTACCTTTTTCTTTTTACCTTTGCAATCACAATTATCAAAAGGGTAAAAAGACAGCAAATCGAAGAGACAACGATTTAAACATTTTAATATTAATCAATTATGAAGATTCAGAAAATTCATGCAAGAGAGATCCTCGACTCAAGAGGTAATCCCACGGTAGAGGTGGACGTAGTATTGGAAAACGGTGTAATGGGACGCGCCGCCGTGCCGTCCGGAGCATCGACCGGAGAGAATGAGGCACTCGAACTCCGCGACGGAGACAAGAACCGCTATCTCGGCAAGGGTACTTTGAAAGCCGTGGAGAACGTAAACAACATCATCGCACCGGCACTTCAGGGCGACTGTGTTCTCGACCAGCGTGCACTCGACTATAAAATGCTGGCTCTCGACGGTACACCTACAAAGAGCAAACTCGGAGCAAATGCAATTCTCGGAGTTTCGCTGGCTGCCGCAAAGGCTGCCGCAAACGCACTCGGACTTCCGCTCTACCGCTACATCGGTGGTTGCAACTCATATACAATGCCCGTGCCGATGATGAACATCATCAACGGAGGTGCACATTCCGACGCACCAATCGCTTTCCAAGAATTTATGATACGCCCGGTAAGCGCGCCGTCGATAAAGGAAAGCATACGAATGGGGGCAGAGGTGTTCCATAATCTTGCCAAACTGCTGAAAGCGCGCGGACTTTCAACGGCTGTGGGCGATGAGGGCGGATTTGCTCCGGCACTCAACGGCATAGAGGACGCATTGCAGATTATATGCGACGCAATAAAGGCTGCCGGATACGAGCCGGGCAAGGACATTACGATTGCAATGGACTGTGCTGCAAGCGAGTTCGCAACACAAGACGAGAACGGAAACTGGTGGTATGACTACAGCCAGTTGAAGAACGGAAAGAAAAAAGACCCCAACGGCAAGAAACTGTCTGCCGAGGAGCAGATAAAGTTCCTTGAGAAACTTATCACGGATTTCCCCATCGACTCGATAGAGGACGGTCTCGACGAGAACGACTGGGAAAACTGGGTTAAACTCACCGCAGCCATCGGCGACCGCTGTCAGTTGGTGGGCGACGACCTGTTCGTCACAAATACCAAATTCCTGCAAAAGGGTATCAAGATGGGGGCGGCAAACAGCATTCTCATCAAGGTTAACCAGATTGGTTCGCTCACCGAGACACTCGAAGCAATTGAGATGGCACACCGCCACGGATATACTTCGGTAACGTCTCACCGTTCGGGCGAGACAGAGGACGCCACGATTGCCGACATTGCCGTTGCCACCAACTCGGGACAGATAAAGACAGGTTCGATGAGCCGTACCGACCGTATGGCAAAATACAACCAACTTATCCGTATAGAGGAAGAACTCAAATCCAACAGTCGTTACGGATACGACAAACTGAAATAGGATATATTTCTTCGTACAACATTTAAGGTCACATCCGGCGGGTGTGACCTTAAATGATATAACATGAAAACAATCTATCAATTTTGGCGAAATTGCGAAACAAAATAGGGGTGTAATGGACATTTGGTAGGCTGAAAAGCTCCAAATGTCCATTACGCCTATTTCTACGCGAGTTCGGGATAAGAACTCATCATAAAATTTGGTAATTTGTGGAAATTGCTATACACTTTATAGTGTTTAAAATCAATAAAATACAAACAAAATCCGCCATGATTACCGAGGAAAAAGTTTTTCACTTCGTTTAAGGAAACTCCTGAAATTTTCTGTATTATCGATGAATTTAGCAAGAATTTTAATCCCGAACTTGATAAAAATCTGTTTTTACCATCGTTTGACGGCACCGGCGGACGATGTCGTAACCGTAAAGATCAAAATGTCGGAAAGTGTAAGAAAGCAAACCTAAAGAACAGACTAATGCTAATGTGGGACAAGATAATGCTTCGTAAAAGGTACATCACAGAGTGCGTCAACGAATTGCTCAAGAACAAGGCGAACCTCGTTCATTCACGATACAGGTCTGTGCATAATTTCATAATGAATCTGTGCTCGGCACTTACTGCATATTGTTTCTTTGAGAACAAGCCACAGGCATTGCCGGTACATGTGGAAAAAACGAAACAGTTAGAACTCTTTTTTTGATCTTATCCCGAACTCGCGTAGATCCATATGCTTCATGGCAGAAGGGAGCAATTGAGAATATGAATAAATTGATCATACAATATATACCAAAGAAGCAAAGTTTTGATAAGTTCACGGACAAGAAAATTATGAACATTCATAAGAAACTCAATGGAAGACCAAGAGAAAAATTGAAATTACACACACCAAAAGATGAATTCTTCAATAAAATATTGTAATTTTGCACTTGCTGGTTGACTCTACCTTTTCAATTATCTTTATGAAATTGCAGAGTTTTTGAAAATACAAAAATATGTGGAAAGACGAAGTTATAACATATTGGCTAACGGATTCATTCATTCAGAGATTTATTCGGCAATGAAGTCCTTATAATAGGACGTGGATGAGTTGGTTCCAGTACTTGACATGTCACAAACAAGCGATAGCATCACAGCGAAATTTCGGTTAATGATAAGCTGATTAAAGAATAATAAAAGAATGAATAACTCTTCATAGTTATATGGCAATGTTAATAAATATAGAAGATATATTGAATAACTCTCCTGGCGTTGCAATATTGAAAGCAAGGAGTTGTAATGTCATTATTGATTTCTTTACGAATGTCTTTAATGAAACTACTGCCATTTCGCACGAGAACATTAACAGTCAGCTGGCCGAATACTTGAATAATCATGGGAGTGATGTGGATGAAGAAAGCGATATTCTTTATACTGATACTTATGAGGAGAAGGCAGCCAAATATATCAAGAAATGGACGGATAGCGGTTTTCTGACAAATTACAGGAATGAAGATGGTGAGATTTATTATGAATTATCTTCCCATTCGAGTAAAGTAATTGATTGGCTGTCGGGATTGAAAAGAGAAGAATATATAGGCACAGAATCGAAGTTTAAGACAATCATTAATCAATTGAAAGAACTAGTAGAATATAGCAACGAAGACAGAGAAAAACGCTTACAACTGCTGGAAGACAAGAAACTGGAAATAGAGCAGCAGATTCGACAACTGCAAATGGGCGAGGATGTCAAAGTATTTGAGGAATATGAGATTGTCCCCAGATTCCAACAAATCAATAAATTGGCCAAGGAGTTGCTAACCGACTTCAAGGATGTAGATGATAATTTCAAGACTATTATCAAAGAGATATATCAGAAACAGATTGACCCTACATTGAAGAAAGGGGGTATTTTGCAATACACTTTTGATGCGCTGGATGAGTTGAAGTCCAGTTCACAAGGCAAAAGTTTTTATGCTTTTTGGGAATTCCTATTAACTCGAGAGATGCAATCGGAGTTAGATACACTCATAACCGAACTATTCCGGAATCTAAAGGAAAAGAATATCGATGGTGGCGATACCTTTTTGCAGAACATGGTGGAATATCTGTATGAATCGGGGCGCAAAGTTTACCAGACCAACGATAAAATGGCCGACAAATTAAGTCGTATTATCCGAGAAAATGAGATGTCGCAAGCTGATACTGCCAAACGAATTGTGCAGGAAATAAAGAATGTGCTTATTGAGATTTCCAAGAAAGCACAAAAATCGGATATCTCATTGACTGTAGATGATGGAATGGAAATAAGTATCCCATTTGACAGAAAAATTACATTTGAGCAAAACGAAAATACCGAATATGACTTTAATCCGGAAACAGACATCCTTTCAATCGAAGAATTTGGCGAACTTGGTAAGGTGTTTGGCAATGTGTTTATAGACCGTAAGGTTATTGAAAGAAATATACACGAGACAATGAAGGGCAAGAGCCAAGTGACCCTATCGGACATTATTGAACAATATCCACTGAAGCAGGGGCTCCCGGAACTCTTTGCCTACTTTGGAACATTGGGGCAGTTTCCACACAAAACTGTTGATGAAGAGAAGAGTCAGGTCATTGTGTTCGACTATGAGAATAATAAACGAATTCGTATTCCAGAAATCATTATATCATTATGAACGAGCAGAAACCATATTCTAAAGCAATCATCATCCTGCTGAAAAAGACCGTAGAAAAGGGATCGCCTGTGTGGGAGGACATTATCAACTACCAGATAGAGATACAGGAATATCTGGCAGTGATCGGATTAGAATTGATTTTGAAAAAAGATGAGGGCTTTGCCTTCGTAAAACAAATCGTGTTTGATGATGATACTACATTAAATCTTGTTTCCAGACGGCAACTGGGATTTGAAGTTTCTATCGTAGTAATTGTCCTGCGACAACTCTTGGAAGATTACGACAACAATCCTGTTGAGACGCAATCTACAGACAGGATTATAACAAGTAACGAGATAAAGGATGAGGTACGGTTGTTCTTACCACAGAACTATAATAGAGTAAAACTGGAAAAAGATTTGGATACTTATATACAAAGGGTTGCCGAATTGGGGTTCCTCAAAGAGATGAAGCGGAATGGTGATGAAGTGCGTTACAAGATTCATCGCATTATCAAAGAAAAAGTAATGCTTGAGGATTTGGATACATTCAAGAAAAAACTGGAAGAGCATGCCGGAACTGTATGATTTGTTTACGACCAATGCCGGAACTGCCGGTTATCGGTTGAATTACATGGAAATATATAACTGGGGCACATTTAACAACAGAATATACAGGATTGCTCCAGATGGCAATAATTCGCTACTGACGGGTGCTAACGCTTCCGGCAAGAGTACACTGATAGATGCACTACTGACACTGCTTGTGCCCGCCAAGAAAGACCGGTTTTACAACCAATCATCGGGTAACGAACGAAAGGGTGACCGAACAGAAGAGACCTACGTGCTCGGTAATTATGGTAATATACAAGCCGAAGGAGAATCTGCGACCAAGACTCAGCAGCTTCGGGACAAGCGAACCTACTCGGTATTGCTGGCATCTTTTGCCAACAACCACAACCACGTGGTAACTTTGTTTCAGGTGCGTTGGTTTGTGAACGGAGAACTGAAATGCTCGTATGGATTCTCATCCAAACCGCTGACCATTAAAACCGATTTCTCCGGTTTTAACGGTAGTAAGGGCGACTGGAAGAAAACGTTGGAAAAGCAGTATAACACAAATGTCCCGAAGAGACAGATAGAGTTTTATGATACCATCAAAGACTATAAGGATAGAATCATTAGTGGCTTCGGACTACGTTCGGACAAGGCACTTACTCTGTTTAACCAGATAGTTGGTGTAAAAGTGTTGAATGATTTAGATGAATTTATTCGTAGTAATATGCTGGAGCAGAGGGATGCTGAAAGTGAATATATTCGTCTGAGCGAGAGCTTTGCTACATTGATTGAAGCAAAAACAACCATAGAAAAAGTAAAAGAACAGATCGCTCAATTAAAACCGATTGACGAGAAAGCCAAAAATATTGAAGAGATTGACAAAAATCTTGAGGAATTGAAGAATTCTCGAGAGATAGCCGTGTATTGGTTTGCTCAAAAGAATGTAGAGTTAGCCAATGCAAAAATAACGGAGTTGAACGAAAGATTAGCAGGGCTTAAACATGAACTTGGCAAACTGAATGAAAAGAAAGAGGAACTAAAACGGCAGGAACGAAATCTATCGCTATCTATAGAAAACGATAATGTCGGTAGGCAGGTAAAAGACTTGGAAAGAGAGATTAGAGGATTAAATAGCACAAAGCAGACTCGGTTAGCAAAACTGAAAGACTATAACAAGAAAGTTGTTGAGGTTGGCCTTACCGATAATCCATCAGAACAGACTTTTATTGAAAATCGTGAAACAGCTCGTGCCGAAAAAAACAAATGTCAAACTGCTCTTGATGAAAAGAATGAAGAACTGCGCTTGGCTAAAAACTATGCCGACAAACTGAAAGAAGATGTAGATGAGAATATTAAGACTTTGCAAACCCTACAAAAGAACAAGAACAACATATCTGGTCGTGAAGCAGAAATAAGAGAATGGATTCTTCAAGAAGTTGGAGCAACGTCAAGTGAGATTCCATTTATTGGAGAACTGATTAAGGTAAAAGAAAACGAGAAAGATAGGGAGAATTCCATAGAAAAAATTCTGCACAATTTGGGGCTTCGTCTGATTGTGCCCGGGAAATATTACAAAGCTGTTAGTCAATTTATTAATACGAATAATTTGAAAGGACGTATTGTATATCATAGATTTGAAGATACGTCCTCATTACGAGGATTCCAAATTTCTCCCACGAATTGCTTGCTCCAGAAAATTGAGTTTAACGAAAAGAGTCCTTATTGGAAGTGGGTGGAAGATATGATTTTTGACCACTACAATTATGCTTGTGTATCAGGCTTAGAAGAATTTTATAACTACAAAGAAAAAGCCGTAACCAAACAAGGCTTGATAAAGTCAGTTCATAATAAGCATGAGAAAGATGACAGACCACATACAAATCTCCGTGAGAACTATGTTTTGGGTTGGGATAATAAAGAAAAGATAGCATCTATTCGTACATTACTGAAAGAATTGCTGGATCAACAGAAACAGAATAAGGAGGATATTCGACGGATTGAAGCTGAAGCTAAGGCCATTGATGGACGACGGCTATGTCTTCATGATATCTTTGAGAAGTTTACGAAATATGAGGAGATTAATTGGGAGGAGACGGCTAATACCATACAAGAACAGGAAGAAAAGAAAAGAGAACTGGAGGCCACTAACGACAAAGTTAAAGCTCTGAAAAGTCAGTTAGATGGTGTAAGAAAAACTTTGGATACATTGGAAAATAAAACAATCGTTGCTAAAAATGGAGAAATCTTCCAGATAGAGAAGGTCGAGCTTATAAATGCCATTCAGAGGCGAACTGACAACCAGTCCATCATAGAAACACTGGGAGCAATTGATGTTAGACTCTTTGAAGAGAGCAATCAGACATGGATCGATGTCAGTTATAAAACCATCGAATCAAAAAGGAATGCGTTTCAGTCTTTCATCAATGGTCAGGAAAATAAAAAAAAGAGCGATAAAGCGAAAGTAACAAGCGAAGTCGCCGACTTAATAAGAAAGTTTAAAAATCCTTCAGAGGAAATAACTCAGCGGTTTAAGGATTGGCGATCCGATGTGCATACCTTGCCGGAATCCAGCAGTATTAACTTAATTGGCGAATACCAAAAATTCTATGAAAGGCTTGTAAACGAAGATCTAGTACGCCACGAAAAGAAATTTGATGACTATTTGCAAGAAACGGTTATCAACAAAGTTTCCGATTTTAGGATGTTTTTCAACAATTGGGAGAAATCAATTAGAGATACTATTCAAATGTTGAATCAATCACTTTCCGGAATTGATTTTAGCATGGCTCCTAGCACATATATTCAGTTGGTTAATTCAAAACGAATCAATACGGATATAGCAGACTTTAGACGGGTGTTAGAGAATGCTATTCCAAACATCCATGAAATCAATTCTACCATTGACGGCAAACGGTCTCATTTTGAGAAAAAGATACAGCCATTAATGGAACAACTTAAAAACGAACAATGGAGACGAAAGGTAATGGATGTAAGAAGTTGGTACTCTTATAAGGCAGAGGAATTCTATAAAGAAAGTGGTCAGAAATTCAAGACATACGAAAGCATGGGACAACTTTCTGGTGGTGAAAAGGCTCAGTTGACATATACTATTCTGGGGTCTGCCATTGCATACCAATTCGGGCTGACAAAGGATGGCTTACAAGCAAAATCACTCCGATTCATAGCCATTGATGAGGCGTTCAAGGCACAGGATGAAGATAAAGCACGGTACCTGATTTCATTATGCAAACAATTGAATTTACAGTTGCTGGTAGTAACGCCAAGCGATAACATTCATATTGTGGAGAACGATATTTCGTTTGTCCACTATGTGGAACGTAATGGAAACGAATCACGACTATTCGACATGCCGATAGAGATATTCAAACAAGAACGTGAAAAATATCAAGCCAATGATTTCGCCAACTGAAATAAGAAAGAAAGCAGAGAAAAAGTATTTGGCTTTTCTGCAGTCGGTAGTCGAGGGTAAAACGTTCGACCCAATAGTAATTGCAGGTAATAAGAAACCTGATGATGACATGGTTATGTTTGAGAAAGAATTGACGGAACTAATGGAACATTCAAAGGAAAGGAAAGGTTATGGATATACCATTGAATACCAGGCTGTGAAAACAAAAAAGCATGGATTGCAAGATATTCCTACGTCTATTTGTTTTCGCACAGAGCACGATTATCTGAAATTCATAGGTAAAGAACTTACAACTGCTCATTTTCGAACGGATATAAAAAAGTGTATTTATGAATTGCCTGAATTGAAGGATTGGATAAGTAAGTATCCCAATAAAGTTTTAGACAATCATAACGTTTGGGATGATTTACTTATGGTATGTAAATACTTCAAAACAACTCCCAAACCTCAATTATATATTCGAGAGTTACCTATTCAGGTTCACACCAAGTTTATTGAAAGAAATAAGGGTATCATCAAAGAACTGTTGGACATAATTATTGCAGAGCAGGTTAATGCGGAAGAAACTCGCTTTGAACCTCATTTCAACCTTAAATATGACGAGCCAATAGTTCGCTTTAGGATATTAGACGAAATCATTAGTGAAAAGTGTTTTTCTGGTACTAACGATATCAGCCTACCGATAACCCAGTTTAAGTCTCTAAACATTCCGGTCAATACCATATATGTTGTTGAAAATAAAATGAATATGCTGACATTCCCTATAAAACGTGATAGTATTGTTTTGTGGGGACATGGGTTTGGTGTAGACATTTTAAAGAGTGCAGAATGGTTAAAATCGAGGAAGATTTTCTATTGGGGAGATTTGGATGCACATGGTTTTCTGATATTATCGGAGCTAAGGAAGCATTTCCAACAGGTTGAGAGTTTCTTGATGGACAGAGAAACATTCGATGCTTTCTTTGAAGATGACAAGGGAGTTGAGATAAATGTTGTGGGGGATTTATACCTTACATTAAAAGAAAAAGAAATGTTCGAATATTTGAAAACTAGTAACTTCCGTTTAGAACAGGAGAAGATACCTTTTGAATACGCGAAAGTTAAGATACCAGATTGATCAAGGTTTCATGATATCTGACTTAATTAGTAAAAATCGAAAAGTGATAGAAATATGGCACTTACAATAGATGAACTGAAAATACTGATACAGAATGACGAGCATCGTCAGTTGGAACTGAAGAAAATCACCGGTGAAATGAAGGATGGTATGCACACATCCTGCGCCTTTTTGAATACCGAAGGTGGTTGGTCTTCTTTGTCGTTGCTCCAACATCACTGAAAATTCTGTGACAGCAGATTACCGACAGCACCCAACAGGAGATAGCGCAGGCTCTGAGTTATATGGAGCCACGGTCTGAAATACAGGTAGAGTATGTTGATGTTCTCGATCGTCCTGGCCATAAGGTGATTGCCATACACTTTTTATACTTATCATGGTTGCACATATTACAAGATAGATAGTACAACGAAGGAAATGCCACATATGACATGTATGAAGAACGATTGCGCAGGAGCAAGCCGGACATGTTTGCATGAGAAAGCCCCCTATAGTTCACAAATATTGGCTTATATGACAAAAAATGAGAAAGCAATCAAAGATAATCCCAATGTTACCACAGAAGATCTCGCAAAACAATTTGGGGTTATTTCAATGACTCTCAAGCACCATATTGCCAAAATGAGAGAACCAATTTTTGTAGAAAGATTATATTACGCCAGTTCGGGATAATCCGTTTCTAAAAAAGTTGCAATTGCCTTGTATTCTCCACATATACCGGTAGTACATTCGGTTTGTTGTCAAAGAAGCAATACGCCGCCGGTGC
>NZ_RQZH01000026.1 GCF_003932845.1 Prevotella sp. OH937_COT-195
CTTCCTGTCGCCGCTGTATCGGTTGTTTTCCCTATATCGTTGTTATTTCTTGGGATAGGACTGATGTTCGGTGTCGGAGGCGGAGTGTATATATCCCGTCTGTTGGGAGCAAAACAGGTTGTCAAGGCAAGTCAGGTCGCTTCCGTCTCGGTGATTACCTCTGTGATGTTGGCTGCTCTCATTGCCCTTGTGTGCAATGCGTTCCTGCCGGACATCCTACTTTTCATGGGAGCAAACGAGGAGATGATGAGTTTGGCAGAATCCTACGGCAGGCTTTTTATCATCAGTTGTGTCATAGGAACATTGAATGTGTCGATGTCCAACATCATCGTTTCGCAGGGTGCGTCGAAGACATCTGCGTCCGCAATGATCATCGGCTCTATCGTTAATGTTGCATTAGACCCCTTGTTTATCTACACTTTCAATTGGGGCGTGGAAGGTGCGGCATGGGCAACTATTCTTTCAAGAATCATCACGACAGCTATTTACATCCGTTTCCTTACGAAAGCAGAGGTAAAAGTATCTCTTGCCTTGTTCGCTCCCACGATAAGAATATACGCAGACATCATTAAGATTGGTATCTCTATGCTTTTTTTGCAACTGCTCCAGACCCTTTCCATCAGTTTGTTGCAGAAAGCCGCTGTGAAATATGGGGCAGAGGCTGTTGCGGCTGTGGGTATCGTCCTGAAAATCGTCACATTGGGAACAAACGTGGTCTTCGGATTTGTAAAAGGACTCCAACCTATGGCAGGCTATAATTACGGGGCTGGCAATTTTCAAAGATTAAGGGAAGCGGTGTGCTGTTCCCTGATACTCACAACCTCGTTTTGTGTGCTCTGGAGTATTCTTATAGTCATTTTTACCTCTCCTGTCATCAGTTGTTTCGGTAAAGACGAAACAATGCAGGAAATAGCAAGAATTGCGCTTAGAGCCAATACGATTATGTTCTTCACTTTCGGATTCCAATTTGTGTATTCCACACTATATATGGCAATCGGAAGAGCAAGGCAAAGTCTTCTGCTAAACATCGGACGGCAAGGTTTGTTTTTTATCCCTATAATATTGCTGCTTCCATCGTATTGGGAACTAAATGGAGTGCTTTATGCACAGCCTATTGCCGACGTCTTTGCAACTTTAATGACACTGTTCTTTGCTGTCCGAATTCATAAGGAGATAGGTCATAAATCACATCTCACAACAGAGAATCTGCAATGTTGAACCATAAAAGATATGATTATGCTAAGACTTATTCAAACGGAAGAATTTAAGACGATAATTTCGTCTTGCTCTACAAATGAACAAGAACAAAAAGCATCGGAGAACTTTATGAAGAGGATCATTGATCTATGTGATGCAGAAGACGACGCCATCTCTTTGTTTCGTATTCTCCACTATACTCGTTTTCGTTTACAAACTTTGCAAGCGGTGTATTTGATGGACGGAAAGGGGAAAAAATGTGTCGGAGCTACTATGTGTCATTGATACGGAGTTAAAGTTATTAAAGATGCGGATGCAGGGGCTTCTTTCTACTTTGCCCGTCAAACCAACCGAGAAACTTCGTTGGACAGGTAAAGCAACCGACTTGGTAGAACTACTCTACGCACTTGATACCTGTGACTGTATCAACGATGGTGAAATCGGTATAGAAGAATTGGCAGATACCTTATCTGAAATCTTTGGTGTAGAAATCAAGAACTGCTACAACGTCTATATGAACATGAAACGCCGCAAGGATGACAGCCGCACCTATTTTCTTGATGAACTCAGGGAGAAGCTGAACAGGCGAATGGTGGAAAGTGACCTGAAAGGCGGCAAATTCAAGAAGCGGTAAATCAAAAGGGAGATACTCTGGTTTGGAGTATCTCCCTTGATTTAGTTTCTGCAACTATTGGTCGCAGATTTTGTTCTTACACTTTGCTTGTCATTGATACGCTTTCCACTTTTCCGGTATCTGCAAGTCGTAGTTAGAAACGGAAAGATGGATGGTATCAGGTAAAAGACTTTGGCGAAACCTATTTTCATACCGCTTCAATTGTGTAGGTTGTCCAATCCCCATTGAAGCCAAGTTACTTGAGTACTGGTTGGGAGGAAAATACACGAACACTTTCTGCCGTGCCTGTGTCGCAAGTTCAATTGCTGGAATCATGTCGCTGTCAGCAGAAACTACAATGGCAACATCACAATTTTTTTGGTAGGCGTCTGCTACGATCTGTGTCGCAATCCTTACATCCGTTTCTTTTTCTTCGTGAGTATGAATTACATTCCTACACTTGAAACAGGTAATCTCTTTTTTCAGATATTTACCCAAGATTAAACGGAATTTCGGATTCTCTTTATTTGCCTGAAAGAAAGCATTCTGCCGTCGGCTTTGTTCTATGTCATCAGGTCTGGCAGAGAAGTATTTTACCGCAATCAAATCCTGATTGGGGCGCATGAAGCTCTCAAATAATTTGACGATATCAAGCCAATAATATTTCCGCCATCGTGTGGTCGATTTCAGTCCATAGTAAAAGTTGAATCCGTCGATATAGACGATAACCCTTTGCTTTTCTTCCATTTCCATAACTGTTATATAAAAAATAAGCCACCTCATTTCTGGGGTGGCGAGCCTTAGTTTTTTCCACCTAAGGGCGATAATTTGATGCAAAGGTAATCATTTCTTTTTATCCACCAAAATATTTTGGACTTTTTCTTCTGCAAAATACAGATTTAGCAAATTCTCCAACTATGGGCTGGAGAATTTGCCATCTCTTACCGAAAAGCCCTGATAACTCTATAGACAGCCCACAAACAGGTGAAAGGAGCGGTGAAGACTCCTATGACGACAAAGAGGAGAAGTTTGAAGATATAGTAAAATACCCACTGCCAGTTTGTTCCTGCAATCATTTTATAGGGAATGAACTTCTCTGCAAAGAGATAGCCCGACCATACAGCCATCAGCACATATCCGGACATCCATCTCATATCCTCAAAGCCTTTGGTTTCCAAGAAGTTCCACTTGAAACCCATGACAAACAAGGCGATGAGAAATAACATACTGAAGATGCTTCGCCAAATTTCACCTTGTTTTCTCTTCTGAAAACACGGTGTACAGAGTATCGGCTGATACTTTGCTGCACATTCAGGACACAGTCCTTTCGCGCAATCGGAACATTGGGCTACCGCCGGTTCTTGGATATGATTGAAACAATTCATCTGCTTTGCTTTTTATTGGTTTCAAAAATACAAAAATCCTGTCGTAGAGCCAAGAAAAACAGCCATTATTTCTTGGTATTGAGTAGTTTGGAGAGCTCCGGGTCGTCGGAAATTCGTTGCAACTCCCGTTCCACGATGTCCCGCACCTCCGTCTTCACCCGTTCATAGTTCGCCTTTATTTCCTGTTCCATCATATCCTCTTCGTTTTCATTCGTGAAGTCCGTCAGAATGGGTATCGGTCGGTAAGCGGCTGTTTCCTTTGCCACCTTTGCATTGTCCACCACAATCTCACAGTGGAATATCTTCTGCTCAATACGTTCGGAGAAATTATCGGCGACCGCTCCTACGAACATTCCCTGTGTGAGCGTGGAGATCTTGCTCTGCGGAATCAGGCTGTCCATCTGCGTGGAAATGGAGGTCGTCTTGTCGCTTCGGGTGATGCTCATGCTCTGCCGCTTTTGAAGCACCTTACCAAAACGCTCCGATAAGGTCTTTGCCGTTTCTCCGACGACCTGACCGGAGAAGATGTTTCCGACGGTATTCATCACCACAGCAGCCTCCTTGTCCCCATAATCCCGCTTCAATTGCGAGAAGTCCTGAAAGCCCAAGCATACCGCCACCTTGTTGCTTCGTGCGGTGGCGATCAGATTGTCAAGCCCCTTAAAGTAAATAGTTGGCAACTCGTCGATGAGCACCGAACTTTTCAGCATCCCTTTCTTATTGATGAGCTTGACGATACGCGAATTATACAATCCCAATGCCGCTCCGTAGATATTTTGTCTATCCGGATTGTTTCCTACGCATAGGATTTTCGGCTCTTGGGGATTGTTGATGTCGAGTGTGAAATCATCGCCCGTCATAATCCAATAGAGTTGCGGACTGATCATCCTTGACAAGGGTATCTTGGCGGAAGCAATCTGTCCCTGCAACTGGTCGGCTGCCCCTCCGAGCCAAGCGTCCATAAAGGGGGAAAGATAGTTCTCCAATTCGGGGTAAGAAGTTAGTATCGGGAAAATGTCTTCATACTTACGACAAAGAAACTCGATGGCATGTGGGAAGGTACAGTACTTGCCACCCTCAAAGATGCGGAGATACCAAATGATGGCGGCAAAAAGGACGATGGGAGATTCTACGAAGAAATCACCCTGCTTCTGTACCCACGTCTTGTTAAGGTTGAGCATAATCGTATAAGCCGATTCATAGGCATCCGATATATCGCTCATGAAATCGGGGTGTATCGGATTGCAGCGATGCGACCGACGAGGATCATCGAAGTTGATCACGTAAAACTTCGGCTTGACCTTATACCCTTCCGAGTGGTGCAGCAGGTGATTGTACACAATCGTGGAAAGGTCGGGATATTTGAAGTCGTAACAGTAGATGGCAAATCCCTTTTCGATTTGCTGTTTGATGAAATTATTGATGATGGCATAGGACTTACCGCTACCCGGTGTCCCCAATACGGAGACCGCACGGAAAGGATTGACCACGTTTATCCAACCCTTGTTCCATTTCTTGCGGTAATAGAATCGGGTCGGGAGATTGACCGAGTACTCGTTTTCCAAGAGCCTTGTTTCCTGCATAAAGGATTCGTTCTCCTGATTGAAGACATCCTCCATCAGGTTGTTCTTCAAGAGGCGGCTCATATAGAGTCCCGCCATCAGCAGACACACATACCCTACGGTGATCGTAAAGGTATAGAAAGCCGCATTGGCTTCAATGGGCAGCGGCAAGGCGAGTATCCACCAATTGAGGAAGAAAAAGACAAAGCCGACACCCATGAATGCCCCTATCTTCGACCAAGTGATATGCTCCTCTTTCACACCTTTCGTACCTAAGCAGGAAAGTCCCATCAGTACCAGCGCAAAGAGTTTGGTGTAGAGCATATTGCCGAACAGTCCCGCCGTGCGGTGGAAATTCATCAGTATCCTGTCCACCACACCGATATTCACGCCCCATAGTTGTATCGCTTCATAGCAATACCAATAGAGGTGGGCAACCACCAATATAATACTTACGGCACGTAGAAAATCCATAATTTTCGCCAATGCCCTCAAATCGTCTTCTTGTTGTGACATAATCTTTCTGTTTTTTTAGAGTTTACGTTGTTTTCTTTTCTTACGCTGCATCCGTCTGCGGAACAGCTCTTCCTCCCAATCCGTACCATGGGTTTCCAAGGGCAAATCGAGCAAACCGCCCAAGACGGAATCTCCGTCCGAAGTCTGAGTTTGGGAAATACTGCCTTTCTCACTCTGCTGTATTGGAGCAGACAGTTCGGGATGTGGGCGGTCGAACCACTCGGCAACGGCGTTTGCCGAAAGTTCCTTGCCCAATCGTGAGCCATTGACCACACAGCCGTTGTTATGGTCTGTGAAGGTGATGCCATAGAGCCGCCCTTCGTCGTTCTCACGAAAGAGGACATCAATCCCCTTGAGATGGAGGGTTGCTCGAAAATCCTCTTTCGTGGCAGAACGCCTCAATGCTCCGGCTACGATCGCTTTGGTCTTGGGAGCAAGATGCTTTTCTTTCAGTTTCTCCTTTGAAGCCTTGAACCTGTTTTGCAGGGCTTCATATCCGACAACTTTTCCAAATATCGAGGACTTGAAAGGATTCCCCACCTTCTTACCTTTATCATCGGTGGCAAAATAGACCAATCCGTTATAGGGCTTTCCATACATTTCCCCCTTGACCTCCTCCACACATATGTTATAGGTGGAAAGCAAGGCGCGGTATTCCTTAAAGCTCGGACAGTGATAAAATTTGACTGCCGGTTTGATGACTGAAGCCAGTTGCTTTTTAAGGTTTCCCTCTTCGAGACGGACTTTCTGCAAGCGAAACGCTTCCTCGAATTGCTTCTTATCGGCAGGATGCAATCCATACCTTTGCTCCATCTCCCGTGTGATATGCTTACTCTTGTAGAAGTTGTTGCCATCGTTAATCTTCTTCCCTTGTTCATCGACGGCTAAGGTGACAATATGCAGATGATGCCTGTCTATATCCTCGTGCTTATACACGACAAAGGGCTGATTGCCGTAGCCCATCTTTTCGATATACTCCCGTGCGATGGCTGAGAACTGCTCATCGGAGAGGCGATCATCGGGATGCGGATTCAAGGAGATGTGTATAACCGGTTTTTTAGTGAGGACATGACTTGGCATATATGCCATAAAGTCCTGCATACAGGCAGATATATCGTGTGTTCCATCAGCCGGGGAGAAGACTTTGTTGGTCTCCAAAATCTTCGCGACACCTTCGTTTACCTTCTCTCCGTTGTATGCTAACGCGCCGTAAAGGGAACTTCCATAGTTTATCTTTGCGACCATTTCTCTTGAAATTCACGGGTTAGATGTACGATTTCGCCTCCGACAGCCGCCAATTCGAGTGTCAGTTTCTCCAGTTGGGCAAGCATCGCAAAGGCTTTTTTCTCGGTGAAATTGCTCTTTAAGGCGACCACAGCTTGGTTATAATTCACCCCAACACTGCGAAATTGCCCGTACAAATTCGTCAGTTTCTGATAGTAATCAAGCAGTGAACGGTCTACTTTTATCACCCGGAAAGTCTCATCAAAGACCCTTGCCTTGATGAAAACCACCCTGTTCGGGACTCCTGATTGCTCATAAAGCGTCAGGAAACGCGCAAACTCCGTGTCCGTAAACCGAACCATACAGCAATGGCTGGCTCTCTCTTTTTTCAGGGGTCTCCCCACATGTCTCTTTGTCATTTTACTTTGGATTTTAGTGTTTCACGGCATCACCGGCATTCAAGACAAGGCATTCTCTCTTCCAAGAAAAAACGACTTCGGAGTTTTTTCAGCCCTCTGCAAGAGCAAGAGTTCTGAGTTACCGAATTTATTTCGAGTAACGCAGGACATATCTTGCTATTTGCTCCGGCGCAAATAAATCCGTCTGCGAAGGACGGAAGTCGAGTCTCTCAAAAAAAGAACGCTTCATGCCTCGAAAACTTCGGCTTACCGCTTGGGTGCAAAGTTACTAAGCCTTGTGCCTAAATTACTTACCTCTTACGGAGCCACAAATACGCAAATCGACGCCACAAGTACGCAGTTAGCAAAAAGGGTAGAAACAAGGGGGTAAAGGCATCTATATTTGCCCCGTCGGACAGCTGTTTGCGGATCGGTGGACACACCTTCCTGCCCAAGTCTAAAAACCAGTCCGCAGCCATTTGAACAGACAATTACGAAAATGGAAATAGAAATGAGAATATGTACAAGTTATTGCACCCGTCGCCCCTCACACCCTTGCGCAAGGGTACAAGTGCGGACATATGGATGGGTGGACGTGTGACTCCCGTCATACATATAGCTCCACCCTTATACAGGGAGGGACATATCCCGAAAGGCGGGTCTGTGTTCCCTTATCGGAATGCCTCGCCGTATGCCTGTCCGGGGATTTATTCCCTCACAGACTCGTTTCCATATCCGCCTTTTCAAGGAAACAAACCAAGGCGTGCATGCGCCTCTCCACACATATATGTAGAACCATTAAACAGAAAATGAAATGAAAAAGAAACCTGTTTTCATTGCCTTCTCCACCCAGAAGGGCGGTGTCGGCAAAACGACCTTTACGGTCTTGACGGCGAGTTACCTGCACTATGCCTGCGGGTACAACCTTATTGTGGTGGATTGCGACTATCCGCAATTCAGCATCAATGCCATGCGCCAGCGTGACGCACAGGGCGTGGATCGCAACCCCGCGCTGCAAGAATTGGCAGCCACCCAATTCTCCGAGTTGCAAAAGCCCACGTACACCATCCTTTGTGCCACGGCAGAGGCAGCCGTGGATACGGTTAGGGAGTATCTAGAGACGCACGAACCGGATACGGATTTCGTCTTTTTTGACCTGCCCGGAACCATCAACAATGACGGTGTACTGACCACCCTCTCCGGTATGGATTATATTTCCACACCCATTTCTGCCGACCGTATCTCCTTGGAAAGCACGCTGAGCTTTTCAGCCATCATCAAGGAGGCGATAACCGACAATACAGACACTGCCAACAAAGGGATTTACCTCTTTTGGAACATGGTGGACGGCAGAGAGAAAACACCCCTCTATGCGATGTATGAAAAGGTCATTGCCGAGTTGGGACTTCCTCTCTTGAAGACGGTAGTCCCCAATACGACCCGCTACAAAAAGGAAGTGATGGATGAGGGTACGACCCTTTTCCGCTCGACTATTTTTCCTGCCTCCCGCACGCTGCTCAGAGGCAGTCGTCTGAAAGAGCTTGTGGAGGAAATCCTGTCCATCGTAAAACCTGAAGTGTATGGCAGAGAAGAATAAAGGGGCGATAGATCCCGTCGCCATCCGGGAACTGATTTCGCAGGGTATCCCGATGAAAAAGAAAGAGAGTGAGATGATACCGCCTGCCTCCGTCGAAGAGGTGGATGTGTCTGTTCCGGAAACACGGAAAGAGGTCTCGGAAGAACCGCAACTTCCCATCCGAACACGTCGCAAGAATCCCGCCAAAGGAGATTACATCTCACTCTTCATGCACCGCAATGACCTGTATGACCGCAAGGCAATCTACATCTCCAAAGAGTTGCAGGACAAACTCTCGGAAATCGTCCTCTTCATCCGGAAGAGGGAGATGACATTGGGCATGTACGTGGAAAACATCCTGCTCAAACATTTGGAGGATTACAAGGAAGAAATCAACCGATTAAGTGAAAAGAACTTCAAGAAATTATTGTGATATGAAACAGAAAACAAACCGACCAATGGCAGGCAAAGAGTCCTGCAGAGAACGAAAAAGCGTCTCTTCCAAAGTAACCATCCGTAACTCCACCACGCTCATCGAGCATTCCGAGGGACATCCTACAGGTCTCCTTCAGGAAGAGAAGAGCGATTATGAAACCGCCTTTCTTCAGCCCCTGAACATCGGAGACCGAAAGGGGGTGTTCATTTCCAAAAAGACACAGGAAGAGATTGCCGAAATCGTCTATGTGGCAGCCGCCGGCAAACTGACGATAGGGGCATTTGTGGAGCATATCCTCCGGCACCACTTAGAGATACATCAAGATGAGATAGACGTCTTGTTCGAGCAACAATTCCGTAAACGTTTCGAGCGATGAAGCAGGTCATCTTTATTCTGCTGTCGGTAGGCTTAGCCTATCTCGGCAGCGTACAGGTCGCCCGCTTCCTGTACGGACGCTATCGGAGTGCCGTGAGACTCTACCGTGACTTGCAACTCTTTTTCAGGGAACGGGGCAAGGGAAAAGTCGTCGTCACCATCCGCATCCCTAAAAGGGAACTGTCCCAAGAGGAGAATGTCCTTTTAGCTGAATTGCCCATTGAAGAAGCTCAACAACAAAAACAGAGTCCTGAAACAGAAGTGTCGGAAGAGATCTCTCCAAGTATTCCCGAAGAGGAGTATGTATTGGTGGAAGTCCAAGGTGAAAGCCACTCTCTTTCAGAAAGCATCACAGCGGAAGAGCTGCAACAGATGGGCAGTGTCCTCTCCTGCAAGAATGCCCCGATAGAAGAAGCCGCAAAAGCCGCCGAAACCATCTATAAGATACACGACTCCCCGATGTTCCAAGCGATTAAGAAAGCGGCCGGAGAACGTGTCCGAGAACTGCTGGAGCGCGTTGCCGAAGAAGCTCCGAAAGAGGTTCATTCAGGCTCTTTCGATTACAAACGATTCATCAAGACATAGTATTCACCCACCTAAAGAAAGGAGAAGACTATGAGTAGACCCATCGTCTATCTCGCCATCGCTTCCCCAAAGGGAGGCGTCGGCAAAACCTCGCTTACGGTACTTGCCGCAAGCATTCTGCATTACCACAGAGGATGCAATGTCGCTGTCGTGGATTGCAACCATCCCGTCTATACCATCGCCCGTCTGCGACAGCAAGAGTCGGAAGAGCTGAATCATCAAAACCTGATGCGTCTGAAACATCGGACAGCCTATGCCCCTTATCCGATTATCTGCACTCCGGTGCGGGAAGCCCTGAACCGGGTGGAGCGACACTGTGTGGACAGCCATCCTCGATGCATTCTTTTCGACCTCCCCCCATTGATGCGTACCGAAGGGACGGTGGAGTTGCTTTCAGCAATGGATGCCGTTCTCTTTCCCGTTACGGGCAGTCCGATGGATATGGAAGCCGTCCGCCATTTCATCGACATCTTGGGAGAGCAGATATTGACTATGGGAAAGGGTAATATCAAGGAGCTTTACCTGCTTCGCAATATGATAGAGGCTTGGGAACGTGAGGATGCCGACGAACGCTGCCGCACCCTTGCCGATGAAACGGGAGCTTTGCTAATGCAAACTTCATTGAGCCACTCCCGTTTGTATCGTCCGTTCCTTTCCGAACGCAAAAGAGGAGTATGTACCCTCTTCCCTCCTCACGGAGGAAAGTTGAGTCAGCTATGCAACGGGTTGGGCGATGAACTTCACGAAATCCTGCAACGCCTATGTTCCGAATAGTCCTTGTCCTTCTCTTGCTCTATCTCTTATGGCTATTTCTTTTTCTCTTGTATGAACGAGGAAAAAGAAAGAACAGAGCAATTAAGAAAAAGCCTTGCCAAACGGTCAGTGAAGTGGAAATCATCGGTAAAAGTCGCTTCAAGCTCAGCCACTCGACGCCACAAGTACGCAGTTATCCAAAAGGCGAGGCGGAAGCAAAAAAGGCTTCTACATTTGCTCCTGAAAACGGACAAAATCCATCGGAAGAGCCGGATGAACAGCCCGACATAGATGAGATCCCTTTAGTGTATGAGTCCTCGGATTCTTCATCCTTTGAAGAGGAAGATGAAGAGCTTCCGATACAGGGAGAGAGCGAATATGCCACGGGAATTGATTTTGAACGGGTGCTGGAAGCCTTGTCGGTCATTCACCGTCACGCCCACACCGACGCAGAGCGACAGAGAACCGGTGATACGCTGAGTGAGTTGGAAGGAACCCACCTGATGGAAACGCTCCGAAGCGATGAGAAACGCTCGGCCACGATCGATGAAATCGTCCGTGCCCGTTTCGAGGAGCTTTACAGCGGCGAAAAGGCGTAACGCCCCTTCCGAATGGTTTTGTCCCAATAGTATGAACCCTTTAATGCAACAAGCAATGAAAGAAAAAGAGTACGGCTGACCCTAAGAGAGCCACCACTAACATCCGAAAGTAACAACAGTATTCATCCGTCAGGAGGACCTATCCAATCCTCTCGGCACAAAACAAAGATTTATGACCAAAAGACATTTTCTAATCGCAGCCGTCCTGCTGCTTTCCATTTCCTCTGCCTTTGCCCAAGGCAACGGCTTGTCGGGCATCAACCAAGCCACCAACATGGTGACGAGCTATTTCGACCCTGCCACGAAACTCATCTACGCCATCGGTGCAGTCGTGGGACTTATCGGAGGAGTAAAGGTGTATAGCAAGTTCTCGTCCGGAGATCCCGACACCTCGAAGACCGCCGCAAGCTGGTTTGGAGCGTGTATTTTCCTCATTGTCGCCGCCACCATTTTGAGAAGTTTCTTCCTCTAAGCCTATGGAGACCTATCCCATCAACAAGGGGATCGGTCGCTCGGTAGAGTTTCAGGGACTCAAAAGCCAATACCTGTTCATTTTTGCCGGAGGGCTGCTCGCCCTTTTCGTGCTGTTTGTCATCCTCTATATGGCAGGTGTCAATCAATGGATCTGTATCGGCTTCGGAGGGACTGCCGCATCCGTTCTGGTGTGGCAGACCTTCTCCCTGAACAGGAAGTACGGGGAACACGGACTGATGAAGCGTTCCGAGCTGCACAGCCATCCCCGATACCTTATCAACCAACGACGCATTCCCCGTCTATTGCGGCACAAGGAGCTGCCAAAACGAAAGAGAGGAGAGAATAAAAGAATGAACGAAGGAAAGGAGGACAAAGAATGAGAAACATACTGAAAGCCACCACGCTGGAGAACCGCTTCCCGCTGCTTGCCGTCGAAGAGGGGTGCATCCTCTCAAAGGACGCTGACATCACGGTCGCTTTTCGGGTCGAACTTCCCGAACTCTATACGGTGACGAGTGCGGAGTATGCCGCCATCCATTCGGCTTGGGTGAAGGCAATCAAGGTGTTACCGACCTACAGCATCGTACACAAACAGGATTGGTTCGTCAAGGAAGGCTATCGTCCGGACTTGCAAAAGGAGGATATGAGTTTCCTCTCCCGCAGTTTCGAGCGACACTTCAACGAGCGACCCTTCCTGAATCACGCCTGCTACCTGTTCCTGACCAAGACGACCAAGAACCGCAGCCGGCAGCAAAGCAACTTCTCCACCCTCTGCCGGGGAAATATTATCCCCAAGGAAATCACCAATAAAGACGAAGTTATAAAGTCTATGGAAGTTGTCTGTCAATTTACCCGTATCGTGAATGATCGGAACTTTATTATGGCATATAGTTTGCACATATTAAGTATAATTGCAACCTGAAACATGTTGCTACTAAAAGCAGAAAGGAGGTAAATATGGCACAGACTGACGCAGGTAAAAAGAAAGTGTATGTACATGAACATACAAAATCGGATGGAACTAAGGTTCATACTCACTACCGTTCTACGCCAAATACAAGCGATGGAAAGAAAAAGTAATCTTTCTTTTCATAAGACACCCTGACAAACTGCCAATTTGTCAGGGTGTTGTTATACCATTAATCTTTTCAAGTAAAAGGCATTTATTGATTACATCATTTGATATAAATATTAAAAAGTATAAGTACGGCCAAACTGAATATTATAAAACCTAATAAGAACAAAACCCTATATCTCTTACAATATAGGACAATATAGAGCATTGCCATAAACAATCCTAATACTATGCCCAAAGATACTATATTGACTATCGATGCGGCTAACTTGATAGTATTGTTGCCAAATAATTGAATACTGCCAAACAGAAAAGTTATGACAGTTATGAAGATACCTAAGTATTCAAAAGATTCTCTTCTGAAATCTTTGATTTTGTTAGCGATGTCGTTGATTTCTTCTTCCCGTTTTGATAGGCGAGCCTTTACTATTAAGTATTGCTTTATGTCTCTAAGTTCCCTCTCGTCTTCCCTTAGTTTACTTGGAGAAATTGGTTTTGATAAAGAAGATGCCATAAAGATACCGCCTTGGGTTTTACAATCTTCTACAGTAAGTTGGAAAGGAGTAAAATGACGCAAAATACATTCTTCATAGACAGACTTATATTTCTTGAATAGCTTGTTATATAAGTCCAATCCATCCTGAAGCTCTTTATTCCCTTCATCCTTGAGGCTTCCCAAATAATTACCTAAAAATGATAATGCTTTCTTGTATGGATGATAATTTTTAATTCCTGTTTCCTCTTGTATGGATTCTATCTCATTTAAATCATTTTTCAAATTATCTACAGTATAGTTTCCTTGCTTTAGTAACAAAGAAAAACGGCAGTTTGAAATATAGCTTTTTATACTCCGAATAGCATAAGAGTCAAATTGAGAGATATCTCCCTCTCTTAAGTTTTGCTCGTATTCTTTGAAGTTATATAAAAGATTATCCAGCCTCTGAACAGAACTTTTTTCTGAAGTTCCATAATAGTAAGACAATAATACAAAACCGATGGAAGAAAACTTCTTTTCAGCAAAAGATTGCTGGTATTTATTGACAATGTCTCTGCCATACTTGCATGGGTACATCTTTGTGAACAAATCCAAGAAGTCTTTATTAAAATCGTCTCCTTTGATGATCTCCTTTGCCTTCTTTATTTCAAAATCAACAGAATAATAGTAGTCTTCAACATCATCATACACGAAAGTCTTTCCTAACAAAAACGAGCATTTGCTTTCCAATTTTCGATAGACTTCAAGCAAGTCATCGTTGTCAAGTCCATTGATTGTTGCTTGAATTTCATAATACAATTTGATTAGAATCTCTCGATATTCTCTTTTATTGACCAATGTATGGTCAAGCCGTAGTAAGCTAAGAGAAATTGCTCGCCATGCATAATAATACTGATATTCGTTAAATTGACTTGACCTTATCTGGTCATTTCTTGTAAGGGCAACCTGCAAATCTCTATTGTCAATCTTAATCTTATTTTGTATGTTGAATAAGATTTCCCTAAGTTCCTTTAAGGCTTCTCTGATGCAGGCAGAATCCTTACTGTCATCAGCTAACAAGTCATTCTCAAATTTCTCTATTCTTTGTATATAGCCATCTTCCAAGTATTCACCAGAGAATAAGGCACTGTTCATTTCTATAAAAAAGAAACGTTCAAACTCGTCATATTTTTCTTTAGTAAGAACCTCTTTGTCAATATCAGTTTCCTCTGTTTTTGAGGGATTATCTTCTAAAGGGAATAATGCCTTGTATTTCGCAACGCAATTATCTATATGCAAATCCATATTTACTGATAATATTTAACGCTCTTCTGTATCATTCTTGACGGGATACCTATGCTAAGCTTGTTATTTCCCAATGCAATATCATAACAAATCTTCCAGCAACTCCATTTGTGGGTAATGTCAACCAACTCAAATGGCTGGCATTGTAATATGCGGGGATTCTTTTCAAGCAATAAATCTATCGCATCATCAATGGCTTGCCTTTGGCAGTTATCCAAACTAATATTTGCATCGGGATTTTTTATGTTGCATTGGGAGGAGGTTATTCTGTATTTGGCAAGTGCATCAGTTTTAATGGCATCATAAATATCACTTTCCACAGGACCATAAGGCATTGCAACGAAATTGTCAAATATCTCCGTCAAGCCCGTTTTTTGGTCAGTCGAAGAAACACCAACAACCAAGAATAGCAGTTTTATCAATTTCAGCGTTGTGAAATCATTGAAACTACTATTATTCCTCTGACTTAGACTATCTATTAGATATTCAAAGTAAGCTCTTTTTTCTTCCATATACCATGTTAATGCTTGGATAGCATTATAGATTATGGTGCAAAGATAAAAATAAAAGGTGGAAATTGGAACAATTCAATTGTAAATTTACAAGGAAGACAAAAAATGTCGATATTATGCAATCAATAACATTACCACCATAAATCAAATCAACGGCGCAAGCCCTGTTTCCCAACAGGCCTTGCGCCACAAATTAGAGAGTTATAAAATCAAGGGGTTACGGCAACTCCGTGCCGCCGCCCGACGATGTTCCGGATTCGTCAGTTTCGACCTTTCCTTTCCATTCCTCCCACTCGATGTCCACGTCGGAGAGTCCGCGCACGGCACGGCGACCACTGCCTCCGCCCGCGAGAGAGCCGCCTCCGCGGAAACGGGTCTCGGGAATGAAGCGCACGCGCACGCCGTTGATGAGGGCGGCGGTCACTTCCTTCTCCGTGGCCACGCCGTTCTTGTTGGTCGCCGCCGTGAAGTAGAACGAGCCGATGCCGTCGAGCTTCACCGAGCGGCCCTGCGCCATGTAGTCGCCCATCACGCCGCCGAGGGCGGTCAGTACGGCGCGCACGTCGGCGGGACTGACGGTCGATTCGGCTGCCAGTCGTTTTGCCACCTGCTCGGTAGTGATTGCCGAGCCTACCAGAACGGACTTGGGATACCACTTGCCGTTCACCTTCATCTTCATTTTCCTGTAGAATGCCATAGTTTTGATTGTTTTGTGCCTCGGAGCGGTGGAAATGTTAACAACGACTAAAGTATAAGTAGCCTGGCACTGAAGTATAAGTAGTGCCCCGCTGAAGTATATTTAGCCGGTGTTTCCATATACACCACCCATCGGCTGGTTAATGATATGTTAATAAATCTGCAATGCCTACGTAAATACATTGGCACACTGACCACACGACGGAAAACGGAAATCTTGGCGGCGGTGGAAAACAATCGTCCCACGCCATTGCTTGGGGCGTGGGACGGAAAATCAAGGTTACAATCCTCGTAGAAGTTTGAAATCTGACAAGTTTATCATCTTGGTCTGTCCGTGACTTTCCAAGACAAGCAGGTTTTTGTCGCCGGAGACTAAATAGTCTGCCTCGACCCCTTCTGCCAATGATCGCAGATACAAGTCTTTCACATCTCTTATCGGACTCGTGGCTACATGCTGTATATCAGCATGAGTGCAGTAGTCGTGGATGAGATGAAACAAATCGACAACATCGGCAGCCTTAATGTATCTTCGCTCTGCCAGCTACATCTTTTATCTCCTCCAAGAGTTCGGGGCAGACAAAGATGTCGAGCGTCTGGTCTGTCAGGATTCTTTGCATCAAGGCTGTTTGATGCCCAAGCAGGAACGAAATCCAGATATTGCAATCAATGACGACTTTCATTTACTTGGCGTATCTGATGGCACTTACCTCGTTCATGATGTCGTCTTCGGTCAGTTTCGTCGCTTTCGGACGACTCTTGACAAACGCTTCCAAACGCTGTTCACTCGTCTGTGTCTGCCAGCCGAATTTCTTTGCAAGGTCTTTCAGTAGTTGCCAGTCGCTCCGTGGAATATCCAGATACACGGATTGCATATTTCCTGTTGTTGTACTCATAGTTTTACCTCCTTAAATTTGTTTGTCGATATAAAAACTGTGCTGGCGAGGGCGAAGAAAGCTTGCTTTCCGTTTTCGAACGCCACCAATTTTCTGCAAATATAACACTTTTCAGCAAGAAATCCGTACCGTGTTTCTCGTTTCCGTCGTGTGTGCCAGTATGTCAAAGAGCGAGGGGAGCCTGCCCGTGGGTTGCTTGTTTCACGGACAGGCTGAGGCATGTGCTAATCCATAATACCGTTTTGTTCATTCAGCATGTAGTGGCATCCGTCGGTTCTCCATGTTCCGGTAACCTGTATTTTGTTCTCGTACAGCCTCAAGGAGTAAGCCCGCTGGCGGCCTCCTGCATCAGGAGCCGACGACTGCGACCAGAAGTAGCCGGCAATGCCCCTGTTGTTCAACTTGCCATCACGGAAATAGCCCGTGAAGGGGAGGAAGAAGTATTTGCCGTTGTTTGGTTTGGGTTCGCCGGTCTTCAAATTAGTGTATGTATAGTTCACATCGCCACCATAGCGATAGTCGCTTCCGTCTGGCGATTTGTCTTTTCTGAACCCTGAGATATTCGCCTTCTTGTAAAACCACATGCCGCCCTTGTAGAGATGACCGGTTCCTGGCATGGTCCATGGCCTGTCTTTCTCCACATGCGGATTACCTTTCTGCACAAGCCACAGCAGTTGGTTGACGCTAAGCAGGCGACAGCCGCCGCCCGTATAAATGGTGGTATGGGTATCGGGACCGCTGCCAGATAGCACTGCCTGTACGGGATAGTTCTGCGAGTTAGACAAACCAGAAAGGGGTGCGCCTGATGTGCTTACACTGTATGGAGGATAGCCTGATGCAGATTCTCCGTTTAGTACGGGTGGAGTTGCAGCCTTCCAGTAGTGGGCTGTATAGTTTGCGTCCCACATCCAGTAATCATATTGGTCGTGTGTCTCAAACCTGATATCCGGGTCAATGCGTCGGTTGCGGCCGGGCTTCAGGGTCACGTTGTTGTATCGTTTGGCAAACTTGCCCTCCGTCTTCGTGGCCGAGTCATATACGGTGTATTCCACCTCTATCCAACTGTATGTGCCCGGGGCGATGACCATCGTGCAGGCGTTCTTCTGCCAGTCGGTGGAGCCGGGCAGCGGACAGCCCACAACTCCGCCGCTCGTGGGCGTCAATGTGATGGCCGTGGAAGAACTGGACAGCGGCGTGGCATTGTCGGCTATCTTGTTGGTGCTGAAATCATACACGCCGGCGATGGGCTTGTTGGCCTTCACCCTGATTTTCGTCACTTTCACCGTATTGGCAAAGTTGTGGGTGGAGTGAGGCGTGAAAGTTAGGTACGACGCACGGTGGGTGAGCGTGAAGAGGTAGCGTTTTTGAGTGGCATCATACCTCGCTATGGCACTCGCGCAGTCGCCGTTGATGCCTAAGTTGTGGTTGTTGGGAAACTTGGTTGTTTCCTGATTTATTCTGATAGTCACCCTGTCGCCCACGGTGTTGCCCTTGCCCGTGTAGCGCACCACATATTCTGATTTGTTATAGTGCCCCTTGAACCAGAACGAGGCGCGGGGTACTTTGTTGTCACCACTCTGTGTCATCAGGGCTTTGATGCTGCTGCGGTAACTCTTTATCAGGTTGGGCGTAGCCGTGGGGTCTAAGAGCCACAACTCGTCGCCCTCCTTCCAGTAGAAGTCGAGCTGGCTGCCGGTGTAGAAGCCCGCCGTGCGGGTTTGCGGAGTGCTTGCCGGGACGGCAGCCTCGCCGGGCATGCCTTCGTTCTTGATTTCCTCCTCGACCATGGCAAACTCGGTCAGTCCGGTCAGGTCTTCCTCACCCTGTCGGGCGGTGTCTTGCGCAGTCTCGTCATTGCTGCAGCCTGCGAGTGCCAGCAAGGCAGCGGCTGCCAATGACAACAATTTGTAATGTTTCATGTTCTTTCTTCGTTTGTAAAACTTGGTATTTTCTAATACGCCCTATTCATCCCACAGGTTGTGTGTCGATCCGGATAGACCCTCTTCTTCGTCGAACCATAGGGCACCGCCTTTGGCATTCAACTCCTCGTCGTCACCGGCAGAATGGTGCCCGCCCGTTACCGGTCCCGAATCTGACCCTGCCAGAATATGGCGGTCATGAACAACTCGAATACACTCTATCTGAGGTTTTATGTACCTCGGTTTTTCTACTTGTTTTTTCTTCATTCTTTGATGATTCTTATATGTTACACTTATCTTTGTTTCTTGGAGTTAATTTGCTCTTTCGGCACCTGCCAAAAGGACATGACAATTCGGGCAAGGGAAACTCCAGGGAGTCCTTTGCCTAAAGGGGTTGCGCGGTTGTCCTCGCGCGCGTATGCGAAAAAGTCTTGGGGTGACGTTACGCCGGTAGCGCCTATGAGAGAGAGAGAGAGAGAGAGAGAGAGAGAGAGAGAGAGAGAGAGAGAGAGAGAGTAACAAATTATTTGGAACTGCCAAATAATCCGATGACCAATTTACGGCATTTTTCACGCAGCAATCCGCAGAAGATACTATACGAGAATCCGCAGAAAAACCTCCGTTTTCCTGCATTGCGCATATACCTTTATTATATAAGGAAATCTGCCGTGAATGGTTATGTCTCTCTAACGTGTTCAATATCCGATGATTAGGATTCGGGGACAAAGGTAATGCTTATTTTATTAACTGCCAAATAATCAGCAAGATTTTTGTTTTACGGCGGGGATGAACATGTTTATAGACGGCTTTTATTCCGCCTACTCAAAGAATGAGACAGGACGTTTGTGGCAGAGCTTGTTCTGTTCGATGCCGGCAAAGATTCAGGAACTGATGCTCAAACACGACATCACACAGTTGCAGAACGACCCTACCTATACGATAGACGCCTCGAACGGCGTGTACCTTGTCTTCATGATTATCGGCACATCGGCTACTTCACCATTCCGACGGTTGCGGGCTGGGTGATACAGGCAGGTGGAGCGGGTAATTTCGGCAAGAACGTGAACTATGCGGCAGGAAAGGGAGCCGGTATTGCAGGTGCTGTGGGTGGAGCCGTTGGCGGTTTCGCCGGAGGACACGCACGAAACGTGATGAACTATGCAGGGAGCAAAGGAAAAGAGATCGCCGGGAAATTATTTCATCGGGGAGGAAACAAATCATCGGAATCATCCGAACCATCGGAACAAAACTAAAAAGCTATGGAATTTAAGTCATTAAAGAATATCGAAACAAGTTTCAGGCAGATACGCCTCTTTACCTTGGTTGTCGTCTGCCTGTGTGCCGCCCTTGCGGGCTATTCGGTATGGAGTGCCTACTCCTTTGCCGAAGCCCAAAGGCAGAAAATCTATGTGTTGGACGGCGGTAAGTCGCTGATGCTCGCCCTTTCGCAGGATCTGTCACAGAACAGACCCGCAGAAGCCAAGGAGCATGTGCGCCGCTTCCACGAACTGTTCTTCACCCTTTCGCCCGATAAGAGTGCCATCGAGGGGAATATCTCCCGTGCGCTGCTCTTGGCGGACAAGAGTGCCTACAACTACTATCGGGATTTCTCAGAGAAAGGGTACTACAACCGTATCGTGGCAGGAAACATCAATCAGGTCGTGCAGGTGGACAGCGTTCTCTGCGACTTCGACCGCTATCCCTATGCGGTACGGACGTATGCCCGACAAATGATTATCCGTGCCACCAACGTGACCGAGCGCAGTCTCGTGACCGTCTGCCGCCTGCTCAATACGAGTCGCAGCGATGACAATCCGAACGGTTTCAACATCGAGGGATTCGAGATAATGGAGAATAAGGACATCAGTACCCGCAAGCGATGAAAAAGAAAAGTCTGTTCCGAATGATGCAGGAGGGAGCGGAGGCAAGACTCCGCCGCCTGTGTGGACGCATCCCCACTCATCTGAGGCTGTATGTCGTCCTGACAATGCTTCTCTTTTTCGCCTTCCTTGCCAACTATGTTTTCTTCAACGGTTTGTACCGTATTTTCTCAGACGGAGACTCCAAAGAGGAAACGTTACCGGCAATCGAGCATATAGAAGCCCCTGAAGTAAGGCGGTTCTATCCCAATGACAGTATCAACCTATTAAAGTATTACGATTATGTTCCCATTCAAAAGAAAGACAGCCTCCGACACGAGCACATCGCCTGAGCTGACGGAGGAAGAGAGACAAAGACGAAAGAAGTTTGTCATTTATCCCCTGATGTTCCTGCTTTTTGCAGGCTCCATGTGGCTCATCTTCGCTCCATCGGAGAAAGAAGAGGAGAAACAAGTAAAGGGCTTCAACACGGAAGTGCCCGACCCGATGGCAGCCGAACTGATCGGTGATAAGAAGAAAGCCTACGAGAAGGAGATAATGGAACAGAAGGAACAGGAACGAAGTCAGGCGATGCAAAGCCTCAGTTCCATGTTCGGTGAAATGACAGGAGGACAACCGGCACAGAGTTCCGAAGAGTTGGCTTTGAAGGCAGACGCATCAGAAAGAGATAACGGCTTCGGCTCTCGCACCACTGCTTCGCAAGCCGGATTCCACGCCTCTGCATCCGCCTATCAAGACATCAACCGCACGCTCGGTAGTTTCTATGAGGCACCGAGAGAAGACCCTGAAAAGGAAGAACTGCGTGCTCGTCTGGAGGAGCTGGAAAACCGTATGAGTAGCGAACAGCAGTCGCCTGCCATAACTGTAAACGACCAGATGGCATTGCTCGAAAAGTCCTATCAGTTGGCGGCAAAGTATATGCCGTCGGGTGGTGGACAACCATCTTCCAATATGATACCGGCATCGGACGGAGAGACGGCTTCCGAGAGGAAAGCGGTCGCAGCCATCCGAAACGGGAAGGCGACAGCTTTTCCCGTTGCTCCTGTGAGCGAGCAAGTGGTGTCGGCTCTGGCGCAGCCGATGAGCGACTCGACTTTCCGCTCCGAATATGTCAAGGAGAGAAATTTCCTATTTCAAACTGCTATAGGGACAGCCCCACAGACGAAGAGAAACACCATATCAGCCTGTGTGCATGACAACCAGACGGTTATGGAAGGGCAGACGGTGCGTTTCCGTCTCTTGGAGCCGATGTTGGTATCGGGCAGGGAGATTCCACGCAACGCCCTCGTCGTGGGAACGGCAAAAGTACAAGGTGAACGGCTTGCCGTTGCCATTTCTTCACTGGAGTATCGGGGAAATATCATTCCCGTGGAACTGTCGGTCTATGACACGGACGGGCAGGCGGGAATATTCATTCCCGCCTCGATGGAGCGCAGTGCCGCCAAGGAGATTGCCGCAAACATGGGAACGTCCGTAGGCAGCAGTGTGAACATCTCCACCGATGCGGGGGCACAGCTTGCCTCCGAGCTCGGCAAGGGACTGATACAAGGCACTTCGCAGTATTTCTCCAAGAAGATGCGCACTGTCAAGGTGCATCTGAAGGCAGGTTACAAGGTATTGCTCTATCAACCGGACAGCAAATAATTCACAGTTATTATTCACCACTTTAATCCAATATAAAAATGAAAAGAACAGTTTTAGCCATCGCCCTGATGCTGGGCGCAGTCTGTGCCAACGCACAGGAAACAACCTCAACGGGAGACCTCTATCAGGGACTGACCCGAAAAATTACCTTCGAGCGGATGATACCGCCTCACGGCTTGGAAATCACCTATGACAAGACGGTACACATCATCTTCCCCTCTGCCGTGCGCTATGTGGATTTGGGTTCGCCCAACCTCATTGCAGGAAAGGCGGACGGAGCGGAGAACGTTATCCGTGTGAAAGCGACGGTCAAGAACTTCCACGAGGAGACGAACATGAGTGTCATCACCGAAGACGGAGCATTCTACACCTTCAATGTCAAGTATGCCAACGAGCCACTGTTACTCAATGTGGAAATGGCGGACTTTATCCACGACGGGGCGAGCGTAAACCGACCGAACAACGCAATGGAGGTTTATCTCAAGGAACTCGGTAGCGAGAGTCCGATGCTGGTAAGGCTTATCATGAAGTCCATTCACAAGGAGGACAGGCGGACTGTGAAGCACATCGGCAGCAAGTCCTTCGGTATTCAGTACCTGCTCAAAGGGTTGTACTCTCATAACGGACTGCTGTATTTCCATACAGAACTGCGCAACAAGTCCAATGTGCCGTTCGACATCGACTTCATCACGTTCAAAATCGTGGACAAGAAGGTCGCCAAGCAGACCGCCATGCAGGAGCAGGTACTGCTTCCGCTGCGTACCTACAACTATGTTACCTGCGTGGCGGGGCAGAAGAGCGGTCGCACGGTATTCACGCTTCAAAAGTTCACCATCCCCGATGACAAGCATCTCATTGTGGAGATGCACGAGAAGAACGGAGGAAGACATCAGTCCTTCGTCGTGGAGAATGAAGACCTTGTGCGTGCAAGAGTAATTGACGAGCTCAAAGTGAAGTAGTATGAGAAAGTCTCTGTTTTTTTTATTTGTCGTGTCGCTTGCCCTCCTTGCAGGGCAGGCACACGCCCAGCACTGTCTGCCCAAGATGAGGGGCATACGTCTGACAACCGGTATGGTGGACGGTTTTTATTCCGCTTCCTCAAAGAATGAGACGGGATACTCGTTCGGGGCTTCGCTTGCCACCTACACCAAAGGCGGACATCAATGGGTGTTCGGGGCGGAGTATCTCCGCAGATACCACCCTTATCGGGATAGCCGTATCCCTGTGGAACAGTTCACGGGCGAGGGAGGTTTCTTCTTTGGCGTGCTTTCGGACGGGAGCAAGACCTTCTTCCTCTCTGCCGGTATCTCAGCCTTGGCTGGATACGAGACGGTCAATGGTGGAAAGAAACTGCTGTTCGATGGCTCTATGCTACGCAATAAGGACGGCTTCCTTTATGGCGGTGCCGTTACCCTTCAGGCGGAGACCTATCTGACGGACAGGTTGGTGCTACTGCTCTATGGCATGGAGCGTTGCCTATGGGGAAGCTCCACGGGGCGTTTTCATACGCAATACGGTGTCGGACTGAAAATAATGATTGACTGATGATGGAGGTAGAGAAGATGAGAGAAATTCCGATTGCGGACTTCCTGAACGCAATGGGGATTCAGCCGACCAAACAGAAAGGAAATGTTTTGTGGTATTCCGCTCCGTACCGCACGGAGCGGACGCCCTCTTTCAAAGTCGATACTGCCAAGAATGTCTGGTTTGATTTCGGGACGGGCAAAGGGGGCGACATCTTCGACTTGGCAGGAGAGTTTATCGGAAGTGAGGATTTCCTCCTGCGGGCGGCATTCATCGCCAAGAGCGGGACGTGTCCGCTACCTATAATGGAACGCCCACAAATAAGAGCAGAGAAAGAACCCGTCTTTGAGGATATTTGGGTGCGACCGTTGCAAGACGCCAAACTGCTGGGCTACTTAAAAGAACGGGGTATCAATGCCCATGTTTCCATACCCAACTGCGAGGAGGTTCGATACCGTGTGCATGGCAAACGATACTATGCCATCGGGGTCCGTAACGAGGCCGGAGGAATGGAATTGCGCAACCGCTTCTTCAAGGGCTGCATACCGCCCAAAGACATTTCACTGAAGCGTAACGGCTCTGACGTGTGTGCCGTATTCGAGGGCTTTATGGATTATCTCTCGGCTATGCAACTCGGTATCATCGCTTCGGACTGGCTTGTGCTTAATTCTGTTTCCAACGTGGAGAAAGCACTGAAAGTGCTTGACGGCTATCGAAAGATAGAATGCTATCTCGACAATGACGAGGCGGGGCGAAGGACTTTTCAAAGGCTGCACGACTGCTTCGGGGAAAAGGTCATCGACTGTTCCTCCCTGTATGCCGACCATAAGGATTTGAATGAGTTTCTGCTTTCCAAGAATGCAGGAAACAATGTATAACAACAAAACGATAATAAACAATGAAGAAGAAAATATTGAATACGATTTGGGTAATGGGAGTGCTTGCCCTCGCAGGGTTTTGCCTATCTGCTTGTAATCACGAATTGGATATTCAGCAGGCGTACCCGTTCACGGTAGAGACGATGCCGGTGCAGAAGCACATTGTCAAGGGGCAGACGGTGGAGATACGCTGCACACTCAAACGGCAGAGACGGTTTGAGGATACACGCTACACCATCCGTTATTTCCAGCCTGCCGGCAAAGGCTCGCTAAAAATGGATAACGGTACGGTTTTCAAACCCAATGACCGCTATCCGCTCACTATAGAAGAGTTCAGGCTATACTACTCCTCTGCTTCCACCGACCAGCAGACGATAGACGTGTATGTGGAGGATAATTTCGGACAGACGGTAAAACTCTCGTTTGAATTCAACAGCCAAAGGGACGAGGAAAAGGAGAAGAAGGATGAGGTTAAGAAGTAAACATGTCGTCTTATCGCTCTGCCTTGTTTGCCTTTCCTGCTTACGGCTTTCCGCTCAGGAAGGTAGGAATGCCCTGCTCTCGTTACCACCTTTTGAGCGTGGCGTGGTTGTCGTAAAATTCTTCGAGGGACTGCACGGCAAGGACTGTTATCCCTATGTCGGATATGGTCATAAGTTGCAAAAGGGAGAGCACTTCACGGTGGCAATGACGGAACGGCAGGCGGACTCTCTGCTTCGGGCAGACCTGATAAAGCGTTTGATGATATTCAAGGACTACGGCAAGGATGCCCTGCTGCTTGCCGTCCTGTCCTATAATGTCGGGACGAGCAGGTTGTTGGGATACGGCAAACATCCCAAGAGCCAATTACTGCGGAAGATAGAGTCGGGCGACAGGAATTTCTACCGTGAATTTGTCTCTTTCTGCAGATACAAAGGTAAAGTCCTCAGAGGGTTGGTTAAACGACGAAAGGTGGAGTTTGCCCTGTTTTATGTACCCTGATTACTAAAATACGCCTCTTGCGACATTTTATGCTCCTCAAGGGGCGTTTTCTTGCTGTTTTATTCGTCCTTCTTGTTATGAATGAGTAACTTTGCAAGAACAATTTAATATAGGAAATCATGAACAGAGGATCGGAATGGCGTATTTGGGACTTACATGTCCATACTCCTTTTTCTTTGGAGCATAATTATAAGTGTTCTCCTGATGAAGATATATGGGAAAAGTATATAGATGCTTTAGAGAATCTTCCCGATGATATAAAAGTTCTTGGCATCAATGACTATCTTTTTATTGAGGGTTATCGTAAAGTTCTTAATTATAAAGAGCAAGGTAGACTGCAAAATATAGATTTGATTCTACCAGTTGTCGAGTTTAGGCTATCAAAGTTCTGTGGAAATGAGAAGTTTAAAAGAATAAATTACCATATCATCTTTTCTAACGAACTAACTCCTGAACAAATTCAGCAACAATTCCTAAATGCTCTTACTGCACATTATGCATTAAGTCCAGACTGTGCTCAACAGTGGGGAGGTGTTATTTCAATGGATAGTATAAAAGATTTAGGAGAACGGATTATTAACTCTGTACCAGAGGATGAACGCAAACACTATGAAAATCCATTAAGAGAAGGATTCAATAATCTCAATCTTGAGACTTCTGTTATCAAAAATGCTTTATCAAATGCCAATCAGATATTTGATGGCAAATTTATTACGGCTATTGGCAAAACAGAATGGGAAGATTTCAAATGGAACGATAATTCTATAGCAGAAAAAAAGAACATCATTAATGATGTTGATATAGTTTTTACCGCAGCCGAGAATATTGAAGCATACAGTAAGTCAAAAGAAAAACTACATGAACAAGGTGTAAATGATTTGCTACTAGATTGTAGTGATGCCCATTCTTTTGCAGACCAGATTGAGCTAAAGGATAGATTGGGAAATTGTAAAACTTGGATTAAAGCTAATACCACTTTTGAAGGCTTAAAGCAAATCTTGTTTGAGCCAGAAGAACGAGTGAGAATCCAAACTAGCAAGCCTGATGATAAAGACATTTATAAGGTTATTGATAGCATTAAATTAGACGAACAAGGCTTTTGGCAGGGAGAAATCTTTCTGAATTCTAATTTGAATACAATTATAGGAGGGCGCTCTACAGGAAAGTCCTCACTACTAAAGGCTATTGCGGCAAAGCATGGTAGCACAGATGTTGCAGAAGATGACTATATAAGAAAACATCTTAAAGGTGTTTCTGTCAAGTGGAAAGATGGAAGCGAAACGGCTGAACACGAAATCGAGTACTTTCCACAGAGCTATATGTATGAGATTGCGTTTGATCCCAAGCGAAGGAATAAACTTATAAAGAGCATTATAAAAAATAAAGAGGAAGGAAAATTACTGGAATCTTATGACGCAGAAATAGAGAGTATATCAAAAAGCATCAGAGAAAATATTTATTCTCTCGTTAAATTTCAAGAAGATACTAACACGATAAAAAGGGATTTGTTAGAAAAGGGAAACAAAAAGGGTATTGAAGAACAATTGAATAGGCTTAGGGATAAGTCTTCAGAATTACAGAAAAATAGTGCTCTTTCTGATAAAGAGCAAAAGACATTTGATGAGCAAGTTCGTCTGGTACAAAATAAGAGAAAACTTATTTCTGCCGCAGAAAATGACCTATCTCTATTAACAGCTATATCCAATGACCCACCATTTGCTTCGTCATTTACAGACAAATATCCATTTGTTAAACTCAATTTTGGAACAAATCAAAATTCAATAGAGACATTTTTTAAGGCCTTGAAAGAAAAGTTTGAAAATCAATGGAAAGAAATAGTTCAAGACTTAATTGTTACGATTCAATCAGAAAAAGAAAAAATAATATCAGATATTCAAGCTATAGAGAAGACAGACGTTTATAAGAAAGGGATACGTGCGATTGAAGATAATAAGGAATTAAGGGATATTGACAATAAAATAAAAGAAGAAGAACAAAAACTTGCAGATATAAATAAACTGGAGCAGCAATGGATGCAAATGACAAGTAGACAAGCAGAAATCTTACAAGCGGTTGTTGATGCTCATTGTTCTTATAAAGAGAAAGCAGACGAGATTTGCTCTAATTTAAAGATTTCTCATGATGGTCTTCGCATTAGTATTACAACTGAATTCCACCAGTCTGAAATGCAAGATTTTCTTTGGGAGAAACTAAATCAACGAGGCTATGGTCGCCAAAATTATGTACAAGAATTGTTAAAAGAGTACAATAAAACTAACAAGGCGCATATTTCAAACTTTCTAAAGGAACTTCTTTCTGAAGATGTTGTGCTTAAGAATTGGAATGAGCCAAAGAGTGTTGCTATGGATTTCTTTACTCGGAATTGGTATAATTTTGATTATAATTTATCATATCAAAAAGATAAATTCAAAGAGATGTCACAAGGTAAGCAAGCTTTTGTAATACTAAAGCTGTTATTAGATTTCAGTGATAAAAATTGCCCTATACTCATTGACCAGCCAGAAGACAGCTTGGATAATCGAGCCATCTACAATGATTTAGTTGCATATATCAAGGGTAAAAAAAAGGAACGACAAATAATTTTGGTTTCTCATAACTCTAATGTCGTTGTAAGTGCAGATGCCGAGAATATAATAGTTGCTAATCAAGAAGGGATAAATAATAAAAATGCTGGTGGAATTAAGTTCCAATACATCAATGGGCCATTAGAAAATACGAAACTAAAGGATGAGGATGATGACTTCATCTTATCTTCGCAGGGAATTCGTGAACATATCTGTGATATTCTTGAAGGAGGACGATTAGCTTTTGAAAAGCGTGAACAGAAATATGGTTTTAGAAGATAGAACAATATTTAGAATGGCTCTTTGTTACTTTTGAGCCGTCTCAACTCACTGTCAAAAGTAAACGAGGGGTACTATCCAAAATTTTGTGTAAACGTCAAACTACCGGATTCAGGTTTTATACTTGAATCCTGTTTTCAAATATAGTGAGAAACTGATTAAAAATCAAGCCCCAATTCCAAATTGGTTGTGTCCATTTTTCTCTATTTCAGAAACAGCCAGATATACAGCTTTTTTCAGGGCATCATCATTTGGAAACGAAAGTTTATTTTTGGTGTATTTTCTGATTTTACCATTCAGATTCTCAATGAGATTTGTCGTGTAGATAATCTTTCTGATTTCAACCGGGAAGTCAAAAAAAGCTGTCAGTTCATCCCAGTTTACTCGCCAGGAACGAATGGCATAAGGATATTTTCCACCCCATTTCTGTTCAAAAGCATCCAGTTTCAGTGCTGCTGATTCTTTGGTGGGAGCATTGTAAATGTTCTTCAAATCACCGGTAAATTCTTTCTTCTCTTTCCAGACAACGTATCTGCACGAGTTACGTATCTGATGAACAACACAGATTTGAGTAGTTGCTTCGGGGAAAACGGCTTTTATCGAGTCTGTAAACCCGTTCAAATTATCGGTTACGGTAATCAGAATATCATTTACCCCACGAGCTTTCAAGTCTGTTAGAACACCAGTCCAGTAAGATGAACTTTCATTCCTGCCAATCCACATGCCAAGCACTTCCTTGATGCCTTCCCTGTTCAAGCCTACACATAAATAAACCGTTTTATTAACCACTTTGCCTTGATCTCTGACTTTGAATACAATGCCATCCATCCAGACTATCAGATACTGACTCTCCAACGGGCGGCTCTGCCATTCTATGGCTGCCTGCGTAACTTTGTTTGTGATAATAGATATGGCTGAAGTAGAAAGGGTTATTCCGTAAATCTCTTTCATTTCTTCTTCAATATCCGAAACGCTCATCCCTTTGGCATAAAGGGATATAACCAGTTTCTCAATAGATAAACCACGACTGTGATGCTTCGGAACAACAGTTGGTTCAAACTCTCCCTGACGGTCACGAGGCACGTCTATGACCGATTCTCCATAATGTGTCTGTATCTTCTTGGGATACTTGCCGTTACGGGAATTGCCGCTATTATTGCCTTCCGGGGAATGTTTCTCGTAGCCTAAATGTGCATCCATCTCGCCTTCCAGCATTTGTTCCAATACACGAGCGTGCAAGTCGGTTAAAAACTTGCTCACCTCTTCTTCTGTCTTAAATTGGGACAGAAACTCCTTGCTTAATAAATCTTTGGGAATGTCCATAAAATTAAATGTTTACAACATTAATCGTTTTTATATTAATCGCTAATCTTGTTTTTTCTTTTCGAATCCCCTCCCCCCCCCAAAAAAAACGAGGGGTTTGAAAAGAAAAAACTACAAGAATCTTCTTCCTGTAGTTTTTCATTTACACAATTTTGTGGACAGTGTCTAACGAGGTGTTTTTCATTGGGGTTTCTTTGCTCCTTTCTTTATCCGCTTAGGCTCATGAAAGAAAGGAGCGGTCGGCAAATTTGCCGACCGCATTACTTAGTCTGTTCTTCTTGAACGGTTATCTGTCCCGTCCTTACTTCGGGCTGGGTGGAGAAAGCCCAATTAATTTCCTCATCGGGAAGGGTGCTTTGAATGTTTCCGCCCATTACCATTCCGCAATCCTGAATGACTTTTTGTCGTGCTTCTTCTCTGCTCTCGCCAACCACCTCAAAAACTCCCTCGAAGATGTATTGTGTCCGTACTCTGTAAATTCTCTTCTTCATATTCTCAAAATTCAACCTTTAATAATCTGTATTCCTTTGGCTCTCCATTGGATAACCTGCGGTGGGTAAGCCAAAAATGGTGTGCGCCATAGCCGTATGCAAAGAATTTGTCAAGTTCTGTTTCTTCGGCTATCCGCTTGACGGCGACCCTTAGTTCCTCTTCATTGGCGGATAGAGTAATGGCATTGAGTACTCTTATAAGGATATGGGGTATCTCGTCCGCCCAATTGCATATGATGCTTTCTATTTCTGCTTTCATATCTGTGATGTTTTGGTGATTGTTGCTTATGCTGTTGCTCTCATTCTCTGCCTTATCAGTTTGCGGTTGGCATTGACAAGACTCACTATCTGCTCGTGATACTCCGTGTTCTTGTTGCACACACCACGACTTTGTACCACTTTGAGCGTGTCCAAATTGACTTCAATCGTTTCTATCCGTCTGCCCTCAATGGTTGCCGAAAGTATCAGCGAGTTTTCTTTGAGGTAGTACTCGTTGGAGAACAAATGTTCCTGCACACTCTCCAATACGTGGACTTGGATTGTGCCGTCCGTGAAATAGATACCGAAGAACTTGGATTTGAGTTCTTGAAAACGCTTCTCGTCCTCCATCGCCTTTTTGCGTTTCCTCTCTATTTCCTCCTTTTCTCTCTGTTTGCGAAGTTCGTTTTGTCTGCGGTCGTGTTCCCTATGCAGGTCGGTGGGGCAAACATACTTTGGGTTGTGTATGTCCTTGCCCAATCTTCGGAGCATATCCACATAGTCGCACCATATCGAAATGTCCTCTATGTCATAGCCGTTGCGAGTGGCTACTTTATAGGATTGCCAACAAGCGTCAAATGCCCTCGAATAGTCAAGAAAGTATTTCAGATGTTCGATTCTGCCTGCTTTCATCAATGTTTCCGCACGGCTGTCGGACAGCAGGGCAGGAATGAGAACGGTCGGAGCGATGTCGTGAAAATCATCCTTAAAACCATTTCTACGAAGAACATCCATAACCTTGAACTTTGGATGTATTGGGGAGTACGATATATGGCGGTAGGCTTCGTTGTCATTTCTGACAGCCATAGGCGAGCAATAGGAAAAGGTGTCGATGTATTTGCCCAATACTCTCTGAATGGCAACAATCGTCTTTCGTCTTTGTGCGTTCCACCAATATTGACCAATTTCAATAACGCAGGACGTTGCTTTGCATCCTTTCTCCATTTCTGCGGAAAGGAGGCACATTCTTAGTACTTGGTACTCTCCACAAGTGGTAAGTATCGTAAAGTATTGCTTCTGCCTTATCTTACGTTCAAAAGTCGTTCGGACTTGCAACTTTGCTCTACAATGAGGGCAAGTGCAATGTTCGGTTGGGTTCTCCATTGTCCAACTATGCCCACAATCCATACACGTTGTGCGACCTTTGGGCAGTCGATAGGCGAAGTGGTCTATGCACTCACGGAATGCCCACTTACATTGTGTCTTGCTTATCGGTCGCAGTTTTTTGCTCTCGGCAAGTACTGCCTTCTCAAATCTGTTTCTCGGTTTCATAATCTGTCCTCCTTAATCAGTTGTTGTGAAATACATAGCCGTCCTTATACCAAAAGTCCGTGTCGAAAAGGTCATCGGCATATTTGGAGAAGTCGAAGTAACTCAATGCAAAATCGGATAATTCATTCTCCATTTTCGCAAGTTCCTCCGCAAAATCTTCCTTGCTTGCATAATTTCCGATGTAGTCGGATTGGAAAGATTTTACAAGGCTGTATGCGTCTTGTGTGAGTTGGGCGTTGTTGCCGTCTGCCCACACCAAAAAGGCTTCTTTCTCTGTGTCGTTCAGTCTGTCCAACTCGTCCCGAAGTTCAAAGAAATTTTCATCCAAATGCCCTTCGTCTATCAGACCATCAGGTATTTCCTCCCACGCTTGGAACATATATTCGGGTTCTTCCTCGTCCTCGTGTATCTCGGAACAACGCTCCATAAAGCCGTCCAAATCGTAGAAATCCGAAAGTTCCACCCATTCGCCCTGCAATGAGCCGTTGTTGTACTTGCCATAAGTGCCTACATAGATGCGTGCTTCGTTCAAATCCTTTGCTTCCATTTCCTTTTGTTGTTTAAGGGTTAAAACTCGAATAGTGAGGGTTGTGCTATCTGCTGTTCCACCTGCTTCTCCGCTTTTGGTTTCTTGGCGGTCAGTTTGCGGTACTCCTCCGCTTGGTATCGCTCGATAGCCTTTTTCCGTGCTTCTGCTTTTTCCTCCTCTGTAAGTTCGATAGTATGGTTTACCACGACTTGGCAGTTGATGGACTTGCCCACCTCGATGTTATCCTCGTCGTAATAATGCACGGCAAGGGAATATACTTCCTCATCGGACAGACCTGCACACCCCATTCTTTGGACTTCCGTCAGGATGTAGGTAATGCACTCGTCTATGTTCTTGTTTTCCTTGCGGAAACTCTCTGCAAAGAGTTCATCGTATGATGCTCTCGTTTCCAAATAGTTTTGGATAACGTCCTTAAAATGTTCTGTACCTTTCATTGTGGTTAATGTTTTAATCAGTTGAATAATGTTCCGTTGGATAGAAATTCGTAGTTGTTTGCTTCGCAACGCTCGGCAAAGGCTTCTTCGCTGAGTTGATATTCCATATCGTCCCTACAAGCCTTGAAAAAGCCGTTCAAACACCTGTCCATAAGTTCGTAAAGTGTGGTGTCATCAGGGGCTTTCAAAAAGTCGTATATGGGCTTCAATATCTCATAATCCATATAGTAGCCCGTCAGTACACAATCGTCCGAAACAAATACATGGCTCTTGCGTTTTGTCTTGTAATTGTGTCCCCAAATGGTCTTAGGTAGATACAAGTCGTTCCAATAGTTATTGAAAAGATATTTCAGAAGTCTTATTCCTTTTAGATTGTCTTCCTCCTCGCTGTAATGAGAAGTACAACGATAGTAATAGGTGCAACTATCGTATGACCATCTGTCCACCTTGATATTGAATATCTGTTCAAAGGCTTGCAATGTCTTTCGGTTTTCTTTGTCCCAAGCATAGTCGTAATGTTCCGCCCAATGGCTGTGTGCTTTCGCTTGTGCCTCTTTGGTCAGTTCGTGGAGGTTATATACCTCGTATGTTCTTGTTTCCGTCCTCATATCAGTTCAGTGTTATCGGGTTTGTTATTGATGATGTCTTCTCCATTGTCCGCAAAGACCTCGATAGTCGGCTGTCCTCCATTTTCCTCTACGGATAGACTTTCGGAGGTGTCATATAATGTTTCTCCGTCCGTAATGATGACTTTCTCGTTGTCCTCAAAACAGAGAACGTCCTCACCTTGCCACGACTTGACAAGAGCAACGGCTTCCTCGTAATTCTCGGCTGTTACTTCAAAGTGGGTGCGTTCCCAACAAGTGACCTTTCTGTCTTGGTAAAATCTGAATGTTTCCATAATTCCTATATTTAGATGGTTGCTAAAATGATTTCTTGGATATGGATAGGTTCTACTTCTGAAAAGAGATAAAGTATAAACTCCTTTTTGTCTTTCCGATTGAGTTCCTTGTATAGTTCCCCAAAGGCGGATATGTTCCCGTTTAGGTAAACCGATACCATATACTCGAAGATGTTGTCCACTTCGTAGTATCTGCATTGCTGTGCGATTGTCTTGCTTCTTCTTTTCATATATCTGTCTGTTTAAGAAATGAGTATCCAAAGTATTGTCCCGATGATGAGGGCATAAGCCAAGATGTACACTGCGATTGCCAAAGTGATGGTAAGGAGTAGCCGAATGAGGAATTTCCCTGCACATAACCCTGCCAGCCAAAGCCAGACGCTTCCACCGCAAAGGAGAGAGCCTGCGAGTGCAATAGCCACCCAAATTGATATTCTGTATCTCAGTTTCATCTTGTCTGATTTTTTGATTTTATGCGTTTTTCCGTCGGGTCGGTCGTTTTCGTTTCAGTGGCGTAAAAAAGGTAGGGCTTAGGACAAACAAGGTTTTACGGCGAAAATACTACCTGCAATGAAATGGAAGTGTGGAGATTGTCGTCTAAACGGCTTGCCGCCCCGACCTTTTTTGTCCGTGAAAGCCCAGAACTACCTTTGCCGCTGACAACGAACAACCGATCCCGATGCGAATACATAGAATGGAACGTGGAGAGGAACACAGCAGAGGACAGAGCGAAAAAATGAAAGGCAGCCTTCACAAGAAAGACTGCCATAATCGTTAGGAATAAGACGAAAAGAATGAAAACTGTTGTCTGAACAGACAACTATTAGAAAAGAAAAACGGAGAAAGTTTCGTCTTTCTCCGTAGATAATGTTACCTATGCAATAGGTTATTCGAGTTATGCAAAGCGTTGTGTGTCATTGCAGAAGATAGGTCGCTAAATCATTACCTGCTGAAAATCATAACTCAAAAGGCTGTTCATAGCCAATTACTTAGACCTAAATGATAGATTTTAAAAAGTATTACTTATTGCAGCCGCTTCAACGGCATTGTTTGCAAACGCAGCAGATGCGCAAACGGAACAATTTGTGGAGATAGTTTCCTCGCGGAATACCGGAGAATGGCAAATCGTCATAGGTGTCGAGAAAAACGAGGACGACAACTTGGTATGGGTGGATTTGAACAACAACGGCACAAGAGACGCCGACGAGGGCATCGGATTGTGGGACTGGGCTACATACAGAAGACCGCGTACCACCAACAATCTGAAAATATACGGTCCGGTGACGAAACTTTCGTGCAGTTTCAACAACATAAAGGACATACACCTCCAGAACAACAACGTAATCAAAGAATTGGAGTGTACATACACCGAGGAACTTACTTCTGTTGATTTTTCGACAAACAAGAGCTTGAAGAAATTGAGTATCTATGGTTGCAAACTCGAAGCGCCGGCCATGCAGAGTATCGTAGACGGACTGGCAGATCGTTCAGGAATGCAGAATGCCGGCGTGCTTTTCGTGTTGAACAGTCCCGACAAACCGGAAGTGAATGAGATTCTCAAAACAACGGTAATTCAGGCAAAGGGAAAGAACTGGAACGTAAAATATTTCACGGGGCAGGAAGATTATGAAGGCTCCGACCATAGTTTGTATGTAACGACACTGCCCAAGACTACGATGACATCATCGATGACGGAAGGCAGCGAGTGGGCATTTGTGTTCAACGCGGGCGAGGAAAACCGTAAAAGGTTGTGGATAGACCTTAACGGAAACGACCTTTATGACTACGGCGAGGAGCAAAACATATTCGATGCACAGGTTCGAATACCGATAAAAAATAAGACGATAAGCATATACGGAGACCTCGACAAACTCACCTGCAGAGGTGTCTCGCTCACGGCTCTCAACGTTTCCGGTATGCCGAATTTGAAGATACTCGACTGCTCGGACAACTCTTTGTCGGAACTGAATTTGGTGAGCAACACTAAACTTACCGATTTACTTGCATACAAGAACCAAATCGGCAGTATCGACCTTTCGGCAAGCACCATGCTTACCAACGTTTCACTAAACAACAACAAACTATCGCAACTGTCACTCGCGGAAAACAAGGAACTCGCGGTGTTGTTCGTTTCGGACAACGGTATCGAGAATCTTGACGTGTCGGCATGCACCAAACTCGAAGCATTTGCTTTCGGAAACAACAAAATAAAGAATATAGATCTTTCGGGGAACACCAATATAAGCACTCTGTATTGCAACGGGAACAATCTCTCCGTGCTCGATCTCTCCGCACTGACGAAACTTGGATTGTTGTCGTGCGAGAACAATGCAATCACATCGTTGATACTGCCCGAGAGTCCGCAGTTGTCATCGGTGTATTGCTTCGGCAACCGGTTGGAAGGCGAGGCGATGACTGCGCTTTGCAAGAAACTGCCCGTGCGTGAGGCAGACAAAAAAGGATCGGTCTTTATTATAGACACAAAGAACGAAAACGAAGGTAATAAATGTACCGACACCGATGTGCAATATGCAAAAAAAGCGAACTGGAACGTATATGACTACCGCGGAAAAGCGAACGGTGGATATAACCCTTACGAAGGCATGACAACCGGGGTGGAGACTTTGCCGGAAACGGGCGAGGTTGTCAAGATTTCATATTTCAGTTCTCTGGGTCTTGAAGGCAACGAGCCTTTCAAGGGCATGAACGTAGTGGTTACGCAGTACAAGGACGGCTCTGTGGTGAAAACCAAGAGAGTTTTCTGAATTGTGATTCGAACATGAATTGTAAAAGTCCGTGCCGGTATCGGTGCGGACTTTACAATTACAAGGCATCGAATATGGTGCCGTTCGTTTGTTTCCCGATGGCAGACTGTGACCGACGAGAAATCAAAACCGCTGATTTTGTAATGCAAAATCGGCGGTTCTGGTAAACAATTTCGGCGAATTTATCGAGTAAAATAGGCGGAATTGTTTATCGGTATGTTGCCGCCAGTTCTTTATACACCTGTCATTCTTTCTCGGTTTTACCGCTGGTTTGTCGCGGTAAATGCTGCCTGTGCGGTCTGCTTTCCTCTCTTGCCGAGAATTTTGTCATACCTTTCGGCATCACGCAGCAAAGCCACTGCTTCTTTTATCTGCTTGTCCGAGCCTATGGAGTTTTCTATCGCTCCCGATTGGAAATAATATGCCGCCACGATGTCTGCCCGCATCATGCTCTTGAGCACCTCTTTGTTGCGGTCGAGGTCGTGCCCGATGTCGTGCTTCAGTTTTGCTTCAAGTGCTTCGAACTCCGCTTTTGCTCCGTTGTAGTATCCCTCGAATTGAGCCAGTTTCTTTAGCGATTTCAGTACTTTCCCTGTTTCCGGGTCGTATGAGAAACCGCTTGCAATGACGCGCCGTTTGAACTCCTCGTAGTCATCGTCGCTCAGGTCAAACTCTCTTGCCGGTGCTATCGTCGGGTGTGCGGCAATATAGTCGAGTTCGTAGTCGAACATTACCTCCGTGGTGTCGCGCCCTGTTGCGCCGAGGTAGAATGCTATGTTCGGCAGCGAGTCCGGCAGAACCTCCACGTCGGGTTTGATACCGCCTCCGTCGCGCACTTCCCTTCCTCCCGAGGTATGGAATACCTTGGTGAGCGAGTCGGCGATGTGCTCGGTGTATCCTCCGCGCGAGTGTTTGTAGTTTATTGCCTGAATGCATCGCCCGCTGGGTATGAAATATTTGCCTGTCGTGATTTTCAGATTGGCGTTGTACGGCAATTCCAACGGTGTCTGCACCAGTCCCTTGCCGTAAGTGCGTGTGCCGAGAACCACCGCACGGTCGAGGTCTTGCAGCGAGCCGGCGGTTATCTCGCTTGCCGATGCCGTCTCACCGTTTACGAGTACCACTATCGGGATGTCGGTGTCAATCGGTTCCGTGGTGGTTCGATACTCACGGTTAGCCCTTGTCAGTTTTCCTTTCGTCGTTACCAGCATTATGTTCTTCGGCACGAACATGTTGACGATTTTTACCGCCTCGTCGAGCGAGCCGCCGCCGTTGCCTCTTAGGTCTATCAGCAGGCTGCCAATGCCCCGCTCGCGCAGATCAACGAATGCTCTGCGCATCTCTTTCGAGCATCCCTCCGTGAAACTGTTCAGGTTTATATACCCTGTGTTTCCTTCCACAATCCCGTAATATGGTATTGCCGGCATCTGTATCGGGCGGCGCGTCATCTTCTTGGTGAGTGTCTTTCCGCTGCTTGGGCGCAGTATCTTCAATGCGAATGTGGTGCCGGGGTCGCCTCGCAAATGGCTACTTACGTATGCCACGTCCTTGTTTGTCGTTACCGAGTCGTCGATGCTCAATATCACGTCTCCCTTTTTCAGTCCGGCTTCTGCGGCTGGGGTGTTGGCGTAAGGCTCGTCTATCACCACCCGCTTCAGTCGTGCGTTATATCGTACCAATGCCCCTATGCCCGCATATTTTCCCGTTATCATCATCTTCAAGTCTTTCACTTCCGATGCCGGATAATATACGGTGTATGGGTCGAGCGAGCGCAGCATTGCATTGACTCCCGTGCCGATTACCTCGTCGGCATTGAGCGAATCGACGTACATCATGTCGAGATTGCGGTATATGGCATTGAAAATGTCAATGTTCTTTGCCACTTGGAAATTGTGGTCTTTGCCTTCTTGTGCCATGCCGGCGGCAGAAAGCAGGAGCGACAACGCAAATGCTGTCACCCTTAAACAGCGTAATGGTCTGTATATATTCATCTTCATATAATAATATAATGTTCGGGGAACGAGTGTAAATACATGCCACAAAGTTACATTATTATAATGTGAAACAACTCCGTTTTACATTATTTTTAATTCTTTTTTGTCTTGGAAGCAAAAAAAACGCGGAAAAACTTGCACGTTAACAAAAAACTTTCTACCTTTGCATCCGCATTGAAACAATGCACAGATTATTGCTTCAGTAGCTCAGTTGGTTAGAGCACCTGACTGTTAATCAGGGGGTCGTTGGTTCAAGCCCATCCTGGAGCGCGCAAGAAAGAATCCTGTAGGTCAACGACTTACAGGGTTTTTTCTTTTTAATGCATTTCAAAGTCGCACCCAATTTGCACTTGTTTTCAGATGGACTCTTACTGGCTGCACTCACCACTTTGCAGAATCTACTCCTTATAATTCTGCAAAGAATAGTATTGGGACTGTTGTCAAGTACCGACGTTGACAAGTTGAAAACATATATGGGGTTTCAGCCATCAACGTTTATACGCATGATTGTATACTACGTCAGGCCATTCCCAATTCCAATACAAGTTTCTTACAAAAATGGCTACCTTTACACCCACTTATTGAGACCTTTGAATAATTAAATGCTCCCTAAGAGGAGCCCTATCAGAATGCTTCAAAGGAATGATTAGAGTTCTTTTCGAGAAGAATATACTCCCCCTTTACCCCTCGTCGGGCTTCAAATCCGAGCCCAACGAGGGATTTATTCGA
>NZ_RQZH01000027.1 GCF_003932845.1 Prevotella sp. OH937_COT-195
GTCATTAGACCGCATTTGCTTAGATTTGCCATTGCCGTTACGCTTCCCGACTGCTTTAGCCCGCTTGCTGACATCTGCGCAGCCGTTTCATCCCGACGCAGCCCGCTACGCCCTTGATGAAATGGCTGCACATCTGCTCAACAATCGAACAAAATCGGTTGAGGGTTCTAATGACCGGTTTGGGTTAAAAATTAATTGATGTTTGTTTGTTTTTATTTTAAAACTTAATAACCAATAAACAACAATAAGCATGACACAAAAGGAGGATGCTCCTTTACGAGAACATCCTCTTTATGTTTTACATAAAAAACGTGGAGCATACAGGACTCGAACCTGCCACCTTTTGACTGCCAGTCAAACGCTCTAGCCTGATGAGCTAATGCCCCATGAACAATTTGGATGCAAATATACGCATTTTACATGGAATGCACAAAGAAAAGATTAAAAAAAGACAAAAAAATTGTTTGTTATGAAATAAAGTACTATCTTTGTGGCGAAAAATACGAAATGGCGAGGTAGCCACTGAACACAGGCGAGGTGTTTGTTGCATCGAAATTAGTGCTACCAGCAAATAATTGCCATCGACAAATAACAATAATATGCGTTCCGGTGTAGTGATTGGCATACCGGAATAATTTTTTGTTATACCCTGTAAAACATGCAGGAAAGTCGAACACGGAATGTAAAACAATAATAACAACAAAATAATTGACTATGGCATATATGTCACAAGAAGGCTACGACAACCTCGTTGCCGAATTACAGAGATTGGAGTCGGTGGAAAGACCGAAGGCTTCTGCCGCAATAGCCGAGGCACGCGACAAAGGCGACCTCAGTGAGAATTCGGAGTATGATGCCGCAAAGGAAGTGCAGGCGAAACTCGAGAACAAAATAAACTTGATGAAACGACAACTGGCCGAGGCAAAAATCGTTGACACCTCACGGTTGAGTACCGATGCCGTGCAAATAATGTCGAAAGTGGAAATGACAAACATGGCAAACAAGGCAAAGATGACATATACCATCGTGAGCGAGAGCGAAGCAAATCTGCGCGAGGGAAAAATCTCCATATCCACACCGATTGCACAAGGATTGCTCAATCACAAGGTGGGCGATGAGGTGGAGATAACCATACCAAGCGGAAAGATAAAGTTGCGCATTGACAACATATCAATATGAAAGATTGGCGTTTGAACGCCGGTTTTAAACATTTACGGTGGTAATTTATACGACACACTTTAATTTATAAATTCAGATATGTCAATATTCAGTAAGATTGCAGCAGGCGAAATTCCGTCGTACAAGTGTGCCGAAAGCGAAAAATTCTACGCTTTCCTCGACATTAGTCCGCTGGCAAAAGGGCACACATTGGTGATACCGCGCAAGGAGGTGGATTACATATTCGATCTGCCCGACGAGGATATTGCCGAGTTCCAAGTGTTTGCAAAGAAAGTTGCGGTGGCACTGAAAGCGGCTTTCCCATGCAGGAAAGTGGCACAGGTGGTACTCGGACTTGAGGTTCCGCATGCACACATTCACTTGATTCCAATGAATTGCGAGGCCGATGTGGATTTCCACAAGGAAAAACTTACTCTCTCGGAAAAAGAGTTCGAGGAAATTGCAGAAAGTATCCGTCGTGAGTTTGAAACACTCGGATAGTTCCTCCGAACAAGCAAAGATGCTGTTGCCACGACCATGACAACGGCATCTTTAATTTTTTAATTCACTTTTTACAATTAAAAAGAGAGTATTACAAATCTTATTCTTACCTTTGCGCCCGAATTAGTTATCATTAAGGAATCTAATATGAAAAACTCGAAAAAAGGAATCTCTCGCTTCATTCCTTCCGGCATAGTATGCCTTGCAATAGTTGTCGGTATTTTCTGTTATATCGGTTCGATAATGGGTGTCTCGCAGATGATGAACACCATTATGAAGACCGCACACGACTTGCTACTCAACACGTGCTTATATCTCATGGCAATATGTGTACTGACGGGTGCAGTGGGAAAGATATTCATGGAGTTCGGAGTGGTGTCGCTCTTGGAAAAACTGTTACGTCCGATGATGCGCCCGATATTCAACCTGCCCGGTGTGGCATCGCTTGGTGCGGTAATGACGTTCCTTTCGGACAATCCGGCAATCATAACATTGTCGCGCGACAAGCGTTTCAGCAGTTATTTCAAAAAATACCAGTTTATTTCACTGACCAACTTCGGTACGGCATTCGGCATGGGACTGATTGTGGTAATATTCATGGTTGGTCAGGGATATGGCATCGAACCATTCATCGGATTGTTCGGGGCTTTCACCGGTTGTGTAGTATCGACACGCTTCATGCAACATTTTATATTGAAGGCTTACCCGAAATACGCAGAAGAAAATGCAGATGCGGTAACGGAAGAACCAGCACAGGACACAATTGTCAAGACCGTTGAAAATGAACAGCCAGCCTCTATGTTCGTACGAATACTAAACTCGCTGCTTGATGGCGGACGTTCCGGCGTAGATATAGGACTTGCAATTATCCCCGGCGTACTGATAATATCTACGATAGTGATGATACTCACTTTCGGGCCGAGTGCCAACGGAACATACACCGGAGCAGCATACGAGGGCACTCAGACACTGCCGATGCTGGCAGGCAAGATTGACGTGGTGTTCAAATTATTGTTCGGCTTTACCGATCCTCACCAAATAGCATTCCCCATAACCGCACTCGGAGCGGTAGGGGCAGCCCTAAGTCTTATTCCCAACTTTGCATCACAAGGATGGATAGACGGCAATGCCATCGCAGTATGTACTGCCATAGGAATGTGTTGGAGCGGTTTCCTAAGCACACACACCGCCATGCTCGACTCATTAGGCTACCGCGAATTGACATCGAAAGCCATCATCTCGCATACAATAGGCGGTATCTGCGCCGCAATATGCGCCCATTGGATTTATATGTTATACACATTATTATAATTGCGAGGCAATCGGACGGAGGAATTCCGGTAACGGCAGAGCAGTCATATTGACAATGTGGCAATATACCGTTATCAGAATTCCTTTGTCATTCGGTTCACACATATTTTTCGCCGTACTTCAACTGCACGTCATTGACAAACTTCCTTACCAATGCGGAGGAATCCTCACGTTTGCATATTAAAAGTACGTTTCCGTTTTCGGCAACGATAAAATCTTCCAGTCCGTTGATAATACCGATATGATCATCGGGAAGTTTTATTATATTGCCATGACTATTGTCCATTATCGTGTTCCCCCCAATGCTCACATTGTCGCCATCGCTCTTGCGCATGCTGTCGTATATGCTGTGCCACATGCCGAGGTCTGCCCACCCGAAATTGCACCGCATGACATAAACATTATTGCTCATCTCAAGTATTGCCATGTCAATAGACATGTTCGGATATGACGGAAAATTGTTCTTTACACATACAAGTTCCTCTTCGAGAGTCCACTCATGGTCATCATCACTAATATCCATCAACACGACAGGGAGTATCTGTTTCAGCGAATGATGCAAATATTTTACATTGGCAAGGAAAAGCCCGCTGTTCCAAAGGAATTCGCCACTCTTTATAAACATTTCCGCAAAGGTGCGCTCAGGTTTCTCGGTAAACGACTTGACACGGAAAACCGTGTCTGTCGTGGTTTTATCGTCATACTGAATATATCCGTAGCCCGGCTCGGGACGTGTAGGTGTTATTCCAAGAACTAAAAAGGCATCACGTTCTGACACCAAAGACATACCTTTTTCCAAGTTGTCAATAAATGTCTCCTCGTTTAGCACGGCCATGTCGCTGGGTACCACCGCTATCCTTGCATTGCAATTCTTGTAATAAATGCGATGCGCCGCCCATGCCACACTGGGTGCGGTGTTGCGGAAAATAGGCTCGCTGAGTATGTTCTCACGTGGAAGCAGAACCAACTGCTCTTCAACAAAATGAGCATAAACATGGTTCGTACTTACATAAATATTCTCAATGGGAATCAACTTTCTCATGCGGTCGAAAGTCTGCTGTAAAAGTGTTTTGCCGGTAGAAAAGAAATCAATGAACTGTTTCGGTTTCTCATTGCGACTGCAAGGCCACAATCGCCTACCTTTTCCTCCCGCCAAAATCACACAGAAATTATCTTTATTCTGAGTTATCATAGTATTAGATTTTAATTATGCTACGAAAATAACTAAAATAATCGAACAAACAAACTTTTGAAAGGTTAATTTAATTATTTTCCCCAAATCCTTTGCTTTTACTAAAAAAATAACTACCTTTGCACCCGTAATTCGTCACCACGACGTTTTCGCTATGCCCAGATGGCGGAATCGGTAGACGCGCTGGTCTCAAACACCAGTGGAGCAATCCATCCCGGTTCGATCCCGGGTCTGGGTACTATAAATCCCTTGTAAATCGCTGATTTACAAGGGATTTTGTTTTTTAAATATGTACTAAAAGTGTACTATGTAACAATACAATAAGAAAAGTGTACTTTTATAGTTTTTCGACACTCGATTTTATATTTAATTAATAATAAATATTTAAAGGTAACTATTCCGCGGTAATCGATGTTAAATATCAGCAACTTGTAGACGTACTATTGTGACAGAAAGTCTCGAAATGGCATTATTTACCAAAAATTGCATATGTCTATTTTTTGTAACTTATTGATTATCATCATAGATTTATGTTGTTTGCCGCTGAATAGTTACTTTCAAAGTATTACTTTTCAAACAAGTCTTTCAGAAATCACTAAAATATTTTCTCTAAATCATCAAATATCTCTATCTTTGCATTGAACAAGAAAAGGACATCTCTAAAGATGCCCTATATATTGTAGGGAGGTTGATCAACTCCACGGGTCAAAGCCTCAATAGAAGCGATACTCTCCCTTTCTATCTATTTTTGTACTGCAAAAATAGAGAAATAAATCTAACTTCGCAAATATATTAACATAAAAGTTCATAAATGAGCAAGGAAGACATACAAGAATACTTCAAACTTAGAATGGTTGAAGCATTACATAAAGACACTTTAGATAGTTTTCGTGTAAGGACTAATAATGTTATTAGCATTTTACACGAACTGTCTAAAATACTGGAAGGTTGGCTTGAGGGTAATATAAAAAGGTTTGAAACTGTTGATTTCTGCATAAAAGAAGCAAAGGAGTTAATTGACAAGGACGAATGTATTGTTTTCTCCTTTTTAAACAAACAACTTTTAAAGGAAGAGTTAGATTCTTATATTGCAAATTCAAGGCAAAAGAAGAATGAAGTTGATACTGCTGGCACAAAACAGTTATTATTCCTTATAGATACAATATACTCATCTAATAATTTGATATACCTGAAAAAGTGTATTGAAAAAATACATGAATTATTAAGTCTTGAAGCAGATATTCCAGATGCAGAGTTTGTTCCTACTATTGATAATATAAATTATTATATATCATCTTTATGTTGTGAATTTTTAAGATTAGGTTATTCGAAGGTTTATCTATATACTTACTTTAAAGTCTTTCTTGAAAATAAAAAAAACATTCCATTTGAAACGGCTTTTTCAAAAATGAGAGAAAATTTTTTATCAAATACAGAAAAAGATTTTACTGTTATTTTTAAGTTGGAATTTCAAGACAAAGTAGCCGCACAAAGAGCGACTAACAAGATTAAAAATATTGTAGAAGAATTGTCTCTAGATATACAAAAATCTATAACTCGTCAGCCGTCTTATAAAATATCAAATGCTTTTATAAGATATTATGTAGTGAATAAAAAGGCTTTAGATACTGGGATTGTGACAAGACTTGCATATGAAGATTTATCCAATGATTTTGACTTTAATCTTGAGGATATTGCTAATTTAAAAATGCCTTCAACAGCGTTGGTCATAAATGATTCCTTTATAAGAAATGAAAAAGTATATTATTTTGATAACAAAGAAGATATTGTTGTAACAGAATCTCAACCTTTAGGAGAAACTATTTATAACATTAAACAAAATACATTATCTAAAGATATCCAAGATAGGCTCTATTCTGCACTAAGGCATCTGAGAATTGGAGACCAGCAAACTGAAATCGAACAACGTTTCATTAACTATTGGATTGCACTTGAATTCATATTTGCATCGCCTCGTAGTAGTGAGAGTACTTTTGAAAGAATAAAAAAATATTTGCCAGAAATCCTAGAATGTTGTTATGTAAAAAGGAATATTTTATATATAAATAAATGGCTTCGAGGGAAAAAAGTATTAGAAGATCAGACATCTTGGGATACTTTATCAGATAAAGATAAAGAAGTCATTATTGGACGAGTTGATATCCTCACAAAATACAGGCTCTTAAAATTAAAGGCTCGTATGTGCCATAAGGATAAGACGAAAGAATATATAAAAAATCATAGGAATAATTTAGAATATCATATCACAAGGATATACAGACTAAGAAATGAGTTGATTCATGAAGCTGCAATTAAGCAAGATATGGTTAATGTGACTAGCAACTTACGTTTCTATTTGGTTTTTACATTAAATCAATTAATAGTATTTCTCATTGAAAGAGAAGATAGCACACGGGAACTTGATATATCTCATTTTCTAGGAAAATTCAATATTCTATCTAAATATCTAAAAAAAGAGTGTACTATAAATAATTTTATGTCTATGGTTTCTATTGATAAATTTATCATATAGGGTTTATGAAAGGAGAAAGGGATAGATGTTATAATAAGTTAAAGATATAGGTAGATTATTATATTTCTATTCTTACCTACTGCTAACATATTTAATAATCATCCCAAGACATTCTTGTATAAAAGATAATAATATGGAAGATAATAGACTTGAGATACAACTAACCAAGATACAAAGTTTCGTGAACCACTGCGTTATGCAAACTTTCAATATTCTCATAGGAAATATTTTGAGAAAGAAAGAATATATTGGTTCAATACTTCTTAAGGAGATCTTGCAGAAAGAGTTTTTGCAAATTACCGATAAACTATCTTCTATATATATGAAGTATCCTGCCCTTTCGTGTGTGGAAGAATCTTATAACGAAAATAGTTTCTTATGGGATAGCACTTTCTATGAATCATTGAACAAAGAGCAAAAGGGGAAGTATTCTAACTTTGATTTGGTAACGTTCGATTATAGTAAGTATGTTGAGAATCATACTTTGTACGATGAAGTCCTTCCGATGTTTTCATCGCTCATTGATGTAATTCTTTATGAACGTTATGCAAATTATCTAAAATGTGAGATTGAAAAGATAGAAATAAGCGAAATCAAGAAATCTTTTCAACGCTATTCTACAATTGTCTATGATAACATCGAGCCAAGCAAGCCAAAAGAAAAACTTGTGATTGTTGGCAATGAAATCAATCCTTTCAAATCTGATTTTTCGGAAGAACAGATTGAAATACTAACTGATTGCATCAATGATGTTAAACTTTTTACGACCAGTGTTTCACCAAAGATTACTAAAAATTTATTTGATTGTAATCTGAAAGGAGTACTAAAATCAAACAATAACCGACTACTTGCGTATCTCATGCAAAGTCTTAATCTTCGGGGATACGTTACTAATGAATGGCAGTCTACCATTGCACGCAGTAAACTCATATTGGGAAAAACCAAAGACACACCATTAACACGAACTGACCTTTCCACTGCAACAGATCAAATCAATATGAAGCAGCCGAAAGGATGGGAAATCATAGATAAATACATCAAACAACTGAAAAAAGTTTGAGCATAGGTTGATACGTCAAACATTGCTCAATGCCAGTTCCTTTTATCGTTTCTAATTTTGCCCTCGTTAACAGCAACGAGGGTGCGCACCCTCTATCGTTTTACCTAACAAATAAAAAATATGGAAAAGACCATAGAGGAACGAGTTTACGAACTCGAACAACTTCTCTTTACAAACAAAAATGTGCTTAGCTTTGATGAAGCAAGCAAGTTTCTCAACCTCTCAAAGAGTTATCTCTACAAGCTCACATCGGGCAATTTGATTCCTCACTATAAGCCACAAGGTAAGATGCTTTATTTTGAGAAAGCAGAACTCGAAGCATGGCTGCGTCAAAATCCTATCAAGACTTCTGCGCAAATAGCTCAAGAAGCACAGAGATATATCATGGGTAGCAAACCTTTAATGCAGAAGTAAGGCTATGGAAAACGAGAATTTCATTCGTGTTGGCACAACCTTGTACAAGATTGTGAACCAACCTCGCGTTACAGGTGGCTTTGTCAAGAAGCGCATAGCATGGAATGTTGAAACACTCCGCCAAGACCATGGAAAGGATTTTCTGGCTACTATTCCAAAGTACGATGGCTTCTGCACTGTTCCTAATCATGTCAACTATCAACCAGTGATTGACAAGTTCCTTAATCTCTATGAACCAATAGAGCATCAGCCAAAAGGAGGAGAATTTCAGCATATTGAATCATTGATAAGACATATCTTCGGTGAGCAGTATGAGTTGGGCATGGACTACTTGCAGTTGCTCTATCTCCAGCCTGTGCAGAAACTTCCCATCCTACTGATGGTGTCAGAAGAACGCAATACGGGTAAAAGTACGTTCCTTAATTTTCTCAAAGCTGTTTTCCAGAACAATGTAACGTTTAATACTAACGAGGATTTTCGCAGTCAGTTTAACGCAGACTGGGCAGGAAAACTACTTATTGTAGTGGACGAAGTACTGCTAAATCGTAGGGAAGATAGTGAAAGATTGAAAAACCTTAGTACAACACTTTCCTATAAGGTGAAAGCAAAGGGTAAAGACCGAGATGAAATCTCCTTCTTTGCCAAGTTCGTGCTGTGTTCCAATAACGAGTTTCTCCCAGTCATCATAGATGTGGGAGAAACCCGATATTGGGTAAGGAAGATAAATAGTCTGGAAAGTGATGATACCGACTTTCTACGGAAGTTGAAAGCTGAGATACCTGCTTTTCTTTATTTTCTCCAGCACCGCACACTATCTACTCAAAAGGAAAGCCGTATGTGGTTTGCTCCCAAACTGATCTTTACACCAGCCTTGCAGCGCATTATCCGCAGCAACCGCAATAAGATTGAGTTGGAAATGTCCGAACTCTGTTTGGAAGTGATGGAGCAGATGGTTGTTGCCGAACTTTCATTCTGTATCAATGATATGGTGTGCTTGCTGAACAACACAAGATGCAAGGCTGACAAAAGCCAAGTCCGCAGGATTGTGCAGGATATATGGAAACTCTCCCCTGCTTCCAACACGCTGACTTATCTCACCTATCAGATGGACTACAACAGTTTGCGAAACTACTCACCTATCAAGCGCATAGGCAGGTACTATACCGTAACCAAAGAACAACTCACAGACATTTAATCATTATTTTGATGAAATGATGAAAGGTATATATAACAGATTGGTTGGCAATGCCTATTTGATTCTTCTTTCCACTCATCAGTATGAAAGAATGATGAAAGGAAAAGATGATACTGGCCAAAAGAGAAATACATATTTTTTCTTTTGGCAAGTCCTGTGATGAAATCATGATGAGCAAGTAATTTATTTGTTATGAAATGGTTATGTGCATTTTCATCAAATCATCGATTCTTCAAACCATTCAACTTCACTCTAATATGAACATACAAGAAATTAAAATGATAAAGTTGCAGGATTTTCTTGCAAGTCTGGGATATACTCCCACTAAGCAACAGGGCAACAAGTTATGGTATCTTTCCCCCTTTCGTCAGGAGAGCCATGCTTCATTCAAGGTAAATACCGAGCGTAACCAATGGTACGATTTCGGTATTGGCAAGGGCGGAAATATCATTGATTTGGCAGAACTACTCTATAAATCCACTGATGTTTCGTATCTCATTCATCAGATTGGGCACAATGTTCCAAGTATGGTTTCTGCATCTCCTGGAGTTGTGAAGCCTAAACAGAGTTCTGCAACTTTTGAGAATTTGCAAGTACTTCCTTTGTCGCATCCAGCTTTGATTAGATACTTGCAGGACAGATGTATTGACATAGAAGTCGCAAAATCTGTTTGCAAGGAGGTACATTATGAGGTCAACAACAAACGTTATTTTGCTATTGGCTTTCCGAACTGTGGTGGTGGTTATGAGTTGCGCAATCTATTCTTCAAGGGTTGCATTGCACCGAAAGACATCAGCCATTTCTATGCCGACGAGCCAAAGAAGATATGTTTTCTTTTCGAGGGCTTTATTGATTTTCTCTCATTCATGACGCTTAGGAGAATCCAGAACCCACAATATAATGAACTGAGTAATCAGGACTATTTGATATTGAATTCTGTAACGAATATTCATAAAGCCTTGAAGTGTCTATCTGTGTACAATAACATCCAGTGTTTCTTGGATAATGATGAAGCAGGAAGAAATGCTTATCTACAATTATCAAAGGAATTAGGGTCTTCTGTTGTGAATGCTTCAGCCTTATACAATGGTGTCAAAGACTTGAACGACTATCTGTGTGCAGAATCCAAGTATTCAGAGAAAACAGAAATCAAGAAAATCAAAGGGATTAAGCTATGATTGTAGGATATGCTTCGCATAATCTGTTTTTCGGGAAGCAAGTTTATGTTTTGGGCATACCAAAACCACTTGCTCCACCTCCTGACAGTCGTTGCAGAGGATTATCCCGCTGGTCTCCATCAAATAAAAGAAATAAGTATGATAAAAACAGAATATAAAAAAGGTGGTCGTCCAACCAAGGGCGTAGCCGAAAAGAAGAAATACCGCATCACGGTAAAACTGAATACGCAGGATTACTATACGCTCAAAGGCAAAGCCAAAAGCGCAGGAGTAACCATGAGTGAGTTTGTAAGAAAAGTTCTTGATAAAGGAAATGTCATTGAGCGACTGACCGTAGAGCAAGCAGACTTCATTCGCAAACTGTGTGGAATGGCAAATAATCTCAATCAGTTGGCACATCGTGCCAATGCGGAAGGGTTTCATGTCATTGTTCCTTTCCATAAAACCATCATTGGCAAGATTGACGAAATCCTAAATCTGATACGAAAATGATAGCCAAAATTATGAAAGGTTCGGGCTTCAAGGGTGTAATCAATTACATCCTTGACCCGAAGAAAGGAACGGAACTCATTGATAGTTCCGGAGTGAGAACGGAGAGCATCAATCATATTGTCCAAAGTTTCATCGACCAGACAGAACTGAATCCACGAGTAAGCAAGGTTGTGGGGCATATCTCCCTGAGTTTCTCGGCACAGGATTCTTCCAAGCTCAGCAATGAATGGATGGCGCAGATTGCTCGTGAATACATGGAGAAGATGGGAATAAAAGATACGCAGTACATTATCGGTCGCCATTTCGATAAGGAGCACCCTCATGTACATATCGCTTTCAATCGGATAGATAACAACGGCAAGACTATCTCTGACCGTAACGACAAGTTCAAAAGTGAGAAGATTTGCAAAGAACTGACCGCCAAATACGGTTTATACTTTGCTGGTGGCAAGGAGAAAGTTAAGGAGTATCGTTTAAAAGAACCTGATAAGACCAAGTATGAAATCTATCAGGCGTTGAAAACCAAAATAGCTCGGTGCAGAGATTGGAAAAAATTGCTTGCTCACTTAAAAAAGCAAGATATTGATGTCCGCTTTAAGTATAAAGGTAACTCACAGGAAGTACAGGGGATCATCTTTGAAAAGAACGGTTATCATTTCAATGGCTCTAAGGTGGATAGGAGTTTCAGTTATTCCAAGACAGACTTTGCCCTGCAACAGAAAAACAGGGAACAAGAACAGCAGACACAAGGAATGATAAACCTCATATCCAATGTTGCAAGTGTTACGAGCGAAATTACCAACAACCTTATAGAAGGAGGATTGGGATTGTTCCAGACTCATGGTACTGTCCCTGCGGAGGTTTACAACACACTCGATAAAAAGAAGAAAAAGAAAAAACGTAAAATACATTTATAACTATGTCAGATAATAATACATATGTCCTCTTTGAGGAAATCAAAAACAAACTGGAGACAATTTATAGGGAGCTAAAGGAGGTGAAAGAAAAGGAGAACAGTTCTGTTTCCCTCCCCGTTCAATCTACACCAGCACAAACTGACGAGCAGAAGGAACAGAAATTGCTCAATCAGTATGAACAGCGGACAAAAAATGTGCTCAACGAGTACATTGGTGTTCAAGTGCGCATCAAGGACGAGGAGGCTAAATCCATAGACAAATTGGTGGCAAGCGTCTTAACCATGTTGCACGAATGGCAGGAACAGAAAGAACATCCACAACTGCAGGAAAACATTCACAGGCACAGTTTTGACCTCAAGTCCTCGAAAGTCTTTACTACTGTGGTAGCAATGTCTATCCTTTGTTTTGTTTCTTTGGTCGGTAACTACTTCTTGTGGCAAAGCAAACAGCAATACAAGGATGATGCTTTGAAATTCCGAATTATCAGAGTATGGAGAGGATGTAGTCCCAAGGAAATCCTATGGCTCAATGATGTGTTTGACATTCATCGCAATGAAAAGATTATTAAACTAATCAAGGAAAAAGCAGATGATTACGATATGGAATTGAAGCACAAGGCAGATAGTCTGATGCAAAGAAAATTGAGGTAGCTCTCCATATGTAACAAGCCCAACCAAAATTCTCGTTTGGTTGGGCTTGTTATGCAATATTTTAGTATATGATTTCCCAAAAGCCATTTTTATCAGAGCCTACTCTACGAAGATATTTGCCACGCATTTTTTCAATATTTCGCATGATAGTACTTCCATTCAGTCCTGTAATTGTTGCCATTTCATCCTTAGTTATATAAGGATTTTCAACCATTAACTGCAAGATGGATATACGATTAGTTGTGAGCTTTTCTCCATTTACAATTGCCTTTTCAATTAACCTCTTAATAAGGTTCTTGCTGTTTACAGTTGCATTTTTGGTATTTACAGTTGCATTTACAGTCCTCTTTTCTGCATTTGCAGTTGCATCTCTTTGATTATTTGCCTGAGAAATAACTTTTGGTACTGTAATCTTCAGAATAAAATCATCAAGATGGAAAGATAGATGTGGTGTACCATTAGCTTCCAACTCTCTGCATACTCGATCCACACCCTCTCCAAACTCTTTTACATAGTCGTATGCTTTTAAGAACTGAGCAATTTTCGGATTGCGAGAGAAATGGGTATGGCGAATATTTGAAGGCTTGACCGTTCCTGGTAATCTGCCGGGCGACTCGAAAACCAAACGATCGTCGAACATCTTGATTTGGATTTCCGTACCTTTTATATTGTAAGCACGGTGGCAACAAGCATTGACAACCATTTCTTGAATCACAAACTTTGGATAATCTCTATTGGTCACAAACTGCCCATGCTGCCCAAGGAATGTATGTTCCTCTACTTGGGTTTCAAGATAAGCTATCGTGGCTTTCACCTGATCAAGTATTGTTCCTTCAAAAGTTACATCCTTAATCACGTTCATTTCTGCACCCACTCGCTCCTCTGTTCCTTTATAGCGAATGAAACGAGTACGTCCACGAGGAAAGAACTTTTGAGGATATTTACCAAACAACAGGATACAAGCTACACTAACTTGCTGCTCTCCCTTGGCGTTGGTAGTTATGAAGCCATTATTTTCATGTAGATATTGCTTGGCAGACTTGGTATAACCAATCAATTCTATATATCTTTCGACAGCAGCCATATCAATATCATCTACCGTAGCACCATACACTGCTGTATCTTCATCGTAACGCTCACCCTTGTCATACATCAACTGTATGCGCTCTTCAAAAGACAGTTTTCTACTTTTGTCGCCAACACGCATAAAAGCTTCGTCTGCTTGATTAGCATGTAGTTCAGAACTTGCAGGAATGTGCATCAATATAATATGATTCTCGTTTCCATCCTTATCCGTGCATGGCAACAATTCGCTGGTAATAGACACAGAAGGATTACAGAAATCCAAAGGAACACGCAACAATTCATTCAGCTTCTCTGTGTTTTGATCCACACCTTCTATCTTTCTCGTCTTATCAGACACACCAATAACAATCGTGCCACCATCAGCATTTGCAAATGCGACGATTGGAATAGCCAATGCCTTGGGGTCAATTTGAATGCTTTTGCAGTCAAACGTCTGATCTTCCTTGCGAGTCTGTATTTCTTGTATCGTCATATTATGGCTTTAACTATTCAAACGTCATTTATATTCTTTTTATTATAGTCGGCTATATCTTCTGCCACCATCATAGGTTCTTCCTCTGGTATCTCATACTGCTTGAAGCTATGGTTTTTAAGGAAAATCCTATTGAGAGTAAACGTCAATGACTCCAAAGTCTGTTCCCGTACCTTCGGCTTCAGTTCACATTCCCAAATGGTGATGGAGTGCCAACCCATCGAGGCAAGTCGATGCTGCACTTCAACGTCACGCTCTTGATTCCTCTGTATCTTTGCCTTCCAAAATTCTGTGTTGCTCTTTGGTATCGTATAGTATCTGCATCCTTCATGCCCATGCCAAAAACAACCATTCACAAAAATACAAGTTCTGTACTTCCGCATCACGATGTCAGGTTTTCCTGGCAATCGTGGATGATTAAGCCGATAACGGAATCCATGCCCCCATAGCCAGCGACGCACCACCATCTCCGGCTTCGTGTCCTTGCCGTGGATGGCAGCCATATTTGCATGGCGTTGTATGGATGTAAGGAAATCTGTCATAAATACTTCATTCTATGTAACTTAATAGTTCTTGGAATGCAACCACAAAAGGCTTCCCCATAGGCTCGTCATCGGGCAGAAACTTGTCCAACAGCCTTTCTAAATTAACTACTTTCTTTGATGGCAGTTCAATTGGCAGCGGATTAAAGTCATATATGAGATAAGCCCTCTTGCTATAACGTTTGATCACTCTGTCTTGATACGAATCGATGGGGTGTCTGCTCACGTTGAATGGGTAGAAAAGTTCTTTCATCTTATCAACCCCGTACATCTCCGGCATCACAGATGGGTCACTTACGTTAAAGTAGAATGCAACAGACTTATCAGTTTCATTGTAGAGAAGAATGTGCGACACGTCCATGAGTTCTCTTGACGGTTTCATGGCACCTTGGGCATCGTCCTTTCCCATGGCAAGACGAATATTGTATTTACCTTGACTGAACACCCATTCCCGATGGGCAGGACTACGCAGACAACCTACCAACACCAAATCTCTTGCAGGAAGAACTGCTGCTATTCCTGCATTTGATACCGCAGTCTGAATAACAGGCTCTGGGGGGGCACCCAATGAGCATGGCTCAACGAAGAAATGACGACGTAGTTTTGTAAGCAAGGCCTCATTGTCGTGTTCTGGGTCGTCCTTGTCAAGAGCCAGAGAGTAGATGTTATTCTCTGCGAACGGTGTATATATCTTGCCGAGGATCTCCTGAAAGTGAGTCTTGAAATACTCCTTGGCATGAGTGCCAGGTCGGGCAGTCATCGCATAGAAGTTATAATCTTCCTGTAGCCATTCCTGAATTTCTTTGCGGAAACGCTCACGCACCAGCTCCTTCCATTTCGCTTTTCCCGATGCACTATTCCGGGCATACAACGATAGAACAAACAGAAAGTTTACATCGTAATGGAAAAGCAGAAGCGTGTCGCGGTCGAACAGTCGGTTCTTGAACTGCATTTGTTTATGTCGTTTGTTCTGCCTCTCTGTTTGACTGATTCCGTCATTTTTGTAATCGAAGCCATCATCCATCTTCGCTGAAATAAAGAAGTTGGGGATGATATTATAGCCCTCAGTCATATCGTCACGCAGTTTCACCTTTGATGTCTTTACCTTCTTGTTCTCGCCGTTGAAGATGTCAAGGTTCCATTGAATGACATTACGGGCATAGGTGTATTGCTTGTATATGGACTCCGAGCCAAGTTCGTGTCCCATCTTGTAATACTTCGAATCACCGATGTAGTAAGTCGGTTTCTTCTCTCCTTCAATCAGACTCTGAGCGGTATAGAGGTGATCCACTATTTTTCCGTCTTCCTGCTTCTTTTCCATACCGTCAGGCAATGGGTTATCGCCGATGAGTTCGTCAATGATGGCCTCAAAGACCATGTAGAAACTCTTGACAAGCAGATACTCTTTCTTCTCGGTATGTACGAATAATTGCTCCGACTCCTTGAAGAAAGCCTCGCAAAGGCCCCAAAGTTCCAATGCTTTGTCGGAGAAATATTTGTATTTTATCTGGCGCAGTCGTGTCAGACCATAGCCGTTCAAGTAGCATCCGAACTGTTTGCCCTTGATGAGTTCATACTGGAAGTTTATCTCCTTTGGAAAACCATATTCGTCGCCGATGTAGTTCAGAATAGAGAAGAAGATAACAAGCAGTTCCTCGTCGAAGTTTATCTGCCGTTTCTTGTTGACGGGATGTAGATAGACTGGTACGTTCCGACTCACAAGAGCCATTTCCTTGTTTATGGTGCGCGTCCAGTTAATCTTATTGAATCCTGCGTGCAGGTTCTTCAGCACAAAGAAAAAGAAGTTTTGATTGTCGTGGTTGAACCTCTCCAACTCCAACAAAATATCAAGAAAAGTGTTTGTGAGCCGTCGATTACCTTTGCCCACCTCTGCTATCTTAGTGTGATAGACAATGTCCTTGGCCTCGTCGGCATTCCGTTTGTCATTCTTGTAAACCACGATGGAACGGTAAATCCATACGGAGAATTTATAGAGAAAACTTTTTTCTTCAGGTGTGAGCGGATTGTATTTATTTAGGTCGCAGATATCCTCTGGTTTGTATTTTCCGAACGCCAGTTCTTGTCCTTCGACATCTTTAAGGAGAACTTTTGGTAGAATAAACACGCAGTCCTTCAGCAGGGTATTGTAGTAGTACCCCACATAGAGAATGGACACCCGCCCTTCCACATTCTCCAAGGCATCAATGCCATGCAGAATGTCTTTCACTCGTGCTACGTCGTACTGATGTTCTTCTATGAGTATTTTCATTCAGCGACCTTTTCTATATGGATATCCCAAGATTGTTCGTTCACCTTGGATATGAAATCATTTATACGTTCAGGGGTAAACTGGTTATACACGTAAACTACTTCTCCATTGGGCAGATTGAGACTGTCGTATCTTTTTGCAAAAATTGCATCCGATGTCTTGTTGAGTTTTTGCTCATACGATTCTTTCGAAATGACAATCTGGCGAATCATAGTACCAAGAGCATACCATGTTTCTACCAATTCACTTGCTGTGACATCGGGATAATTCTTAACATAAGCAGTGACTGTAGCCAAAGGAACAGTTTTCTTCATATAATTCCCTTCCCCATTGATTGCGTAAACAGACTTATCTCTGGCTGAAGATCCCGTCGTGGTGGCATTGTCAGATTCGTCAGAGGCAGACTCGTTTTCATCTGCACCAATTATTTCAGCAACTTCTACATGCAAATTGTCCAATAACGTCTGCACTTTATCTTTGGCTATCACCACTTCCCCCCTTGTGTATGTTCCATAGAACTTGTCATATGGCTCAGCAAAGATGCCATTTTCGTTGTCAAAGTCCTTGAACACATCGTTCCATAGGTAGAACAGAACCTTAGACACAAATGTTTCTGCCTTGATGACACCATTTGTTGGCTTACAGAAATAGTAACCAAGTTTCTTGTCCTCAGAGTTGGTCTTGTCATATATCTCATCATTTATCTTTTGGATGAATGACCACCAATTGTACATTTGCGTATCGGCTTCTATCTTCCATTTTTTAGGTTGTCCGTTCTTGTCTCGTCCTTCACTGATGGGCATATACTGCCAGTCCCAACGACGCTTGAAAGCAGAGTCGATAGGGAACAAACTTTGGTCGCTCGTGTTCATCGTGGCCCAAATGTAGAGATTGTTTGGCAAGAGCAACACTTCTCCGCTAAGCACTTCCTTCACGATGTCCCTATCATCATAGAGGGCATTGATGCTTTCTGCATTTTCTATTTCCACTCCCTCAAACAAACGCTTCAACTGCTTCTGCATGTCTGCGTCGGCCTTAATGGGATAGTCTGAATAGCCAAAATCGTTGCGGTCAAGTAGTTGGAACAAGTCACCGAAGATTTGAGCACAGTTGCCTCGGTTGATTTCCTCAATCACCAAGAACTGCTTCTTTTGTGCGCCCCCTTTGGCTTCAGCTACTTTCTTCCAAGCGGCGACGTATGATTGTAGGAAGGCCTGACAAACAAACTCGTAACTGATGCGCTTTTCTTCTCTTCCTGTTTCTACGGCCTTGTCTCCGATGATGGCAAGCACGGGAGCAAACTCTGTTGTCGGCTTGTAAGTTCCGACAAATGTCGAATAGTCTGTGTCAGGATGGAAGGTCGTTCGTATCACGTCCTCACCCTTCGTCTGCTTTTTGATAATGTGCGACTTGCCCGTGCCAGGAGCACCATAGAAGATCTGCTGCAAGGACTGTTCGATATTGCTATTTAGGGGCGCATTTACTGGGTCTTTTTCAATCTTTGAAAAATATACGGCAGCAGGATTTACTTGTATTTCTCCTTTCTTATAAAAACATAGATAATAAGAATAGTTTGTGCCATCTATTCTGCTTTCAAGGCATACAATATCACCTTCTTGTATGTTATGGCTTTTGAATAATGAGCCTAAACTTGGTATTCTTTTTTCTTGGTTTGAATTCTTAAAAAAAACGAAACGAAGTGTGGTTGGTTCATTACCATCGTTTGTAATGTCTTGGGCTGTGAAATTAACTTCCATAACAGACCCATTCATAGCCCCAGAATTGCCAAAAAAAGTTTCGTAATCGAAATTATTTGGCAGGCGGACATACACTTCATGTGTTCCCGTCTTTCCTACTTCCGCAGGAGTTAACTCTTTGTAGAAAAAAAATGATTTCCTCATATGTATTTCTTTATTATGTTAGCAATTTGTTTTGCCATCAAGACTGGCACTGCATTTCCGATTTGCATATAAGTTCTTAAATATGCACCAAGGAAGAGGTAGTCATCTGGAAATGATTGTACTCTTGCTGCCTCACGTGGAGTTATGCTCCTTATTTGATAAGGATGTATATGAGATAGACAGTCCATTTTTAAGTGGGCTGTTATAGTTCTACAAGGTCTATCAGCATACAACTTAAAGTACTTGTCCTTAAAGATTCCATTTCTCCTTGAATAGGGCATTATGTCTGCTATTTTGGGATTGGTTGCATCTTCACCTTGACCGAGACGTTTGAAAATCTCGTAATTCACGTCGCTACAATAACGAGCCTTATGATTAAAGGTATATGCCAATGAGCGGCCAGAATTTATGCTTGTTAGATAAGAATTCCCACAACTGTCATAATTGTTGATACCAATCTTCATGCCAGTTTTTTCATCATCAACCTCTGTCATACCTTTTACACGCGGCGCATCCAAAGGCTGGATATATTCCAATGCGGATTGAAGGTTATAATGCTGATTCTCTTCACATGCTTTTTCGGTTTCATGGAAAAGAACTTCGGGCGTAACATGTTTGGAATAAGCAATATCATTCCGAACAGCAAGATAAATAAGTCGTTCTCTGCTTTGTGCCACCCCGAAGTTCACAGCATTGAGTAAACGGTATGATACATCGTAAGTATATACCTTTCCGTTTTTCTTAATCCGTATCGACTTATAGTCTTCAACGACTTGGCCTGCAACAGAGAGCATTCCTTTTACATTCTCCATCAAAACGAATTTAGGACAAATTTTTTTGACAGCTTCAATATAATATTTGTACAGCTCGTTGCGTGGGTCATCAATTATACGACGTTGATTTGCGCTACTGAAACTCTGACAAGGAGGTCCACCAACCACGATATCAATGTCTTCATGTATATAATCGTCTATGTTAGAAACAATCTTTCGTATGTCTTCTTTCAATACACTTGCAGATGGCAGTTCTGGATGGTTGAAACGATATGTTCTAACACATACGTCTTCAAAATCATTGGCAAAACAAACCCTATATCCAGCTTGACTAAATCCACAACTTAACCCACCTGCTCCTGCAAAGAAATCTACCATCTTGGGCTTATTGGTAGCCGCTTCTCTTTTTTGTATTTCTTTTCTTTTTCTGTTGTTGAGTTTGTCCAGTTCAGAGCCGAAAAGATTCTTGTGAGAAAGGAATAATTCAATTGCAGAAACGAATCGAGAGTAATAATTTCCAAGAACTCTGCTTAACAATTCCAAATCTTCGTCACTCTCGATAATTCCCATATCCTTCATTTCTATTACAGAATTAGATGAAGGAGACTTTATTTTATCTACAATAAGGTGTTCTCGTTTAGCTATCACTTCAACCAAACGTATATATATCTGAATTTTTTCTAAAAACTCATCCTTTCTCGTTAACTTTGTAATCTTCTCGAATATCATGCTGTTATATCAATCAAATTCTTTTTTATCGACTTTGCCAGCGCTTCTGCGAATAAAGGAGGTACGGCATTGCCTATTTGTTTATACTTTTCTCCCCGTGAACCCTTGAACTCAAAGTCATCTGGAAAAGACTGGATTCTTGCCGCTTCACGCACAGTAAATGTACGTCTTTGCTCTTCATCAGGATGAATAAATTGAAAGCCATCTTTATGAATATGAGCCAAAATAGTTTTGGAAGGTAAGTCCCACCACTGAACCACATAGCTATTATCAAATACTCTGGCATGTTCATGTTCGTATTGGGGCATTTCTCTTCGCAATTGACCAAAAGACCAATGATTATGTATCATCACTTGGAAGCGTTCTCTATCCAGGTCGTTGTGTTTACGTGCAATATGATCCATCAATGGATGTATGCCCGATTTACCTGTCTTTTTTAGAAACTCATTATTACATGGATAATCATATTCCTCAGTTGAAGCATCTTGTCCAGGCTCAACGGATGGTAAATCCCCAATAGCTTGTCTTACATCAACAAAACGTTTTTTCCCTTTTTTCTCATTGCTCAGAGTTTCGGGATTCCAATGTGTTTTTATAATACTTTCATAGAGTTCTTCTGCACTTTTATCAATGTCTTTACGTACACCAATTATAATTACTCTTTTACGAAGCTGAGGTACACCGTAATCAGCAGTATTAAGAACTAAGACTTCTGGATTTCCAATTACTTTATATTTGTTTCCCAAAGCCTTTAACACCTTTGGAAATATGGGAGCATTCTTGACTTGTGCAGAAAGAAGCCCCGTTACATTTTCAAACACAAAGAATTTTGGGGAATAGTATTCCAAAATTTTCACGTAGCTCTCAAACAGATAATTGCGAGGGTCTGATGCCATCTTCTTTCCATCACGAACTCTACCAGCCGTTGAATATGCTTGACAAGGAGGTCCACCAATAATAACATCAATAGTCCGTCCATTTACAGCATTGTCAATTCTTTCCAGTATGTCATCTGCTGTTATATCATGCTCGATAACTTCCCTATTGTAGTCTTTATACCCATAGAATTTCATTCTCGTTCGCAATGTTTCACATGCCCAATGGTCTATTTCGGCATGGGCAAGAGCCTTGAATCCTTGGCGATAGAAACCCTCTGAAAGACCTCCACAGCCAGCAAACAAATCAATGAATGTATATTTCCTTCTTACCATGATTAATCCTTCTTTTGTTTGAACCCTTCTTTAAGTATATTAAGGAATATTTCGTTATGGGCCATCGCGTCTTTTATAAAAGCATCAATAGAAAGAATATAAGTACCTACAGTATATTTTGTATCATCTTCGAGTGACTTTTTCCAAGAGTTCTCCCTATAATACAAATAATCTTTAGAGAACAAGGGGGTATACTCTCTATTCTCTAAGGATAGTCTGAAATCATCGTTAAACTCAACTATCCCATAAAACCACATGCGTTGAATTTTATTAGGATAATAGTTCAGTAACTTTATTGCTCGCTGCTGCAATTGACTTTCCACTTCCTCCGTTTTTGCAAGAGTTATACCTCTTTTCTTCAATTCAATAATCACCACATCTACGGATCCGTCTTCAGCTTTGTTTGGATTATCTGAGAATATGATAGCTATGTCAGGTCTTCCATCGTCTTCAATATCGTTAGTTTTTTTTGTAATCTCATCAAGAACTTCAGTCATTGTTCTTTCGCTCATAGCTGTAGTATATGTCATGTATTTATTGTCCAATAACCAGAGGTTATGGGTATAAATACTATCCATGTTTCCATCCTTTAAGACAGACCGTTTCGGTAGTATTAAATTATGCAAATCAGCTTCAGAATCTGCCGCTGTATATTGTTCTACTTTAGCAATGATTTTCTCACGGTATAGAATGTACTGAGCCAAAGTCCTAGATGAAACATCCAATGCCTTATCATATTTTTCGTCATCTAAAGATTGAGCCTCTAAAATTGTTTTCTGATCGCGCATGAAAAGTTTCTGTGCGTCCTCTACTGATTTTGCTTTTGATATTATACCAACTTCATCTTTATTGAAATATCCCAGAAGATGTGGATATGTCTTATCCAAGGACTCTTTCGTTCTATTATTCTTTTCTTTCACAGAAGGCAGCTGTTTTTCTATAACTTCAGCAATTTTTTTCCTAAACAATATCTTCAATGGTTTCAAAACAGAGTCGCTCAAAGTCAGATTTTGACGTGAAGGATCTATTTTCCCATTTAAAATAGAGGATCGTAATAAAAAGATAAAATTATAACCATAAGAAGGCAGGTTTTCTAGCGATATAATATCGTCAACAACTTTTGTACGATTGTCTACACAAAATGCAGTCATAAGGAATGTTGCAGAGAATTTTTCGGTTTTCTGAATCGCATAATCCAAATACGAGTCTGCAAACATGTCTATTGTTTCTGTGTCAATCTTGACTGTACTCATGTCTGGAATATCATTGCTTGTGATAGTTGTCTCAAATGTTCCGACGGTAATTTTTCCTCTATGAGGGACATCTATCTTTATCTTAATCTGAAAATCGTTTATCTTGCTCTTTAATATATAAAGTCTAGGATAGAATTCTTTCAAGATCTCTTGCCTTAACCTCTCTGGCATTATATCGGAATAACTACTTAACCTTTGCATGGAACATTCGGTGAAAACAAGCTTTGTTTCTTGCATTGCATCAGGTGCCTGAGATAACGACATATCTGTATTGTTCTCATCAAAACTATCATTGAATGTAAATGTGCGAAGTAGACCATCATAGATACTACGAACTTCTACTTTATTAAAGTAGCTTAGGTAAACTAACCTGCCAACACCTTGGTGTGTGTTTTCTTCAACTTTCAGCAGCTCACAAAACTTGTTATATCTATAATCAGTAAAGCCTTCACCATTGTCAATGATTTCAATTCTAAGTGTTTCTTGCTTATCAAAAGAGTCAATAAAAATATTGATGTCAATTTGATTAGCATTAGCATCAAGAGAATTTGCGACAGCTTCTTTGAACACTTGTACTAATGAAGGGTTCTGAAAGAATAGCCTGACTGCTTGTTTTGTATTTACTCGCATGATACAATAACATTTATTGGTTATAAAATCTTTCCCTAAGCATCGAAGTCTACCTCCAACAATTCTTTAATATCAACCTGAAGCAGTCGGGCAATCTCTACGAATTGTGCCATAGATGGTTGTATCTTATTTGTCTTCCATCGAGAGACTGTCATCTCGGTGACATCCATCTGTTCGGCAAGCCATCGGTTGGTGATTTGCTTGTCGGCTAACACCACTCTGATTCTGTTTTGGCAATCTTTCTTCGTCATCTATTTTGATTTTAGCTATTTACATGTGCAAAGATAAACATAGTTTGTTAAATCACCTAACTTAATGTTGAATAATAACTCGTTTTTAGCGCCTTTTGTGTTTCTGACTTCTTGTTTTGTATCCGACTCGTCAAATTACACAGTGCCTTTTCGTATTTAGTACATCTCTTTGCTATATATGCGCAACATGGACTAAACCTATTCTTCTTTCACCAGAACAATGATGTTTGCTGGCGAAAAGAAAAATATCTTCTCTTTTTGCCAGTAAATGGATCTATGTTATAGGTTGAGTGCCGGCAGGCTGTTGATGGCATCCTCTTTCAGTTTGTCAACCGCACGAGTATATTTCTCCGTGTGTTTTAGTCCGCTATGTCCCAATAGGCTCGCAACAGTTTTGATATTCGCGCCATTGTTGAGTATATTCACAGCAAAGGAGTGGCGAGCACAATGCCAACTGATGTGTTTGTTAATGCCTGCACGCTTCACCCATCGTTTTACCGATTTGCAACAACTCTCATACGAGGGAAGATTGAAAATGGAGGAATTCAAATCGTCAGGTGCTTCTCCTATCAGTGAAAGTAATCCATCGTTCAGAGGAATGACAACACCACTATGCGCCGAATGACCTTTGGTCTTATTCTGCTCAAACTTCAATAGGCGATTGGTGTAATCAATGTTCTTATAGGTTAGATCTTTCACATCGCAGAAGCGCAGACCACAATACAGACAGAGGATAAATGCTCGTCTGACATTGGGGTTTTCATTATCGTAATGGCATTGAATCAGTGATTGGATTTCATCCATAGACAACACATCTTTACGCAAAATCTGCTCATCCACCTTGCACACCACACCCTTGCAAGGGTCTTTCAGCATCACTTCGTGGTCGATTGCATATCGCACAACCTTCTTGAAACGCTGATAGATGCTCTTTGCTCCTTCGCCCACGCTTCGTGATTGCAGATACTCCACAAAGCGTTCCATCATGTCCTGGGTTATCAAATCGGGCTTAATGCTAAACTCATAGAGTGGATATTGCTCTTTCAGAAAATCTTTAAAACGATTCAAGGCTATCTTTATCATCCGCAAGTCTTTCTTCGTATAACAGTCTATGTAAGCCTGATAATAGTCCAAGAAATTGATATTTCTATCTTTCTTCAAACGATAGCCAAGCATACTCTCCTTAAACTGCTGTTCACGCTCCGCACGAATCTTGGCAGCCAGTTCAAGCGTTTCTTTGTTCTGTTGCCGTTCCGCTGAAGTACGAGGCTTAGCTATCAAGTACAACTGCAAATTTTCTTTTCGCCTGTTGTGCTTAATGTGTACCTTGGGCTTACCCATTATCTTGCCTGTTTCATACAAAACGGGATTGCCGTTTTCGTCTAAAACCGGTGTTTCTTCTCTACCGAGATAATACTCCAGATATAGACTTGTCCGACCATCAGACAGCACATTTTGCTCCAATTTCGGGTTTTCCTTTGCTTTATTTTCTAATTTTGCCATAATTGATAGTTATGTACCTAAATGTGTATCAAACCGTGTTAAACCATTAACTCGTTTATTTTCAGATGTTTTCTTATTTTGCAAAGATACTAAAAAGTTCCGAATATCAAAGTGTACTAAAAGTGTACTTTGTAACAAAAAACAGTCAAAAATGAGCAAAATCAGCAAATACAAGAAAATAGTAAATTATTGATTATCAATATAATATATTCTTTTAATTTCTCTTGTTTTCATGGCATTGTACCGGGTCTGGGTACAAGAAAAAGAACTAAGTATTTGATAAACAAATACTTAGTTCTTTTATTTGCTCGATTTCCCTACAAGTGCAAAAGAAATAGCAGTGAAACGTTATTTTCTTTGCTTCGCTGCATATATATCATGAATACTATATTCGTTGTTTTATATCCCTGTTTGTAGTAACATTAATTAAACTTGTTTTTATTAATACTTTGCTTCTCAAATCCAAAAAACTGCGTTATATGAAATTTTGCGAGAAAACCAAAATAAAATGGGGTATTTTATGATTAATTTCTTAACTTTGCAGCAAAATTAGGAGGACTATGGACATTAAGAAACATATTACAGCTTTGGGGTTTGTTCCAAAAAATGGGACGAATGGCATTTATCATAAAACGTATGTTGATTATGCCATAGAAATTGATTTTGAAAAACAGAATATTAATTATGGTAATAGTATCATTGCAGAAAGCAGGACTACACAAAATTTTTCGCAACCTGAAAATTTTGTAGTACTTGAATGTGTTGACAGATTACTACTTAAAGGATATAAACCCCAGAATATCATTCTTGAAAAAACTTGGCCGTCAGGGCATGGCACTTCTGGACGGTTGGATATTTGTGTTAATCGTGAAGATGGTACACCATATATGCTCATAGAATGTAAAACTTATGGTAAAGAGTATAATAAGGAATCGACTAAAATCCATAAGGATGGGGGGCAATTATTTACTTATTTTCAATTATCTGGAAGTAAGGTTGATGTGATAATGCTTTACGCCTCAGAATTGAAAGGAGACAAATATATATATGTTAACGAAATCATAAAGATTGAAGATGATTATCGCAATGGTGATGTAAAGGACATTTATGATAAATGGAACAAACTCACTAAGGATAATGGAATCTTTGATTCTTGGGTACAACCATATAATTTCCAGAGCAAAGCATTAACAAAGGAACAATTGAAAGAGATAAAAGCCGAGGATTCAAGCTTTATCTTCAACCGCTTCCTTGAAATACTACGCCACAATGTAGTTTCAGATAAAGGTAATGCTTTCAATAAGATATTTACACTCTTCTTGTGTAAGGTCTATGACGAAACAACTACAGGAGAAGGTGAAGAGTTAAAGTTCCAATGGCTTGAGGGTAGAGATAATCATGTTGATTTTCAACTTCGTTTAACAGACCTTTATAGTAAGGGAATGAAAAAATTCTTAGATAGAACTGTTAGCGACTTCAACAATGAGGATTTTGATAGGCGATGTGCTAATCTGAATAAAGATACGAAACTATATCTTTTGAAGGAGGTGAACAAGCTACGTCTTGAAAAGAATAATGAGTTTGCAATTAAGGAAGTATATGATAATGCCTCTTTTGAAGAAAATGCAAAGGTTGTAAAAGAAGTTGTAGAATTAATTCAAGGATATAGAATCCGCTATAATAAACGACAGCAATATTTATCCGACTTCTTTGAATTGTTACTTACCACTGGTCTCAAACAAGAGGCTGGACAGTACTTTACGCCTGTACCAATTGCGCAATTTATCATCAAAAGTCTTCCTTTGGATTCTATTATGGCAGAAAAACTTTCTAGTAAGGATGGAGAAATCCTGCCATATATGATTGACTATGCAGCAGGTAGTGGTCACTTTATCACAGAGTTTATGCACGAAATACAAGACATCATAAACGTTTGTGATACCTCTAAGTATATTGAAGAAACAAGAAAGCACCTCGTCAATTGGCAGAATTGTCATTTTGACTGGGCTACAGACTATGTGTATGGCATCGAAAAAGATTATCGACTTGTAAAAGTTGGTAAGGTTGGTTGTTATTTGCATGGTGATGGCTTGGCTAATGTTATCCTCAGTGATGGACTTGCCAATTTCCGCAATAACAAAGAGTATAAAGGTAGGTTACGCAAGTTAGTAAATGATGGACAAAAGGATAATCAACAGTTTGATATAGTATTGAGTAACCCTCCATACTCAGTATCTTCATTCCGTCAAACTACTCGTGACTACTATACAGAACAAGATTTTGAATTGTATAATTCACTAACAGACAATAGTTCTGAAATAGAGTGTCTATTTATTGAGCGTACAAAACAGTTGCTTAAAGACGGCGGTATAGCAGGAGTTATTCTACCAAGTTCAATATTGACCAATTCGGGTATTTATACTAAGGCTCGTGAGATTATATTACAATACTTCGATATTGTGGCTATTGCGGAGTTGGGTAGTAATACATTTATGGCAACCAATACTAATACGGTTGTTCTGTTCATACGTCGTAGAGATAATTATTTTGCAATCAATACAAAGGTTGCTGTCGATACTTATTTTCGCACCCTAAATGATGTTACTATCAATGGCATAGAAACCCCAGCATTGAAATATGTGGCTTATGTTTGGGAGGGTCTTGATTATGTCGATTATGTCACATTATTGCAAAAATCACCTAATGATAAGGTAAAGGCACACGAAATTTATATAGAGTACAGGAAAAAACTTTCTTCTAAGAGTGATGCAAAGATCTTTGAAGAAATATTAAGTATTGAGGCTGAAAAGCTTTTGTACTTTATATTGGCGTACCCCCAAAAGGTTGTTATTGTTAAGAGTGGAGAGAAAGATGTCGAAAAGCGTTTCTTAGGTTATGAGTTTTCAAACCGCAGAGGAAACGAGGGAATCCACGCTATCCAAAGAGGGAAAAACATTGATGAGTGTACCCAACTTTTCGATGCAGACATTTATGACAATTCTTTACGGGCAAGTACTTATATTCATAAAGCCTTCAAGGGAGATATTACATCTCCAATAGCAGAGGCTATGCAATCGCATATTAGTCGTATATCCTTAATTGATATGCTTGCTTTTAATAGAAGTGTATTTGAAAAAGGCATCTCGATTGTAGCAAAAAAAAAGTAACAATAAATAGTAATTTTCCATTAGAATCAATTGAGGGATTAGCCAAGGTAATTCGTGGTGTTACTTATGCAAAAGAAGACCAAGTTCAGGAAGTAACAAATAATGTTGTGTTAACTGCAGATAATATAACATTGTCAGGTCATTTGGAAATCAATAAACTAATTTATCTCCGGTCTAACAAAAAACTTGATTTAGACAAGGTGCTGAGAAAGAATGATTGTTTCGTTTGTTTTTCAAGTGGTAGCAAGGCTCATGTGGGCAAAATCACTTTTATTGAGAAGGATACATCATTCTATGCAGGTGGCTTTATGGGTATAATTAGAGCCTATTCCGATAGGATACTTCCGAAATTTCTTTATACAGTATTAAATAGTGCCTTATATAGTCGTCCCTTAAAAAGAGATGCTAAACGGGAATTGATTCATCAATGACCTCTCTCTTAGCATTTCTCTTATTGTTTTGAATAGGAATAAAAGAGCTCTCATGGCTCTTTTGAAGTTGTAAGCAGCCGCCGCCAACAGTAGGTTCACAGCATCCCCAGTCACACCCTTGTAAAAGTTGCG
>NZ_RQZH01000028.1 GCF_003932845.1 Prevotella sp. OH937_COT-195
AGAAGAAGGTGCATCATCGAGACCATCAATGACATGCTCAAGAATACCGCACAACTGGTACACTCAAGGCACAGGTCGGTCAACAATTTCATCATGAGCATGATTGCAGCACTGGCGGTATACTGCTTCTTCGACAACAAGCCGAAAGCACTTAATGGATATTATATTGAGGACACCAAGCAACTTATGATGTTTTGAGAAATATTATCCCGAACTGGGGTTATCCATAGTTATTTTGAGTGCTCGAATGGATGTATTTTTATAATCGATTTAGTTCGCTCTGTCCGGCTGGCTGACCCTTATATTTCGATCGGGTCGGATTAAAGGAATAGGAGACGGGCAAGCTGATGACGGGATGCCGATAATCGACACGGTGCGAGGTATAGGTCTAGGCATATTGCGAATAACCCTTTTCCTTGGAATTGAACAGATCCAATACGCTCAACTTTACCCACCAGTTCTTCATATTCTTCTGAACAGCAATATCTACCCTGAGCGACGGTTCCGACATATATGTGTCTGCATTGCCCCTGAAATGTCCCCAAAATCCAAAGATAGTTATTATCAAAAGAAAAAGAAACACAAGTTGTTTTTGCAAGCGGGTAGGAATAGAACACACGATAGGACATCTTAAAAGTGATTACAGATTATCTCGCAACTTTTATAAAGGTGTGAAAGTAGATGCCGTAAATATAATGTTGGCAGCGGCGGCATATAACTTCAAAAGAGCAATGAAAGTTCTTTTGTGGTTTATAAAAACAAACACCGAAAAGTTAAATTGGGATAACTTTTCGGTGAAGTGGGCTTTTAAAGGAACGACTGCATATAAGCGCAATAACAGAAAGTTAGACTTGTGAACATCTCAGATACGCAGTAATCATTTACAAATCCTTTTGGAATAGGAAAGGAAAACTTAATCAAAGAATAGAAGAATTAGGAGACTGGAGTTTGGAATGATAGAATGTTAGACTTCTATGTTTTGCATATATAAAGAGTCTTTATAAAACCCTCATTATGAAAACTTTGCAATATAAGCACGTATATTCATAACGGTATAACTTCTCTCTGACCTATAAATTAGCACTTTATATTCTCCAATGGTTGTAAATAAAAGGAGTAAAGATTATAAAAACAGGTATGAACTGTTTATCATCTGCTATTATACTCTATTACTCCAAATGTCGGATGGAGCAGAATTAAATATTGAGCCATTGACACAGGCATATATAACAATATCACCAATGTTAGGTATATGAGGTTTTTATATATAAAAAATACGATTACTCTATACTTTCTTTCTTTTAGGTATTTTGATAGCTCTTTTGCAAAAAAAACGATAGAAACTTGCTTCTTCGCTTTTTTATTGCTACTTTCGCAAAAAAGAAATAGTATAATATACAAAAATATGCAATACCGACAATCTGATAGAAAGTTATATTTTCAAGAGCTTTCCACGACAAGCCGAAAATATTTTATTCCTTATATTGAAAAATATAAGGAAATAATTTGCGGAATGAATGTCTTGGAAATAGGTTGTGGTGATGGAGGAAATCTTTTGCCTTTTTCTCAAAAGGGATGCAACACCTTGGGAGTAGATTTGGCGGAATGCAGAATTAGTGATGCCAAAAAGTTCTTTCAAGAAGCTAATGCTACTGGAGAATTTATTGCTTCAGACATATTTGATATTAAAGGGATGGATGGTCTTTTTGATTTAATAATTTGTCATGATGTTTTAGAACATATAGATAATAAGTCTTTTTTTTTATCTTCCTTAAAAAGATTTCTTGCCCCACAAGGAGTTGTTTTTATCTCTTTTCCTGCGTGGCAAATGCCGTTTGGAGGACATCAACAAATTTGTAGAGGAAGAATCCTCTCTCATCTTCCGTGGTTTCATTTGTTACCTGAAGTTTTATACGAAAACCTTCTAAAACTTGGAGGAGAAAAAAATACAATAAAGGAATTACTTAACATAAAAAAAACAAAATGTCCAATTGAACTTTTTGAAAAATTGATTGATAAAAAGTTTAGTGTTCTTGATAGAACTCTGTTTTTCATAAATCCACATTATGAAGTAAAATTTAAGTTGCGACCTCGCCTTTTACATCCGATAATTGGGAAAACACCCTATATTCGTGATTTTTTCACAACGTCTTGCTTCTATTTATTATCATAATTTATTGAACAAGGTGACATTCCTTTCGAAAAATGATTTCATAATCTTAAAAAATTAATTAAAACCTAACAGCAATGAAAAATTTAATGGTTAAGAAGGTTGTTTCAACCTTAGTTTTTGCTCTTTTTTTGCATAACAGCGAATGCACAAATAAAGTATGATAGTAATGGTAGGCTAACCTTTGGTAACACTACTCCATTTAGTTCTTACGGCATTACTTTAAATAGTAATGGTATGTATTTTAAATGTAAAGACAGTAATTTCTTTCAAATTGACGTCTCACCTGTCGGTACCCGTTTGGCAAGTCATGCTGACCAAGTTGTATTCTACAATACACAGACAAGTACTTTCAACAGTATTCAAGTTAAGAATGTTTATAATTATTCTGATGCAAGAGCGAAATCTAATGTTCGTTCTTTGCAAAATGGACTAAATTACATTCTCAAATTACGTCCCGTGTCATACTCTTTTTCGGATAAACCAACTAGAGAGGCTTCTCTACTAAGGAAAGGAGGAGATGAAAGGGAAATAGGCCTACTCGCACAAGAGGTTGAGAAAGTTCTGCCAAATGTAGTTTTAACTGATGCGGAAGGTAAGAAATTGATTAACTATACTGCACTTATCCCTGTAATGATTGACGCTATCAAATCTTTACAAAAGGAAATAGAAGTTCTTAAAAATAAAAAATAAAATCTATGAGATACAAGAATTTTATACTACTTTATACGGCGTTGATTTGCTCTTCTGTGGTAATTATATCTTGTAGTGATGTAATAGATAATAATCTCATCAACAAGCCCGATAATCAAATTTCGACACGAGCAAGCCGTGGACGCCCTATGGATTATTATTATTGGTATAATGGTGAAAAGATAGGAATATCTTCTTTACGGAATTTATACTATATTTCATCCTCCGATAGTTCAAAATTAGTGTCTATTGACTTGAAAAATTCTACCGTTTATACAATTACAACTAAGCAAGCAGTACAAAGCCAAAGAGGCTCTCAGTCGCGTTTTTGGAAAATAGTTGAAATAAGACCGGTTGGTAACGTAACTACGAATGGAATTCTTAGTTCAATGACGCAAAAATTGAAAGGAAACAAAGATATTCAAGTTGCGCCCGTGTTTGGACTTGATGAACAAAACTATATATTAACAAGTGAGTATTTCTATATAAAGTTAAAATCACCTCAAGACTATAATATTCTCCAAAGCATTGCGAAAGACTTTGGAGCAAAGGTTTTAAAGGAAGTTGCTTACATGCCTAATTGGTACCTTCTAAAGTCGCCGATACATTCTAATGGTTTGGAAACTTCAAACAAAATCTACGAAACAGGTAAATTCGCGGATGTAGACCCTGCTTTTATATTTAATTTTAAGGCAAATAATTGTACCTCTGAACCTGATTTTAATCGGCAATGGGGACTAGAAAAAGTCAACGCATGCAATGCATGGAAATTAACTAAAGGCAAGTCTCAAATTACTGTTGCGGTTTTAGACCAAGGTGTAGATCAAAACCATAGAGAGTTCGCGAATAATTATAGTCCATTATCATATGATATACATAATGGTCATTCTCCTTCTGTTGTACGCGGAGGACACGGTACTCATGTAGGAGGTATTATAGGTGCAAACCACAATGGTATTCAAATAGCAGGGCTTGCTCCTCAATCTACAATTTTATCCATCAGTCATGGGCTGTACGTTTCGCCAACTATTAGTAGCGAGTTAGCAACAGGGTTTGGATATGCGACATCTCACAATGTGGATGTTATCAACAACTCTTGGGGAGATCAGGGTGGAGCCTATTACAAAGAAATGCATAGTGCTATCTTGGAAGATGCTATTAGGACCGCAATGACTTCTGGTAGGAAAGGGAAAGGAATGGTTGTTGTTTTTGCTTCTGGAAATTACAATAAATCAATGCCAGATTATCCCGCAAATTTCCATCCAGACATTCTTGTTGTTGGCTCCGTGGACCAATGGGATAAAAAATCTAGTTTTTCTTCCTATGGAAAAGCCCTTGATGTTGTTGCACCAGGAAGTAAGATTTTATCAACAGTTCCTAACAATGGTCTTGCTGAGATGAGTGGTACTTCTATGGCTGCTCCTCATGTGAGTGCCATAGCTTCATTAGTTTTATCTATTAATCCAGAATTAACAAGAAAAGATGTTGTAGATATAATAGAACAAACCGCAAAAAAGGCTGGAAGTTATGTCTATTCAACTATACCTGATAGAACGAATGGAACTTGGAATGAACAAATGGGATATGGTATCTGCGATGCCTTTTCAGCTGTGTCAGCAGCACAAAGAGGGATTGTTTACTTCTATGATCAAACTGTAACATCCAATAAAAATGTAGTAGGGTGGATTATTAAAGCAAAAAATTTTAATGTTATAAATAATTCGTATTTGAAGTTTACATATAGTAATAATGTAACAATTGATGCTCCATTCACTATAACGAAAGGTTCTGTATTTGAAATCTCCAAGAAATAATTATCGTTTAGAGAGTGTAAAGTAAACTGTGTCAGGCTACAATAAAAAGTAGTTTTACACAGTTTATTTTTTAAGATAATATCATCCAAAAATGCTTGATCGTCGAGTCTTGTAGTCAAAATTCCTAATTCTACCAATTTGTTCACAAATTCATCATCATCAAACAAAGAAGATTCTCCTTCTTCTTGTATCGTTACCAATTCTTCATACAAGTCTTTTTTCAACTCCAAGAAACTATTGTCCTTGGAGTTGAAAAGAAGACACGTGCCGTTTTGTTCAAAAAATAACACGTATTTAGATATGATCAAATCTTGCATATTTGCAGAATATGAATTTATGGCTTTGTCTTTACATCCGTATTTGTCGTATCCGTACTTGTTGAATCTGTTGGTAAGGACACATTATTTGGCTTGCAAATTGTAAAGCTCTTACAAAGGATAATACAGAATTTCTCGCTATTAGTTTGGCCCATTTCTCCACTACCGCCAAGTATCATTGACATCGTTTCTTCTTTAATGACATCACTCTGTTTGATCACTGTCAATCCAAATTTCTTTTTCATTGTTTTATCGTTATTTTTTGCCTACTCTTTGATATTAGTTTTTCGGCTTCTGCTCCTTTTATATCAGTCTGGTCTGCTTTATAATCTTGTCGACTTGATTATTTCTGTTACAAATATATTTGTATCTCCCAATTTTTCCACTACACAAAAGTGTAATTTTGAGTTTTTGACTTAAATATTACACAAAAGTGTAATCACACTGCCTTGCAAAGCTCACCATACTTGGAAAAGAAGCCTTTGATACCTCTTTTACTGGAACACACAGGAACGGTCTCCGATGTCAGATAGTCTATGGATCTTCCTATTTGGCGTGAGCCAAATCCCAAGACTTTCATTACTTTCAATAGTTTGCTGTCAATCTCTGCAATCATATAGCTGTACTTGTCCTCTACTATCAGCTTTACTGCCAAAGCCATTAGCCGCTTGAATAAAGTCAATGTTGATATTCCTGCTTCCTTCGCTACTGCAAAGCGTCCTATATGCCAAAAACTATATTTATTTTCCTGATGGATAGTATTCAGTGGGTTTATCCCATATATTTTTTCGATAGGAAGAGTCTTGTGCCTATCCCAATGAAAGCTCCTGATGCAGCCAATCATATTCCCAAAGGAATCTCTTGCAATATAGATATAAGATTTGTTATCATACAGATATTCCTCTTCTTCAAGCACGGATTCGATATCTTTGTTTATATCTTCCTCTGTAAAAGAAGATAAGTGATGAGAATAATTCTCTCTTACTATAAAATTGGCGATTTCATTCAGACAGGATTTATCTGCCATGAATATCTCATACTCTTTGAATGATGCAACTTTCTTTTCCATAAAAATTCTTTTATATTTAATTTTATACGGCAAAAATAGTGGCTCTTAAAATATGGGATACTACACTTTTGTGTAATCTCATAGTGTTATTTCGAAGAAAAAAAGTATTTTTGCCAGTAGTTTGAGCAAAAAACAAACTTATTTTGTATATGACAGATATAAAAGACTTCTTTATAGCATCGAAAACTGTGCATAATGCACCAGATTATGACTCAAATGTACTGTCCACATTGATTCATACAGTAGAGGCCTTTACACGTGTAACCTATCAGAGCATTTATTTGATAGATTATTATAAACAAGAGTTTCTTTATGTGTCGGACAACCCATTGTTTCTTTGTGGTCATACAGCAAAGGAGGTGAAGGAATTAGGATATAGTTTTTACTTGGAACATGTACCAGATGAAGAACAAAAAATGCTTGTTGAACTGAACGGTAGTGGCTTTAAGTTCTTTGATACCTTCGATAACGTTGATAAATACCAGTGCTCTATGTCCTATCACTTTCATCTGAAGAATGGAACGAAGAGTAAGCTGATAAATCATCGCCTTACTCCAATATTATTGACAGACGAGGGCAAAATATGGATTGGTATGTGCGTAGTATCTCTATCCTCGTATAAAACGGTGGGGAATGTTGAATTTCATAAAAATGGGCTGAACAAATTCTGGAAATACTCTTTCGAAGGACATTGTTGGAAAGAATGTGAGGAAGTATCGCTCAAAGAAGAGGAACTTGAGGTGTTGCGGTTGTCGGCAGCAGGGCTTACCATGACGGAAATTTCGGATAGGATGTGCCGTTCGTTAGACTCCATTAAATTCTACAAACACCACGCCTTTGAAAAGTTAGACGTTGCGAATATTACAGCTGCCGTCTCAAGAGCTGCTTTTAAAAAAATGTTCTGAAAATGAAACTACACTTACTGCAAAAGTGAGGAGAAATAGAATTTGGGGAAATAGTTCACAGGTTTTCCCGTAGCAAGATTGTACATCGCCGTTGTGCACAATCCTGCTGCGATCCATGATGCTATGGACAGTTGTGGAGGTGGAAGCATCTCGCTTTCTTCCCTATATTGAGTAACGATTTTATCCAACCATTCCTTTGGCTGATTCCAGAACGCCCCGTGCCCGGTAACATACTCAGCCACCTTCAGTTCAAACCCCTTTGGCTCATCAGTCAGTTCGGACAAGGAATGTCCCAATGGATCAACAACTGTAACAAAGCCTGCCCAACCGAAATTATACGGGTGTAGTACGGGGATATTCCTTTCTTTGCAGATTTTGTCAAAAACGAAAGGGGGCTTCATCCTTGAAATCCAATGCATTGATAGCCACATCATGCTCATTCAGTATATCTTCGATGTTGGCAGGAGTCAAGAATTCCGTATGGAAGTCTATCTGCGCATTGGGATTGATGCTTAGCAAACGCTCTGCCAAACACTCCGCTTTGTATCTGCCAATGTCATTCTCCGTATAGTTCTGCCTGTTAAGGTTGCTTAACTCTAACTTGTCTCCATCGACAATGGTGATATGTTCAAAGCCAAACCTCAAGGCACATTCCGCCACAATGCTGCCAATTCCAGCCCCTCCAAGGAATATCTTATACTCCTTTACCACGCTTTGCTCTTTCTCGCTCACATAGAGCCTGTTTCTGCTGTATCTTTCTTTCATAATCCACAATAATTTAGGGCAAAAGTAGATGTAATAAAACTTATATACTCTACACAAAAGTGTAATAATCGCCCGCCTTGCTGTTTTTTTTAGGTTTTATAACACTTATGTTTGCGATATGTTGCTATCCCTTATAATTCTCCTCCGGCAACATTTCCCAATCCGAAGCTTTGTAGAGTATCTTTCCTGCAAACTGTGTGTTGGAAATATTCTTCTTGTCCCGATGGTTCTGCAAGGTACGGAAACATATATACAATCACTTGCACACATCACCAATAGAAAGGACTGAAACGGATATAAGTACTAAGTGAGTTTCTTATCCCAAACTCGCGTAAGATAATGCTTCGGAAAAGTATATCACAGAGTGAGTGAACGAATTGCCAAAGAACAAGGCGAACCTCGTTCATTCACGATGCAGGGCTGTTAATAATTTAATAATGAATCTGTGCCCGGCACTTGCTACATATTGTTTCTTTGAGAACAAATGTACATAACGCCTATATTTGCGTATGTTTTTCAGTCGGTGTATGTTTACCCCAAATCTGTCATTAGACCGCATTTGCTTAGATTTGCCATTGCCGTTACGCTTCCCAAGTGCTTTAGCCCGCTTGCTGACATCTGCGCAGCCGTTTCATCCCGACGTAGCCCGCTACGCCTTCGATTAAACGGCTGCACATCTGCTCAACAATCGAACAAAATCGGTTGAGGGTTCTAATGACCGATTTGGGTTTACAAAGTGTCTTGTCTTAATATTTCATTCAGCGGTTTCAATACGAAGTCGCGTTCGTTTATGTGAGGGTGTGGTATTTTCAAATCCGGATCATTGATTGTTATGTCGTCGTAATATAATATGTCGATGTCTATGATGCGGTCGCTGTAGTTGCCGTCAACGGATTTCTTTTTTCTTCCCATATCACGCTCAATCTTCTGCGTATGTGTTAAAACCTCTCTCGGGGATAATTCGGTGTTGCAGCATATTGCAGCATTTGTGAAAAGGTTTTTCGAACAGAATCCCCATGGTTCGGTAACATGAAAAGTTGATTGACGTACCACTTTGCCAATCAACTTTCCTATTTCGGTTACGGCTTTCAGCAAGTTTTCTTCTCCGTTGCCGAGATTGCTGCCGAGACTTAAGTAAACAGTGTGCATCAGTCGTTGAGTATAAGCATTGCGTCTCCGTAACACCCCATTCGGTATCCGTTCTGTACAGCCATTTCGTAGGCTTCCATTACGAGATCGTACCCTCCGAATGCTGCCGTTGACATGAGCAGAGTGGAGTATGGGTGGTAGAAATTTGCAATCATTGAGTCTGCGAGTACAACGTCATGTGGCGGGAAGATGAATTTGTTTGTCCAACCCTCGTATTCCTTAAGCAGTCCGTCGGTTCCCACGGCAGTTTCCGTTGCTTTCAATACACTTGTCCCTACGGCGCAGATGTGTTTTCCGGCCTTCTTCGTGTCGTTTACCAACCTGCATGCCTCGGCATTTATAAACATCTGTTCCGAGTCCATCTTGTGTTTCGTAAGATCTTCCACTTCAATGTCGTGGAAATTTCCCAGTCCGCAGTGCAGTGTGATGAAAGCAAAATTTATTCCTATTATTTCCATGCGTTTCATCATTTCTCTGCTGAAATGCAGTCCGGCCGCGGGTGCCGTCACGGCTCCTTCGTTCTTTGCGAATATACACTGAAAATCGTTCATGTCGTCCTGTGTCGCCGGGCGTTTGTCAACCAAGTAGCGTGGCAGTGGCGCCTCTCCGAGTGCAAACAGTTCGCGTTTGAACTCATCGTGTGGGCAGTCGTACAGGAAACGCAACGTGCGTCCCCGGCTTGTTGTGTTGTCAATAACTTCTGCCACCATTGTCCCCGAGTCATCAAAGAACAACTTGTTTCCTATTCTGATTTTGCGTGCCGGCTCCACGAGTACGTCCCACAGGCGCATTTCTTCATTCAGTTCGCGCAGCAGGAACACTTCGATTTTTGCATCTGTTTTCTCCTTTGTTCCGAAGAGACGTGCGGGGAATACTTTCGTGTCATTGAATACGAACGTGTCTCCTTCGTCGAAATGTTCGAGTACGTTACGAAAGTCGAGAAATACGGGATTGCCTTCCTTGTCTTTCAGCGGTTCGCCGTTCTCATCGGTTTTATACATGTCTATCTTCTTCGACTCTCGGTGCAGAATCATCAGTCGGCATTCATCGCGATGGTATGACGGGTGCAATGCCACTTGTTCTTCCGGTAGTTTGAATTTGAATTGCGATAGTTTCATATTTGTTGTCGTTATTTATCTTTATCTTTAAACATTGATAATATTTTCTATTTCGCTCGATGGTCGTTGTTTAGCCCTCAATTTCCTGAGTGTCGAGCCATGGCAGGAACGTATCGAGTGTGTGACATTTGTCTATCATTGCATCGCCTACTCTTGTCCGGCGCAATGCCGTGAGATATGCTCCGCTGTCAACGGCCTTGCCGATGTCGCGTGCAAGTGCGCGTATATATGTTCCTTTTCCGCATACAACTCGTATTACGGCCTCCATTTTTTCGCTGTCGAACCGTTGTAATTCTATCTCGTCTATGCGTACGACTTTTGCTTTCAGTTCCACCTCGTGTCCTTTTCTCATCAGGCTGTATGCTCTTTTCCCGTTCACATTGCATGCGCTGTACGCCGGCGGCACCTGTTCTATGTCTCCGACGAATTGTTGCAACGTTTCTTCCAACAACCTGCGGTTGATATGTTCGGTGGGGTAGGTTGCATCTACGGGATGTTCCATGTCGTAACTTGCGGTGGTTGCTCCCAATTGCAGTGTCGCGACATACTCCTTGGTATGTTTCTGTAATTCCTCTATCCGTTTCGTCGCTTTTCCCGTGCAGAGCACAAGTACACCCGTGGCAAGCGGATCAAGTGTTCCTGCATGTCCCACTTTCACTCTGTATCCCATTCTCTTAGTCAGGACATATCGTATGTGAGCCAATGCCCCGAAACTGCTCATACGGTAAGGCTTGTCGATATACAGTATCTCTCCTTCTTTGAAATTCATCAGTCAACCATTGCGAGTGAATGCCCTGTAAGGAGCAGTATTATGATTATGCTTCCCACGATAATGCGGTATATGCCGAACATCTTGAATCCGTATTTTGACAGGAAGCCCACGAACCATTTCATTGCGAGCAGTGCAACGATAAATGCCACTCCGCTTCCCAACAGCAACATCATAATGTTATGTTCGGTAGCCCATGCCGTATCTTCTTTCATCAAGTCGAGCAAGTCGAGCAACGTTGCTCCTGCCATTGTAGGAACGGCGAGAAAGAAAGAGAACTCTGCGGCGTTGCGCCGTGTCAGCCCTTGTGCCATTCCTCCCACGATGGTGGCCATAGAACGAGACATTCCCGGTATTACTGACAGGCATTGGAACAATCCTATGTTAAATGCACGTCGTTCGTTGACAGAGTTGTTTTCCTTTCCATTGTTGAAAATACGGTCGCAGAAGAGCATGAAAACTCCGCCCAGCACCAATGTTACGGCAACAACTTCCACGCTGTCGAGCAGCCAATCGAGTACACCGGATTTCTTTGCGAGCAGTCCTATTACCACTGCCGGCATTACGCCAACGAGCAACAGCCAATAGAAATGGTAACGGTGTTTCAGACGTTGCCACATGCCGGCTCTTTGTGGAAGCGGCGTTCTGTTTATCTTGAAGAATTTCTTCCGGTAGAGACATACCACTGACAGAATTGCTCCAAACTGTATTATGAATGTGAAAGCATGCACGAAAGCAGCCAATGCCGGGTCATTCTGCATGCGTTCGGAAACCCCCAGCAAGTTCTGTGCGATAATCATGTGTCCTGTTGATGACACGGGTAAGAATTCCGTCAATCCTTCTATTATCGCTATGATGACCGTTTCTAATATTGTCATTCCTCCGTTTTTTTCTTGTTATTTTCTTTAGGTTTGTAGATTATTGCAATGATAATCGATACAAACCCGATGAAAGTAACCACCGGAGCCACTTTTATGCGTGTCGCACTGAATATATCGGTATTGAATGTTTGTTCCGTTGTTCCCGAGCCACTCATAAGCAGGAAGCCTGCTATTATTACTGCCACGCCTGCCGCGAGGAGAATGAAATTCGTTTTGCCAAAAGCAAGGTTTCTCTTATCCATTATGATATTATATGTTTAATCATCTTTGTTTGCACCATTTCCAATCATTTGTCGCTGCCTCTAAACTTTGTAGAGGTCGCCTGCTTTCATCCGCAGGAAGCGATTGACGGAAACATAACTGCAGAAAGTTGTTATTATAATGCCGAACAGAAGTATCGTACCTCCGGTTATGGCGAGTATCTCCCATGTCATCACGTTCAATATCCCGGGTGTCTGTGCATACCACGCATATACCGCACCGCCGAGTACGGCAATGGCAACAATGGCCGCAACCACGCCTATGACAATGGCGCGCCAAATGAACGGGCGGCGAATGAAGCCCCACGAGGCACCCACCAATTTCATAGTGTGTATGTTGAAACGACTGGAATAAACTCCCAAACGCACATGGTTGTTGATTAGCGAAAATGATATTATTGACAGCAACACTGCCAGCACGATGAGTACTATGCTTGCCTTGCCGATGTTGTCGTTTACTTGATCCATCAAATCCTGTTGAAAATCAACCTCTTTTACTTTTTGATGTTTCTTCAGTCCGACACCTATCCATGCCATTGAGTCGCGGTTGGCGTAGTCGGCTTTTAGGTTTAATTCGAGCGATGCGGTGTAGAAATTATGCCCGATGAACTCTGTCGGGTCAACTCCCATGGCTTTCGTCTCCTCTTTCAACACCTGCTCTTTGCTTATGTATTTTATCTGTCGGACATATCTTTCCCGCTCAAGCGACTTTCTCATTTGAGCAACTTCCGGTTCTGTTACATCTTCCGACAACACAAGAGTCACAACAAGATTCTCTCTTACCAACAGCGACAGATTGCGGGCAGAAAGCACCGACAGAACTACCAATCCGACTAAAACCAGCACCAATGCAGTGCTTATACACAAAGTAACAACCTGCAGACTGCCTCGCCTGCCGGACTTATTTCTTTTTCTTACCATTTGTTTTCGGCCGTAATACACCTAAGTTGCCGCAAAGTTACTAAAAAAAATATGCGAAACAAACAGATTAACGACTTTTAACGCCTTGCTTTTCTTTTCTTGCATTTCATTATTTCCTTTCATTTTTATTTCACTAACTTTGCCCCTATGAGTACCATAATCTATCCATCACCTGTATTCGGTCCTGTACACAGCCGTCGTCTCGGGGTTAGTCTCGGCATAAACCTTATGCCGGGCGATGGTAAAATTTGCACATTCGACTGCATCTATTGTGAGTGCGGCTTTAACGGCGACCACCGTCCGCGTCTCAGACAACCATCGCGAAGCATGGTGGCAGAAGCACTTGAAGAGAAACTTAAGGACATGCGTGAGAACGGACCGATTCCGGACGTGCTGACTTTTTCAGGTAACGGAGAGCCGACATGTCATCCGCATTTTGCCGAGATAATAGATGATACGTTGCGATTGCGCGACAAATATTTCCCCGATGCGAAAGTCAGCGTGTTTACCAATGCCACATTGTTGCATCTGGATAAGGTGCATGACGCGCTGATGCGGGTGGACAACAATATCGTGAAACTTGACACCGTAAATCCTAATTATATAAATAAGGTGGATCGTCCCGCCGGAACATTGTATGATGTTGAGCAGGTGATAGAGGGTGTGAAACGTTTCAAAGGGCATGCCATAATACAGACGATGTTCATGCAGGGGACAAGCAATGGTGTTGATGTTGACAATACGGGCGACGAATATGTCAATCCGTGGCTTGAAAAAGTCAGAGAGATTGCCCCCGAAAGAGTTATGATATACACCATCGACCGCGAAACACCCGACCGCGGATTGAGGAAAGCACCGCGCGAGGTGCTCGACAAAATTCGTGACCGCGTAATATCCGCAGGCATTCCTTGCTCCGCTTCATATTGAATATCTTCTTTCCATAATATAAAAAATCCCGCTTTCCGTAATGGAGAGCGGGTTTTTCTTGAAGCCTTAAGCGTGTTTGCTGTTTCGTGATTATCGGCGCAGACCCAATGTCTTTATTATCGCGCGATAGCGTTCGATGTCGCGATCTTTCAGATAATCGAGCAAAGCACGACGCTTTCCTACCATTTTCATCAGTGAACGAGCGGTAGTATGATCTTTACGGTTTTTCTTCAAGTGCTCCGTCAGGTGGGAAATACGGTATGAGAACAGTGCTATCTGGCTTTCGGGTGAGCCGGTATCAGTGTTAGACTTTCCGTATTGTCCAAAGATCTCTTCTTTCTTGGCTTTGTCTAAATACATAGCGAATTGTTGTGAATTAATTAATTATATTTTGAAAATCGGCGGCAAAGTTACGGCTTTTTATCCTTATTGCCAAACTTTTCAGTTGTTTATTTCTTTCTTTCTGCGTTTTTTCCACTCGAAGAACGTTCCTACGCCTATTGCCACAAACAGCAGTGCGTAGGCTGTGTATGCCACCGTTTCGGTGTTGTCCACCGATTTCGGGTGGAACATCAGTTCAACTTTGTGGTTGCCTGCCGGCATCTGAAGTGCGCGCAGCACATAGTCGGCTCGTCCCACCTCGGCGGGTTTACCGTCTATCGTTGCCGTCCATCCCGGGTAATATATCTCTGAAAACACCACTATCCCGCCCGTTGTCGATTTCACGTCGTACGTAAGATGGTTCGGTTTGTACGATGTAAGCGTTACTGTTGCCTCTCCGGTCTGTTCTTTCGACTGTCTCAGGATTTGTTCGAATTTCTTGTCTGCAACGGCTTCATGGCGCAGTGCAATCTTCCCGATGGCTTCCAACTCGTCGTCGGCATTGTCGGCATACTTTATCTTATCTACAAACCAGCCGTTTCCGTAACCGTAAGGATTCTTTACGGGGACTGTCTGTCCTTCTTGCAGCGGCATTATGAAATAGCGCGTGTTCAGCATGTTGAGTACCGGGAACAAACTATCTCCGTTCAGTTTTGTCATGTCGCCCATTGCATCGGCCACGGCAGGGACGGTGGCAATCATCTGCGGGGCTATGTATTCCTCTATGAGTTCTTGATAGCGGCGCAGTTTTGCGGCGTGGTATCCGCCAATGCTCTTGTGATGGAACGAGGTGTTGTTCTCGTTGAAAGTGTTAGTGGCAAAGTTCAGTACGCGGAAATTGCCCAACGAGGTTTTGTCGTTTAGTATATGTTCGTCGGTCAGTGTCATCTCAATCGGTGCCTCGCGTTCCCACGCACTTACGAACATGTCATCGTTTAGGTATCGCTTGTCAATCTGCCATAAGTCGATTAGGCATAGTGCAAGCAGCGAGAATGTCATCGTTGTTACACCAAGTTTTTTCGCCTTGAACAGCAACAATATCAATGTTCCCACAACGATGATGAAGAACGAACGCCAGCAGTCGGACGTGAACATGGCCTGTCTCATCTCCCTTATGTTGAGGAGCAGCGAATTAAGTACGTCTGCCGGGAACTTTGAAAGTTCGCTCATTTCGGAAGATGAGATAAAATCGCTGAAGAACAGCGTCGGTGCCAAGGCAAAGAGCAGACACAATCCTGCGGTCAGCATGAAACTTGCATAAACCCATTTTATCTTCTTCGTCAACACCTCCGGCTCGTCTATCACCTTTTTCAGTGCCAGCATTGCCAGCAGTGGGATTGTGAACTCGGCTATAACCAATATCGATGCCACCGTCCTAAACTTGGAGTACATGGGGAAATGGTCTATGAAGAAATCTGTGAGCGGCATGAAATTGTGTCCCCAAGAAAGTAGTATCGACAGCACCGTGGCTGCCAGCAAAGCCCATTTTACCGAACCTTTCACTATGAACAATCCCAATACGAACAACATCAGTACGAAAGCACCCACATATACGGGACCGCTCGTTCCCGGCTGTTCACCCCAATATTGCCCCATTCGATTGTACATCTCGGCAAATTCCGGTTCGGCTTTCTCCATTGCCGTTTTGTTCATTGCGATAGGCATGCTTGCTCCTCCTTTTGTGTTCGGAATCAACAGTGTCCATGTTTCTCCTATGCCGTAACTCCATTGGGTTATGTATTCTCGTCCCAATCCACTGTCTGTTTGGTCGGCCGACTTACCTTTTGCGAGTTCTGTCTTGCCCCTCATAGACTCCTTTTGGTATTGCCATGTGTGATATAGGTTCGACAAGTTTATCGCTATGCCTATAGCCGCTCCGGCAATGCATACCACCGTGGCTTTCAGGAAGAGTTTATGCTGTTTCTGCCGTATGGCTTCCACGAGGAATGCTATTACGAGGAATGCTATTATGAACAGATAATAATATGTCATCTGCACATGGTTCGCTTTCACTTCGAAAGCCGTGAATATCGCCGTGACGATAAACCCTCGCAACAGTTTGCCCCGGTAGGCAAGCACCACTCCGGCAATCATGGGCGGCAGATAAGCGAGTGCCATTACCTTCCACAAATGTCCTGCGGCAATTATGATTAGAAAATAACTGCTGAAAGCCCACATCACGGCTCCGAGTGCCGCCATCCATTGACGGAAATCGAAAGCTCGAAGAAGAATGTAGAATCCCAACAAATAGGAAAAGATTAGCCACACGTTCTCCGGAAGCCACAAGTGATAGGCATTTATGGCCATGTTCAGTCCGTCGGTACTGCTGTACGACGGGGCAATCTGGTAGGTTGGCATTCCGCTGAAAGCCGAGTTTGTCCACCGCGAGTGTTCGCCCGTCTGTTCATGAAATTCCGTCAATTCGCGCCCCAATCCTTTTCCTGCAGAGGAGTCGTGACGGTAGAGTATTCTTCCTTCGATGTTTGCGGGGAAGAAATATGCAAACGATATTATCACAAAAAGTACCACGACGATTATGTCGGGCAAATATTGTTTTAAGGTTTTCATCGTGTGTTATAATTGATGTATGTCTTTTCCGACCGCAAAATTAAATATTTTTTTTGAGATAATTGCTTGATAACTGAAAAATAAGTAACTTTGCAGAAAACTTTTTGCATTATGAGAATAGGAATTATAGTGGCCATGGAGAAGGAACTGCGACAGTTGCGCAACCTTCTCGAAGGCGAAAGGATAGAGAAGAAAGGTTCTCGCGAGTTCTACCTCGGCACAATAGACGGCAACGAGGTGGTAATGGAGCAGTGCGGCATAGGCAAGGTGAACTCGGCACTCGGTGCGGCAGAGATGATTGCCGGCTTTGTTCCGCAACTCGTAATCTCCACGGGAGTGGCGGGCGGAGCCTCCGTAAACCTCAAGATAACAGAGGTTGTGGTGGCACGGGAGTGTGTATATCATGATGCTTATTGCGGCAAGGAGTGTGAGTTCGGACAGGTGATGGGCATGCCGGTGCGATATGCCGCAAAAGAGGAACTCGTCGAAAAAGCCTTGACACTCAACTCTCTCGGCAGAGGCTTGCCCCACATCCATGCCGGACTTACCGTTACCGGCGATTGGTTTGTTGACTCGAAGGAGAAAATGAACGAGATTCTCGTAAAATTTCCGGAGGCAATGGCGGTGGATATGGAGAGTTGTTCGATAGCACAGACATGCCACATACATGGAGTGCCGTTCGTCTCTTTCAGGATAATAAGCGATATTCCGCTCAAAGATGCCGATGCGGCAATGTATTTTAATTTCTGGGAACGGATAGCAAAAGGTTCGTTCGAGGTAACGAGGGCATATCTCGAACAGTTGGCATGATGCCGTGCTGAAATTCGGTCATGTATGTTCTTACAATCCAAATTCTACGGTACAAGATTGCAACATTCCGATTTTTCGACACTATGTAATTCAGATTGAAATATTATATCATGGAAAAAATACCTTCATTCACCATAAATCACGAGTTGCTGTTGCGCGGAATATACGTCAGCAGGAAAGACAACGTAGGCGGGGAAACCGTCACCACGTTCGATATTCGCATGAAAGAACCCAATCGCGAACCCGTGTTGCACAACGGTGCGATACATACCATTGAACATCTTGCCGCAACCTTTCTTCGCAATGATGAACAATGGAAAGACAATATTGTGTACTGGGGACCTATGGGTTGCCTGACGGGCAACTATCTTGTGATGAAAGGCGACCTTTTTCCGCATGACATAATCGACCTTATGCGCCGTACGTTCCGTTTCATTGCCGACTATGATGGTGAAATACCCGGTGCATCGCCGCGAGACTGTGGCAACTGGTTGATGCAGGATTTGCCCATGGCTCGTTTCGAGGCTCGCAAGTTTCTCGATGAAGTGCTGGATTGTATTTCGGAGGAGAATCTCGTTTATCCTTGATACTATGCCGTGCGCCTCATTATCTTGGGGAAAAGCCAAGTCTGCATGACACCCCGGACTACGAGGAAGCATATCATTGCAAGCCAAAGACCATGATTCCCCATCGCACCCGAGGTAAGCAGATAAACGATGAAGAATACCGAAGTGGCAACAAACATCGTTTGAAACATTTGTCGCGAGGCGGTAATACCGATGAATATACCGTCCCATATAAATGCCGCCAAACTACAGAAGGGTAGGAGATATGCCCAACGTACATACTCCGACGATGCTTTAACAACAGTCTGTTCGTCAGTGAGCAGCATCAGAAAATGTTTTCCGCCGATGACGTATGTGGCGGTAAATGCCGTTGCTGCAACCATGCCCCATAAGAAAATACGGCGAACGGTGAGACCGATATATCTCTTTTTGCGCTCGCCGTAAAATTTTCCGCTTAGAGCCTCGCCGGCATTGGCAAATCCGTCCATTATGTAACTCACCAAGATATATAGTTGTGTCAGAAGTGTGTTTACGGCAAGAACCACCTCGCCCTGCCATGAGCCTGCACTCGTGAAGAATAAAAGAACGCTCACTATGCAAAGGGTACGGAAGAAAATGTCGCGGTTGAGTACGAAGAATTGTTTGTACGAGGTTGTCTCTCCGCCGTTCTTTCCTGTGTTGGGAGAGAGATAGTAAAACGGCGAATATAGTTTCCCGAACATCTTTTTGTTTGAAAAATATTTGCGCCGGCACAGCAACAATCCCATAACAAAGCCGCACCATTGTGCCGTCAACGTGCCGAAAGCAATGCCTTCAACCTGCATTCCGAAACCGAAGACCAATAACAACGACATCAATATGTTCACAATGTTCTGGATAATGGCAATGGTCATCGGTATGCGAGAGTTCTGCATGCCTATGAACCACCCCGTGAGAGCGAACTGTCCGAGCGTTGCCGGTGCTCCCCAGATACAAATGTTGAAATAAGACACGGCAAACTGTCTTACTGCATCCGTGGGGCGCATTACAAGAAATGCCGTCTCGCGTATTGGTATTTGCAGTAATATAAGCAGCAACGCAAATCCTGCCGATATGGATAAACTTCGCACAAGCAGTCTCACTATGTTCTCTTTGTCTCTGCGTCCGTACGACTGTGCGGTAAGTCCGCTCGTTCCCATGCGCAGAAAACCGAAGTTCATGTAAATGATATTGAACAAGATACCGCTCAAGGCTATTGCCCCGATGTACGATGCCGCTCCGAGATGTCCCGTAATTGCGACATCGACAAGTCCCAGCAGTGGCACCGTGATGTTGCTCACAATGCTCGGTACGGCTATGTCGAATATCTGTTTGTCTATCTTTTTCATGTTTTTTCTATTCTGCGAATGATGTAAAAGAATAAATCCCCAAGAACCTTTCTCGTCATGGGGATTTCCTTTTTATTCGCTGCATGTCTCTTTCATGGCTTTCTTTCTTTGGTCATGGTCGAGTATGGTTTTGCGCATTCGCATCGACTTTGGTGTTACCTCAACATATTCATCACCTTTTATGTATTCCAGACATTCCTCAAGACTCATAACAGTCTTGGGTATGACGCGTGCTTTCTCATCGCTTCCCGAGGCACGCACGTTGGTTAGTTGCTTTGTCTTTGTCACGTTTATCACGAGGTCGTTGTCGTGTACATGTTCTCCCACAACTTGTCCTGCATACACATCCTCGCCCGGGTCTATGAAGAATTTGCCTCGGTCTTGCAATTTGTCTATCGAGTATGCCACTGCCGTACCGGTTTCCATGGCAATCATCGAACCGTTTATTCTGCGTGTTATTTCGCCCTTGAACGGTCGGTATTCCTTGTATCTGTGTGCCATTATCGCCTCGCCCTGACTTGCTGTCAGTACGTTTGTGCGCAGTCCTATTATACCTCTCGACGGTATGTCGAACTCGATGTTCACGCGTTCAGCCTGACTTTCCATCGATGTCATCTCTCCTTTTCGCTTCGTAACTATGTCTATCATTTTCGATGCGAACTCCTCCGGTACGTTTATGGTAAGTTCTTCGATGGGTTCGCAGCGCGTTGTTACGGCTGCTTTATCTTCGGTTTCCACCCATTTTTCTCCATCGTTTACCATATCCTTGTATATTACCTGCGGCTGTCCCACTTCCAATTCGTATCCTTCTCTGCGCATTGTTTCTATGAGGACAGACAGGTGCAGCACTCCTCGTCCGCTCACGATCCACGAGTCTGTGGAATCTTTGTAAGGCTCGACCCTCAGTGCGAGGTTTTTCTCCAATTCCTTTTGCAGTCTGTCGTTGATATGCCTTGACGTGCAGAATTTTCCTTCTTTCCCGAAGAAGGGCGAGTCGTTTATTGTAAACAGCATCGACATCGTGGGTTCATCTATGGCAATCGTTGGCAGAGCCTCGGGTGTTTCGTAGTCGCAGATGGTGTCACCTATTTCGAAATGTTCGAGTCCTATCACTGCGCAGATGTCTCCCGATGCTACTGCATCGGTCTTAACGTGTGTCATTCCCTCGAATGTATGCAGTTCCTTTATCCTTGTTTTCTCCATTGTTCCGTTGCGGTGTGCAATGGTAATGTTCATACCCCCTTTAAGTGTTCCGCGTTGTACACGTCCCACAGCTATGCGCCCGGTGTATGAGGAGTAGTCGAGGCTCGTTATGAGCATTTGCGGAGTGCCCTCCAATTTTTTTGGTTTCGGTATAACCTCCACTATTCTGTCGAGCAGATAAGTTATGTCGTTTGTCGGTTTCGAGTAGTCTTCTCCCATCCAACCGTTCTTTGCAGAGCCATACACCACGGGGAAATCGAGTTGGTCTTCGTTTGCATTTAGTGCAAACATAAGGTCGAACACCATCTCATACACTTCTTCCGGGCGACAGTTGGGTTTATCCACTTTGTTCACCACCACTATCGGTTTAAGTCCTATTTCCAATGCTTTCTGCAGCACAAAGCGTGTCTGTGGCATCGGACCTTCAAAGGCATCTACGAGCAAAATGCAACCGTCTGCCATGTTGAGTACGCGCTCCACCTCTCCGCCGAAATCCGAGTGCCCCGGTGTGTCTATTATATTAATCTTTGTTCCTTTGTATTTTATCGAAACGTTTTTCGATAGTATTGTTATACCGCGCTCACGTTCAAGGTCGTTACTGTCAAGTACTTGGTCGCTTAAATTCTGTCCTTCACGGAACAGGTTGCCTGCGAGCATCATCTTATCCACGAGTGTTGTCTTTCCGTGATCTACGTGAGCTATAATCGCAATATTCCTAATGTCATGCATTCTTATATATCCTTTTTATCGCGTGCAAAGTTAGTGCAAATCGAAGACAATACAAAATAAATATCATTTATTTTTATTATTGAGACGAATGCCCAAACATTAAAAATGTAAGTGCAAATCGTTGATTGTCAGTCTTTATTGCTGAAAAAGGCGTTTTCGTGTCTTGAAGATTTGCATGTTCTTAATGCCTTGTGTGCTTTTTGTGTGTTTCCCAATCTTTCTTGTCTTCCCTACGTTTCATGACACATAGTTGGTACAAATCAAAAAAACAACGCAAAACAATTCATTTTTCCCTGCATGCCAATCTTATTGCGTCTGTGAGTATTTCCGAGTGGTCGAATGCCAGTTCGGGAAGATTGTCGATCGGAAACCATCGAGCCTGTTTCGCATCGTCTTGTCCCACGACCTTGCACACCTTGTCAATGACGGCATAGAACGCTATGGTGACCACGCGTTCCCTCGGGTCGCGGTCAACTCTTGAGTAAGCGCCAGTCTGGGCGACCTCTTTTACCGATATGCCCGTCTCCTCCTGCAATTCTCTCACCGCCGCTTCCTCGGCACTCTCGTCTATATTCATAAATCCTCCGGGCAGTGCCCACATTCCTTTGCACGGTTCGTTCTTACGTTCTATGAGCAGTACTTTTGTCTCTCCGTCCTCTTTGGCGAACACTGCGCAATCTACTGTTACCGCAGGATGCGGATATTTATATGTATATACGGCCATTGTTCTCATTTTGCTGCAAAGATAATGAAATTCCTTTCAAATACTTGTCGTTCGTGGAAAATAACACACTATAATTTTGTCGTTTTGCCGTTTTATGCTAATTTTGCGTTATGGAATTCAGAACAGAGGTTAAGATAGACCGCCCCGCATGGAGGATAGAGCCGTGCGAGCGGATATTGTTTGTGGGCAGTTGTTTTGCCGACAGCATAGGCAGACGCTTCCGTGAAGAGGGATTTCCTGCGGTTGCAAATCCGTATGGCACAATGTATAATCCCGCCAGCGTGATGCACACGGTGGAAAGGTATTTGCAGGAAACCGCCGATGTGGCGGCCGAAAAGCCGGACATCTGCTTCATAACCCTCGGCACGAACCACATATATATATTGAAAGAGACGGGCGAGATAGTGGATAACTGTTGCAAACGCCCGCAATGTCTTTTTGAAGAACGCGAACTTACGGTGGAAGAGTGTGCCGACTATCTGAAAAAGACCGTCGCAATGCTTGTCGAGCGGAATCCCACAATACACATCGTGCTTACCGTGAGTCCGATAAGATACAGAAAATACGGCTACCACGAGAGCCGTATTTCAAAGGCGGTATTGCTGCTGGCAACAGATGTTTTGCAGAAAACGTTCGGCATCCGGCACTCTGCTCTCGACGTTGCCATATCCTATTTCCCCGCATACGAAATTCTCGAGGACGAACTCCGCGACTATCGTTTCTATTCCCCGGACATGATACACCCGTCGGAGCAGGCGGTGGAATTTATCTGGGAGCGACTCACTGAAAGTTATTTTTCCGACCACGCAAGGCGGTATCTCGATGAGTGGAAACCGATTAAGGAGGCGATGGGGCACAGACCGTTCAACGCAGAAGGCGAGGAATATCGTCTGTTCGTGCGAAAAACGAAAGAAAAGATTGCCGCATTCTCGCAAAAATACCCTAATTTTGCACTCCCCGCAGAGGGACGACATTTCCTCGAAGACCGATAAAACAGAAGAGAAATATGTATCCGATAGACAAAATCGCCACATTGATAAATGCCCGCCGTCACGGCGACAACGACGCAAACATCGACAGGTTGCTTACCGACAGTCGCAGCCTGCGCTTCCCCGAGGTAACACTCTTTTTCGCAATAAAGACCGAGAGAAACGATGGAAGCAAGTACATCGGAGAACTTTACCGCAACGGAGTGCGCAACTTTGTGGTGGAGACACTGCCCGAAAACCGCGAAAAAATGTTTCCCGATGCCAATTTCCTGCTTGTGCCATCAACGTTGAAAGCACTGCAACGCCTTGCCGAAAAGCATCGCGAGAGTTTCGATATTCCCGTCGTGGGCATAACCGGAAGTAACGGCAAAACGGTGGTGAAAGAGTGGCTCTGCCAACTTCTCATGCCTACACGGGTGGTTACGCGCAGTCCGCGTTCGTACAACTCGCAGGTCGGCGTGCCGCTGTCTGTGTGGCTTCTCAACGAGAGAACCGACATAGGAATGTTTGAAGCGGGAATTAGCAAGACGGGAGAAATGGCTGCACTAAGCGAAATTATAAAGCCAACCATTGGTGTCGTGACAAATATCGGACAGGCTCATCAGGAGAATTTTATTACCGCAGACGAGAAATGCCGTGAGAAACTGGCTCTTTTCGGCCATGCCGATGTGGTGTTCTATAACGCCGAAGACGAGACGATAAAAGCAAACATAGATATGCTGACGTGCAAGACCGTCCCTTTCCACCCATATAACGGACAAATACCTTTCATAGACCGCGCATCGAAAGAGAATGCCGGGGCATGTGCGGCGGTGGCGGCTTACCTCGGACTCGACGAACAACAGATTGCCGAAGGAATGGCAAAACTCGAACCGGTGGCGATGAGGCTCGAAGTGAAACAGGGACGGCACGGCTGCATATTGATAAACGACTCGTACAACTCTGACATCAACTCGCTCGACATCGCTCTCGATTTCATGCAGCGCAGACAGGAACTTTCTGCCGCGGAAGACGCGAAAACGAAAGCGGCAAAACTTACACAAACCCTCATATTGAGCGATATATACCAAAGTGGAATGCTCCCGAAGGTGTTGTACGGACAGGTGTCCAACCTCGCAAAGGAACGAGGTGTGAAGAAAATAATAGGAATAGGAGAAGAAATATCGGAGCACGAGGACGTGATGGACATCGAGGAAAAACACTTTTTCCGTACCACCGACGAGTTCATCGCAAGCGATATTGCCGCCCGCATGCACGATGAGATGATTCTCATAAAAGGTGCAAGGAGTTTCGGTTTCGACCGTATAACTGAAATGCTTGAGCAGAAGGTACACCAGACCATTCTCGAGGTAAACCTTAATGCCGTGGTGGAGAACTTGAATTACTACCGTTCTTTTCTGCGACCCGAAACGAAGATTGTGTGCATGATAAAAGCGGATGGCTACGGAAGCGGTGCCGTGGAGGTGGCGAAAACACTCCAAGATCACCGGGTAGACTATCTTGCAGTGGCAGTGGCAGACGAAGGAGTTACGCTGCGAAAGGCGGGGATAACGGGCAACATAATGATAATGAACCCCGAGATGACGGCTTTCAAGACGATGTTTGACTACGGACTCGAACCGGAGGTGTATTCCTTCCGCCTGCTCGAGGAACTTGTAAATGCCGCACGCAGGGAGGGCATAACGGGATGGCCGGTGCATGTGAAACTTGACACGGGAATGCACAGACTGGGTTTTAATCCGCACGAGGACATGCCGCGACTTATCGAACGCCTGAAAAATCAGGCTGCGTTGACACCACGCTCGGTGTTCAGTCATTTTGTGGGAGCCGACAGCGACGATTTCGACCGTTTCTCGGCAATGCAGTTCGAATTGTTCGACGAGGCGAGTCGCCGCCTGCAAGCGGCTTTCACGCACAAAATACTGAGACATATAGACAACTCGGCAGGAATAGAGCATTTTCCGGAAAGGCAGTTGGACATGTGCCGGCTGGGACTCGGACTGTACGGGGTGGACAGCAGAGACAACCGCATATTGAACAATGTGTGTACGCTGAAGACGACAATCTTGCAGATGAGGCGTGTGTCTGAGAGCGAGACGGTGGGATACAGTCGTCGCGGAGTGCTGTCGCGAGACAGCATGATAGCCGCAATTCCAATCGGATATGCCGACGGACTGAACCGACGACTTGGACGAGGACGCGGATATTGTCTCGTAAACGGGCGGCGCGCACCATACGTAGGGAACATCTGTATGGACGTTGCAATGATTGATGTCACCGACATCGACTGTCGTGAGGGCGACACCGTGGAAATATTCGGCGACAACCTGCCCGTCACGGTGCTGAGTGACACGCTCGATACCATACCGTACGAGGTGCTTACCGGTATCAGCAATCGCGTTAAACGGGTATATTTTCAAGACTGAACGGCGTTGTTTTAACGCCTTACACACTTTTGTTCGCCTTACACCCCTCGGTCAGAAACCGTCTTATCTTGCGTGCCTTGTCTCCGCAGGCAGTTCCATACCGCTTTCCGAACGGAATGTATTTGCATCTGAATCCGGTAATATTTTTGCTTGTGAGGAACTCGTCGGGAGTATCAACAGGCTTGCTTGTCACTGCGATATACATTTTACCGAGTTCTCCCATGTTGACGACATGTCCGTTCTGCATTGCCCGCCTTATGGTTTCGTATAGTTCTTTTATCACAAGTCTCACGTCGGATGCCTTTGCCGTGCAGTTTTCCTGTATTTCAAGTTCAATGTCTTCGAGATTTATCTCGGTGTTTTTAACTGTGCGGGCATAGTATTTCCCGTAATTTTTGTCGTTTCTGATGACGTTGCGCATCAATCTGAATCTTATAGCCATATTCTTTATTTTTTTGAAATGTTATTGTTGTTATCGTGATGCAAAGGTACTCGGTTGTATGTGCCGAAACCAAATAACGACAGACTACTTATGTGCTACATAGCCGTCCCTTAAAAACTATATTTCAGCGTGAAGTTTGTAAAATCGAAGTTCACGCTGATTCTTTTTATAAGCTACAAAAGAACTCTCATAGCTCTTTTGAAGTTATACGCCGCCGCTGCCAACATTATATTTACGGCATCTCCTTTCACACCTTTATAAAAGTTGCGAGATAATCTGTAATCACTTTTAAGATGTCCTATCGTTGGTTCTATTCCCCTGTACGCTTGCAAAACAACTTGTGTTTCTTTTTCTTTTGATAATAACCATCTTTGGATTTGGGGGACTGCGGTATTGGTATCTTTGTTGTTCCGACTTGCTTTATTCCTCCATATCCTCTGTCATCCTCTGTCCCCCGCCAAGTTATCAATGCACCTGCCGGTCATTCTTTCCGTTTGTTGCAAGGTCGCTTCCATGGTATGTCCGTCATATTCATTCCTGAAAGAAACGGCGGCAAGAATAATTCCCGAGAATGAAGGGATAAAGGACGCTTTGTTTCCAAATTCGTATTTTTTGTGTTCCTTGCCTTTGCCGATACATTGTACTTCGGGTTCGTGAATGGAATATATCTTATCGCGGCTGTTACGTTTTTGAGAAAGGATCTTATGGAAGAGTCCAAACATCTTTTCATAACCTTTCTTGTCGGGAAGGTTGCGGTCAAGTTCCCTGACCAAA
>NZ_RQZH01000029.1 GCF_003932845.1 Prevotella sp. OH937_COT-195
AAAGAAATTGAACGAAAGACCGAGGGAAAAATTAAACTTTTCTACACCAAAACAGGAGTTCTTTAAAAAAATATTGTAATTTTGCACTTGCTGGTTGAGACTCTCCACGTTATTTGTTTAATATGAACATTAATCCTATTTTTCTATATTTCCTTGTCTATATAAAAAAAAATTCTTACCTTTGCCCGCACAGTCTAATCAACAGAATTTAAACATGTTAGAGAGGCATTGTTTTCAATTGCATTATTCCGCGTTACACACAAGTATATGCATGAGACGGGAAAATATAGTTTTTCCTATAAATTTCTCGTTGAATTATTTGGCAGTTCCAAATAATTTGATACTCTCTCTCTCTCTCTCTCTCTCTCTCTCTCTCTCTCTCTCATAGGCGCACCGTCGCTTATTTACTCCCCAAACAATATTTATGTACGCGCGCGAGGTTCGCCGCGCTATCCCCCATAGACAAAGGACTTTTCACGAGTGTCTTTGTCTCTTTTTTCATACCCTTTTTCCGGCAGCAAAAAGAATGAAACAAAACAAAAACGAGTCTAAATATTCATTTAATTAAATTTATTAGTAAATTATGAAGAAAAATCAAAGTAAGAACAATCGGGCATACATAAAGCCCGAAATCGAATTAATTTCTCTGCGGTATGAATCTTTGCTGCTTGTAAAGAGTGAAATTCAACCCACGCCCGGTGGCAACGGTACTCCTGAAGTAGATCCCAACATCGAAGAAGAAGAGGAACTCGAGTTCGGTGCCGGAGCGAACCCTGCCAAGAGGAACTCCTTTTGGGATTAATATCCGTTTTTAAACGATTGAAAAGATTAAAAGAATGAAACATAAAAAAAATGAAAGTATGAAAACAATAAAAGCAATAATAACCATTAAAAGATTCCGCTTTTTTAATTATTCCCTTTCAACTGTTGGAACTTTGTTGTTGGTCTGTGCCTTTCTTTTTGGCTGTACTGACAAAGACCTTGACGATCACGGGTCTAACGATTCCAAGAGAGGTATGATTTTCGAAGTGACCGACATACAAGATATGGCCGATACACGTGCCGGCACGTATTCTGAGTCCGATGCTCCCGTCGGCATAGTCTGTGAGGGCGATGCCGATATTGAAGCCTGTCTTGTTGAAACCACGGTTGACGGCGTTTGCCCTGTGCAGCGCGACTCGCGCACCCGCACTGCCTTGAAAACCGCCATTGATGCCGACTTTAGTGCATTTGCGTGCAAGAACGGCTCTTCCAAGCCCGATTTCTTTTTCAATGAGAAAGTTCATTCCAATGGCACAATGTATTCTCCCAAGAGTTGGACAGAAGATGCCGCATCGTTGAAGTTTTACGCTCTTTATCCCTATCCCGATGCGAGCCACGGCATGACTCTTTGCGATGTCTCCCACACTGGTGCGCCTTACGTGGATTTCGTTGTCAATTCCTCCATTCCGTCTCAGACAGATCTCATGGCAGCCACCACCGCCGATATGCCTCATCCGGCAGGCAGCGTACACATTGTTCCTCTAACTTTCAAACATGCCACCACTGCCATCAAGTTTGCCGTTGGCGATGATTTATCTTGGGTCAAGATCATTACAAAGGTTGAACTTGTTGGCATATACGGCAGTGGACGCTACGATCTCGGCACAGGTACATGGAGCGACCACGGCAATGCCACTACTTTTACGCTCGACGGTCTCAACGTTTCCACCTCTCAGAATCCGAACGTTGAGCTCACCGGTGGCAACAACACCTTCCTCATGGTACCCCAGACTCTGCCTTCCGGTGCCAAAGCCGTCATCACTTTCTCCGACGGCACACAGATTTCCGCCAAGCTCGCTGGCAAGACATGGGCTCCCGGAACGACCAAGACTTACAAGATTTCCAATCCTTCAACGAGCAACTGGGATTATGTGCTCACCGTATCATCGCCCGTCACAGCAGCTCACGATGCGACCAAAACAGGCAACTACACCGTGACCTCATACCGAAAGGCTCCAGACAATACTCTCCAACCTGTAGCATGGGAAGTAGTAGGGTACGATGCCAATGATGACGGAACTTTCAACATGAGCGAACGTCCCTCATGGCTCACAAACCTAAGTCTGACACAAGGCACCGGCGGCACATCGGCACAAACCGGAAACGCTACGCTTCACAATCCCGGCGAGCACACTAACGATCTGCCCGGTGCATTGAATACAGTATTGCGCGAAGCACCTGAGCGCGGTACTGCGACTTCTCCCCACGATCTATCTCTATATGAAGATGTGTCTGGAAACTACATTGGAAGAACAACTGCCAATTGCTACATCGTCTCCAGTCCCGGTTACTATTCTCTGCCACTTGTCTATGGCAATGCGATAGTGAACAATGTTGACAATCCCAAATCATATCGCACTACCACCACTCATTGGGCCATACAGTCCAATCTTACCGATCACCTTGATGCTAAAATCACCTCTCCTTATATCGGCAGCAAATACACCGCAACGCAAGCCAAACTGGTGTGGCAAGACGAGCCGGGACTTGTAGATAATCTCTCCATCTCGGGTACCGGGCAAGATGCAATGCTCCGTTTTCGCGTGCAACGAAGCAAGATACGTCAGGGCAACGCCGTGGTGGCAGCCGTAGATGCCTCGAACACCGTGCTATGGTCGTGGCACCTGTGGATAGCCCCCTACGATGTTACTCGTCCCGTGACAGTGACAAACCTCGACGGAAAGCAGTTCGACTTCACTCGCGAGAAACTTGGCTTCAAGTGTACATCAGGCGAAGGGCACCTCTTCCGTTCACACCATGTGCTGGTGAAAATACGCCAGAAATTAGGCAAACGATCCTTACAGGAAGCCATCATCACCATCGGACAGAATGGCACTGTGTACGGCGACGGACAAGGATATCCCACACAATACCAATGGGGCAACAAGGCTCCTTTGCCTGGAATCGAGACAGGAGTGGAAGGACCTATGCTCAAATGGAATTTCAATGTATCAACACAGGCAAAATTCGTTAAAGATGTTATTCAGAATCCGGGATATGCCTATTGGAGATTGAATGGTAAAATCTGGAAAGACAACTTCTGGAATATGAATGCGGTACCGAACTGTCCTGACTACCAAGAGGGAACCATCGAAAAGACCGTTTATGACCCTTGTCCGCGTGGCTACCATGTCGCCTCCACGGATGCCTACAGCAGATTTACAAATAAGTTAAACCCAAGTATAGAGCAGTCTTTCCCGGGTTCCTGCGAGAACAAATGGTATCCCGGTTTGAAATTCTACACCAACTCCTCAAAGAACGAGACCTTGTTCTATCCGATAAGCATTCGTTTAAGTAAGATTGGTTTTCATATGCATGCCCTCACCTTCTATTGGACAACGCGAAGGACAGCAAGAACCCAAAGTACCCAACAGTTTATTTTAGGCTCCCATTTGGAATTTGGAAGTCAATCTCTACCTCTTGGTGTTTTTGTTCAACAGGGAATGATCAAATATAACTCCGGAATAGGTAATGTGGGCTGTGAAAATCGCTATCCTGTGCAACCGATAAGGGAAAGATAACATAAAAATGTGATTTTTATGTAGAAAGCATCATGGGGAACACAGAAATCGCAGTTTTTACTCTAAAACGCATGTTTTTAGAGTAAAAACTGCGATTTCTCAGCAAAAACAATCCGTAGAGAGCAAATAAATCCCAATTTCTAATCCTTTAGATTTCAAATTATGGAAATAAAGATTGTTAACAAGGCAGAGATCCTATCAAATGAAGAATTTTCAGTTTACCGCCATGTGCTGGCAGTGTGCCACGAGGCGGCATCACAGAATTTAATTCTTTGCTAGTGTCCTTGCAGAAAACGTTTTTGGGGAAGAGGACATAAAGAAATGAGCCGGTCTCGACAATAGGAGGGTAGAATAAGGAAGTAAAAGAGTGGGACATGGCTCTTGACCAAACTTGCTTCTTGTTACAACTTTTCATTTTTTAAGATCATTCTTGGTAAATGTATTCAGTTTTAACGGTACGAATACCGGAATGGTTTGTAATTGGTGTCCCGAAAAAATTACAAGATTAGCAGGTATTAATATTTGTCATTGGAAACATATCAGTTACTGTCTCGTTGTTAAGGTAACACTTTTTTCATTTATTGTAAAAACGTTTAAGCCTAGATTGATTTTTTTCTTTGTTTTTTTATTGTATGTCATAAAAAAAACATACCTTTGCAGCGATATAATTATATTGCTTATGAATTCAAATTTTTTATTCTTAAACTTATATTAATAATACAAACACTATGTCAATCATCAAGGAAAAACTCTTTACCGAATTTGAGGTGCCTACCACTCAGGACTGGCTCGACAAGATTCAGGTAGACCTGAAAGGTGCCGACTTCAACAAGCGTTTGGTATGGAGAACCAATGAAGGATTTAACGTACAGCCTTTCTATCGCCGTGAAGACGTGCTGAAGATGAAGACACCCGACGCCCTGCCGGGAGAATTCCCTTTCGTGCGTGGAAACATGAAAATGGATAATGCTTGGTATGTGCGCCAAGACATTATGGCGAATGATGCAAAAGAAGCAAATGAAAAGGCTCTTGACATTCTTAACAAAGGAATTGACTCTCTTGGGTTCAAAATACCAAGCAGACAGGTAAGCACAGAATTTATTGAGGAGTTGCTCAAAGGAATTCATTGTGATGTCGTAGAGGTAAACTTCAGTACATGTCAACGCAAGTCTATTGAACTTGCAGAAATTCTCAAAAAGTATTTTGATAAACAAGGCTATGACAAAAATCTTGTTGTCGGTTCAATTAATTGGGATCCGATAAAGAAGATGGTTATGAAGGGCAAAGATGTAACTTCTATGCTCTCATTGGCAGCACAACTTGTGGATACTTTGAAGGATTATCCTAAATTCCGTTGTATAACGGTAAATACTATCGATTTGAACAATGCCGGTGCATACATCGTTCAGGAACTCGGTTATGCTCTTGCCTGGGGTAATGAGTACTTGCATCAACTTGTGGAAGCAGGAGTGGATGTTGATCTTGCCGCTTCAAAAATCAAGTTTAACATGGGTGTCAGCGAGAACTATTTTATGGAACTTGCCAAGTTCCGTGCTGCACGAATGTTGTGGGCACAGATAGTGAAACAGTATGAACCCGGAGACGATGACTATTGCAAGATGTGTGTACATGCAATAACGTCAATTTACAACCAAACCTTGTTCGACAGTTATGTCAATTTGTTGCGTTCTCAGACAGAAGCAATGAGTGCCGCACTCGGAGGTGTTCATTCAATGGTTGTAACTCCGTTTAATGTTACATACGAGAAACCCACGGATTTTTCGGAGCGTATTGCACGTAACCAGCAACTCCTTATCAAGGAGGAGAGCCATTTTGACAAAGTGGTTGACCCCGGAGGCGGTTCTTATTACATAGAACACCTTACAGAGTCGCTTGCCGTTGAGAGTTGGAAGATTTTCCTTAAGGTTGAAGAGGAAGGTGGTTTCCTTACAGCAGTAAAGGCCGGAACTATACAGGATGACATTAATACAACAAATGCCAAGCGTCACGGTGATGCCGCAAAGCGAAAGGAATTCATTCTTGGAACCAATCAATTCCCCAACTTCACAGAGAAGAGTGATGGCAAGAGAGAGGCAGGCATCGATTGTAATTGCTGCGGACATAAAGATGAACATCACAATGAAGCAGCGTTCAAGTCGATAGAGAGTACACGTCTTGCTGCTGATTTCGAGAACCTTCGTATTCATACCGAAGAAACAAAAGTGCCAATGGCATTCATGCTTACTATCGGAAACCTTGCCATGCGTCAGGCGCGTGCACAGTTCTCTTGCAATTTCCTTGCCACAGCCGGATATAAAGTTGTTGACAATTTGGGATTCAAAACCGTAGAGGAAGGTGTTGACGCAGCCCTCAATGCCGGTGCAGACATTGTTGTGATATGTTCTTCTGACGATGAGTATGCCGAATATGCGATACCGGCATTTAAGTATCTTGATGGTCGTGCAATGTTTGTTGTAGCCGGTGCTCCTGCATGTATGGAAGATCTTAAGGCTGCCGGCATAGAGAATTTTGTACATGTTCGTTGCAATGTGCTTGAGACCATGAAGGAATATAATCAAAAACTTGGCATTTAAATCGTAGGAGAACTTGAATTATGCGTAAACAATTTAATAATATAGATATATACGCTGGCATCAAGGCTAAAGATGGTGCCAAATGGATAAAGGATAACGGAATTGGCTATAATTGGAAGACACCGGAACACATTGAGGTTCGTCCCGTATATACGAAGGAAGACCTTGAAGGTATGGAACACCTTGATTTTGTAGCAGGACTTCCACCGTTCCTTCGCGGGCCTTACTCAATGATGTACCCTTTCCGTCCGTGGACAATCCGTCAGTATGCCGGATTTTCGACGGCAGAAGAGTCAAATGCTTTCTATCGTCGTAATCTTGCCAGCGGTCAAAAAGGTCTGTCGGTTGCTTTCGATCTCCCGACACACCGCGGATACGACCCTGATAATGCACGTGTTATAGGCGATGTGGGCAAGGCCGGTGTGAGTATTTGCAACGAGGAGAACATGAAAGTTCTCTTCTCGGGAATCCCTCTCAACAAGATGTCCGTGTCTATGACAATGAACGGTGCTGTGCTTCCAATTCTTTCATTCTATATAGTTGCCGGTCTTGAGCAGGGAGCGAAACTGGAAGAAATGGCCGGTACTATTCAGAACGACATCTTGAAAGAGTTCATGGTGCGTAACACATATATATATCCACCGGCTTTCTCCATGAAGATTATTGCCGACATATTTGAATATACATCTCAGAATATGCCTAAGTTCAATTCTATCTCCATATCAGGCTATCACATGCAAGAGGCCGGAGCAACTGCAGACATTGAACTTGCATATACTTTGGCAGACGGAATGGACTATCTTCGCACCGGTGTCAATGCCGGTATCCCTGTCGATAAGTTCGCACCGCGCTTGTCATTCTTCTGGGCGATCGGCATGAACCATTTCATGGAAATTGCCAAGATGCGCGCAGGTCGTCTGTTGTGGGCAAAAATAGTAAAGAGTTTTGGTGCAAATGATCCTAAATCAATGGCTCTGCGTACACACTCACAGACTTCCGGATGGTCGCTTACAGAGCAAGATCCGTTCAACAACGTTGGTCGTACTTGTATCGAGGCGATGGCAGCAGTACTTGGGCATACTCAGTCGCTACACACCAATGCCCTTGACGAAGCCATTGCACTACCTACCGATTTCTCTGCCCGTATAGCCCGTAACACACAGATCTATATTCAGAACGAGACAAAAGTGTGCAAGGAAATTGACCCGTGGGCAGGTTCTTATTACGTTGAAACGCTGACAAACGAACTCGTACACAAAGCATGGGGGCATATTCAGGAAATTGAAAAACTCGGTGGTATGGCAAAGGCCATTGAAACCGGAGTGCCAAAGATGCGTATCGAGGAAGCAGCGGCACGCACTCAGGCTCGTATCGACTCGGGTGTTCAGACAATCGTAGGAACAAACAAATATCGCCTTGAACATGAAGATCCGATTGATATTCTTGAGGTTGACAACACTGCCGTACGTAAACAGCAGGAGGAAAGTCTTGATCAGGTGCGTGGTTCACGCGATGAGGAAGCATGCAAGGCTGCATTGAAGGATATTACCGAATGTGTGCGTGACTTTGCAGAAGGGCGCAAGAGCGAGAACAATTTGTTGGCTCTTGCAGTAAAAGCAGCCCAGTTGCGTTGTACTCTTGGTGAGATAAGTGATGCCTGCGAGGAAATCGTAGGTCGTTATAAAGCAGTAATTAGAACAATTTCGGGTGTGTATAGTAGTGAAAGTAAAAATGACTCCGACTTTGAGAAAGCTTGTGAGTTGACAGACGAGTTCGCAAAAAGAGAAGGTCGCCGCCCGCGCATCTTTGTGGCAAAGATGGGACAAGACGGACATGATCGTGGTGCCAAGGTCGTAGCTACGGGCTATGCCGATTGCGGTTTCGACGTGGATATGGGACCATTGTTCCAAACTCCTGCCGAGGCGGCACGCGAAGCTGTGGAAAATGATGTTCATGTGGTAGGTGCTTCCTCATTGGCAGCGGGGCATAAGACACTAATCCCCCAACTTATTGAAGAACTTCACAAACTTGGACGTGACGACATCATGGTAATTGCCGGTGGTGTAATTCCCGCACAAGACTACGACTATCTATACAAGGCAGGAGTTGCTGCGGTCTTCGGTCCGGGCACGTCTGTTGCAAAGGCTGCGTGTGAGATGATGAAACTTCTCCTTGAGAAAGATTGATGTAGTACATATATCATTATCAATTAATATAAAATGCTAAGTTTGGGAATATACTAAACTTAGCATTTTATATTAATATCTTTGTTAATCTTAAACTCGTAATATTACACTTGCCGATTGTTTCCTACGGAATCTTTTTTGTTACGATTAAAATAACATTCTATTTTTTGTTTTTAAAAACTTTATTAGTACCTTTGTTGCAAATAAATGTCATTTACTATGGAGAATAGAAACAAGATAACACAGGAAAACTTCGAAGATGTTTATGTTGATAAAATCGAGGTAAAGCAAATTGATAAATTTGTTTGTGCGGAAATGGGGCGACAAATTCATCGTTATATAAAAGGAATGAGCGGCACTAAGACCATGATGGAAAACTTTGAGAAAGCCATTTCTGATCTTTCAGTCGAGGAGAAGGAAGTCGCCATTGCACGATATATAAACCTTAACCGTAAGGCAGTAAGCGGATTAGATTTTAAAGTCGTCTTGGCAAGAGCCGTGGCAAATTATTGTGATACATTCGATTACATGCTAACAATAATCAACGATAAGAAACGTATGGCTTTCTATCTTGATCGCATACGTTCCAAATACATACGATTCCAAACTATATTTGAGGAACAAGGAAAGTTTGGTATCAAGGAATATGATGGAACGATATTGGTAAAACCGGAATATGATTTCTTGCGCACATGTTATGTATATGTTGATGATTTTATGATTATACCCATCATTGCAGGCAAGAATGGAAAGTTGGGACTCATCTTTCCGGACAAGGATAATACTGTCGTGGCAGATTTCATATACGATGATATTTCTCTAAGAGATGAGTATCCGTATTTTGAGGCAAGGCGAGGTCGTAAGAAAGTATTGCTGAATGAAAAAGGCGAAGAGTGTTCCGATTGAACAACTCTCCGCTTTTTATATTTCTTGTGTCTATTTTCTCAAGTGTGCTATTTTTTGTAAATGGTGCGTGCTTTGCCATACGCTTTCACCCAGTCTGTGTTTAAGTTGAATTGGGTAATGTAATTATCATTGTAGTATGCTTCGGTAAGCAATGTGTCATCGTCTGTATAACGTGGGAATTCAATACAGAACTGTTTGAAATCTTGCATAACCTTGGCTTTGTTTTTGTCACTTGCTTTCTCATAATTGGACAAGTACAAGTCGAGGAATTCAAACAATGCAAGTGCCTGTTCGTCAAGTTCGTCATACTTATCAGGCATCTGTTCTCTTGTACGCTGTCCGGTGTAGCACAGTTCATCGTACTTGAATGTTGCAATCTTTCTAAGTCCAATTTCTTTCTTTTCGTCTTCGGCAACAGTGCGTGCCATTTCCAATGCCGCCTTGTATCTCTCTTGTGCATTGACACCAACAAATGCCACGCAGGCAAGTGCCATGGTAATAAAAATTCTTTTCATCTTAAATAATGTTTATTGTTTGTTTAACGTTGTTTGTTTTGTTTTGTTTAAAAGAGAATATCTTAATTATGTTTTTTTAACCGCATTACACTGATTATTGCTGTTTTTAAAAAGCCGGTCTTTATTTGCTATTCTTTCACTCTTTGTTGATTTTTGACGGCAAAGTCCTTCCAACTACTATAATGGGTAGCGGTAGTTTCCGGTTTTGACATCTGCATGTAGTGGCAATATGCAGCAGCAAGTGCATCCGTGGCATCCATGAATTTAGGCATATCTTCACCATCCAATTTGAGTAGTTTTTGAAGCATTCCTGCCACTTGTTCTTTGGAAGAAGATCCATTACCCGTAAGTGCAAGTTTTATTTTCATGGGAGCATACTCGTGGATTGGCACACTGTGGTTGATGGCGGCAGCAATTGCAACACCCTGTGCCCTTCCGAGTTTGAGCATGGATTGTATGTTTTTTCCGAAGAACGGAGCCTCTATGGCCATTTCGTCCGGCAGGAATTCGTCTATTATTCCGGTTACTCTTTCAAATATTCTGCCAAGTTTCAGGTAAGGGTCTTTTTCGTTGCGCATGTCAATAACTCCCATTACCACCATCTTTGCCTTTTTCCCTTTCACGCTTATTATGCCGTAACCCATTACGTTGGTACCGGGATCTATGCCTAATATTATTTTCTCCATGCGAATTATCTGAGATATGGATTCATTGCCAATTCATCTCCTATTGTAGTCCTTTCGCCATGTCCGCTCAATACGATTGTTTCTTTTGGCAGTATTGCCAAAACATTTCTAAGACTGTTTATCATTTCTGTTATTGAACCTCCTTCAAAATCTGTCCTGCCTATGCTCATTCTGAAAAGAGTATCACCGGTAAAGGCGGTCTTCTCTTCTTCGCAATAGAAAGTTACGCTGCCCGGAGTGTGTCCTGGAGTCTCAAATATTCTGAGGGTGTGTGAACCGAATGTTATATCATCTTCTGTTGTGATGTTTTTGAAAACTTTCGTCAGGTCTTTCATGTAATTTATGCCGAGGAATACCATTGCCTGTTGTGGCAGTGTTTTTACGAGATAGTTGTCTTTTTTACTTATTTCGGCATATAATCCGTATTGCGTGTTGATAAACTCAATACCGGCACAATGGTCAAAATGACCGTGAGTACAAATCAGTCTTACAGGTTTCAGGTTGTTGCCGGATATGTAGTCTGTAATTTCAGTACGTTCGTTTTCATTGAACGCTCCACAGTCTATTATTGCGCATTCTTTTGTCTCGTCGCTTACGATATATGTATTTTCCTGAAAAGGATTGCAAATGAATCTCTTGATGTTCAGCATATAATTTATATTTTGTATTTTACGACATTCTCAAACCGGAAGATATATTACATGTTTTTCATTGAACCATTCCTCTTCAAAGAATGTTTTTATATTCCATGTTTCTATTATTTTTTTGAATTGCCGTGTCTCGTTTTCAGTGTCCCCGCCTTTTAATACAATAACTCCGTTTGGCAGAGAGTTTTGTTGTTTGCCACCGATGTTTTTTCTTACTATTTTCATAAGATCCGGCAGTGGCATTACTGCTCTGCTCACTATAAATTGGTATAAACCTTTCTCATCTTCTCCGCGTCTGTGTGCAATCTCCACGTTTTTCAGCCCTATTGCATTTGCCACTTCTTGTGCAACACGTATTTTCTTTCCCGTGCCGTCTATCATAGTGAAATGGCAGTCAGGAAAAACTATTGCAAGCGGTATTCCCGGGAATCCTCCGCCTGTACCGAAATCTAATATCCTTGTTCCCGCTCTAAAATTTATAACATTGGCAATAGACAAAGAATGTAATACGTGGTGTTCGTATAGCATGTCTATGTCTTTTCTTGAGATTACATTTATCTTTGAATTCCAATCGCGGTACAATTCGTCTAATGCCGCAAATTGTTCCAATTGTCTTTCCGTTATTTTTTTCTCGAAATATTTTTTTATTAGTTCCATAATGTTATTCTCATGTATAATGAAAGAATCTTATTCTCTTTTTTTTAGGTATTTGTTTATATCCGAATAGTCTATTTTTACTATTATTCTGCCAATGTCGTGTGTGGCAATTTCGTCCGAGTTATATATGAATACTATGTTGTCTTTTTCAAGCATGAAATTCTGAGAGGGGTAGGGTGTTATTCCTTTAAATATGGATAAGTCTTGTAATCCTTCGAGGTTTTCTTTGTCATATTCGTCGCAAAGTGTTTTAACTATAAGTTCTGATATGAATTTGTTCGCCCCTTCTACTATCACGTCTTCAAGTTTCAGGATTTTCTTCGATCCAACATCTATGTTCCTTGCTATAAGTGTTTTCGTATCGTGCTTTGCACCGGAATTATATGTCGCTTCAGAAGTGTAAATTACGACACCTGCTCTGCCTTGTTTTACCGAAGTTATGACATTGTAGTTTATGTCGTAACTCTTCGGATTTTCCTTGTCAATATAATAAAGGCTCTTGTAGTCTCGCTTGTATTCTTCCACATATCTTCTTATAAATGAGTCTATTGCTTCTGCCATTGTGGTCGGGGGGGTGCCTATTGAGAAATAGTCGGGTGTGATAATACCTGATGTAAGTAATTCTTGGTTAACTCCTTTCAGACTGTCTGCTTTCGAGAAAACCATTTCGAGATGCAATCGACAAGTGGGAGAAACGGAGTCATTAACCAGTGTTGCCGTTGTGTCTTTCAAAATGGAATAAGCATTGAAGACAGCCAAATCTTTCTCATTTGTGTCTGAATTGCCGTTACATGATGTAAGAGATTGAAAAGCAATAAATGTGAGAAAAGCCGCAAGTAGGTATGATATTTTGTTTTTTGTCATATATACATATCATTTTGCTTGCAAAGTTAATACTTTTTTCATAAAACACAGATCCGCACTTGCTAAAAATGTTTTTTTCCTGTTTATATTTCGCCATAATCTAATAAATGATTAATTTTGCAGCCCGAAACGGAAAATGAATATGGAGAAATCATTCAAGGCGGCATTATTTGATTTGGACGGTGTTGTTTTTGATACCGAGCCGCAATATTCCGTTTTCTGGGGAGAGGAATGTCGTAGATACCATGCAGACAAACCGGGACTTGAACATAAAATAAAAGGACAGACTCTTGTCCAAATTTACGACAAGTATTTCTCCGGAGAATTGCTCATGGAGAGAGAATACATTACAAAAAGATTATCTGAATTTGAAGCGAAAATGGATTTTGAATACATTTCCGGCTTCAAGAATTTTGTTTTGTCACTACGTCAGAGAGGTATAAAGACAGCAGTGGTTACAAGTTCTAACAGGATAAAGATGGAAGCGGTGTATGCCAAACATCCGGAGTTCGTCGGGTTTTTCGATGAAATTCTAACATCGGAGGATTTTTCTGAAAGTAAACCGGCACCGGATTGCTATTTGCGTGCAGCAGAAAGATTCGGACTTGAAAATTATGAATGCGTAGTATTCGAGGATAGTTTGAACGGTTTGCTTTCCGGACGCGCTGCGGGAATGTACGTTGTGGGACTTGCCACGACAAATACCAAAGAGACAATTTCTCCTTTATGCGACATGGTAATAAAGAATTACAACGGTTTTTGCATTTAATAATAAAAACAATCTTAATTATATATATAAATGGCTGGATATTTAGTCAGCGATTCGCGAAAGGTAACAACGCATCGCTTTATTGAAATGAAGGAGCGTGGAGAGAAAATCTCAATGCTGACATCTTACGACTACACCATGGCAGGGATAGTTGACGGAGCGGGAATTGACGGAATCCTCGTAGGCGACTCCGCATCTAATGTCATGGCCGGCAACGGAACCACGCTGCCAATGACCGTGGAGCAGATGATATACCATGCACACTCGGTTGTACGCGGAGTAAACAGAGCATTGGTGGTCTGCGATATGCCTTTCGGCTCTTATCAGATAGATAGGCACGAAGGGGTTAAAAACGCTGTCAAGATGATGAAGGAAAGCGGCTGCGATGCATTGAAACTGGAAGGCGGAGAAGAAATAATAGATACGGTAAAGGGTATTCTTGATGCAGGTATTCCCGTAATGGGGCATCTCGGACTGACACCGCAGAGCATAAATAAGTTCGGAACTTATGCCGTAAGAGCAAAGGAGGAGGCAGAAGCAGAGAAACTCAGACGTGATGCATTCCTTTTGCAGGCTGCCGGTTGTTTCTCCATCGTGCTTGAGAAAGTTCCTTCAGTACTTGCAGGCGAAGTGTCCAAAAGTCTCACCATACCGACAATCGGAATTGGTGCGGGAGGAGGCACGGACGGGCAGATACTCGTAGTAACAGACATGCTCGGCATGACAAAAGGTTTCAGTCCGCGTTTTTTGAGACGTTATGCCAATCTTAATGATGTGATAACTAATGCGATAGGGCAGTATGTCACAGATGTTAAAGGAAAAGATTTCCCCAACGAAAAGGAAAGTTATTGATAAATATGTACACTCAAAATACTCCCGTACATGTCAGACTTTGGCACAAAGGGTTTTGGGCACTTGCATTCTCAAATCTCTTGTTGGCAATGTCTGTGTTTATGTTCATACCGGTTATGCCTTCATGGTTGGAAGTACGCATGGGTTTTGATGTCGTACAAATTGCTGTATTGTTTGCATTGCACGGGGTTGGAATTTACTTGTTGGGGCCGTTGTGTTCGATGCTTGTTGAACGGTACAGACGCAACAAAGTTTGTGCATTTGCAATATCATGGACAGCATTGACCAATATCTCAATATTCTATTTGTGTAAAGTTCATCCCGAGTTCTTTTCTTTAACAGACACTTCTACCATGTTTGTTATAATGTCTGTTTTACAAGTAGTTGTCTCGGCTATGTATGGGTTGTCTCAAATGAGTCTTTCAGGAACTCTTATAATAGATGTCTGCGAGTCTTGTCAGCGTACAGAGGCAAATCACTCTGCTGCTTGGTTCGGCAGGTTCGGGCTTGTCTTGGGACCTGTTGTGGGTATTGTCGTTGATTTGCTGTTAGGAAGAGACATGGTTTTTCTTTTCTCTTCCGCTTTCTCAATAGTTGCAATATCGTTGGTACTTATGACCAATTTCCCATTTCGCGCACCCGGAGAAAACATAAAGACATTCTGCACCGATCGATTTTTCCTTACAAATGGCAAATGGCTTTTTGCAAATTTATTTTTGATAATGGTCGTTGCCGGCAGCATTATTGTTCATTATAACGATGTGATCTCCTATTTGTTAATGCTTGGTGGCTTTTTCATTGCCCTGTTGTCGCAGAAATTCGTATTTGCAAATGCGGAACTTAAGAGTGAGATATTATCGGCATTGGTTCTTTTTATAGCCGCATTGCTTATAATGATTTTCCGTGGCATGCAAATGGCTGCCTTGTCTTCCGCTTTTCTTATAGGTATCGGAGTGGGTGTTGCCGGGGCTCGTTTCTTGCTGTTTTTTATTAAGTTGAGCAGACACTGCCAACGTGGTACGTCACAATCATCTTTTTTCCTTACATGGCAGTCCGGTCTTGCATTCGGTGCGGCATTGGGATTGTTGTTTGGGAAAGGTTCCACCGGCTATGTCGCTGCTCTATGTCTTGCCGTGGCGGCATTGCTTATGTACCATTTATTTACACATACATGGTATATGAAAAACAAAAGCAGATAAGCATTGTTTTTTCTTTATAAGTTTTTTTTAAAGTGTCAGCCGTTTATAACTATTGCATCATATAATGCCTCAAGAGTCGGGAATATTATGTCTGCTCCTGCCTCGGCAAGTGAGTCTTCTTTAAGTATGCCCGTGTTTACTGCAACGGTATATGCCTTTGCAGCAACCCCGGCGGCAACCCCCAGCGGGGCATTCTCCACCACTATGGTTTCGTTTGGAGCGACACTGCATTTTGCCATTCCTGCCAAATAAGGGTCAGGGTTGGGTTTCCCCTTTTTCACGTCATAGGCAGTTACCATCATATCTTTTGTTACTCTTGGAAATTTCCTGAGAATACGTTCTGTCAACGGTCGCTGTCCGCTGCCTGTTACTACACCGATTTTCATTCCCATTGAATGTAATTTCTCGTGCAATTCCATGGCAAATGGCATTATTCTTGGTAAGGGCAACAATGCAAACTGACGTGCCTTTTCATTGTACATCTGTTGGGCTTCTGCCTCATCAATACAGCGTCCCTGCTGTTCCATTACCATTTTGCGTATCGTATCCACACCGCGTGCTCCCTCCGTAAGATAGGCATCGATGGCTGACATCTTTATTCCGAACGATGCCATGGAGCGTTGCCACGCAATCGCATGGTTCGGCATACTGTCAATCAGTACGCCGTCCATGTCGAAAAGTACACACTTGGCACGCCTTAAAGCCAATTCAAAACTTATGCTTGGCTGTAAAGTGTCATTATGCTTAGTTGTAATCAATTATCTATTATGTTCTTTTTATAACCGATTGTTCTTCGTAAATCAAGCATTCAGTCTTTGTTTAACAGCCTTCGACTCCGACTCGTAGCCCGGTTTGTCAAGTAATGCAAACATGTTTTTCTTATATGCTTCAACGCCCGGCTGGTTGAATGGGTTTACTCCGAGAACGTTGCCACTGATACCACATGCAATTTCAAAGAAATATATTAGTTGCCCGAGATATTTTTCGTTGAGTTGCGGTATCGATATATGTATGTTTGGAACACCGCCGTCAACGTGTGCCAGACGAGTACCCACTTCTGCCATTTTGTTCACTTGGTCAACTCTTTTCCCTGCAAGAAAATTGAGTCCGTCAAGATTTTCCTCATCGTTCGGGAATAACAGTTTCTTGTTGGGTTCCTCTATGCTTAACACTGTCTCGAATATGCTGCGCTCGCCATCTTGAATCCATTGTCCCATGGAGTGCAAGTCTGTGGTAAAATCGCATGATGCGGGGAAGATGCCTTTTCCGTCCTTTCCTTCGCTTTCTCCGTACAGTTGTTTCCACCATTCGCTCATAAAATGCAACTTTGGCTGGAAATTGACCATTATTTCTATCTTCTTTCCGCTTCTGTAAAGACCGTTACGCACCGCTGCATATTGCGCAGCCGGATTGTTCTCAAAAGGAACGTCCATACCGCATGCTGATTCCATTTCGCGTGCGCCATCGATGAGAGCCTTTATGTCAAATCCGGCACATGCCACGGGCAGCAGTCCTACCGGTGTCAGTACGGAAAAACGTCCTCCGACATTATCCGGAATGATGAAACTCTTATATCCTTCCTTGTCGGCACAAGTGCGTGCCGCACCCTTTTTCTCGTCCGTAATGGCCACAATTACTTTCCTTGCGTAGTCTTTGCCCATTTGTTCCTCGCATTGTTTCTTCAGGAGGCGGAAAGCGAGTGCGGTCTCTGTAGTCGTTCCGCTCTTCGAAATGTTTATCACTCCGAAACGTTTTCCTTTGAGGTATTCGGTAAGTTCGTAGAGATAGTCTTCACCGATGTTATTCCCGGCGAACAGCATCGTTGGAGAGCTCTTGTCGTTCACGAGCCATGAAAAACTGTTTCCGAGAGCATCAATCACAGCTTTTGCACCAAGATAACTTCCGCCGATTCCGGCGATTACCACCGCCTCGCAATTCTCACGCAGTGTTTTTGCGGTCTCTTCTATCTCGTCAACAAATTCGTGTGTTATGCTTGAGGGCAGATGCAGCCAACCCAAGAAATCGTTACCGGGGCATGTCCTGTTTTCCAATGCCTTTTGGGCGGCTTTTATTTCCGGTTCGAATGCCTCAATCACACCTTTTTCAAGGAAGCATGCGGCATTCGTGATGTCAAGTTTGATGTTGCTCATATTGCTCTTTTGTTTCGTTAGAAATATTTTTATTGGTGCAAAATTAGTATTTTATATTGATATATACAAGTATGTGTTATTATTTCAAACGTTTGAAAATTAACATTTAACGTTTTTTGCCGACGGCACAAAGAGACACATGACATAGGTCAAAAAAACATTGATAAAACACAAAATCTATGTCGTATGGGTATATTGTCGAAAAGCAAATTGGGCGAAATTACAATGCAATTTCGGCTGTTTTGCATCACAATTCTGCCTGTTTTGTTTTCCAAAACAGCCGAAATCGGAAAATATTGACTAATTATTGTAGCCTGACACTGTTCTATTTTTAATTATATGCAACGATTATTGGATTCTGTCTTCTCGAAGTTTTTTCTGCCATTTCCATGCCGAACGAAGTACATCTTCAATGTTTGCCTCTGCTTTCCAACCGAGTATGTTGTTTGCTTTGTCAACATTTCCCCAAACCTTCTCGATGTCACCTTCACGACGTGGGGCGAATGTACGGTTTAGCCTGACTCCTGTTGCTTTCTCGAAGCCTTTTATTATTTCAAGCGTACTAAGTCCTCGCCCGGTTCCGATGTTGAATATTTCCACAGGAGCGTTTTCTTTTTCTCCAAGTACACGTTCCATCGCTTTGACGTGTGCTTTGGCAAGATCTACGACATATATGTAGTCGCGTATGCAAGTTCCGTCGGGTGTGTCGTAGTCGTTGCCGAAAATCTTCAGTTGTTCGCGAATTCCCATTGCCGTCTGTGTTACGAATGGTATCAAATTCATGGGTACTCCGTTTGGTAGTTCGCCTATGATTGCAGACGGGTGTGCACCGATTGGATTGAAATACCTTAGTATCACAGCTTTTATTGAGGCTCCGCTGTGAATATAGTCTTGTATTATTTCCTCGTTTATCTGTTTTGTGTTACCGTATGGAGAAAGAGCCTTCTGTATAGGTGCCTCCTCGGTAACGGGCAAATTCTCTTTTGAAGGTTGTCCGTACACGGTGCATGACGATGAGAATATAATTCCTTCAACACCATGTATTGGCATTAGTTCGAGCAGATTTACGAGCGAGTTTATGTTGTTGCGGTAATACATCAGTGGTTTCTCCACGCTCTCTCCGACAGCCTTTGATGCTGCGAAGTGGATAATCCCCTTTACTTCCGGATATTTTGAGAATACTTGTTCAAGGGCATCTTTATCACAGCAGTCAACTTTTTCGAATGCCGGTCTGATGCCTGTGATTTTTTCTATGCCGTCTATTACGTTGACCTTGGAGTTGGACAAGTTGTCTATTATTACTACCCGATAGCCTGCCTCGATGAGTTCTACCGTTGTATGGCTTCCGATGAAGCCCGTACCTCCCGTTACAAGAATGGTTTCTTTCATTTTTATCTTATTGTTATATTATATCGTGTGTGTGAACATAAGCACACCCTACAAAAAATGGTGTCAGTCTATGCCGAAGAGAGTTCGTAGTCCTCCATCTACCCCCGAAAATCCCATGAATGCAAGCGATAGCAGACCTGCCGTGACGAGGACGATGCTTATGCCGCGCATGCCTTTTGGTATACTGGCCAAGGCAAGTTGTTCCCGTATTCCGGCAAAGACCGTAAGTGCGAGTGCAAATCCTATTGCTGTAGAGAAAGCATATACAATGCTTTGCAGAAGCGAAAGATCTTTCTGTATTACAAGTATTGCCACGCCGAGCACGGCACAATTGGTGGTAATGAGCGGTAGGAATATTCCGAGTGCCTGATATAATGCAGGTGATACTTTTTTCAATATAATCTCTACCATTTGTACCAATGACGCGATGACCAGAATGAAGGCAATTGTCTGTAAATATTGCAGCCCGAGAGGGTTGAGGATAAAATACTGTACGAGATATGTAACGATGGTTGCAAGTGTCATGACGAAAGCCACAGCCGCCCCCATTCCAAGTGAAGTGCCGATTTTCTGGGATACTCCGAGGAACGGGCATATACCGAGGAATTGTGACAGTATTATGTTATTTACAAAAATTGCGGATATGAATATCAATAGAAATTCCATGTTGTTATTTTTACAGTTCTACATTTGTTTTGCCGTTATTTTATTCATTATCGCCACAAGGTATCCGAGTGTTATGAATGCCCCCGGCGGAAGTACGAACATAAGCATGTTGTACGTCTCCGGCAGAAGTACAAATCCGAATATGGTACCCGCGCCGAGTATCTCGCGGCATATACCGAGTAGTGTAAGTCCTACGGTGAAACCGATTCCTATTCCTATGCCGTCCATCAGACTTTCCACAGAACCGTTTTTGGCAGCGAAAGCCTCTGCACGACCGAGAATGATGCAGTTTACCACAATCAGTGGAATAAATAACCCGAGTGTGGAGTATATGTCCGGAAAATATGCTTGCATTACCATTTGTAATATTGTCACGAACGATGCAATTACAACTATGAATACGGGTATGCGCACCATGTCGGGTGTTATCTTTTTGATGAATGAGACAACAATGTTTGAACATATCAGCACAAACATCGTTGCCAATCCCATCGACATACCGTTTATTGCACTTGTTGTCGTGGCAAGTGTAGGACACATGCCAAGCATAAGGACAAATACCGGATTCTCCTTTACCAATCCGTTGAAAACGATTTTCAGATATTTCATTTCCTTGTCTCTTTTTCGTTACCTGTATTATGTTGTTTTGAAATCTCTGCGCCCGTGTCCGAGCCGGCTGCCTTATAAGCATTGTAGGCATTGTTTACGGCAAGTAGAAAAGCACGACTGGTAATGGTAGATGCCGTGATGGCGTCTATTTCGCCTTGCTTGTTGTCGCTCTTGCGCGTGTCTTTCGTCACGAGCAATATGTTTGTATCGGGATTTTTTTCCACAATACAACCTTTACCGCCCTTTTGAAACCATTTATCGACTTTGGCTCCGAGTCCCGGTGTCTCCGCATGTTCAAGAATAGTGTAGCCAAGTATCTTTCCTGTCGGGTCGAAACCTACAAGAATTTTCAATTTTCCTCCGAAGCCTCCGGTAGTACTTTCTACGGCAGCACCAATCTCTTTATTATGCAAGTCGTGTGTCTTGTATATTATATACGCAGAAATATTTCCTTTATTGTCGGTTTGTTTGACGGTATCTGTCTTGACTATGGTTATTTCGCCCCCTCCCATAACCGTCCTTATACCATCGGCAAGGGTCTTGTCTTTCTGTAATTTTATTGGCTCTTCCGTAATATGGTTTACGTATGAAAGTATTGCTCCCGTGATAACGGCAAATCCGGTAAGCACAAGCACCATATTGGTTATTGATGATTTAAGTTTTTCCATAATCTCATTATGTTTTATGATATATAATGCTTGTCATGCCGTTATTTGGCATTTGCAGACTTCTTGACGTTTTCTCCGAAACGCTTTGGTTTGACATATGTGTTAATGAGAGGTGTGAAACCGTTCATTATAAGTATTGCAAACGACATGCCTTCCGGATATGAACCCCAGTTACGAATAATCACGGTAAGGAAACCAATGCCTATACCGTATATAATCTGTCCTTTATGTGTCATGGGCGAAGTGACATAATCTGTAGCCATGAAGATTGCACCGAGCATAAGTCCTCCGGTTATTATAACATCAAGTGGATTGGCATAAATGGGATTTGTAATGTGAAGCAGCCCCGAAAATGCAAAGACAGTGACGATTATGCTTACCGGAATATGCCATGTAATGATTTTCTTCCACAACATATATGCCATTCCTGTTAGCAGTGCAAGAGCACAAATTTCGCCGGTCGTTCCTGCTCCCATAATCGAACCATCTGCAAGTTGTGACGTGTGATTGCCCAAAAGCAAAGAGAAAGAATCGGGAAGTTGTCCGAGTATGTTTGCATCTCCGCTTTTTATTGCCTGTTTCATTATCGAAAGTGGGGTGGCACCGGTGGTTGCATCAAGATAGCGGTCTAACTGACCGATAACAGGCCATGATGTCATCTGAGCGGGAAAACTTACCAGCAGAAAGCAACGTCCCACGAGGGCAGGATTGAACGGATTGTTTCCCAATCCGCCAAATGTCATCTTGCCAATACCGATTGCTACCAATGCACCGATAATTATAATCCATACCGGAAGGTTTGACGGGAGGTTGAAACCAAGCAACATTCCTGTCAGTATTGCCGAGCCGTCCTTAATTGTACAGCGTTCTTGCTTTAATATGAATTTTGAAATGATCCACTCGAAAAACACACAAGCCGATACGCAGACAAAGAGCACTATCGCTGAACCGATACCAAAAAAATAAAGGCTCGCGGCGAATGTCGGAATAAGTGCGATAACAACTCCGTACATGTTTTTCTCTACACTGTCATTGCCATGTGCATGGGGAGATAGTGATACTATTAATTTGCCCATCCTTATTATATTTTTTTCTTCTTTACATTATTGTTTCTTGGCATTTCGAGTCCTTATAATTCCCATGACAGTAGATTTGCCAAGACGTATATTGTCGAGTAGGTAACGATGCGACGGACAAGTGAACTGACATGAGCCGCACTCAATGCATGAAGTGATAGATTCTGACTCTAACTTTTCCCAATATTTCATTGAAGAGTATGCTGACAAAAGATAAGGCTCCAGTCCCATGGGGCAGGCATTTACGCACTTGGCACATCTTATACATGGTTGAGGTTCTTTTCTGCGTGCTTCGTCACCGGTAATAATTGTCACGGAGTTTGTCCCTTTGCATATAGGAACATCCATCGACATGAGTGCCTTGCCCATCATAGGTCCGCCGGCAATTATCTTATTGTCGCCTTCAGGCAACCCTCCGCATGCTTCGATAAGTTCTCTCATCGGAGTTCCCATGCGTACAAGGAAATTCCCCGGATTTTTTATTTTCTTTCCCGTAACCGTTGTATATCGTTCAAACAAAGGCTTATTCTTCATCACGGCTTGATATACGGCAAATGCAGTACCGACGTTTTGTACCACAACTCCGACATTTACGGGGATGGCCGGTGGAGCCGGGACTTGTCTGTTTATTACGGCATCGACAAGTTGTTTCTCTCCTCCTTGTGGATATTTCTGTGCAAGTGGTACTATTTCGATGCCTTTCATGTGTGATGCCTTTTCTTTGAGCAACTTTATTGCTTCCGGTTTATTGTTCTCAATACCAATATATCCTTTGTCAACATTTACTGCTTTCATTAATAATTGTAGTCCTACAAGAATTTCATCGGCATGTTCGAGCATTAAACGGTTATCTGAAGTTATATATGGTTCACACTCCACGGCATTTATAATGACGCATTCTGCCTTTGTATCCGGTGGTGGCATTAGTTTTATGAAAGTAGGGAATCCGGCCCCTCCCATACCCGTTATTCCTGCGGTCTTGACACGGTTTATAATCTCTTCTGAAGTGAGTTCGGGATGATTCTCAACTGTTTCGAGTTTTTCAGATCGGTCAATTCCCTCTTCCCATTCGTCACCTTCAACCTTTATTATGATTGAAGGTTTGAGATAACCCGTAGCATCAATTTTATCTTCAATCTTGAATACTGTACCCGATACAGACGAAAATATGGGTGCAGACACAAAATCTCCTGCTTCCGCAATCAATGTGCCGACCTTAACTTTATCACCTTTCTTTACAACAGCCTTTGTGGGGACACCGATGTGTTGCGATAATGGGAAGAATGCCATCTCGGGTAATTGGGCAACTTTTGTTACAATATCTGTGGTTATCTTGTTCTCCTGCGGATGAATACCACCCTTTCTGAATGTTCTTAGTTTCATTTTGTAATCTCCTTCTCTTCTTTTGGCGCATTCGCGGGATTTTCATTTTGCTTAATCGCATTCTGCATTGTTACCGACTTTGTACTTGGTGCAGGAAAGTTAAGCGATATGATAGCACTTGTGGGACATACATCAATGCATTTCCTGCAAAGACGGCATTTATTCGGATCTATGTAACTAAGATTTTTCTCTATTGTGATTGCTTCAAATTTACATTCCTTAAAGCACTTTCCACATCCTATACATGCGGCCTTACATGCTTTAATTGCTGTTGCTCCTTTGTCTTTGTTGACGCAACGCACATATACTCTCCGTCCTTTAGGTCCCTTTTTCCTCAACTCTATTATTGACCGCGGACATGCCTTTACGCATGCATTGCAACCTTCACATTTGTTTTCGTCAACTTCCGGCAATCCGGTTTCTTTATTTATATTAATTGCACCGAATTGGCATACGGAAACACAATCACCACATCCGAGACAACCATAGCCGCACCACGTCTCTCCGGCACAAGCTGCGTGCATGGCTGCACATGTACGCAGACCGTCGTAGGAAGAAATACGTGGACGTTGGTCGCAAGTTCCATTACATTTTATGACGGCTACTTTTGCTTCAGAATTAGAAATCGTAATACCGAGGAGATCGGCAATATTGTTCATGACATCGTTTCCTCCCACGGGACAGTTCAAGTTTTCTATAGAACCGGCATCTGCCGCCTTTATCAATGCCCCGGCAAGTCCGGAACAGCCGGGAAAACCGCAACCGCCACAATTTGCACCGGGAAGCAATTCTGCTACTTTCCCTAATCGCGGATCTTCTTTGACAGCAAATTTCTTGGAACAAACATATAGTATCATTGCTGATGCCAATGCTATTGCTCCGAGTACCAATACTGCAGTTAGAATAAAATTCATAAGTATTTTGTAAGTGTTTTGTTATGATGAAAAACGTGTATTATTGTCTTTTATAGTGAATGATAATTTATCGCGCAACCTGTGTCTTAAAAAATATAATAATATATAATAAGGTATTAGTGAACAAATTCCTCCAAGTGCCATAGATGGTTCGTTATTTGTAAATATGCTGAAAAGAAATATTCCGCCTACAAGTATAATGAAAGGAATGACGAATGCAAAAAATACTGCATTAAAGCCTGTTCTTGAAGTTGCTATAACTGTCACGGTATCACCTTGCTTATATCCGATATCCGTATCAAAATTATACACATCTACAATCTTTTCTTTTTTTTCAGCGGCATTGCAAAGTTGAGCCGCATTACAAGAAGAACAAGCGGACGATCGGACGATGCGTACCTTGATGCAATCATGCTCAATCCTATCTATTATACCACTATGTTCAATCATATTAATAATGTCAACACGCTTAATTGTAATCTCGAGTTTGCAAATGCAAAGGTACAATTATATTTTCAAAAAGCAAATAAAAAATAGGATTTTATTGCCCGCATGTGATTATATATACGCCAGTTCGGGATAGTCCGTTTCTAAAAAAGTTGCAATTGCCTTGTATTCTCCACATATACCGGTAGTACATTCGGTTTGTTGTCAAAGAAGCAATACGCCGCCGGTGCCGAG
>NZ_RQZH01000030.1 GCF_003932845.1 Prevotella sp. OH937_COT-195
CTGCGCAGATGTCAGCAAGCGGGCTAAAGCAGTCGGGAAGCGTAACGGCAATGGCAAATCTAAGCAAATGCGGTCTAATGACAGATTTGGGTTAAACAAATCAAGGTGTTGATATAGGCATTTTGGGGGTTTGTAGTTTTAAAATAATTTAAATCAACACAAATGTTACATCATATAATAATATTTTTTATTATCTTTGCCATTCGAAAGGCAAAAGTGACTTATGTGCTTTCTGCCTGCTTGAAAACATAAAAAAGAAAACAAGAAAAGTAACAAAAGATAAATGTTTGAGAATCTGAGTGACAGACTCGAAAGGTCTTTCAAAATACTGAAAGGTGAAGGAAAAATCACCGAAATAAACATTGCCGAGACACTCAAAGACGTGCGAAGGGCACTGTTGGATGCCGACGTAAACTACAAGGTGGCAAAGCAATTTACCGATACCGTTAAGCAGAAAGCCCTGGGAATGAACGTACTCTCGGCAATCAAGCCGGGGCAGTTGATGGTAAAGATTGTGCACGACGAACTTGCCGGACTCATGGGAGGCACCGCGGCAGAATTGCAACTTGCGGGTAAACCTGCCATAATCTTGATGTCCGGACTGCAAGGTTCCGGTAAGACCACGTTCAGCGGGAAACTTGCCAACATGCTGAAAACAAAGCAGCACAAGAAACCTCTGCTCGTGGCGTGCGACGTTTACCGTCCCGCAGCCATCGAACAACTGAAGGTTGTGGGGGCATCGGTGGACGTACCGGTGTTCTGCGAGCCTGAAAGCAAAGACGTGGTAAGTATCGCAAACCATGCACTTGCCGAAGCAAAGGCTAAGGGAAACGACGTGGTGATAGTCGATACGGCAGGTCGACTCGCTGTTGACGAAGAGATGATGCGGGAGATTGAGACGCTCAAAAAGGCGTTGAACCCCGATGAAACACTCTTCGTTGTAGATTCGATGACGGGACAGGACGCTGTTAACACGGCACGCGAATTTAACGAAAGGCTCGATTTCGACGGTGTGGTACTGACGAAACTCGACGGCGATACACGCGGAGGTGCCGCACTATCGATACGGACGGTGGTGACAAAACCGATAAAGTTTGTCGGTACGGGAGAGAAAATGGAGGCCATAGACGTGTTCCACCCCGAGCGAATGGCAGACAGAATACTCGGAATGGGCGACATCGTATCGCTTGTGGAGCGCGCACAGGAACAGTATGACGAGGAAGAGGCGAAACGCCTGCAGAAGAAGATAATGAAGAACAAGTTCGACTTCAACGATTTCCTCGGGCAAATACAGCAAATAAAAAAGATGGGAAACCTTAAAGACCTTGCGGCGATGATTCCCGGAGTGGGCAAGGCTATAAAGGATGTTGATATAGACGATGACGCTTTCAAGGGTATCGAGGCAATAATACAGAGCATGACACCCAAAGAAAGAACAAACCCGGAGATACTCAACACCAGTCGCCGCAACCGCATTGCAAAGGGCTCGGGAACCAACATTCAGGAGGTGAACAAGTTGATAAAGCAGTTCGACCAGACACGCAAAATGATGAAGATGGTAACGAGCGGAGGCATGAAAGGAATGCCGATGCCCAACATGCCGAAAAGATAAAGGCATACAGATAGTGAATAATGTTTTTCTTAAATAATAATATACGTGCATACTATGAACACAAGCAACAATAATGCAACAGTCGAATTTAAATTGATTGACGGAAAAGCAACCGCTGCGAAGATTAAAGAGGAGATAAGACAAGAGGTGGAAAACCTCGTGAATCAGGGCAAGAAACGCCCGCATCTCGCGGCAATCCTCGTAGGGCATGATGGTGGCAGTGAGACATACGTCAAAAACAAGGTGCTGTCGTGCGAGGCGTGCGGCTTCAAGTCGTCGTTGATACGCTATGAGCAAGATGTCACCGAGGAGGAACTGCTTGCCAAGGTGCGCGAGATGAACGAAGACCCGGACATTGATGGTTTTATAGTACAGATGCCGCTGCCTAAGCACATAGACGAACAGAAAGTAATCGAGACCATCGACTACCGGAAAGACGTTGACGGGTTCCACCCGATAAACGTAGGGCGTATGGCAATAGGTCTGCCATGTTTCATCTCTGCCACACCGCTCGGTATAATCACTCTGCTGAAACGTTACGGCATAGATACTTCCGGAAAGAAGTGTGTTGTGCTGGGACGCTCGAACATTGTGGGTAAGCCCATGGCACAGTTGATGATGCAGAAGCAGTACGGCGATGCCACCGTGACCGTATGCCACAGCCGTTCGAAGACATTGAAGGAGGAATGCCGCAATGCCGACATAATAATAGCGGCAATAGGGCGTCCCGACTTTGTTACGGCAGACATGGTGAAAGAAGGAGCCGTTATTATAGACGTAGGTACGACAAGGGTGGCAGACGAGACACGCAAGAGCGGTTTCAGACTGAACGGAGACGTTAAATTCGATGAGGTTGCACCAAAGTGTTCGTATATAACTCCGGTTCCCGGCGGAGTGGGTCCGATGACAATCTGCTCGCTGATGAATAATACACTGGAAGCATACAGGAGAAAATGACAGCCGAAGAATATTATAAGCAGGGCAACGAATACAGACAACAAGGTAATTTTAGTGATGCAATAAACTGTTACCTTGAGGCTATAGCCTTAGATCCTGAAAGCCCTGCCGTCGAGGCGAAACGAATGCTCGACGACATACTTAACTACTATTGTAAAGACATGTACAACCCCTGAAAACCGTTCGGTCTTGGCTGTGGCTGCGTGGTGAACAGGACAAAAAAAACATTATGGCAAAATTTAGAGGTGCTATCGTGGTAAATACCGACCGATGCAAAGGCTGCTCGCTGTGCGTGGTGGCATGCCCAAAGGACGTTATCGCCCTCGAAGCAAAGAAAGTGAATGTCCATGGATACCCGTTTGTGGAAGCGGTGCACCCCGATGATTGTATCGGTTGCGCATCGTGCGCTACGGTGTGTCCTGACGGATGTATTACAGTTTACAAAAAACGTATGGAGAATTAAGCTATGGCAGAACAAGAAGTAACCCTTATGAAAGGCAATGAGGCGATAGCCCATGCCGCAATCCGCTGTGGCACTGATGGATACTTTGGGTATCCCATCACTCCGCAGAGTGAAGTAATCGAGACGCTTGCCGAACTGAAACCATGGGAGACCACCGGCATGGTGGTGCTTCAGGCCGAGAGTGAGGTGGCGTCTATAAACATGGTATATGGCGGTGCAGGTGCCGGCAAGCGTGTAATGACATCTTCGTCGAGCCCCGGCGTGGCACTGATGCAGGAGGGCATTGCATATATGGCGGGTGCCGAACTGCCCGGAGTGTTTGTCAACGTGCAGCGCGGAGGTCCCGGACTCGGAACCATACAACCGTCGCAGGCTGACTATTTCCAAGCAACGCGCGGCGGTGGCAACGGCGACTATTATGTAATAACACTTGCACCGAACAGCGTACAGGAGATGGCCGATTTCGTTGACCTTGCTTACGAACTGGCTTTCAAGTACCGCAATCCGGCAATGATACTCTCTGACGGCGTAATAGGACAGATGATGGAGAAAGTCATTCTGCCTCCATACAAGCCACGTCGTACCGAGGAGGAAATCCGCAAGGAATGCCCGTGGGCAACATGCGGACGAACGAAGGATCGTCAGCCTAACATCATAACATCTCTCGAATTACAGTCTGAGGAGATGGAGAAACGAAATATTCATCTTCAGGAGAAGTATCAGGAAATACGCGAAAAGGAAGTGCGCTTCGAGACACAGCAACTCGAAGATGCCGACTATATGATAGTAAGTTTCGGGTCGGCGGCACGCATATCCGAGAAAGCTCTTGAACTTGCAAAGGAAGAAGGAATGAAAGTCGGACTGTTCCGTCCGATTACTCTGTGGCCGTTCCCGACCAAGCAAATCGTTGAGGCAGCACGCGGCAAGAAGGGTGTGCTCGTTGCCGAGATTAATGCCGGTCAGATGGTGGAAGATGTTCGTCTTGCCATCAATGGCGCCCTGCCTGTGGAACACTTTGGACGTTTGGGTGGTATAGTACCCGAACCGGATGAAATCGTGAACGCTATCAAAACCAAACTGATGTAAGCCATGGAAAAGAATGAGATTATAAGCCCGGAAAACTTAGTATATAAGAAGCCGACGCTGATGAACAACGTACCCATGCACTATTGCCCGGGATGTTCGCACGGTGTTGTACATAAACTCGTTGCAGAGGTAATAGAGGATATGGGAATGGAGGATAAGTCTATCGGAGTTTCGCCGGTTGGTTGTTCCGTATTTGCATATCGATATATAGACATAGACTGGCAGGAGGCTGCACACGGACGTGCACCGGCAGTTGCCACGGCAATCAAGCGTATGTGGCCGGATCGTTTGGTTTTCACCTATCAAGGAGACGGTGACTTGGGTTGTATCGGTGCGGCCGAGACAATACATGCTCTCAACCGCGGCGAGAACATAACGATAATATTCATAAACAACGCCATATACGGAATGACCGGCGGACAGATGGCTCCGACTACTCTTATAGGACAGAAAACTGCCACATGTCCTTACGGACGCGAACCGCAACTGCATGGTTATCCGCTGAAAGTACCCGAGATGGCTGCCTTATTTGAGGGAACCTGTTTCGTGACACGTCAGAGTGTTGATACCGTGGGACATATCACAAAAGCAAAGAAAGCCATACGCAAGGCTTTCGAGGCTAATATGGCAGAAAAGGGATCGTGCTTGGTAGAAATTACATCTACATGTAACAGTGGCTGGAAAATGCCGCCGGCAAAGGCAAACGAGTGGATGACGGAAAACATGTTCCCGTTCTATCCGCAGGGAGATCTTAAAGACACAACAAAAGAGTAAGGAGGAAACACACTATGAAACATGAAATAATTATATCCGGTTTCGGAGGACAGGGTGTCCTTTCTATGGGAAAGATTCTCGCTTACTCCGGACTTATGGAGGATAAAGAAGTTACTTGGATGCCGGCGTACGGTCCGGAGCAACGCGGCGGAACAGCCAACGTGACAGTTATTGTGAGCGATGACCGCGTTTCGTCGCCTATCCTGAGCAAGTATGATATTGCCATAGTGCTCAACCAACCGTCGCTTGACAAATTTACACCTAAAATCAAACCGGGTGGTATTCTTATCTACGACGGTTTCGGAATCATTAATCCACCGGAGCGCAAGGACATAAATGTATATCGTATAGATGCGATGGACAAGGCTGCGGAGATGAAGAACTCGAAAGTGTTCAACATGATTGTACTCGGCGGACTGCTTGAGGTTTGTCCCGTGGTGAGTGACAAGGGGGTTGAGAAAGCTCTCTACAAGACTCTTCCCGAACGGCATCACGGTTTGATACCTCTTAACATGGAGGCTATCAAGGCCGGTCGCTCAATCATAAAGAAGATGTAATTGCTTTGTGACTTTAATATAATAAGCCTGCCGCATGGTAATTTTCATTATCTGCGACAGGCTTATTACATTTATATGTTTATTACTTGTATTCCTCCGTATGGTGTAAGATGGCGGAAACAACCGTCCTCGGGAAACAGCCCGGCATATACTCCGGCACATATAAGCACTCCTCCGTGGGCGAAAATTGCAACACGCCGGTAGTCGCATTTGCACAGTTCGTTGAGGAAGCATGCCACCCGACTATACACCATGCGGTAACTCTCGCCGTTGGTTGCCGCAAGGTTCATGTAGTCTTCATACCATTTCATTATCTCCGGGTCGTGCTTTTCGATGTCTTCGTAGCGCATCATTTCCCAGTCGCCCATGTTCATTTCCTTAAGTCTGTCATCAATTTCGGGATTTTCCCAGCCGCAGAACATTGCCAACTTTCGTGCTCTCGTAAGTGGTGATGAGAATACTTTGTCGAACTCAATTCCTTCCATTTTTCCTTTGGTGACAGTTGCTTCCTGCTCGAAAGTGTCTGCCACCGGTACATCGCTCCAACCGTAGCATGTCCCTTTGGGCACTCCCACGCTTGTGTGTCTTATCATATATACTTCCATGTTTTATCGTTTTTCGTTATATTGGAGAATTGCTATATTACTACCATTGTCAGGTAGAACGACAGTTCTATGATTAGGAAAAGTGCGCCGCAACAGTCGCCGGTGTACCCTTTTATCTTTCGCAACATCATATAATAAAGGAAATACATCACTATGCATGGCACGAATATAAGCAAATCCCAACGCAGATTAAGCCCGTTGATGCCGGCATATATAAGCGGCAGCATGGGCAGCATACCCTGAATGAACAGCATTATCGATGCCTTTATGTTCATTTTTCGATACACAGTGTGCATCTTACTTGTCTCTTCGGTGCGTGCGTATGGCAGGAACATGATTATTTGTGCTGCAATCATCTTTGAGTATGCGTCTCCTGCCAAGATGACAATGCTTGCAACAGTGGGTGTAAGTGTATAAAGTGCTGCATAGAGTAGTGCGAAATACAAGATAAGTCCCAGAACTCCATAAGTTCCGATGTGCGAGTCTTTCATTATCTTCAGTATGCGTTCGCGGTCGTTACCGCCACCTCCGAATCCGTCTAAGAAGTCGGCAAGTCCGTCCTCGTGCAGTGCCCCCGTCAGCATTATTCGTGCAATGATGGCAAGTACGAGTGCTATGTGGAACGGAAACAGCATGCTTCCGAAATATACTGTCGCCGCCATAACGCCTCCCGTGAGCCATCCTGCCAGCGGCCAGTTCTCGACAACTGTCTTATAACATTGTTGTGGCGGTTGGTAAAAATGCCACAGCGGCAGTCGTGTAAAGAAAATCAGTGCGGCATAAATTCGCTGCCACCATTTAGTTTGGTCTATGTTTATTTCCATGTCATTGCAAGTTCGTTGTCCGTTGCTTTTCCTTAAAGAATATTTTAAATGATTTTTTAAAAGTATTTTGTTATATGTGCGTTGTCGAAATTGTTCATCTCGTTTACCATCTTCACGGCACTCTCTATTATGGGGTAGGAGCATAATGCGCCCGTTCCCTCGCCGAGTCTCATTCCCAGATTAAGTATCGGGCGTACATTCATCAGTTCCAGCATGCGTCTATGTCCGCTCTCGTTGCCGCAATGTCCGAATATGGCATAGTCGAGAACGTTTGGGAAAAGACGCGATGCAGCCAGCATGCATGCCGACATTATGAAACCGTCAACCATTACCAGCATTCCAAATTCGGTTGCGCGAAGCATTGTTCCGACAGCAGCCACCATTTCGAAACCGCCAAAGTGGCGTATTATCGTTTTAACATTGTCTTTTGTCCGTTGCCGACAATCAGTTGTTTGTTGTTCGTTGAATTTTTCTACCGCTTTCCTCAACACCTCGCGTTTGTGCGTTACTCCGTCATCGTTGAGTCCCGAACCAATTCCGATGCACTCGTCAAGCGGAATATTCCCGAACAAATGCATCCATATACTCGATGGTGATGTATTGGCAATCCCCATCTCTCCTATGCATATTATGTTGCAGCCTTTATCTTTACAGCGTTCCGCCATCTCTACTCCGACACTTATTGCCTTGTCGAACTCTTCCTCGTTCATTGCCGCTTCGTACAGAAAATTCTTTGTTCCGTGTGCAATCTTTCGGTTTATTATATCGGTGTTGTCGCTTAGGTCGTGGTCAACTCCCACATCAACAATCGATAGTTTGAAGCCATGTTGGCGGCAGAACATGTTTACTCCGCCTCCTCCGTTGGTAAAGTTTTTCATTTGTTGCCATGTCACGTCTCGCGGACTCACACTCACTCCTTCTCGCTCTATTCCGTGATCTCCTCCGTATAGTATGTGGCACGGACATTTCAGTTGCGGCGTAAGTGTCTGTTGTACCATACATATCCGTTCTGCCAGCGTTTCCAGCATTCCCAACGAACCTTTCGGTTTGTTGAGATTATCTATCTTTGTGCGTATTGAATTGCGTAATTTTTCGTCAGGTTTTCGTATATTAAAGTCTTTCATTGTATTATTAAGTTTTTTTGTTATGCCTCATCCTTTTATCTTAACGGGAATACCGCTTACCATAAGTATCACCTCGTCGGCATGTCTCGCAACATATTGGTTCATCCAACCCTGTAGGTCGGTAAAGCGTCTCTGTGTGAAATCGGTGCTTACCCCTCCGCTTCCTATTTCGTTTGTAACGAATATGAAAGTGGCATCTTGTTCCGTGAAACGGTCGAACTCTTCTTCTATTTCTTTCAATGCCGCGTCAACCGTCGGCTGTTCCCATTCTTTTGCCGTTTGGTTGTAGAAGAAATTTGTACACCAAAGCGTTATACAGTCTATTACCGCCACCTTATTATATATATTGTGTCGGCTCAGCCATTTCTCCTCTTCTATGTTTTCCCACTGCCTGCCGCGCCTCTCCTGATGACTTTGCACCCGTCTGCGAAACTCCTCGTCCCATATATGAGCCGTTGCCATATATACCGGATTTTTGCTCAGACTTAGTGCAAGTTGTTCTGCGTATGCACTTTTTCCGGAGCGTTGTCCGCCTGTGATCAATATAATCCTTTTCATGTTGCGAAATTACAAAAAAGAAGTGAGAAAAGGTATGTATTTCTTATTTTTATTAACTTATGTCAATAAAACATCTTTAAATATGCTATTTTTATATTGAAAGATTTGGTAGTTTCAATATCTTTTTATTACTTTGCACAAGATAACGTTTTTTTGAAATTTATAAAAATATAATAAATAACTGATTGATTAATTAAAAACAAAAGAAAAATGAAAAAGTTATTCGTACTTTTTGCTGCCACAGCAATGACACTTGGTGCATCGGCTCAGGTTCTTGAAGAGAGCAAGACGTTTGACAACTGCTACATTGGTATCAATGGCGGAGTTTCGACAAAGATGACAGGTCAGAACGGTTGGCTTGGCGGTCTTAACCCAAATGCCGGTCTGCGTATAGGTCGTTGGTTTACCCCGGTATTCGGTATTGCGGTTGAAGGCAATGCTTATTTCTCAAATAAGTCTATGGAACCGGGTTTCATGCCGGAGAAGAAGACATTTGTACGCTATACCAACGTAGGTGCAATCACTACCATAAACCTTAGCAATTGGTTCGGAGGTTACCCCGGCGAACCGCGCTCTTTCGAGGTTATGGCAATTGCCGGACTTGGTTGGGGACATCAGTTCGGAACAAACGACAAGATGAAGTTGAACAACCTCAATAACACCACGGCAAAGGCTGGTTTGGACTTTGCATTCAACCTCGGTGCCCAAAAGGCATGGCAGATTTATGTTGAGCCGGCGGTTACATGGGGACTCAACGGTCCTGCGGCAATAACTATTAATGGCAGATATGTAGAAAAGACATACACAGGGACACAGTTCAACGTGAATCGCGCCAACTTCCAGTTGAACGCAGGTGTAGTGTACAAGTTTAAGAACTCCAACGGGACACACAACTTCAAGATTGCAACCTTGTACAACAGTGCAGAGACAAACCGTCTTAACAGTATCATCAACGGTCTGCGCAAAGACCTTGATGCAAAGGATCGCAATATTGCACGTCTCCAGAAACAACTCGACGAGTGCAACGCACGTGTATGTCCTGAGTGTCCTGAGTGCAAGGAGGTTGCAAACCTTCAGCCTACGGTTATTTTCCGTCAGGGAAAGAGCGTTATCGATCCTGCACAGTATGCTCCGATAGAACTCATCTCCAACTACATGAAGAATCACCCGGAGGCAAAGGTTAAGATTGACGGTTATGCTTCTCCGGAAGGTTCGCTCGAAATTAACAAGAAACTGTCCATCGACCGTGCAAATGCAGTCAAGAACGCACTCGTGAAGAAGTACAAGATTGCAGCCGGCCGTCTTACCGTTGAGGGTCACGGTCCTACGGACAAACTCTTCGAGCAGGTTGAGTTCAACCGTGTTGTGACATTCAACGACACTACGAAATAATCCTGTTTGTCAGGTTTTCGTTTACTTAAACAACTCCCGCTTCTCTTGTTACAGAGGAGCGGGAGTTTTGTTATATATGGTAATTGTTTCGCATTCTCGTTTTTTTTTCATACCTTTGTGGTATTGAAAATTAGTATAAACACGCATCGATTATGGAAATAACGGAAAAGGTTGGGATATATGAGAATATGGCAGAGCCGTTCCACTGCGATTTCAGTCATCGTCTGTTCATGGGTCATTTGGGCAACCACCTGTTAAATGCTGCCGACTTCCACAGCCGTGACCGCGGCTTCGGCATGGATCGTCTCAACCCGATGAACAAGACATGGGTATTGTCGCGCCTTGCCATAGAGATGGACGAGATGCCTGTGCAGTATGAGAAATTCTGCGTTGAAACATGGATAGAGAGTGCCATGCGTTACTTTACAAACCGCAGTTTCCGTATCACGTCGGCTCCGAACTCACTTAACATGTCATCGCCGACAGCAGTTAAATCCAAAATTTACGGTCATGGCAGGAGCGTATGGGCAATGATAGACACCGTTACAAGGCAGCCATGCAGCATATTCGACGTGAATGACGGTGCCGTGATACATTATGTTGAAAGTGAGAAAGAGAACCCTATGGACAAACTGTCGCGCGTAAAGATAGGCGACGGAGCGAAACTTGTATCGTCCATAGATACGCATTACGGCGACGTTGACGTGAACGGACACATCAATTCGGTGAAATACATCGAGCATGTACTCGACTTGTTCCCCGTGGAGTGGTACATGAAAAACCGTCTCCGCCGCTTCGACATAGCATACGTTGCCGAATCGCATTACGGCGACAAACTTAATTTTTACAGTGAGACAGATGTTTCCGACGCGCGTTCATTCAAGATACGCATAACAAAAACGCCCTCTTGTGGCGGAGCAGAGGTGGAAGTATGTCGCTGCAAACTACAATTTGTTGATGCCGGCAAGTAGATATTGATAATTATTTACGATTGTTTGTCAAGCCTGAATGAAAATAAAACTGCCGTTCATTCTTATTTTCTCTTCGGATAGAAGGTCTTCAAGAGCCTCGTCGATTATTTCGGAGTCAATGTTGATGCGTCGCAGTTCTGTTATGTGATGACGCTTTCCGTCGCCCAACAGTTCCGCTATACATTGCTTTGCCGGTGACAGACGCTGTTGCGAGAGATGATTTGTTTTGCGTTCGATGCACACATCGCACTGTCCGCAGTTATCCGACCGCATCTCTCCGAAATAACCCAACAGCATTCGCGAGCGGCATTTACCGTCGTTGTTGGCATACTCCGTCATTTTCTTTATGCGTTTTTCCATTTCGCTCTTTCGGTCGTCATACACCGAGGGTGTCAACACAATGTCTTCTCCGTCCTCCCTGTCGCGCAAATATGTTATATAAGGTGTTTTTTTCTGCGGAATGAAATGCAGGATATGTTTCGCGTCAAGTGCTTTCAGTAGTGCATAAACCTCCACTGTGCTCATTCCCGCCTGCTGTGCAATAAAACTCTCGTTCACATACTGATAATCTACAAACAATCCGCCGTAACAGCGCAGCAGAGCGGTAATTATGGCATTCTCACTGTCAGAAAGGTGATTGAGCCGGTATAGTTCTTCACGTCCGAGCGTGAAATGCAGTCGTGCGCGGTTGCCGTTCTCCTCATCGTATATTATATATCCGGCACGTGTCAGGATATTAAGTGCCGACTCCACCTGCACCGGAAAATGTTTGAACGCCACACAAAACTTGTCCATGTTGAACTCCTTTGTTACTCCACAACCGTCGCCCACAGCCATTTCGTAGAAATATGCAAGGTGTTCGTACACTTTTTGCACATATTCTTTGGCAGGAAAGGTGTCTGTTATGCGTTTTATAAGTTTGCTGCTGTCGGCGTTGTTATAAAGCAGCACGGCATAACTTTTCTTGCCGTCGCGCCCGGCGCGTCCCGCCTCTTGGAAATAGGCTTCGAGCGAACTGGGGCAATCCATGTGTATCACCACTCTCACATCCGGCTTGTCTATTCCCATTCCGAAAGCGTTTGTAGCCACCATCACGCGCACTTTCGACGTGCTCCACTCCTCTTGTCGCATACTGCGTACTTCACTGTCTAATCCTGCATTGTATGCCAGTGCGTCGATGCCGCTTTCCGTAAGCAGTCTCGCAAGTTCCACCGTGCGTTTCCTGTTGCGCACATAAACTATCGCACTGCCTTTCACCGAGTTGAGGATATGCAGCAATTGTTCATCCTTGTCGGTGGCATGTCTGACTATATATGCGAGGTTTTTGCGCTCGAAACTCATCTTGAAGACATTCTTCCGGCGAAATCCCAGCCGTTCTTGAATGTCATCCACCACCTCGGGCGTTGCCGTTGCCGTAAGTGCGAGTACCGGCGCGTCGGGTTTAAGTTGTCTTATCTTTATTATTTCGAGATACGACGGACGGAAATCGTACCCCCATTGGCTTATGCAGTGTGCCTCATCTACCGTGATGAAACTCACCTCTGTATGTTTGATTTTTATCCGGAAAAGTTCCGAAGAGAGCCGTTCGGGCGATACATATAGCAGTTGTATCCCTCCATAAACACAATTCTCGAGTGTGGTAAGCACCTCTGCATGGCTCATGCTACTGTTTATGTATGCCGCCCTTATGCCGAGTTTTCGTAGGTTTGTCACCTGATCTTTCATCAGTGCTATGAGTGGTGTTATCACGAGGCACACCCCTTTCATTGCCATTGCCGGCACTTGGAACGTTATCGATTTGCCCCCACCCGTGGGCATCAGTCCCAGTGTGTCTTGTCCGCTGCCGATGCTTTCTATTATCTCATGCTGAATCCCCCGGAAATCATCATATCCCCAGTATTCTTTCAGTATTGTTCGATAGTCGTTCCGGTTCGGCATCTTTTGTTGATTGGCAACTGTCAACCGACAACCGTCGGTTCTCCATTCCGGTCTTCCGGTTTAATGTCTTCTATCTGCAGTTGCACGTCTCCTTTTTTGAACACGTTGTCTTCAATGGTATATGCTATGCTGAATGCCCGCTTGCTCTTTATGTAGCGTACCGACTCGCTCTGTCCGAAAGCGATGCCGTTCATAACGTTGTTCGAGTTGGAGTCAACCAATTCCAGTTTTATGTGTTCCTGTCGCCTTCCCACCACCTTGCTCGTACCGAAGTCATACACCCCTCTTGTCACGAACAGCGGTTTGGTGTTTGCCGGCCCGAACGGTGCGAAGCGTTTCAGGTCGTTGTGCAATTTTCTTGTGACATCTTTGAAATAAATCTCTGCATCGATGTCGAGTATCGCCTCTGTTTGTTCTTTGCGAATATTCTCTTCTACATATTTCTGAAATCGGCGGCGGAATTCCGGCAAGTCGTCCCATTTCAGCGTCAGCCCTGCGGCGTATGTATGACCGCCGAAGTTAACCAAAAGGTCGCGGCAACTCTTTATGGCTCCGTAAATGTCGAAGCCTTTCACGCTGCGTGCCGACCCGGTAGCCATGTCGCCGTCGCGTGTCATAACCACCGTCGGACGGAAATACAGTTCGGTAAGTCTCGATGCCACTATGCCAATTACGCCTTTTTTCCAATTCTCATCATACAGCACTATGCTGCTTTGGTGGTTTCGGCTGTCTATTCTTTCAACGATCATGTTCGCCTCTTCGGTAATGTGTTTGTCGATGTCCTTGCGTTGCTCATTGTACTCGTTGATGTTATGTGCCTTTTCGAGTGCCGCCAATATGTCTTTCTCCACCAAAAGGTCAACGCTCATTTTGCCGTTCTCCATTCGTCCCGAGGCATTTATGCGCGGTCCTATCTTGAACACAATGTCGCTCATGGATATGTCTCGACCGTTCATTCCGCAGATGTCGATTATGGCTTTCAGTCCGATGTTCGGGTTTTGATTCAACTGTTTCAGTCCGTGGAATGCGAGAATGCGATTCTCGTCGGTCACGGGAACGATGTCGGCGGCGATGCTCACGGCACAGAGGTCGAGCAGGGGCATCAGTCTTGAGAACGGTATGCCGTTATTTTTGGCAAATGCCTGCATGAACTTGAATCCGACCCCGCAGCCGCAAAGATGCTTGAAAGGGTAGGAGTCGTCGGGGCGTTTCGGGTTAAGTATTGCCACTGCCGGCGGCATTACATCGTCCGGAACGTGATGGTCGCAGATAATGAAATCTATGCCAAGGCTTTTGGCATAGACAATCTCATCGACTGCTTTTATCCCGCAGTCGAGAATAATAATGAGTTTGACACCTACTTCTTTGGCATAGTCTATTCCCTTGTAACTCACGCCGTAGCCTTCTTCGTAGCGGTCGGGTATGTAATACTCTATGTTGGAATAGTACTGTTGCAGAAATTTATACACAAGAGCAACGGCGGTGCAACCGTCAACGTCGTAGTCGCCATATACCATGATGCGTTCCTTGCGCCCCATGGTGTCGTTCAGTTTGTCAACGGCAATGTCCATGTCCTTCATCAGGAACGGGTTCAGCAGATCGCCGAGTTGCGGACGAAAGAATCGCTTGGCTGCCGACTCTGTCGTTATGCCGCGTCTTATCAGGATTGAAACCAGCACGGGCGACATTCCCAACTTCGCGGCAAGTTCTTCAGCCGCTTTCTGTTGTTCCGGTGATGGTGTCTCGTGGTTCCATTTAAAATGCATTTATATTGTTTTTATTTCTTTCGTAATCATACGCCTCTCCCCACCATCGTAAATCACCGGCAGAACCTGCTTTTGTAATTACGCATGCGTGGGAAAGGATGTTTTATGAATTGCGCAAACGCGCCTCCAAAGTTAGCAAATAAAAATGATATATACAAATTCGGTATAAACTAATTTCTGTGTAATTTCTTTTTGCTTTTTGTTTTGCCTTCTTTCGTAAAGCAATTTCGGCGGTTTTATGTTGCAATTTCGGCGAAATTGTTTGGCAAAACCGCCGAAATTGGTTGTGGTTATGCCGTGTGCCGCACGTTGTGTTGCCGCATGCGAATATTAAAACGGCTTGCTGCCCCTTTTTGCTATTGGAGCGACAAGCCGTTTTTTGTATTTTCAAGTCAGGATATTTATTATATTCCCAATTTCTTGCGTATATCCTTTGGTATGGCATTCTTGTTCACGAGGTAGTCCATTGTCTTGGCTGCGACATAGGCCTTTGTCATGTACCATGTGCCTTTGTAGTCGCCGTATTCTCCCCATGAGTTCTTTACCATGTAGTATTCCTTGCCGTTCTGATCCTTTGCCAGTCCGTAGATGTGCATGCCGTGGTCGTCGGTCAGTTCCCATTTATCGAAACCTTCCTGTCTCATTTGCTGTGTGGGAACTATTTCGGGTGCGTTTATGCCGAGCGAGTCGAGTTTGTTCTTCTTCTCTCCCGGTTTGAGTTTCAACCAGCGTGCGGCATCGCTTCCTGAGAGGCTCTGCACTGCCTTGGTGTCGTATGCGATGCCGAGACCCTTGCGTGTGAAGCCTTCTTCGCTCACGTCACCGCCCCATGCTATGGTATATCCGTTGTCGAGTGCGTTGTCTATGATGCGCATCATCTCGTCCATCGGCACATTGTAAGAGCGATCCCAACGCCAGTTGTCCTGAACTTCTACCGGGAATGAGGTGTAGAATGGGTGGTGTGTGTAACTTGTTATGCTCACATAGTCGTTCCAATTGATGCCGAGGCTTTCTGCGAACTGCTTCGGGGTGTATGTTTTTCCTTCATATACGAATTTCTCCGGGCACTTGCCGAGGTATGCATCTATGATGCCCTGCAATCCGACACGCCATTGATTCGATATTTTCTTGGCCTTGTTTTTTGCCACTGCGTCAACGAATGGTGACATTACATCGAAGAACTCGTTGAAATTTGCGAGCGAGTCGCCCTGCATTGTGCCGGGCAACGGCATTGCCGTTTCCGGACAAATACCGTGACGTTTTATGATGTCGAGAACGTCACCTGCCGATCCTCCTTGTGAGAATTGGCTGTCACCATGCATGCGTACGGTAAGTATGGCACGCTCCATGTAGTCCTTGTTGGCAATGAACATCTCGCAGAGATCCAAGTTTTTGCCGCTTGCTTTCAGTATCTCGCTCTCGAAGAATGAGAGTGTAGAGTATGCCCAGCATGTGCCGGAGCGGCTTTGGTCTTTGATACTTGTGATGGGCATAGCCTTGATGGTGGTGAACACAGGCTTGTTCTTGTTTTCTTCCTTTTCCTGTGCCATTGCGCCTGTGGCGAGCATTGCCACCACGGCGAGCGTTAAGATTTTCTTCATTGTTGTTTGGGTTTTCTTTATTTATTAAATAATTAAATTTCACATTTGTTTAATCGCGTGATTTTTCTACATCCACAAATCGATGCGGTTGTTTGCCATATACTCCTCTACGTCTTTCGGGTGGTACGGAATGATGTCCTTGCCGAGGAATCTACAGCCGTCTGCCGTTATCAGTATGTCGTCTTCGATGCGTATTCCGCCGAAATCCTTGTATGTTTCCAGCAGTTCATAGTTTATGAAATCGCGGTGCATACCGCGTGCGCGCCAATCGTCGATGAGTGCCGGAATGAAATATATTCCCGGTTCGTCGGTGACAACGAAGCCCTCTTGCAGTCTTTTTCCGCATCGCAGACTCGCCGTGCCGAACTGACTCGAAGGTTGTATCTCGTCATCGAAGCCGATGTAGTTCTGTCCCAATCCTTCCATGTCGTGTACGTCCAAACCCATCATGTGACCCAATCCATGTGGCAGGAACATTGCGTGTGCTCCCGCATGCAGTGCCTCGTCGGTGTCGCCTTTCATCAGCCCCACCTCCTTGAGGCGTTCTATCATCATCCGGCATACGCCCATGTGTACGTCGTAGTAGAGTACGCCGGGTTTCGAAACACTGAGCGCGTAGTCGTGACATGCTTCCACGATGCTGTATATTTCGAGTTGACGCTGTGAGTATTTCCCGTTTACGGGGAATGTGCGGGTGTTGTCGGAGCAGTAGTTTTCGGCATTCTCTGCGCCCGAGTCGCACAATGCGAGACGACCGCTTTCGAGTATGTCGTAAGACGGTGTGCCGTGCATTATCTCACCGTGCTGCGTGAATATGGTGGCAAAACTTACCTGCTCGCCCATCGAGTGTGCGATGCCATCGACTTGTCCGCCTACATATTTCTCGGTCAGTCCCGGTCGTGTCAGGCGCATTGCCGTGGTGTGCATCTTATAACCTATGGCACATGCTTTCTCTATCTCTGCAATCTCGATGTCGGTTTTCACCTGACGCATTTTTATTACTGCTTTTATCAGTTCTACCGATGCGGCCTCTTTCTGTTGCGAAGGGTGAATGCCGAGCAGATCCATTATTTGTATCTTGGTGTCGAACCGGTATGGCGGAAGAAAATGTATGGTGCGCCCGGACTTCTTCGCATCATTGCAAATTGTTTGCAGTTGAGCCATCGGTCGGCTGTCGCTGATACCTACCTGTGCAGCCATGTCGCTAACGCTGTCAACCGAGCCGTACCATACTATGTCCTCGATGTCGATGTCGTTGCCGATGAGTATTTCGCGGTCGTTGTCGCAGTCGATGACACCGACCAGTCCGTCGCGGCGTTGCCCGAAATAGTATAGGAACGATGAGTCCTGACGGAACGGGTAATACGAGTTTGAAGGATAGTTGTTTGGCGACTCGTTGTTGCCGAACAATATTATTACACCGCTTTTTACCAACTTTTTCAGTTGTGTGCGGCGTTGTGAATAAACCTCTTTGTTAAACATGATTCGTTGTTTTTCAAATGACGATGCAAATATACGAATATTATTTATAAACTAACAAATATTATTTCTAAATAAATGTAAACGAATGGTATATACTCTTTTTGATGTCATATTTTGTCGTAGTAATAAACGGATTGTATTTTTTTTGTTATCTTTGCACCGTAATATCTTATGTGATGGAGATTGACAGGAAAACCGGATTGGTACTTGAGGGAGGCGGAATGCGTGGCGTGTTCACCACGGGTGTGCTTGATGCGTTTATGAAGCACGACGTTTATTTTCGTTATGTGGTGGCAGTATCGGCGGGAGCGTGCAACGGCATGTCGTATATTAGTCGGCAACCGCGCAGGGCACGCATATCGAACATCGATTTTATGGGGCGTTACGACTATATCGGACTGCGTCATCTGATAACACAAGGGTGCATCTTCGACAGGAAACTATTGTACGAAGATTTCCCCAACAAACTGCTGCCTTTCGATTGGGATACGTTCTTTTCAAGCCGGACGGAATATGAAATGGTGACGACAAACTGCCTGACGGGAACTCCGTGTTATCTCTCCGAGAAGTCAGACAAACAGCGTGCGCTCGACATTGTGCGTGCATCGAGTTCGTTGCCGTACGTAAGCAAGATGGTTATGGTTGACGGTGTGCCTATGCTCGACGGAGGTATAATTGACAATATTCCAGTGATGCGTGCCGTGGAGAAAGGGTATCGCAAAAATGTTGTGGTGTTGACGCGCAACAAGGGATTCCGCAGTACCGGCAAGGATATTACGATTCCGAACATAATGTACAAGAAATTCCCGCATCTGTGCGAAGTACTCGGCCGTCGCATCGCCATATATAACGCCCAACTCGATATGGTTGACCGTCTTGAGAGCGAGGGAAGCATCGTTTGCATACGACCGGAACGACCGATGGAGGTTGGCTTGATGACACGCGATGTGGAAAAACTCGAACGTCTTTACGAGGAAGGTTTCAAACTCGGAGAGAGATTCTTGAAAGAAGATTAGAAAATACTTTACGGGTGTTGAGAATATTTCCGGCCAATATTTGTATGTGAAATAATGTCGTTGTTGGCGCAGCAGTTGTATTGTTGTACGTTTTTGTGCAGTGTAATACCGGTGTGCGGCAAATCTTTCTTGCTGCCATGAAAAGCCTGCCGCGCACAATGCGGTTTGTTGTTATTTGAGCAAGTCGGGTCGCAGTCGTCTGGTTCTTTCCACCGCCTGATCCATTTCCCATTGTTTTATCTTGGCCTCGTGACCGCTTAGCAGAATGTCCGGCACTTTCCAACCCTTGTATTCCGCCGGTCGTGTGTATATCGGTGCTGCGAGGAGATCGTCTTGAAAGCAGTCTGAGAGTGCACTCTGTTCGTCGCCGATTACGCCCGGCACTATGCGCACCACGGCGTCTGCGATGATTGCCGCAGGCAGTTCGCCACCCGTGAGAACAAAATCTCCGACGCTTATCTCGCGTGTTATGAGATGATCCCGCACCCTTTGGTCAACGCCCTTGTAGTGACCGCACAGTATAATGATGTTCTCTTTGAGCGACAAATCGTTCGCGGTGTGCTGGTTGAACGGCTCTCCGTCCGGCGAAGTGAATATCACCTCGTCGTAGTGTCGTTGCTCTTTTAGTGCCGATATGCACCTGTCTATAGGTTCTATCTGCATTACCATTCCTGCGAAGCCTCCGTACGGGTAGTCATCTACTCGTCGCCACTTGTCCGTGGTGTAGTCTCTGAGGTTGTGCAGGCATATCTCTGCCAGTCCCTTTTTCTGTGCCCTTGCCAATATTGACTCTCTTATGAAGCCTTCAATCATTTCCGGCAGCACGGTTATAATATCTATTCTCATTAGTGCATGTCTGTTTATCCCCGTATGTGCGTCATTCTTTGTCTCTTTTGTTTACGGGGCTTCAAAGTTAGTTATTTATTCGCTAACGGGCAAGTTAATGTCGGTTTTTATATTGGTTTGCATTAAAAAGCGACCCTTCTGCCATTGTTTCGGCAGAAGGGTCGAGGCTTATTCGTATATCTTTATTTTCTCTTCTCCTTTCAGTGCGCGGTATGCGTTGTTGGCAAGTGCGGCGAGTTCGTCCTCTCCCGGATATACGAATACCGGTGCGAGATATTCTATGCGCTTCTTGATGCCCTCGCTAACATATTTGCTGTGTGCTATGGCACCTGTTAGTATCACGGCATCTACATGACCGTAAGTTGCCGGTGCGAGCGATGCAAGATGCCGTGCTATGCTGTATATCATTGCGTCGAGAACCAGTTTTGCGTGTTTGTCTCCCTCGTTTATTCGTTTCTCCACTTCGCGTACGTCGTTGGTACCGAGGTGTGCAGTCAGTCCGCTGTGTCCGTTTATCTTTCGCAGCATCTCCTCTTCGTTATATTTTCCGCAGAAGCATAGACGTATTATGTCAACCGGTGATATTGCCCCGGCTCGCGATGGGCTGAAAGGTCCGTCTCCGCTCAGGGCATCGCAGCACTCTATTGCTCTTCCGTGATGGTGCATTGCGAACGAGATACCGCTTCCGAGGTGGCACACTATCAAATCCTGTTCCTCGTATTTCAGTCCGTTTTCGCGGCAATGTCTCTTTGCTATCTCGCGTTGGTTCAGCGCGTGCCATATCGTGCGGTGCGGTGTTTCGGGGATTCCGGTGATGCGAGCCACGTCGTCTAGTTCGTCCACCACACCCGGATCCACGGTAAATGCGCGGCAGCCCGGTATGTCTTTCGCCATGGCGAGTGCTATTAGCGACCCGAGGTTGCAGGCGTGGTGCAGGCGCGGGTGTTTCGTGTCTTCGATTACCTTGTCGTTGAGTTCGTAAACCCCGCTCTCTATTGGCTTAACGAGTCCTCCTCGTCCCACTATTACATCGAAGTTCATGTCGTATCCTCGGTTTTTCAGTTCGGTGACAATGGTATCCTTGCGATAGTCGAACTCGTCCATGATATTCGGGTATTTGCACAATTCTTCGTATGGGTGATTGATGCATTCCTTCATTACCATCTTCTCGTCTTCGAACACTCCAAACTTTGTTGAAATCATTCCGGGATTTACTGCGAGTATCTTCATATAAGTTTTAAATTAGATGTTTTTCTTTTATTACTTATTATAATATGTGGTTTATTTCCTTTCCATTGATGCTTGCAGACATGCCATTGCGAGCGAGTTGAGTTTTGTGTCTGTGCTGTCGCTGCGCGAAGTGAGCGATATTGGACATGCCGCACCCATCAGTCCCACGGCAAGTTGTGCGTCTGTGAATGCCGTCAATGTCTTGTAAAACACGTTTCCTGCCTCTATGTCCGGCATAAGCAGCACGTCACTCCGTCCTTCGAGCCTGCTTTTTATTCCTTTTATGTCTGCCGATTCCTTGCAGATGGCACATTTCAAGTCTGTCGGTCCGTCAACTATTGCCTTTCCGAATTCTCCTCGTTCGCATTTTTCTATTAGTTGTTGATAATCGAGTGTGATCGGGAATTTATCCGATACTTTCTCTGTGCAGTGTATAAGTGCGATGCGCGGTTCTTCTATCCCGTATGCCGCCGCCAGTTTTACGGCGTAACGTATTATCGCCTCGCGCTGCTCGAGTGTGGGGTATGGTATTACCGCCGGGTCTCCCATGAACACTATTCTTCCCAGCATCGGCAGGTAGATTGCGCTCAAGTGTGTCAGCACGTTCCCTTTCGGCAGCAGTCCTTGCTCCTTGTTCAGCACCGCGCGCAGCAACACATCGGTGTTTATTATGCCCTTCATTATTACGTCGGCTTCGCCCCTGCGTACCATTGCCACCGCTTCGTTTGCCGACTGTTGCGGGTCGCCCGTGGCAAAGTTCTTTACTACTGCCCAGCCTTCTTTCACGGCTTTCTCCACCGCCTCGCCCGAATGCTCGTCGGTTGCTTCAACTGCTGCCACGCGACATGGTGCGCCCCGGCGCAGTTTTTCTCTCAATTCTTCAAAGTTGTGTATTGTATTCATACTGTTTTTACATATAGGTTGCAAAAATAATATTTTTCTTTTTACCTCCAAAAATAATTGCACATTTTTTATGATTTTGTGCTAAAATTGCCGAAAAATAGGATATAATGCTCTTTTTGTGTTGTTCGGTCTGTGCTTGTTTTTTATTGTCCGACATGGTAAAACCGCCGAAATTAGTTGGCAATTTGGGCGTTTTTGGTGTGCAATTCCGCCCAAATCATTTTTCGTGCGGATACATGTCGCAGACACGGTTGTTGGAAGTGTCACACGGAAAGCATGTCAAGGAAATCCTGCTCGGACATTAGCGGTATGCCGAGTTTTTCTGCTTTCTGCAGTTTGCTCGGTCCCATGTTTTCGCCTGCGAGTATGAACGATGTTTTTGATGATATGCTCCCAACGTTTTTCCCACCGTTCCGTTCTATCATCATTTTATACTCTTCCCGACTGTGATGTTCGAAAATGCCGCTTATCACAATCGACTTTCCTGTCAGCAGGTTGCTTGCCGGCGACATCTGTCCGTCTGCGAGCGACATTTGCAGTCCGTTTTCGCGTAGTCGTCGTAGTATTTGGAGATTCTGTTCGTTTTGGAAATACCCTGTTAAGTTGCGTGCCATAACCTCGCCGATGCCTTCCACTTCTTGCAGTTCTTCCTCGGTTGCCGCCATTAGCGAGTCAATGTCTTTGAAATGTCTGGCAAGCAGTCGTGCCGATGTCTCGCCCACGAAACGAATGCCGAGTGCGAACACGACACGCTCGAAAGGCACTTTGCGCGAGGCATCGATGCTCGCCACGATTTTTCTTGCCGATTTCTCCCTGCTCCCGTCGCCGTTTATTTGGTTGACGGTTATGTCGTACAGGTCGGCAATGTTGTGTATCAATCCGCGGTTGTAGTAGTCGTCTATGGTCTCCGGACCGAGCGAATCGATGTTCATTGCGCGCCTGCTTATGAAATGTTCTATCCGTCCCTTTATCTGTGGCGGACATTCGGTGTCGTTCGGACAGTAGTGAGCCGCCTCCCCGTCTATTCGCACCAACGGTGTGCCGCACTCCGGACAGCACCTTGCAAACCTTACAGGCTGCGACATGAGAGGTCGGTTTTCAAGATCTACACCCACGATTTTTGGTATTATCTCACCGCCCTTTTCCACATACACATAGTCACCGATGTGTAGGTCGAAACTGTTGATGAAATCCTCGTTGTTAAGCGTTGCACGCTTTACGGTTGTCCCGGCAAGTTGCACCGGTTCCATGTTTGCCACCGGAGTCACTGCTCCCGTGCGTCCCACTTGGTAGGTTACTTCCACGAGTCGGGTGCAAGCCCGTTCCGCCTTGAACTTATAGGCTATTGCCCATCGCGGACTTTTTGCCGTAAAACCCAGTGCGCGTTGCTGGCGCATAGAGTTCACTTTCAGCACTATACCGTCTGTTGCCACAGGCAGGTTCTTGCGTTCTTTGTCCCAATGGTTTATAAATTCGAAAATCTCTTCCACCGAAGTGGCTTTCTTGATGCAGTTCCCATTTCGTGGCACAACTTGAAATCCCCATGAAGCAGCGGTCATAAGGTTTTCGTAATGGCCATCGGAGGGCAGTTCGTCGCCAAGCATGTAATATAGGTAAGCATCGAGTCCGCGTTGCGCCACCACCTCGCTCTTCTGGCTTTTCAGTGTTCCGCTTGCGGCGTTGCGCGGATTGGCGAAGAGCGGTTCTTCGGCTGCTTCACGCTCTGCGTTCAGTCGCTCAAACGATTTCCACGGCATGAGAATCTCTCCTCGTATTTCAAACGATGGATGTTTCTCTGTTGTGGCTGCGGTGGTGAGAGTGGGGGATAGGTTTGTTCCTCGGTTGACGACGAGCGGTATTGTTCGTATTGTCTTCACGTTTTCCGTCACATCGTCACCCTGTACTCCGTCGCCGCGCGTCACAGCCTGTTTTAGCCTGCCGTCCTCGTAGTTGAGAGATATTGACAATCCGTCGTATTTCAGTTCGCAGCACACTTCGAACGGCTCGCCTGCCAGTCCACGTTCCACGCTTTCGAACCAGTCGCGCACGTCCTGTTCGTTGTAGGTATTGGTGAGAGAGAGCATCGGGTAGCGGTGCTTCACCTGTCGGAATTCTTGGTTAAGGTCGCTTCCCACGCGCCGGGTGGGTGAGTTCGGGTCGTCCATATCAGGATGCCGTTCCTCTAATTGCTGCAATTCTTTCATTAGGAAATCAAATTCCCTGTCGCTTATCGTTGGACTGTTCTGTACGTAATATCTATAGTTGTGGGCATGCAATTCCTTTCGGAGTTGCACTATCCGTTCTTTCTCTTCCATGTTGTGATAAGTGTTTGTTATTCTGCTTTTACTTTTCCTTGTACTTTTTTTCTTCATCGGAAGTAGGCGGGGCAAATTTTCCGCATGCAGTAGAATCAACATCTCTGGAAACTTTTCCTTTCAATACCGTTCCATCATTATCCTGGTCTTGCTGTAATTTTATGTAACGTTCGTAAGAATTCATATCTATGATACCACTGAATGCGTCAGGATTTTGTGTTGACTTTTGACTGCACGATGACAGTGCGGCGATACCGGTGCTTACGCCTATTATAGTTACAGCCTTGCCCAGCATGCGGCGCGCGTTAAGTTGTTTCTCGATGTATTTCACTTCTTGTTCGCATGCCGGACATGTGCCCCTGCATTCGCCTTTGAAGTT
>NZ_RQZH01000004.1 GCF_003932845.1 Prevotella sp. OH937_COT-195
ACCACTGATAATGGACCTGAATTTGCGGCACATAAGGACATCACCAAATACTTAGGCGTACCTGTGTACTTCGCTGATACATATTCTTCATGGCAAAAAAGAACCGTTGAGAATACAAACAAGTTAATCAGACAATATATACCGAAAAAGGATTCGTTTGATCAATATACGGACAAGAGAATTATGTCAATACAAAAGAAATTGAACGAAAGACCGAGGGAAAAATTAAACTTTTCCACACCAAAATGCGAGTTCTTCAAAAACGTTTTGTAATTTTGCACTTGCTGGTTGACTCTACAAGTCGGGAAGTCTAAAAAATAATATCTAATTATTTTATAGTTTTATTATCATAGAATTAAATATATTTTATACCTTTGCAATAGAATTTCTGCGGATGTAGATCTTAAGGTTTCCTTAAAGAGGCACATTGGTCAGCATATTTAAATGCTAATGTAATATTGCCACTGTATGATAATTGAGAAATCGTTTTGTGACAATATCGCTGATATTTTGTTAAAAAAATAATTTAGTATGAATTTATTCTTAAAAAAATCATAGTGGTCTGGAAAAAAGAATGGTAATCCTAAAATTTTTAAGTGGGTTTATCATTTGCATATCTGCGCTTTTTTTATGGTTTAATCCTTACAACTATGTCTTTGCGACCACACGGAAAGTTTATATATCATCCGATACTAGCGAATTAGTTCAATCTATTAATAATCAGAAAAGAATATACAAAGTAGACATAAGTAAAACTAAGTTCCTTAAAGAAATGAGGAGCAATGGAGAATTGATTACTTCAGATGAATTTGCATCTCGCATTACTTCATATTATGACACATTAGTTGGGGTCTTAGGCGTCATGTTTGTCTTGTTTACATTTGGAACGTATTTTTCTATGAAACAGACCTTTGAAAGAAAGTTTGAAGACAAGGTAAAAGAGATTGATAAAGAGCAAAATAATATTTCTAATAGGCTCAAAGCAGACATTCGTATAGAACTAAAGGAAATGCTTAGAAACTATCGAGATGTACGAAATGATATTGTTGAGTCTATTACAGGGAGTATTGTTGGGGAGTTTATTACTTATGAAGAGTTTGATTCTCAAAATTCTCTAATAGAGGATGTTATCAGCAAACAGAAAGATATTATGGTACAGTTGGGTGAGATACAAGAAAATTTTCATGCAAAGGAATCTATTTTTGGAAAAGGAATAGAAATGGAAGAGGGTAAGGGAGGGTAAATAATGGGTACACGAGGAACTCGGAGACTTAGGTATTTGTCTCAGGAACATTCTAAAGATGAGAATCTGCTGTTTACTACAGTGGAGAGTTTACTTAATGCCGCTAAAGAGAGGAATTTATATAATGAGGATGAGCTTAACATTGAAGGATTGATAACCCTATTTCCTGATATTGATATTGCATATACGCAATTAGACCCATCTATTTCTGGAACCCTTTCTCGTAGAGGAGATAAGTGGATAATAAGTGTAAACAAATTGCATCACAAAAATCGTCAGAGATTTACTCTTGGGCATGAGTTAGCACATTATGTATTGCACAAATCTGATAGTGAAGAGTTCATTGATACCGTTTTTTTTCGAGGATTATCTAATAATAATATCGAAAGAACTGCAAATGATTTTGCTTCAAGATTATTAATGCCTGAAGATAAAGTTATGGGGTTAATTGTTAATCGGAATATCCGAAACGTTGGAGAATTGGCTAATCTTTTAGGTGTGTCAGCTGCTGCAATGCAGTATAGAGTAAAGCAGTTGGGGTTTAAAACCAAGGAATGATGAAAAAAATATTGTGTTATAGTTAAAACAGGTGATGCAGAGCTAAGAGCTATGCAAAATCTTTCTTCTTCCAATCTTAATAAAATTTTACCAATAGTAGAACTTACCCGTGGACGTGGAAAAAATATTGGCTCGAAAACAGAACCTAATTTTATTTATCCATACGAAAAAAAGTTAGAAAAGGTAGCCCAAATTTTTAAAAGTCATTCTATTGCTCTAGATGTGACCTCTGATATTAATTTGTCGTCAAGGGAAATAGATGAACTTTTTGAGCCTCATGATGGATACTCCAAGTGAGTAAATAGAATCACATCATTCAAAACAGAATACAATTTCCAGTCATTAATTCCTTCTGTTATTATGAATTATGACGATGAAGTTTTTGATGATAATATCAGAAGGCAAGTTGAGAAGTTAAGCAGTGTCTTCCAAACGCTCATGTATAGATTCTCTCTTGAAAATGAGATCGCTATAGATGATATTAAATTAATTAGTAAATATTTGCCTAATTCTAATGATTTACTTATACTTCTTGATTGTGGTTGTATTCTAGCTGCATCTTACAAGAATCCTGCAGAAATTTGCATTAGAAAGGTTCAAGAAATTAAAGAAACTTTAGGCAAGAAAAGATATACAATTATAATATGCTCTACAACATTTCCTAATAATATTAGTGAAATAGGAGATGACCATAGTGATACTTTTGATCTCAAAGAAATAGATTTGTTCGAGATGGTAAGAGCTCGACACTCTGAAGTGGTATATGAAGATTACGGTTCAATAAATCCCATTAGAAATGGATAGACGAATGGGGATATTCGCAGATTATAAAATGTTCATTAGGATATGCACCTTCTGCTTCCCCATCATTTTGGATCTCAGTTCGTATGAATTCTCATATTGTGCAGCAAATTTTGAGATTAAAAATTTAACTTATGGCATTAACTACACGTCCAGCAGATGAGATAAAAATAACTGTTATAGAATACCTCATTGGACGATACCCAGGAATCATCATTGGCAATGAAGTAATGTATGGTACAAGTAGAAAGGTTGCAGATCTATTAGTTTTATACCAGGGGGAAACTTATGCTATTGAAATAAAAAGCGATAAAGATAACCTTAGAAGACTTCCAGAACAACTAAAAGAATATTCTCTTATCTTTGACCACACTATTGTATTTACACATTCCAAATATAAAAAAGAAGTCTTGTCATTGGTTCTTCCGAGAGTATCTGTTTATGAGGTCTTAAATGGTAATATAAATAAAGTCAAGAACTCTAACTCGGCAAATAGCACTATAAAGAGAGAAATGGTATATTCTATAAGTTCTGTATTTTTGAGAAGATTTTTGTCAACAGCCAAAAAGATAGACTCAGATATGATCAGAACACGAATAATAAGAACCTACAATAAAAGGGGGGTACATAACATATTTTATCAATTCTTAGAACAAAAATTGGCAAATGGATTTAAATTGTTTTTACATGAAAGATATGAAAGGAATTCTGTTGACGATTTATCCTTATTATCAGCGAGGTTAAACATTTAAATGTAAACATACTATAATAAGCTATTCAACAAGTCTCATTACCCTAAGCAAATACTTGCACAGTCGTTCCTTAAAAAGCCCACTTCACCGAAAAGTTAAATTGGAATAACTTTTCGGTGTTTGTTTTTATAAAACACAAAAGAACTCTCATTCCTCTTTTGAGACCTTTGAATAATTAAAGGCTCCCTAAGAGGAGCCCTTTCAGAATGCTTCAAAGGTCTCACATTTGCTTTTGAATGCTCAACACATAAAAATTTCAGACAGAACTCCTAACTTGAAGTTCTGCCTGAAATTCGTTTATTCCATTGCTCTCGGCATACCTATGCAGCCGCTCGGCATTTGTATGTGTACAAGATTGCATACGGTGGGAGCAATGTCAGTGATGTGAACCTCGGTAGGACATGAGCCGTGCGGAACACCCCACCCCATCAAAACAAATGGTATATGACAATCGTACGGATTCCAACAGCCATGAGTAGTACCCTCTCCTATTTCTCCTCGTACGCCATATACTGCGGGCTTCAATATCAACTGAATGTCGCCGCTGCGTCCACGGCTGTAACCGTTATATATTTTTTCGCGAATGTAAGAAGGTACACTGGCAGCAGAGATGTTGTCAAGGTCAACCACATGTGACACCAACGGACGTTTCGTGAAGTATTCCATGATGTCTGCCTTTAATGTATTGAAATCGAGACCGGCAGCAGCCTTTCGGTCTATTACCACCTTGTAGTCCATTATCCCCTCAACGAGTTCTTTCCGTCCGGCATATTTCGATGCAAGGAATTTATTTACTTCCTCTGTTTCACGGTTGATGAAAAATCCGTCTGATGGAATCTTATGTTTCTGATTTTGCAATATTCCGTTTGCCGCACCATGATCTGCCGTTAGAAAAGCGACATATTCGCCCTTGCCTATTGTTTGGTCGAGATAGTTAAACAAGTCGGCCAATTGTTTGTCGAGTTCTATATACATGTTGTGTACAATCTCTGAATGTGTACCAAAAGCATGACCTGCAATATCTGTACACGAGAAACTTATGCAAATCATGTCTGTCTCGCCGCGCTGACCGAGTTTCTCTCCTGCTATTGCGTGTTTTGTCATTTCCTCCACAATAAGGTTTCCGTAAGGCGAATATTGTATTATGTCTGCCGTGTTTGTAAATTTTCGTGTGCCGGTATCTATCGGCTTCAGTTTTTTAACCGCACTGCCTATCTCTTTGTTATATGCTTCTACCCATGAAGGCAGCGACGACATGTAATAAGTTGAGGTAATGAAACACATTTCCTTCTTGTCGAACCAATATGCTGCATCTGCCGAATGTCCTGCCGGCAATATGGAAGCACGGTCTTTAAATGAGATACCGATAACTTTCGATTTCCAGTTTGTGGCAGTCTTGAGTTCGTCTCCTATCGTTGTTGCAAGCATGTTACGTGGCGACATCTCGCCCGCTCTCGTCTTGCTGCCAACGGTCTGTACGGTAGTATCCTCGGTACAATATACAAATTTTCCATCAATAAGAAAATTGTTGCCGGCAATGCCATGAATGCTCGGAACAGAGCCGGTGTAAACAGAAGTATGTCCTACTGCCGTAACCGATGGAATATAGTTTATTTGGCAATCTTCGAAAGAATATCCTTCGGAGAGCATTCTTCTGAAGCCTCCGGTTGTATATTCGTTGTAAAATCGATAGAGATAGTCCCATCTCATCTGATCTACCGCTATGCCTACAATGAGTTTGGGTCGCAGCCCTTTACTGTCGTCCGCCAATGACGGGAGCGTGAACAAGACTGCGAACAATAATGAAATGATCTTTGTTTTTGATAACATTTTGTTTGATGATTATAAATTAGACCTTTTTGTCATCTTGTCAACGAGAACTTAAGTGCGAATCCGAAGTCCTGCGTCGTTGTTGGATAACTGCTCGATGTAAGCAACGGAGTGTTTGTCTGACAGTCGTAATAGAAACTCATCGTGAGCAGTCGCGAGAGAGTATAGTCGGCATTGAATGCGAGTTTGAACGCCGTATTGCCCGATGATGCCGAACTTGTCATGGTGGCAATGTCGCGTACGATGGCCGCCTGCCTGCGATAACTTATGTCAAGCCGTAGATTAAGGTCGTGGTTGATACTTTTACCCTTTGAATTGTTTTGTTGCTTGCTGCCGTTGTTTTCTTTATCGTTGTTGCCACCTTTCTTTGGAGTTTTCACTTTTCGATGATTTCTTCCGCCGAACAACTTAAAATCGTTTATCTTGTAACCCATACCAATTACCCAGTCGTTACTATATGCCTCGCTAAGTTGTATGCTGGTCATAGAAAGCGACAGGTTGCGGGTCTTGCGGTATTCAAGTTTACATGTCATGTTGTTCTGTAATGTAACATCTATTCCGAGCAACGGAGAGAAAGACTCGGTAATACTCACAGAAGAAACATTATACATTGACGAGGGAATTGGCAGCGATGTAGTGGCATCGTTTATGAATCCCAAACCGTTCATATACTCTTGGAAAGTGCTGTATGTACTGTAAGAACCCACCGAGTAGATGCTTTTGTATGAGTGGTTCAGGTTGACGCTCTTGAATACATCGCGGAACCAAGGCAGTCTCGACAGACCACTGTATCGTACCGTCCAGTTGGGCAACAGTTTTGCAAGTACCGGGAAAATGTCAAGCGACGAGCCGCCACTGCCGGTATATGCAGACAGGAAAGCCGGTATCAGCACATCGGAACTATATATTCCGAGCCGACCTTCTGTTCCCTCCGAAGAGTATCTCTTGCCGGCGAGAGCAGAGTTTGAAGGATAAGGCACACCCTCATACTGTGCCTCGATGCGGTTACGGAATCCTGCCAGAGAACGACAGAAATGTTCGAACGTAGCAGAATGATAGCCGCTGTTTGCCGAGCCTATGCTTTCGAATGCGCTCTTCAGCGATATTGTCGTCATTGTAAATGTGCCGCTACGCGTCGTCGGCCGCCCCTCATACATATATTGAATGCTGCTGGCACGGTTCTCGGTACGTGCGGCATTGAGGTCTATCTTAAGGTTTTTAACAGGTTCAAGCGTCATTCTCAACTGAAGGTCAATGTTGTTGTTTATCGTAGCCGGCGTAGCAACACTGTCGTTCATGAGCAGCCATCCGTTCCTTGCAGCTTTTTCAAGATAACTGTCGCCCGTAAGTCCGAAAGCGAAATCGAGTCCCGGCGACATTATGTCTCCACGACGTTGCCCGAGGAAATCACCCACATTAGGCAAGAAACCCGGCAATGACATCGAATACTGATTGCGATAAGACAAACTTACGGAACGTACCATCATCAATACACGTGCCACACACTGAGCCGTCTTATACCAACCTTTATCTTCAAGCGAAGGTTTGGCATAAACAGTCAGTTTCAACGTCGTTGCGGAGTCCACCTTGGATGTAATCTTTATCTGGTCCTGCCCCACCTTTTTATATTTAAGTGGGAAAATCTTTCCATCGCTTGTCCTTGCCGAAACCACGAGACGTTTCGATTTACGTCCATGATTCACGGTAATTACAGTATCGGGCATCAAAGTTATCTCTTTCTCAAATGTATTCTTATTTTTGGGCAATTCGGTCTTTTCCTTATTGCTTTCATTATTATTTTTCTCTGTCTTCGAAGGCTTCTTTTTGGAAACATCATTTCCCATTTTGTTGAAACGCTCGTTTGTCTTTTTGAGGAAAGGAATATTATTGTACAGCCTCTCCATGTTGAACGAGCCGTTAATGCTTAGATTGCGGTTGTTGCTGATAGTGTTTCCCAGCGATGTGCCGTCTTCGAGATCGGTTCCACGCACCCAACTGTAAGTAGATGTGTAGTTGGCATCTGCATTAACCCAGTTGAATATTGGAATGAGATTAAGCGGCAACTGATAAGATAACGAGAACGACTGATTGTAATCGAGTGGCGAGCCGAAATGCCACAGCGATGTCTTTACAGAGTCTTTCCATGCGGTATAACGGTCGGGGTACAAATCTTTATTGATTGGCGTATATGGCTCTTCTATCTCTGCGTGTGTCGCACTTTGGAAATTCATGTGCAAGTTCTTCGTTATATCCCATCGTATTGAGAAATCACGATTCCATAGGAACTGTTCACTGAAAGTCAGCGGCAGTTGCGAGCCGCTCAGGTCTTCCATGTCACGCTCCTGCAACTCGTAGTAGTTGCGTGTTATCTCGGTGTTGAAAGCAATGTTTTGGGGAAGCCAGTTGAAACCGAAACGTTTCAGTATGTCAAACCATTTGCTGTTGCTTTTGATAAGTTTCTTGAACGGTTCGAATGGTTTATATACCGGTGTATAACTATACCCCATTGCTCCGCGCCAGTTGTCCTCTGTCTCATAAACCGTTGTTTCTCCGGATGTTCGACGGTGACTGTGACTATACGAGAAACTAAAGTTTGCCGGATCGTATGGCATCGGGTGCGCCTTTGTTGCTATCCCTACTCGTACGTTGGAAAGCGAGAAGTTGGTGTTTGTGGTCTTTGTTACCGCAATGCTCTCTATCGAGTCGCGCTCATGTTTGCTGCCTGCCGCGTTGAGTGCATTGTCAAGACGCATGTCGGTATCAAGGGGATTATACTTTGGACTCTTCTCTTCCTTTGTCACCGAATAGTATAGAGGTGCCGAGACCTTTGCTTTGTCGGGGAATAGTTTGCCAAGTTCTATGTTTGCAGTGACACTGTATGTCTTGTAGTTGTCTTGCGAACGCTCCATTACTCCCTCTTCAAGACCTCCGAAGCCTTCGCTCATATACTTTCCCGTTGCGTTTACCGTGCCTACATCACTCAACTGTAAGTTAAGTGCAGCCTGTGCCGCCCATCCTCCTTCGTTATTGTATTCCAGAAGTCGGAGTTCGTTTATCCACACCTCGCCCGACTTGTTGTTTTGGTCAAGGTTACGCACTCCGATAATCATTGTCTTTATTTCGCCAAGCGTCGGGTTACCCATTATCGTGACACGGTTGTTCGGGCGGTCGTTGTCATACTCGCTATACTCACGGTTATAAGACGCTGTACCACCGGCCTTCGCAATGTTTCTCGCTTTCTTTAAGTTTGTAAATATGCGTAGGTCTATGTCGAGCATGTTCTCCTCCGGCCATACCGCACGACAGTCTGCCACAGAATAACGGTCGTAAAATCCTGCGGGAGTAAGTTTAAGAGGAATTAGATATTCGTAGTAATTGCTTTTATAGTCGCTTCCAAGCCTTACAAACACGGCAAGTTGGTTGTCGCGAAGATTTGTCACATTGTTCTCAAACGAGTTGGCATGTACGAACATTTGCAACCGCTTATACTGTCTCAAGTCTATCGTGGTATTCTTATAAACCGCTTTCGACTCTTCGTTCGAAAGATTGTTTACTTGTATTGCCAGTGCCTGTTCATTGCTTTCGGTAAGTTGCGGTTGCGTCGGATCCTGCTCCCGCCGTATTCCCGGAGGTAGGACATAGTTTACGGGAGTCTTGTCGTTGTTCTCCTCTATGTTTACGGCACTGACGGCCATTCTGCCCGAACCGCCGCTTCCCAGTTGCTGCTGATATACGCGCCACTCTCCTCGCACGAGGTCGAGACTTCCGAAGCGCAACACCACAGGACGTTCGAAACCGGTCATGAACATACGCATGAAACGAATTGAAGAGAAATCGGAGATGTTACCAACCCTGCTTGTGAATTCGCGTATGGGAATCCTGAACTGATACCAATTTACCGTCTCTCGGTTTCCATTGCGAAGTTTGCGTGTTGTCTCACGCTTGTCAACGATAAAATTCTCGCCCACAATGAGAGAATCAGGGTGTATCGCAACTCTGTACTGGAAATATTTCTCGTACTCGTTGAGCGTATAATCTTGGTTTATGTCCTCCACATCGGGTGTGGTTTTGTACGATGTGTCGTAACTCTCGGTACGCGTATCACTGTCCGGCGAGTTTCCTTGCGGCATGTTCACGCGCTTGTAACGCTTTAATATCGGTGCCTCTATCTGGTCGAGGTCGCGTCCGCGGTAATAGTGGTAGTCATCGTTTGCGGGGTCTGCCATGATGCTGTCGAGTGCCGGTCCCGTCACTTTCTGTCTCACGGTGTTGAGGAAATTCTGATATGTGGCAAAACTTGTCTCTTCCTGATTGGTGAGTCCGTTGTATCCCACATCCTGCAACTGTCTCGAGCCTTTGGTTGTGGCAAATGCGTATGTCACCGTAGATTGAGTGGGTATCTTGCCCCACTGCGTTGTGGTAAAACTCTGCGAGCCATCTACCGGCATTCCACTCTCATAGAATTTCTTTCCGTCGCGCAGAATATCCTCGCTCATCTCTCCGAGGTTGATGAAGAGATCACCGCTGTGTCGCGCTGCCGTTCCGTCCTGACGTGTATATATGAACGGGTCGAGCATCCAAAACTCTATGTACTCTATGTTGGCAGCCTCGAAATCGTTGGTGTCAAGTTTGCGCATCATGCCGCCCCATCGTCGTTGAGGATTAGGGAGTGTACCGTCGCTGTTGAGTTGTGGGTCGAAGTTGTATGCTCCGCGTTCCGCCGGATAAAAAGCAAGATTGAGTACAGGCAATGTTGATGTCGCACCACTGTAACTGCTCTGGTCGCGGTTGGGATAAAGTTCGTCAACATACACCTCGCGTACATAATGGTTTGAAAGTTGGTTAAGGTCGCTCTTGATGTGCCCCGGTGTAAGCGATGAAGAGCGATTGGTAAACAGTCTGTCTATGTTATACCACGACAACAAAGCACGATTGTATCCGCCGGCAAGTGTTGTTTTGTCACTATATTCCTTAAACATCGTCGGCACACTCGACATCACCCACGATGTGGGTGCGCTAACGTCAATTGAGTTCTTGGTATTCTCAAAATCATCAAGATACGACGCATTGTCCTGCGTACCTTTTGCTTTGCCTGCGATAAGTTGTGCAAACTCTCCGTTGAACGAAATCTGCGACGGCTGCGTGCAGTGCAGGAAAGGAATTTTATCAAGAAGATTGGTGAGCCACTGGCTCTCATGCTTCCAGTTAAGGTTCACACCCCAAATGGTATTGTTCAGCGGTTCGCTTCCCATTGCCACTTTTGTAGTGAGTGCTTGTTCCGAAAGATGTTGGAACGTTCCGCTAAGTTGGAAATTTTTAGAGAAATCGTACTGCCAGTTAAAACCAATCATGGTCTTTCGTTCCTGTGCATAGTCGCTAAGACTTTCAAGACTCACGTTTACCGATGTTCCGGCATCAATGATGCTTTGATTAAGTATCGTAACCTCTCCCGCCGAGTAATCCACGCTGTAATCGCTCCCCTCGGTCAGCGTTACTCCTCCTGCCGTTACCACTACCGAACCTTGCGGAACGTTGTACGCACCGAGCGAAATAACGTTTGCCGAAGTTCCTCGGAACTGCCCTTGAAGTATATACTTGTCTTTCTCTGCAATCTGTTTCGCCACGGTCTTCGTGGAGTCGTAGAGTTCCGTGAAACTGTATTTGCTTGCCACGGCTGCATCAACTCCTTTCCGTGTAAGGTAATTATAAAGGTAACTTCCGAACGGTTCCGCCGACGGCAGGAACACACGCCCGTTGCTCACGGTATATCCTTCAACGAAATCGAAATACCCGTTTGGATGTGCTTTCATGTTATTGTCGAGGCGGTCGGCTCCGAGAATCTTTATCAACGTTTGATTCTTTACCTGTGGTTCCGGAATATACGACAGATAAACTCCTGCGGTATCGCTTTGAAACTTAACGTCAAGTTTAAACTTGTCTTTCTCTACCGATGAAGCAAGATAATATACATTCTTCATCATTAGATCCCAGTTGGCCTGTGTCGGGTTGTTGCTGGTATTCTTGAGTGACTTAACGAACAAGGCCTGCGATACGTCAGTAATGTCGCTCGCGAACTCTCCCACCTGATATGTTACCCCTCCGTATGTATATTCGTATGCCACGGCGAGCACTTGGTCGGTCTGTAACGCCGTGCGCAGCGAGATGTAGCCCAATGCTTGGTTAACGCTGTATTCCGAAGGATTTAACAACCGTGCGCTCTGCAGTTTCTCATAATCCGTTCCTCCCGTGAACGTACCATCGAGAACGCTCGATGACATGTCGATGTCTCGCGCGCCGGCATACATCGTCGTCAAATCGGAATAGATATTGTTCGCCGAGTTTGCCGGCACGGTACCCGGGGCACCCTCTGCAAGTTTGGTCATGGCAATGATATTGCGCGTATTGGTGGTTGTTCCCGTTTTATTGGTAACCCACACCTCTATTCTGTTGAGTGTCACGCCGGTTGTAAGGTTGGGCAATGTGCGCATTGATGCTTCGTAACGGTCGCGGAAATAGAACGAAAGAAAGAAGTGACGGTTCTCTTCATAGTTTGCCGCATCGATCTCAAAAGGTGTCAACTGCACTCCGCCTCTCGAAGATACGCTCTTCGACGATGACTTTTTCTGCGACAATACGGTTTGAAGTTTCAAGCGACCGAACTGCAAGTCGGTACGGATTCCGAACAACGACGACGCTCCTCTTACCAATGAAGAGTTGCTTGGCAACGAAACATTGCCTCCTTCCACTAATTTAATTATTTCGTCTTCCTTTCCCTCATATTTCAGTTTTATATTCTGGGCATCGAAATCGAACGTGGCATCGGTGTTGTAGTTAAGGTTCATATTGACCTTGTCTCCCACCTTTCCGTTTACGTTAAGGTTTATTTTCTCATCGAAATCCATCGTCGTTGTCTTGCGGTGACGTATCGGCAACGACGGATTGTCTATGTTTTTCAGAGTCGCACCGAACTTCAGCTCTGCCGTTCCCTGTGTTTTTATGCGCACTCCTCCGGGACCGAAAATCTTCTCTGCCGGTCCCAAGTCGAAATGCATGTCGCTGAAATCGAATTTCTCCTTACCTTCTTTTTGTAATATATCGCTGTTCTTCGAGCGATAGAAACTGTCACGTTCCAGTTTTTCGCTCCACCGTGCATACTCCTCGGGAGTCATCATTATAGGCGCATTCACATAAGTATCGCCAATCTTCGAACCTATTACATACCTGTCGAGTGTATCGTTATACACCACGTCATGCCTCATGTTCTCCGGCAATTTCAAGTCGGTCGGGTTACGATTAAGGTCGTCAAACGTTATGGGCGATATGCGCTGTATCTTCCAACGTGGATTGAGCAACGAATCGGGTATCGAGTCCTCGTCATCTATTACAAGTTCACGAATTTCCTTTTCCTTATTGTTTTTCCCTGCGTTATTCTTGTTTTTGTCGTCAGGCAAATTTTGTCGGCGGTTATTGTCCCTGTTTCTTGTCAAATCGTCCTGAAGTAATGGTGCGACATTCCATGCAAGCATGTTTATGCTTACGGTCGCCAATAATAATATGTATATTTTCTTCAGGTTGTTCATCTTGATTTATTAGAATGGTGCTCTACAAATTACCACATTAAAATTAAGTTTGTATTGTGGTTAACGTTTTGTCTTTTCGAGGTATGTTCCGTTCCAAAGCATCTGTTCGTTCCATCATGCCTTCTGCTTTATTCTTTCTCCCGCAATCATGTTTGTACCCGGAAACGTTCTCTCCATCTTACAATGTTTATTTATAGAATCCACCTAAAATCTACTTTATCTGCTTCAACGCCAATTTTACCACTTTTTCCACGGGCAGTTCCGGCTGTTCTTTTAGTATTGCGACAACCACCTTCGCCGATGGTGCGGGAGCGAATCCCAGCATGGTCAGTGCCCCTACCGCCTCGTCCTTTACCGGATTTGAGAGTACTGCAATCTGCTCTCCGGTTGCCACGGTAATTTCCTCGGCTATGCCTGATGACACTATTTTATCTTTCAAGTCAACTATTATGCGCTGCGCGGTTCGTAACCCGATACCCTTTACGCTTTTCAACATACGTTCGTTTCCCGAAGATATGACATTGCAAATTTCTGCGACTGTCATTTCCGAGAGTATCATTCGTGCCGTATTTGCACCGACGCCGGACACCGATATGAGCAACAAGAACATCTCACGTTCTTTTTTCGTGGCGAATCCGAACAACAAATATGCATCATCGCGTATAGCCTCATACACCCACAGTCGCGCCTCCTTTTTACCTTGAACGGCACTGTATGTGTTGAGCGATATATTCAATCCGTATCCCACTCCGTGAACTTCCATCACTACCAAGGCGGGAGTGACTTCGACAAGTTCACCTTTCAAGTATTCAATCATTTATCATTACTTTTGTATATATACATCATTATTAACGCACGTCTCTCCCTTTTTATTGCATTATTGTAATTTTTCCTTTGTTTTATTTTGTTTTTGGGCATAATTATATACTTTTGCAACGAGTAATAAAAAATAAAGAAAGAAACAATGAAGAAGATAAGAGCGGCCGTAGTAGGATACGGAAACATCGGACGTTACACACTCGAAGCTCTCGAGGCGGCGCCGGATTTTGAAGTCGCCGGCATCGTAAGGCGCAACGGAGCAGAGAACAAACCGGCATTATTGGCACGATATGATGTTGTAAAAGACATTGCCGAACTGAAAGATGTTGACGTGGCAATACTTTCCACACCGACACGCAGTTGCGAAGAATATGCTAACAAGATTCTGCCTTTGGGGATAAACACCGTTGACTCGTTCGACATACACACGGAAATACGCGGCTACCGCGAGAGACTTATGAAAATAAACAAGAATACCGGTACGGTAAGTATCATTGCTGCCGGTTGGGATCCGGGGTCTGACAGCGTGGTGCGTACCATGATGCAGAGCCTTGCACCAAAAGGAATAACATACACCAACTTCGGTCCGGGAATGTCAATGGGGCACTCTGTATGCGCACGTACAAAGAAAGGTGTAAAAAATGCACTTTCAATGACAATACCCCTCGGCGAGGGAATACACCGTCGCATGGTATATATAGAACTTGAAGAGGGTGCAAAACTTGAAGAGGCAACAGCAGAAATAAAAGCCGACCCATACTTTGCCAACGATGATACGCACATAATTGCCGTGCCATCGGTTGACGAACTGCGCGACATGGGGCACGGAGTGAACCTTATAAGAAAAGGAGTAAGCGGGAACACACAGAACCAACGTATGGAATTTAACATGAGCATTAACAACCCTGCACTTACCGGACAGATTCTCGTAAATGTTGCCCGGGCATCAATGCGGCAGCAGCCCGGTTGTTATACTATGATCGAAATTCCCGTAATCGACCTTTTACCCGGCGAACGTGCCGACCTTGTGGAACATCTTGTATGATAATAGTTGCAAATCGGGCATCAGGTTAAATTTGTTCCGTGTAATAATGCGGGTTCCATAAATTACCATCACGTTGTACTCGTAAACGGTTTCTCAACCTTACAAAGTCTATTTATATAAAACCCGTCAAGACCTCTGCGAAAGTAATTCCGCATGGTATCATCTGCATATATTTTTTATTGACATACGTTCTGTTACGAGTTGACAACAAGTTGTTTTGTCATTAGACGGAAACTATTTGGCAATTTCGGCGAAATTGGTGAGCAAAGCCGCCGAAATTGGTCAGTAATTTCGGCGGTTTTGCAGTACGATCAAGCACAAATAAGATGCCGGTTCGGGGTAAGAAACAACATAAAAAGTTCGAGACCTCTGCAAAAACAATCGCTTTTGCAGAGGTCTCTTGTCATTAAACCCAAATCGGTCATCAGACCGCATTTGCTTAGACTTGCTATTGCCGTTAAGTTTCCCAACTGCTTTAGCCCACTTGCTGACATCTGCGCGGCCGTTTCATCTCGACGCAGCCCGCCACGCCTTCGATGAAACGGCTGTACATCTGCTCAACAATCGAACAAAATCGGTTGAGGGTTCTAATGACCGATTTGGGTTAAAAAATAAAAATCACCAAATGTCCGACTCTCAAAATCTTATCCTTTACACCAATCAGTTGTCTTCGGCAAACAACGGGTCATCGGGTGTAAGCATGATGGGTTTTTGCTGTGCCTCCTTGAGAAGTTTCTCCGACACATATTTCTTATCAACAACAAGACGGAACATGTACTCATTGAACCACTCGTTGGTCATTATGAGACAGCCTTTATGACCGTATTCCGGCCCCCAAGAGTTTTCCACTTTCCATTTCAAAGGTTTCCCGTTTGCATCAAGATCAACGGCAGACAGTGTCATGGCATGTGTCGAACCGCTGTCGAACGTTGATATGCGCTGCGCCTTATTCATCGGGAAAGTTGTGCCGAGCAGCGACTCATAGTCAAAATTATCGAGTGTCAACAAACCTTTCTTGCGGTCGAGTTGTTTGCCAACATCATAACTGCTGTACATCTTACGCCCGTCTTTCAGCGATGCTATGGCCAACTCTGCAATCTCTTCCATCGGAAGGTTAAGATATACCCAGTTGTGTCCGTCGTATGTATGGCGGTCGTATTCCACCTCATAAGTTTTGTGATATTCATGTCGCGGGTCGTTCATAACCATTATGAAAGTTCCGTTGAGCGGAGTGCCTGCCACCTCGCGATAGAATTCCTGAGGAGTATAATTACGCGGAGTACCCACCGTCTTACCATCCTTATTTTTAAAGGCATAAGAGAACTGCTGTGTAGGATTGCCGAGCGTGAGTGTCAATATACGATATACCACACCGAGCATCTTGGCCTTTTCCTCTTTTATCTGTTTCTTGCTTTTCCCCTGTGCCACCATGTCTCGCAACCGCAGTCCCTGCTCGCGCAGTTTGCTCATCAGAAGCGATCGCATCTTCGACGTATTTTCGGCATTGTATGTCTCGGGCATCACAGTATTAGGCACGAGTCCGTATTTCTCCGTCAAGTCCGCCACACCGCAGAACGTACCTCCGTCCGCAACAGGATTCTTGAAAAAGAACTGCACTTTCGGGTCGTCTATGGGCAGTTTTCCCGTATCTATTACCCCTTGTAGGAAAAGGTTCGATTTCTCCAATTGGTCATAGAAGAAGAGATAGGCGTGCGAGAATTCCACTCTTAACGAGTCTGTCTTCTTTGCGAAATTCGAACGCAGTACGTTGAAGCCGCTGAACATCCAGCATCTTCCCGAACTTTTCTGGTCGTGAATGTTCTGCGCCATTGTCTCCACGCTGAAATGCGTGTCATTATCGGAATTGCTCATATAACTTTTGGCAAGGTTATCAATGCTGTTCCCTGCCATTGCATTGAACAATGCCTTGTCGGAAGAAGAGTTCCTTTGGTTATTGACTATCTGCTGCAACATTTCTGTCGAGAGACCTCCATCTTTTGTCTGTGCCGTGGCAGAATATGAGCAAACTATGGCTATTGCCGGCACGAGCAGCCTGTTTGCCACTCTTACTAAATTGTTTTTCTTTGTCATTTTCGTATAAGTCATAAGAGGGGATGCCTGTTTCGACATGCCCTCATTACGATTACATATACCATGCCCCTGCCTTTAACGATACGAGCAAGGGGCAAGGTGTTTTATTACTGAAATTAATCTATTACAACTGTTGTCCAACCGTGCTTGTCCTCGTCAATACCATATTGGATATTGCGTAGGTGTGTGTAGAGTTTCTCTGATATTGGACCCGGTTTTCCGTCTTTTGAAATGACATAACTCTTACCGGTCTCAACGTCGTCAATGCGCGATATGGGACTGATTACCGCAGCCGTACCGCAGGCGCCGGCTTCCTCGAATGTCGCGAGTTCTTCTTCCGGAACAGGTCTGCGTTCCACCTTCATGCCGAGGTCTTCCGCAAGTTGCATAAGACTCTTGTTTGTGATAGACGGCAATATGCTCGTGGATTTCGGCGTTATGTATGTATTGTTCTTTATACCGAAGAAGTTGGCTGCTCCACACTCATCGATATATTTCTTCTCCTTTGCGTCGAGATAAAACTCGCAGGCATATCCGAGATCGTGCGCTTTCTTGTTTGCAAGCAACGAAGCGGCATAGTTTCCGCCCACCTTATATACACCCGTACCGAGAGGAGCGGCACGGTCGTGGTCGCGCATGATGACGTACGGATTGGCGGAGAAACCACCTTTGAAGTATGGTCCCACCGGTGTTACCAATATCAAGAACAAATATTCGTTTGCCGGACGTACACCCACCTGAGCACCTGTACCTATGAGCAAAGGGCGAATATACAGTGTGGCACCACTCTCATACGTCGGTATCCACTCCTGATTCAGGCGTACCACCTTTTTTACCATCTCGCAGAACAATTCCGTCGGGAGTTCCGGCATCAATATGCCACGGCATGTGGATTGCAGTCGTGCAGCATTCTCTTCCATACGGAACACGCGTACCTTGCCGTCCGGACAACGATATGCTTTCAATCCTTCGAAAGCCTCTTGCCCGTAATGCAGACTCGTTGCTGCCATGTGCAGTTTGATATACTCGTCGGAACTTACTTCTATTTCTCCCCACTTACCGTTGCGATAATAGCATCGCACGTTGTAATCGGTTGGCATATAACCGAAAGACAGATTTGCCCAGTCTAAGTTTTTCATAGTTTCTAATAATTTATTAATGTTATATTGCTGCAAAAGTAATTAAAACAACATACATATGCAAGTTTTTCATTGACTTTTTTTGTTTTTTTCGTTACTTTACAAATACTTACGCAACGAGGCGATATTAGTCTTTTAACAGCATTTTCCTAATTTCCTCATCGGTCTTGGTAAGACGGTCGCGGCATATCTTTATCAGTTGATGTGCCCTTTTCAACTGTGCAGCCATCTCGTCTATGCCCACCTCGTCGTTTTCCATTCTCTCAACTATCTGTTCCAATTCTTTCAATGCGTCTTCGTATTTTACCATATTTTTTTATGTTTTTATTTTATTGTTTCAAGTTGTCTTTTTTCATCATCAGGCATCTACGGTAGAGTGTATCGAACCGTTTTCCACCCTTGTTTCCAGTTTGTCTCCGGGTTTAAGTTTCGAAGCGTCGCGCACCACTTTCCCGTCATGCATTGTTATGCTGTAACCTTTCTTCAACAACAAATCCGGATTGAGCGACATCGCACGCTGCTCAAGCATTTGCAATCTATGCTTCTCGCCGGCAATCTTGTGTTCCGGCACAGAATGCAGATTGACTGAGATTACTTCAATCTCATGCTTGAGGTTTGAGATTGTGAGTTTTGCGGCGGCAATCATTTCGCGGAACATTTGTCCTATACGGTTTTCCTGTCTTTCCTTTACCAACGAGAACATTGACGGTATCTTCTGCGACACTCTCTGCAATCTCAACTGCTCCATGTCCATTCGTTGCTTCGCACCGGCCGTCAACACGCCCTGTGCATATTGCAGATAGTCCCAAATTCGTTTCAGATTGTCTGTTAACAGAGCCGCAGCCGCCGTCGGTGTCTTTACCCTTATATGACTCACCATGTCAAGAATACTCTCGTCGCGCTCGTGTCCTATGCCCGTGATGATTGGTATAGGGAACTGAGCCACATTTTCGGCAAGTGCAAGTGTGTCGAAACCCGACAAATCGCTCGTTGCGCCACCGCCTCTTATGATAACTACGCAGTCGGGAGCTGTTTCTCCCTCTGTTGCCGATGTTTCATATATGGCATCCAACGCCGATATTATGCTTTGCTCAACGCCCTCTCCCTGCATTATGGCAGGAAAAAGCCGAACTTGGAAACGGAAACCGTACTCGTTACCCTCGAGTTGATTCACGAAATCACCGTAACCGGCAGCATTGGCACTGCTTATTACCGCAATGTTACGGCAGAACAACGGCAACGTAAGTTCTTTCTGCAATTCGAATACCCCTTCCTCCTTCAGTCGGGCGATTATTTCTTGTCGCTTGCGTGCCATGTCGCCGAGGGTATATGTGGGGTCTATGTCACTTATTATCCATGAAAAACCGTATGCCGGGTGGAAATTGGCACCGACAAGCAGCAGAACTTTCATGCCTGCATGCAAACGCTGTCCCGTAACCTTTTCGAAATGAGGCGACACAACACTCCATGTTGTCTGCCAACACTTTGCCGAAGCCCTTGCAACAGGGGTGTTCGAATCGTCCGACTTCTCTACGAGATCTATATGGCAATGCCCGCGAACGACACGGAGTTCGGATATTTCCGCCTCGACCCAGTATTCACGCGGCATTCCAATGTCTATCACTTCGGCAAGAAGTTGGTTAAGTTCATACAGCGACAGGGTATTCCTCATTATATTATTATAATATAAGTTGATTCCTTTTTAAATTAATCAAATGCAAAGATAATCATATTCCAGAAATGAACAAATAAAAATTTAACATTTCGTTCCACCTGCAATATCTTTGCTTATGTTAAGGATAATAACGCTTAAACCCAAATCGGTCATTAGAAGCCTCAACCGATTTTGTTCGATTGTTGAGCAGATGTGCAGCCGTTTCATCGAAGGCGTAGCAGGCTACGTCAAGATAAAATGGCTGCGCAGATGTCAGCAAGCGGGCTAAAGCAGTCGGGAAGCGTAACGGCAAGGCAAATCTAAGCAAATGCGGTATAATGACCGATTTGGGTTAAAAATACGGAATGAAGCAATATTAAAGTGTATAAGTATATACGAATTCGGGGTAAAAAATTATCATAAAATTTGGTAATCTGCGGAAAATATTGTACCTTTATGGTATTAAAAACAATAAAATGCAAACAAAATTCACCATAATCACCGAGGATAAAGTTTTTCAATTAGTTCAAGGAAAATCTATAAATTTTCTGTATTATCGATAAATTTAACAAGAATTTTAATGCCGAACTTGAAAAAAAATCTATTTTACCATCGTTTGACCGCACCGGCAGACGCTGTCGTAACCGTAAAAGTCAAATGTCGGAAAGTGGAATAATGAATCCGTGTTCGGCACTTGCTGCATATTGTTTATTCGACAATAAACCGAAAGCATTATCCGTACATGTGGAAAAGTCGAAACAATTAGAAGTATTTTGATATGATTCTTATCCCGAACTGACATATTGATAAAGTGGAATACAAGACTTATTTTAAGGAATTTAATACATACATCAACAGCCATTTACCCAATTCGTATTGGTATAATGAATAAAAAAAGAACGAAAAACTTGCGAAAGTAAGGAAAAAACATTATATTTGCAACGATTAGTATATTAATTATTAAATAGAGATGTTTAATATAACAACTAATATAATAATTATTGAATTATGTATATATTTGAGCCTATATCGACAGAAGATATCCTTAGACGACTGTCAGGCAACTGCCGTTCACGGCGACTGGAGAAGAATATGTCTCAGAAAACACTTTCCGAAACCAGCGGTGTGCCATTATCTACCATACAGAGGTTTGAGCATATCGGCGAGATTTCCCTTGCCGGTTTAGTGAAAATTGTTCGTGTGCTTGGCTATGCGGAGGACATGATGGAGCTTATAGGAAAGCCCAAATATACGAGCCTTGATGAAATGGTCAAAATCAACAAGAACAAAAGCAGAAAGAGAGGAACCGATGAGAGAGTTTGAATCATTGAAAGTCATGTATCATGACCGACTGGTAGGGCGACTGACCATGGGAACCAACGCCGCCTGCCTTTTTCAATATGACAGGGAATGGCTTAACACAGGTTTTTCCATATCCCCATTGAAACTGCCCTTGAAAGGGGATTTGTTTGAAGCGGACTACCTGCCATTTCAAGGAAACTTCGGTGTGTTTGAAGACTGCATGCCCGGTGGATATGGAGAGTATGTCCTACAAAAGGAATTAGAGAAGCAAGGTATCAACTATAAATCACTTAATCCTTTACAGAAGTTAAGCATCGTTGGTTCTTCGGGTATGGGAGCATTATGCTATATCCCTGATAACAAGATTACCATGTCGAATGAGCCGGTCAATCTCGATGAAATACAGCAATCTGCTTTGGATGTACTGTCAGGCAAGACCTATGAGAACGCCGGACGACTTTATGTTAACAGTGGCAATTCGGGCGGTGTGCACCCAAAGATACTGTTACAGGATGATGGAAGAAACTGGATAATTAAGTTTCGACACACCTATGACCCCATAGAGTCGGGTGTTATTGAATTCATGTATAATCAAGCAGCCAAAGAAGCCGGTATCATCGTTCCATCATTCAAACTTTTCGATGGTCGTTATTTTGGGGAGGAGCGTTTTGACCTGTTGCCCGATGGCGAACGCATACACATGATAACGGCAAGCGGACTTCTTAATGAAAGCATCAATCCACCAAAGATGGACTACAAAACCCTGTTGGCACTGACCGGCTATATCACCCAAGATCACATCGAGGTGGAGCAGCAATTCCGCAGGATGGTCTTCAACTACTATGCAGAGAATTTCGACGATCACGCACGCAATTTCTCTTTCTTGTATATGAATGGAAAGTGGAAACTCTCCCCGGCTTACGATATGACCCACGATAGTCCGTTGGGACAGCATGCCACGACAGTAGGTTTCAAAGCGAATCCCATTGAGGAGGATTTCATAGAAGCAGGTACGTCCGTACAAATTTCCCGAAAACTTTGCGCAGAAATCATTGACGAGGTGAAGCCAGTCGGTCAAAGATTAGTTGACAAACTAAGGAAAGGGCTGTACGACATATCAGTCAATAACGACAAGAGGGAAAAGAAAGATCAAACTACAACATAGAAGAGGATGCGGTAAAGAATTGTTAATATCATTATAACAACATACTACTATAAAGTTTATCATCATATCTTTTTGATGATTATAAAATATGATTTCAATGTTTTTATAAAATAATCCTCTCATAACTTAGATGGAATTGTCTATATCAGGCGATTATGCAAAGTTCAGCCTTTGACTTGCGTTTCATGACTGGAACTTTGAAGAGGAAAGGCATGACTATTCACATCTCTACAAGACAGGATACAAGCATGATTGTGGAGCAAATTTATGATAACTTTCCATTATAATCTAAAGATTCAAAAACGAAGTACAAAGCAAATTCCCTATGTTTTTTATGGTACCAAGCCTATGAAAAAAAGGAAGATATTTTGCACTTCGTTTTTGAATCTTCGGTTTTTTTTATAAAACCACTTTAAACCCAAATCGGTCATTGGAACCCTCAACCGATTTTTTGTTAGATTGTTGAGCAGATGTGCAGCCGTTTTATCGAAGGCGTAGCGGGCTACGTCGAGATGTAATGGCTGCGCAGATGGCAGCAAGCGGACTAAAGCAGTCGGGAAGCGTAACGCGCAATAGCAAATCTAAGCAAATGCGGTATAATGACCGATTTGGGTTAAAAATACGGAATGAAGCAAAATTAAAGTGTAGAATTATGGTCGTTATTTCACTCTCGGACAAGCATGTAAAGTGCTTTCTGCATTTTGTTTCATTGTAAGACAAAGTCAGAGTTCCAACTTTTTCTAATAAACTACCTACACTGTTTCTTATCCATAAGAAAAAATAGTTGTCCAAAATGTTTCCTTTTTGATTAAAGAATAGTTTCGGACAACCAACAAAATCAATATAGAGGCATCATCTTCATTTTACAATCACCTTCATTTTATGATTGCTGTATTTGACGATATATACACCTTTTGAGAAAGGAATAGAAAATTCAGGACTATTGTTTTTTACAGTTTTAACTAACTTACCATACAAATCAAAGATTTCAATTTGTTTTCCTTTTTCTTCTTGCAATATTACAATTTCACCTGTTCCACCTTTTGCCTTAAATGTACTAAAAGTATTCGATTTTATTTCCGATGATAATATTTCTTTAATATTAGGTGAAAAATTCTTCCATTGTGCTGCTTCAGAATAGGCTTCAACACTACCTTCCGGAACATATAAAACACAATTTCCACCTACGCTTGCCGTACTAACTTGCTCAAAAACCTCTGTACCCATTGCATCTCCTGTCAAAGGAACAACTATTTTACATATTATATTTCTCAATTTCACACAAGCATAGAACCCGTCATTCCCAATTTTCTCCACACCACTTGGAATAGTTACCTCATTTAAATTCATACACCCATAAAATGTTTGTCCGCCAATTTCTTTTACAGTTGCAGGTATTTCAAATGCCCCTGTCTTACCACAAGGACACTGGATGATTTTTGTTATGTCCTTATTGTATAATGCACCGTTTAAACTTGAATAGTTGGCATTATTCGGATCTACATTTATCTCTTTCAATTTCGCACATGATATGAAAGCCCACTTGCCAATACTTTTAACGTTTTCAGGTATATTTAACGTAGTTAGATTGTGACAACCTAAAAAAGCCTTCTCATTTATTTTTTTCAAAGACTTTGGTAATGTTACGTTTGTAATTCCTTCACACATATAAAAAGCATATTTGCCAATTCCAACGACATCATATTCAATTCCATCTTCATTAGCAACTTTTTCGGGAATATCAATATCTCCCTCTAATTTTGTTGTGTATTTACCCTTTCCTTTTTCTGCCACAACATAAACTTCTTTATTTTCTGCATTTATGATTTTGTAGAACAATTTTCCATATTTAAAATCATAGTTTTTTAACTGTGCATTAACATTGATTGCGACTAAAGAAATACAAATAAACAATAATAATCTACCTTTCATAAATTTGTTTTAAATTTAGGTTATACAAAAAATGATGTTATTCGCTACAAAGATAAAACTTTTTTATCTATTTACATTGAATCTTCGGTCTTTTTTTATAAAATCACTTTAAAAGCACATTATTACGAAAATAAAGTTTATAAAACACTTTGTTAACAAGGTTGTATTTTATATGGAAAAAGGAAAACAAGTCACAGTTCTTGAAATCACGGTCAAGACTTTTTGATTTGGCAGCTAAGACGGGTGAAACTCGGAAATGCCCAATGAAAAAATTTGGCATTTCACTCTACTTGCACTATCTTTGCACCGAAATATGGATAACAGAAAATCGACATTGGCACTTGGGACAAAACCCGTGGGGAAACTCTTGATGCAATATGCTACACCGGCGATAGCGGCAATGGTGGCTTCATCGCTGTATAACATGATTGACAGCATATTCATAGGACAAGGTGTGGGACCGATGGCAATATCGGGTCTTGCCATTACTTTTCCTTTTATGAACCTCAGCGGAGCATTCGGGGCAGCCATTGGCGTGGGGGCATCGACAACCCTGTCTGTAAGATTGGGACAGCGGGACTACCGAACGGCACAGAAGATACTTGGCAACACCGTTGTACTAAACACCATTATCGGTATTCTGTTCGGAGTGACATGTCTCGTTTTCCTTGAACCTATACTGCGCATTTTCGGTGCTACCGACAACACCTTGCCGTACGCGAACGAATACATGACTGTTTTACTGCTCGGAAGTGTGATAACATATCAGTACTTCGGACTGAATGCCGTACTTCGGGCGGCATCGAAACCGCACATGGCAATGTATGTAACGATTTTCACAGTAGTATTAAACACCGCACTCGACCCGCTGTTCATTTATGTCTTCGACATGGGAATACGAGGTGCCGCATTGGCAACGATTTTGGCACAGGCACTCGCTCTGACATGGCAGTTACGTGTTTTCAGCGATAATCGCGAGATGCTGCATTTCCAAAAAGGGTGTTACAAACTCGACGTTGACATTGTTAAAAACATCATAGCAATCGGCATGTCGCCGTTCTCGATGAATGCCTGCGCGTGCATCATTGTAATCTTTATAAACACCACGCTGGTAAGGCACGGCGGAGACATTGCGGTGGGCGCATTCGGCATAGCACACCGCATAGGATTCGTTTTTTTCATGATAGTAATGGGCATCAACCAAGGCATGCAGCCAATTGCCGGATACAACTACGGGGCGGGTAACTACAATCGAATGATGCAAGTTCTAAAACTGTCCATACTAACGGCTACGGTTGTTATGACCACCGGATGGCTCATTGGAGAAGTCGCACCTGTATATTGTGCACGCCTGTTCACGAACGACAGACAGTTGACAGAAATTGCCGCACACGGAATACGCATAAGCATGTTATGCTTCCCTTTAATAGGTTTCCAAGCCGTAACAACCAATTTCTTTCAATCCATTGGCAAAGCGAAGATAAGCATATTTCTGTCACTATCGCGACAAATGATTTTCCTTCTGCCGCTACTCATCATACTGCCGGTGAGAATGGGAGAGGACGGTGTGTGGTGGGCACTGCCGGCATCAGATGCCACGGCTTTTTTCACAACGTTGACAATACTGATTGCATACATAAGGAAAATAAAACCGAAACAAGCAACAAACGTATAAGAAACTTCTATTAATCAACGATATGGACAACAAAAAGATTATAATAACCATAGGTCGACAACTCGGTTCGGGAGGAAGGGAAATCGCAAAGATTATCGCCGAAGATTTGGGATACAGGTTCTACGACAAAGAATTGCTCAACCTCGCCGCAAAGGAAAGCGGATTCTCTGAGAAAGTATTTGAAAAGAACGACGAACACAAAGGATTCCTGCGAACGCTGTTCCACCCGCATGTTCCACACATAGGCGACGGGAACTTCTACAAAAGCGATTTCTCGCAGGAGGGATTGTTCCAATTTCAGAGCGACGCAATAAAGAAAGCGGCAAACGAAAGTTCGTGCGTGTTCGTGGGAAGATGCGCCGACTATGTGCTGCGCAACTGTGACAACGTGATAAAGATATTCATTACTGCCGACATGGAGCAGCGCATGGAAAGGATATGCAAAAGATTATGTTGCGATGACATGACGGCATGCAAAATAATCAGCAACAGCGAAAACGAGCGTGCATCATATTACAACTACTATACCGGACAACGGTGGGGCAACGCCGGAAACTACGACCTGTGTATAAACTCGTCAATACTCGGCATTAAAGGAACCACTGCCATAATAAAAGAGTTCGTAAAATCACGACAATGCAATTTATTTTAAATTTGAACGTTATTTAATAAAAACATAATATTATGAAGACAATAGTTATTACCGGCGGTGCCGGTTTCATAGGAAGCCATGTTGTAAGGCTCTTCGTAAAAAAATATCCGGAATATAACATAATAAACGTTGACAACCTTACATACGCCGGAAATCTTGCCAATCTGAAAGATATAGAGAACCGACCGAACTACGATTTCGTAAAAATGAACATCTGCGACTTTGATGCTTTCTACCGACTTATGCAGGAAAGACATGTAGATGGTATTATTCACCTTGCGGCAGAAAGTCATGTTGACCGCTCGATAAAAGACCCGTTTACCTTCGCACGCACAAACGTAATGGGTACATTGTCGCTGTTACAGGCTGCCAAACTCTTTTGGGAGTCGCTGCCGGAGGGATACGAGGGAAAGCGTTTCTACCATATCTCCACCGACGAGGTGTACGGAGCACTCGAACTTACACACCCGGAGGGAATAGAACCGCCGTTCTCGACGACGGCATCGTCTTCAAAACATCACAAGGCATACGGAGATAAATTCTTCGTTGAAACGACAAAATATAATCCGCACTCGCCATATTCTGCCGCAAAAGCATCGAGCGACCACTTCGTCAGGGCATTTCACGACACTTACGGAATGCCTGTGGTGGTAACAAATTGTTCAAACAACTACGGACCGTACCAATTTCCGGAGAAACTGATACCGCTTTTCATAAACAACATAAGGCATCGAAAGCCGCTGCCGGTATATGGAAAGGGAGAAAACGTGCGAGACTGGCTTTACGTGGAAGACCATGCAAGGGCAATAAACCTTATCTTCCACAAAGGGAAGGTGGCAGAGACATACAACATCGGAGGATTCAACGAGTGGAAAAACATTGATATAATAAAGGTCGTGATAAACACCGTTGACCGACTGCTCGGACGAAAAGAGGGAGAGGACATGAACCTCATAACATACGTCACCGACCGGAAAGGACATGACATGCGCTATGCCATCGACTCAACAAAACTACAAAAAGAACTGGGCTGGGAGCCGAGTCTGCAATTTGAAGAAGGCATAGAGAAAACCGTACGCTGGTATCTTGACAATCAAGAGTGGCTCGACAACGTTACAAGCGGAGACTATCAAAAGTACTACGAGAAAATGTACGGCAACAAATAGGAAATGGGAGAACTCGGAAAGATTATTGAACTCCAGAAAGTGACCGACCCGCGAGGCAATCTCACCGTTGCGGAGGGGGTGACACAGGTGCCGTTTGCAATAGCCCGCGCTTATTGGGTATATGACGTACCGGGAGGCGAGAGCCGGGGAGGGCATGCACACAAGCGACTGAAACAAATAGTGGTGGCAACCAGCGGAAGTTTTACCGTGACGCTCGACAACGGACGGGAACAAAAGAAATACTTGCTGAATCATCCATGGCAAGGACTCCTTATCGAAACAGGGATATGGCGTACACTCGACGATTTCTCATCGGGAGCAGTGTGTCTGGTGCTCGCATCACAACCATACGAGGAAGAGGACTACATCTACGACTACGACGATTTCCTAAAATACGCCAAATGTTCGAAATAGAGAGATACGTCAAGACACGGGAAAAGGAATGGAACGAGTTCGTGGAGAAATCTAAAAACGGCACATTCCTTTTCAACCGACAGTACATGGACTATCACGAGGAACGTTTCACGGATCATTCGTTGATGTTCCGTCGCGACGGGAAACTTTACGCCTTGCTGCCGGCAAACGTTAAGGACGGAACGCTGTATTCGCATCAAGGACTGACATACGGGGGACTCGTCACCGGCACGGAAACCCGAACCGTGCATGTAATGGAGATGATACGCACAATGAACGGCATGCTGAAAAGCGAGGGCATCGAACGGGTAGTGTACAAGGCAGTGCCTTCAATATACCACCGCGTGCCTGCCGAAGAAGACTTGTATGCAATACACCGCGAATGCAGTTATAGGATTACAGAGCGCGACGTATCATCGGCAATACGCCAAGACATGCCGTTGAAATGGAAAAAAGACCGCAGGCACGGACTAAAAAAGGCCTCGGACGACGGAATAAAGGTGGAGAAAAGCGATGATTTCGAAGGCTTTTGGGAAATACTTTCCGACAACCTTATGCTGAACCACGATGCGAAACCGGTACACTCCGCAGATGAAATAAGGCTTCTCAACTCGCGATTCCCCCAAAACATCATGCTATACACGAGCACAAGAGGAAACGAAATGCTCGGAGGCTGCGTAGTATTCGTAACAGCACAAGTGGTACACACGCAGTATATCGCGGCAACAAAAAACGGGAAAAAAAACGGCGCGGTGGATATAATAATCGACTATTTGTTGAACAAAGAGTTTCCCGACTGCACATATTTCGATTTCGGCAAATCGACCGAAAAACATTGCGAAATGCTAAACGAGAACCTTATATATCAAAAAGAGGGGTTCGGCGGCAGGGCGGTATGCTACGATACTTACGAGTGGACATTATAATAATATTATAAATACAAGACAACAAAGATTGTGTTCGCCCTTGAAAAATTAAAAAACATATCCAAGACACTGCTTAAGCCCGTAATCAAGAATAGCAGGTTCTTTACCGTAACGTACATCGTGGGGCTTATTACCGTGATATTTGTCCTTGACCACGGGAAACGCCACATCAGTGTATTCGAACTGTTGTTCGAAGTTTATCTGTTGTGCGTTGTAATAAACCTGCTCCCGCGACGGCTCGGAAACACAATTAAAGCGATGATTTATTTCCTCGCGTATTCACTGGGGATAACAGACATGTTCGTATATTTACTCCTCGGAGCACCATTCGGACCGGATTTCCTTCGCATCGTGCTGCAAACCAACAGTAGTGAAGCAAGCGAAGCAATATCATCATATCTCACATGGCAATCGTTGCTTTCCCCCATTCTCTTGTTCTTCGCAGTACTCATAATTCACGTTGCATCATATTTTTACAAGAAAAGAATTGTGTTGCCGCAAAACATAAAGAGAACCGTATTGTGGTGTTTCCCGCCACTACTGTTGTTTTCAATGTTAATAGGTTCGCGCAACGAATGGTACATAATAAACAACCTGTTATTGACTCGTTCGGGAAATGACATGGAGAAAAAAGGAATCCTTCCGCATGACGGGGGATTGTACCTGCCCGTTTATCGTTTCATATATTCCGTGCGGGCAATGAACATCGAAGCGCGGCAGATTGACACATTGAAGGAAAATGCGAAAAAAGTAAAGGTGGGGAAATGTGCTTACACCGTCCCCGACATCGTATTCATAATAGGCGAATCGTATAATCGCAGTCACTCTTCGCTATATGGTTATCCGCTGAAAACCACACCGAGACAAGAGGCATTGGCAAAGAGCGGAAACCTGATATGGTTTACCGATGTGATAAGTCCGGACAATTTCACCTCGCAAGTGTTCCGGGTGGCATTTTCTCTATATGCAAACGGCTGTAAGGGAGAGTGGACGGACTATCCTCTCTTCACACAACTTTTCAAACAATCCGGATATAACGTAACGTTCATAACCAACCAATTCATTGTCAATCCCGGCAATGACATACACGACATGTTAGGCGGACAATTCATAAACGACCCTTATTTAAATGATTGTCAGTTCTCCCGTCGCAACAAGAAAAAACACAAGTCAGACCTTGATCTTATTGCAGACTACGACTCGTTGAAGCGTTTTGAGACAAGGCATAACCTTACCATATTCCATTTTATCGGACAACATGCGGCATACGACATACGCTATCCCGCAGAATTTCGCCGGTTCACGGCAAAAGACTACAAGCGCAACGAGCTGAAAGACGAGGACATTGAAAATCTTGCGCACTACGACAACTCCATATATTACAACGACTTCGTGGTCACCGAGATAGTGAAACTCTTTGCCGGACGTGACGCAATAGTAATCTACATGCCGGATCACGGAGAGATTGTTTATGACTACGGTGCGAAATTCGGACATGCAATGGCTGTAAAGAGCAAGGAAGAAATCATTCCGCAGTTTGACATTCCTTTCTGGATTTGGGTTTCACCGATGTTCAAAGAAAGGCACAACGACATATACGAGCGTATTAAAAAAGTACGCAACATGCCTTTTATGACAGACAACATCGACCAAATGCTTATATATCTCGGCGGCATATCGACCGAATATTACCGTCCGACGGACAACCCTCTCGACAATTCATATAACGTCAAGAGAAAGAGAATGATAAAAGACAGTATTGACTACGACGTTATTACCGGGAAAAAGACAAGGTCGCAAACGAAAAAATAATAACAGCAATGATAGAATATTTATCGCTGAAACGCATAACGGCAATGCACGCCGACGAGATACGCGAGACTGTGAGACAAGTAGTTGACAGCGGTTGGTATCTGCAGGGAGAGAGCGTAGAACGCTTCGAGCGAGAATATGCACGGTACATGGGATGCCGGCAATGCATCGGTGTCGGGAACGGTCTCGATGCTCTTACACTCATCATGCGGGCATACATGGAGACGGGAGTTATGAAAGAGGGCGACGAAGTAATTGTTCCGGCAAACACATACATCGCCTCAATACTCGCAATAACGGAGAACCGTCTGAAAGCAGTACTCGTGGAACCGCGCATTGACACGTTCCAGATAGACGATGCACTTATAGAGCAAGCCGTGACACCTCGCACACGAGCCGTGATGATTGTACACTTGTACGGCTGTCCGGCATACACGGAGAGGATAAGGGAGACATGCCAAAAGCACGGGCTGATACTCATTGAAGACTGGGCACAGGCACATGGAATAAACAAGGAACAGGAGGTACGGCCGATAACGGCAGCACACAGTTTCTACCCGGGAAAGAACCTTGGCGCATTGGGCGACGGCGGGGCGGTAACAACCAACGACGACACACTGGCAGAAGTAGTGAGAATGCTTGCCAACTACGGCTCGGCAGAGAAATATTCGTTCAGGTACAAGGGACGCAACAGCCGTCTTGACGAAATACAGGCTGCCGTACTGAGCGTGAAACTGAAATATCTCGACGAGGAAAACATGCGGCGAAGGGAGATTGCGAAATACTACACAGAGAACATTACCAATACCGACATCGTGCTGCCTACACCGGAATATTGCCGGCGCAGCGTCCACCACATCTTCCCGGTATTGTGCCGGCATCGCGACATGCTGCAAAAACAACTGAAAGAACTGGGCGTAACAACGATGATACACTACCCCGTACCGCCGCACAAACAACAATGCTACAACGAATGGAACACAATTAGCCTGCCGATAACGGAGAAAATACATCGGGAAGAACTGAGCCTGCCATGCAATCAGGCAATGACAGACGGCGAAGTGGAACGTGTTGTGGAGATTGTGAACAAGGCGAATGCAGGACGCTGAGACGCAAACGACAAACGGTTAAACAAAATACTTATCTATGAAAGCATACCTGTCGTAAAGCAATATCGCCGAAATTGATGGACAATATCGCTGAAATTGGTAAGCAAAACCGCCGAAATTGCATTAAATCGGGATATTACCGGAAAAACACGGTGGCATGTTAAAGGAAATGATATGGAACAAAATCAAAAAAACTTGAATAAAATGACGGAAACAAACGATATTCCACATTATAACGACGGAGACGGAAACGGTCTGCGGATATTCTCCGTTTACCTTGCCTTTGCTGCCGTATTCTTGTTTATCACGTCACTTCAAGGAATTTCATATTTCGACACGGGGATATACATATCCGGCTACCGGCATTTCAACGATGACCCGTTGACGACATACTACCTCGGACAGTGGTATCTAACATATCATCTGTGCGGCACCGTATGCAATTTTTTCGGCATAGACACTTTGCTCAGCATGCGATTGTTGCGCATAGTCTTGCTGCTTGCATTACAGACAATAATCTACCTTTACCTGCGAAAACTGATAAAGACAAAATATATCATCGCCGGACTCGCAATGACCGTGTTTGCACAATACGGTGCATACAGCGAGATAAACTACAACGACCTTTCAATCTTCATGCTCGTATGTGCAATACTGTTGTACCACAAGGGGTTGCACTCTGACAGGCGACAAATCGCATACATCGCGATGTCCGGATTAGTAATAGGCATTTCGTTTTTTCTCCGACTCGTAAACCTGTCGTTCCTTCTGCTGCCTTTTTACGCAATGGTTATTTCCAAGTATTACGGAATAAAGATTTGTTGGCAGAAACATCTCATGTCGTTCTTTACAGGCATGGCTGCCGGCTGTCTGCTCGTCATTTGCACGGCATGGGTCGATGGCACGTCGGGAGTGTTGCGACTTACCATGACAGACCTCATATCAATAAGCGGAGACGGCAACGACCCGCACAACATGAAATCAATTATAAGATACTACCTTGAAGACATTCTTGGTGAAATGAGGATGGCATTGTTCATGGCTTTCGTTATGTACGGCTTCATATTGGCAGGCAGACAGACAGGCAGAATGTTGCTACATACGGCTTTCTCCATACTTGCCGCAGCAATAATATTAGTAGTCCGGCAAGACGGAATATCGGCAAATGCCACGGTGGGCTTTTGTATTGCCGTCTTCCTGCTCGACATCTATGGCAGGAAGAGCATCAACCTTACCAACCCGTCGCTTGCCGCTCTCATAGGTTTCGGCAGAAGCAACTCTCGGAACGAAGCGGACAAAAAGCCTTCGTCGCTCATCGTCAAGATTTCTTCGCTTACAGCCCTCTCCATGTTCATACCCCTTGTTTTCCCCGCAGGCAGCAACGGTACGAGCCAGTTCTACGGTCAGTGCATGTGTATCCTTGCACTGCCATTGGCTGTTTCGGTAATTTCAAGGGGCAACAAAAAAACGTCGTTCCGGACAGAAACGACGGCTGTGAAATATATAGTTGCATCGATTTGCATAGGTCTTACCGTGACAAACATTTTCCGACCGATGATGGAAGACGGCAACCGCATAGACTGCAGATATACCATAGACAGCAATGCCACGCGCCATTTGTTTACTAACAAGAATAATGCCGACCTGCACAACAAAATGATAAAGGAGGTAAAACCGAGAATACCGCGCGGGAGTCACTTGATATGCAATTTCTCAATAACAATGATTTCGGTGCTCGAATGCAAGCCTTACGGGATATTCACAGACGTTTTCTCCACCCCGCGCATGGCAGAACGTTACCTGCGCACGGCTTACGAACGCGGCTTGCACGGCAAACGGCTGCCTTACCTGCTTGTCGACGAGGAACAGGAAACCGAACGTTTCAGACATGTTCGTGAGGTTCTGTATTCAATATCGCCATACGAGAAAATATGGCACAAGGACAACTATGTGCTGCTAAAGCCGAAAGAAAACTGCGGAAATTGAAAGTAAAACACAACGTTTATTTGTTTCCGATGTTCCATCTCGCTCCGACTTGCAGGTTGAAGTTGAGTTTATTTTCCTTGTAATAGTTCTTCACGTCACTGCCATTGTCAAAATAGTAACGTGTACCCGGCTCTATATAAATGCCGAGATTGGACGTGAGTTTTATCTGTACGCCGAGGGCTGCATTGGCAGAGAACTGTACATCGTCTTTCACTGTCTCTTTCTCAACGCTCTCTATACTGCCGTCATGCTTGACATTGAAATCGGCTTGCGCACCGGCAACACCGTAGAACGACAACCTGCCAAAGTCGAACAGCCTGTACCCCACCCCGACCGGCACTCCCACATAGTGCAATGCCTGTTCGGTCGATTGTCTGTTGCCGCCCATCTCTCTGACAAACGTCGACGACAATTTGCTGTATTGCACTCCCGACTCCACCCACATTCTCGGAGTAATGTCGTACCCGAGCCTTAGTCCGATGGTGAGCGGAGCCTTGTGTTCGGTGTGCTCCTCATGCCCCGCAAGAGAAAGACGCGGCACGAAGAGAGTACCACCGGCCGCATTGTTGCCGCCATTGTCATATCGGTTGAGCATAGACGGATTTGTCAACGCACCATTGTTGTTTTTTACATTAGCAAATGTAATGTTGCTTGCCACGAGGCTTGCCGTGAAATGGTGTCGGAAACGCGGAGTGGGTACGAATGTTTTCGGCATTACGGAAAATTCGGAACCTCGCACCACCTGATGCGTATCATCGTGCCGCACCCGTTCGGTGGAAATATTTTCGGTCAAATCCCGTGGCACGTTAATTTTATCTTCTACCTTTACGAAAAGCATGACCGACTTACCGTCAACCACCTCCGATTTTATCGTATAATTTCTTCCGCCAATACTGAAACTGTGTTCTTTGTTGTTTTTGAAATGTATTTGTGGAGTCGTGGCATCACCAACAACTGCGGTTTGACCACCGTTTTCATTTTCCGAAATGTCGTTTTTCTGCATGATATATTTTGAGCAATCTATGTGGCAGGCTGTCTTCTGGCGATGCCCGGCTTCGCTCCACAACAGCAACAATCCCGCACCACTTGTCAGCAGGAGTGGCACAACCGCAGCAATCCATCTCCGCATCGTCGCCGTTTCAGTCTTACGATTTGCAGGAAAAGACTTTTTAATCCGCAGACAAAGTTTTTCCCGAACCGTAGTTTTGTGTTCCTCCGGTTGCCCCTTTTGTCTTGATGTTGTCTCTTCCTGTTTCATTTAATGCGTTGTTTAATACAGCACCACGGTAACACTGCGTGCAGCCTGCGCTCCCATTACGAGAACCTGTGCTATGTCGGCAGTCTTCGATGGTCCGCTTATAAACACTCCGTATCCGTAGTTGTTGAATTCGATGCGTTTGTATGCCTCGTGCATGTTGTTCACCATCTCTGATTTCTTCAGCAATATGACGAGATTTTCGGAAATGAAATACACCACTTTCTCTTCTGTCTGCTGCGGAACCCATATACAACCATTCTCGGCAACTCCGAACACACCTCTTATCACACCAACGTCTGTATTGTTGAGAGCCTGCGGCGAACCAATTGTGTCAGGGTTGCGTGTGGCAATCGTTATCTCGGGAAGGTTGCTCGCAATCCCTTTCGCATCCGGATATAATTCGCGTATGAGACTGTTTATGTCTTGTCCTTCTGCCAATTCTACCACTTTTCCGCCGACATTCTTGCTCATGGATACGAACTGTTGCAATAGATCCGGATATGTAACACCCTTTATGTCATCAAGATCCGGCATGTCGAATCGTTGCTTTATGTTTGCCCTGTATCGCGACAGGATAATTTCTTTGTTACTCATAAACTTTCAAGTTAATCTTTATATGTTAAAAGTTACAGATTTGCCAATGTCATTTCAGCATTCCGCTTTTGAACATGTCGTGGAAACTTTTTTTCGGGAATGTCATCATCTTGTGTCCCTTCGCCCAAGGGTTAAGACTGCACTCCATGAGGAATGCCGGCACATAATTGGCAACGGGTGCGAATTTCAACGCCGTGTTATACAACCATGTGTTGCCGTACAAGAAACTCATTGCCTTACACATTATCTTCTTCTGATTGTTTGCTGTACCGTATTCGTCGAGATGCTGCCGCCACTTGTATATCTGGTCGCCGAGATCTATCTTTACCGGACATACCGTCTGGCAACTAAGACACAGCGTACATGCCGACACATTGCCCGAATGCAGTTGTTTGTTGCGCAGCATTCCGAGATTGACGCCTACCGGACCCGGTATGAAATAACTGTAACTGTAACCTCCCGAATGGCGATATACCGGACATGTGTTCATGCACGAACCGCACCGTATGCACTTCAGAATTTCCCAATGCTCCGGATCTGCAATCCACTCCGAGCGTCCATTATCCACCAATATGATGTGCATCTTCTCTGCCGTAGGTCGCGCTTTACGGAAATGACTGGTATAGGTTGTAGTGGGCTGCCCCGTCGCGGCACGACAAAGCATTCGCTGGAATACGGCAAGACTGTCGTAGTTTGGCACTATTTTCTCAAGCCCGATGACGGCAATATGCAGTTTGGGACACGATGTACTCATGTCGGCATTGCCCTCGTTTGTACAAACCACGATGTCTCCCGTTTCTGCCACTCCGAAGTTGGCACCGGTCATTCCTGCCTCTGCCGTGAGGAACTCGTTGCGCAGACTTAGTCGTGCCATGTATGTAAGATATGCCGGGTCGTGATTGCCTCGCTCGGTTGCGAGTTTCTCTTCAAAGAGTTCTCCCACGTCATCATGGTTAAGATGTATCGCAGGCATTACGATATGGCTCGGTTTCTGCCCCTTAAGTTGTATTATACGCTCGCCGAGGTCGGTCTCCACCACTTCTATGCCATGCATCTCAAGATATTGATTCATGTCGCATTCTTCCGTGAGCATCGACTTGCTCTTTACCAATTTCCTCACGCGATGTTCACACAGAATGCCGAGGACAATCTCGTTGAAATCGGATGCGTTGCCCGCCCAATGAACGATGCAGCCGTTCTTCTCGGCGTTTTCGGCAAACTGTTCGAGGTATTCGTCAAGATGGGTAACGGTGTGCCTTTTTATCTGCGAAGCCTTCTCGCGCAACTGTTCCCACTCGTCCAAACCCATTGCCATGTTGTCTCTCTTGGTGCGTACCGACCAAAAAGTTGTATCGTGCCATGCGGCATATTTCCTGTTCGCAAGGAACTTGTCTGCTGCCAATGAATGTGATGTACTCATAATCCTGTTGCTAAAATTTCTACTACATGTTTAAACTTGATAGGCATGGCGCGTTTCTTGGATATTCCTGCCATGTGCATCAGGCACGAGCAATCCGGTCCGGTGACATAGGCGGCTCCCGTTTCAATGTGACGCCGTACCTTATCAATACCCATCTGCTCGCTTACCGACGTTTCCTCCACAGAGAACATTCCTCCGAAACCGCAACATTCGTCGGAGCGTTCGGGTTCCACCACCTCTATTCCTTCAACCAACTGCAAAAGGTCTTTTATCTTGTTGAATTTTGGAATGTTCTGTTCCGATGCCGATGAAAGTCCGAGTTCACGCACTCCGTGACACGAGTTGTGCAGACTTACCTTGGCTTTTAATTTGCCGAGAGACTTGTTTACTTTCAATACATCATGCATAAATTCCACAACATCCATTATCTTCCCTGCCGTAAGGCATTCGTGTCGCACTTTCAACAGTCGCGGATAATTAAGTTTTATGAATGCCGTGCAACTCACCGAAGGAGCAACGACATAATCAAATCCTTTGAACATAAGTTCGAATTTCTCTGCCAACGGCACAGCCATCTTCTCGAAGCCGGCATTTGCCATAGGCTGTCCGCAGCATGTTTGGTTTAGCGGATAGGTTACGTCAACGCCAAGATGTTTAAGCAACTTATATGTCGCGACACCCACTTCGGGAAATACGGCATCAACATAACACGGTATAAACAGACCTACTTTCATAATGTATTTTTAAAACCTACTATGTATAAATAAAAAGACTATGTATTATCTATTAAATACTGCAAAGATAATAAAAAAAACGAAAGTTCGAAACATTTTGTATAAAATAACACGTTTCGGGCAAAAAAATGTCATTTTGGTTCACGTTATCGGCTACAAAAAAACTTTATGAGTTACGAAATGTTTTTAGTACCTACGCTTATATGAGAATTTCCTTTCAGTAATGATGCCGCTCGAAGAATTGACTTATTCGTTAAAAATATTATATACCGGTATTTTGAGTCGTAGATAAGACTCGTTATTGTAACAGTAATAACACAAAAAGATATTCCTTAGAGCATTCCGCAAGTTTTAAAAGACAGGTATTTTTATTTTAAAAGGTGACAGATTCCGCTGCCACCTTATTAATAATATGGTCATGGATCTATGCCATATAACCAATGACGGTGAATAACATCATTTTTAATTTGTGTAATTTACCACTTAATACGATTTGGCTTTATTCTTTATAAGTTTTGATATGAAGTTTTATCTTCTTCATCGCCCAATCATAGTGACTTGCAGTAGCCGAGACACAATAAGAGCCGAGCATGGAGGTTCCCGTCCAATCAAATGCACCTTTGGCAAAGAGTTCATCGTTGGAGAATTTTTCTATCAATGACATTACGTCCTTGTGACTTTCTTTCAATTTTGTCATTGCTTCTTCCAAAGGTGTGCTTTGGTGCTTTTTCCAAAGTTCGATGTTCATAGAAGAATAAGTTCTCCAGTTATATGGTTCGGGCAGGAATGGTTTACTCTCACCATCGTTGTTAGCTTTTATCCAATCCAATAACAACTTATGCCATTCGTATAAGTGCACAAGCACGTCGCGCAAGTTTTTGTCCCGGCTCCAATGAATCTCTTTTCCTGCCGATGCCATTTCGTCGGCAAAATTCGCCTTTTGTATTTCCTCTCTCATACCATCTATGAGTTTCCACATTTTGTCGAATTGTCCGTTGGCGGCTGTTACTAAATCAGCCTTTGTTGTTGCACGTGCCATCTTCCTGTTTTTTTGTTAAATTACCTTCTATTAGCTACCACTCTGGCAATGGTTTGCCATTCTTTGTTCTCGTTCATTCGCTCTTTTCTCCATCGGAAAGCAGAAGACGTTATGTCCGAGAACACATACCTCATTTTCTTCGTTGTGTTTTCGGTCAGAATAATATCATTATTCATTTTACAAGCAGTCAGCCGGATTGCCTCGCCCATACAACCGTAGAAAATATCCCATGCCATAGTTTTAGGATTAAAAATGCGGAGCGTAGTCCCGTATTCGGCATCAGGTTGTTTATCTCGCAAGCGTTCGGAACGAGAAGGAACGATAAATAGATCTTGTACAGCCGTTCCATCCAAAACTCGCGAAAATATCCATTCGCCTTTTACTTGTCTTGGTTCCACATCTTCCAAGTGGTCGTTCCACACAATGTCCCATTCGCCAATCAGCCCGCCGAAGTAATCGTATTCTGCGAGTATTTGTTCGTTTCTTGCATTACTGCATAATGCTCTTATAAATTCACTCATTGTATGATATAAATAATTGTATCTATAAAACAAGAACAAATAGCAACGGGTTGTTTGCCATGATGCGATGTTCGTTCCTCATTTTGTTCCATCTAATGAATTCGAAAGATTTATCTCACGATATAGATTTTATATTGATAACGCAAATATATTTCGTTTATTACAAAAAATGTATTACCAATCCGTAGAATACTCTTTTATTCCTTTCCTTGGAATAAAAGTATCCTTGCCGAGAACAACACATGAATTTCAAACCGCATTCAACTTTATTAGTTACCGTTTTACCAATCATCATTTTTAAACCCAAATCGGTCATTAGAACCCTCAACCGATTTTGTTCGATTGTTGAGCAGATGTGCATCCGTTTCATCGAAGGAGTGGCGGGCTGCATCGAGATGTAACGGCTGCGCAGATGGCAGCAAGCGGGCAAAAGCAGTTGGGAAGCGTAACGGCAATGGCAAATCTGAGCAAATGCGGTCTAATGACCGATTTTGGTTAAAGAAACAGCAATGTTTCGGATGGACTTACATGTACGAGGTTGAAATAAGCCCGTCTTTTCGAGTTTTTAAGCCAAATGATTTAAAATTCGAAACCGATTGTATCACAATTCGTTCGCACCATTCTGCCTTTTTTTGAACCTTGCAAGAATGGATTTCGTATAAAAAACATTACCTTTGCATGCGAAAAACGACGAATTGTAATGATTGTTTGTATAGCAGAGAAACCAAGCGTTGCCCGCGACATTGCACGAATAATAGGTGCAACGTCGCAGCGAAAAGGATACATGGAAGGCAATGGTTATCAGGTAACATGGACTTTCGGACACTTGTGCGAACTGAAGATGCCGGACGACTACACGCCGATGTGGAAAGCGTGGAGTCTTGCATCATTGCCCATAATACCGCAACGATTCGGCATAAAACTTATCGGGCAAGACAGCATAAAGCAGCAATTCGCCGTTATACAACAGTTGATGCAGGCGGCCGACGGCATAATAAACTGCGGCGACGCGGGACAGGAAGGAGAACTGATACAACGCTGGGTGATGCAAAAAGCCGGCGCGAAATGTCCCGTAAAGCGTCTTTGGATTTCGTCGATGACCGACGAGGCTATACGCGAAGGCTTCGAGAAACTGAAAGATCAGAAAGAATACCAACAACTATACATGGCCGGACTGTCGCGTGCCATAGGTGACTGGCTGCTCGGGATAAACGCAACACGGCTCTATACTTTGAAATACGGACAAAACCGTCAGGTGTTGAGCATAGGCAGAGTGCAGACTCCCACGCTGGCAATGATTGTAAACCGCCAAAAAGAGATTGACAAATTCAAGCCGGAACCATACTGGGTACTCGCCACGGTATATCGCGACACGCAGTTCACGGCCACGAGCGGCAAGTTCACTTCAAAGGAAGAAGGTGAGAAAGCATTCGAAACCATATCCGAAAAACCATTTGTAGTGACCGATGTGCAGAAAAAGAACGGAACCGAAAGTCCGCGAGCACTCTACGACCTAACATCGTTGCAGGTTGATTTGAATCGGAAATACGGATTCTCGGCGGAGATGTCGCTCAACCTCATACAAAGCCTTTACGAGAAGAAATTCACCACATACCCACGCGTGGATACGCAATATCTCTCAGACGACATATATCCCAAGTGTCCGCAGACGATGAACGGACTGTTTCAGACAACCTTTGCCGGCCGATGTCCGTATGCAGAATTGGTAAAAAAACTCGGAGGCAAACCGCTGAAAAAGTCGAAAAAAGTATTCGACACTTCCAAAGTAACCGACCATCACGCCATAATCCCCACCGGTATTCCGCCGCAAGGACTTACCGATGCCGAACAAAAAGTTTTCGACCTCGTGGCACGCCGTTTCATAGCGGCATTCTATCCCGACTGCAAATTCGCAACGACAACGGTATTGGGGAAAGTGGAAGACACCGAGTTCAAAGTTAACGGAAAATTGATTACCGACCAAGGCTGGCGCGTGGTATATGACGGGCAGAATACCGACAACACACAAGAGCAAACTGCCGGCACACATGTGGAAACGAAAGGAAACCAAAGCGAGGAACGCACATTACCCGACTTTGCCGTGGGAGAGAGCGGAGAGCACACACCTACGCTGACCGAGAAGACCACCACACCGCCAAAACATTACACCGAAGCATCTCTGCTGAGAGCCATGGAAACGGCAGGAAAATTCGTTGATAACGATGAATTGCGCTCGGCAATGAAAGAAAACGGTATCGGCCGACCATCATCGCGTGCGGGAATAATAGAGACATTGTTCAAGCGTAATTACATAAAAAGGGAGAAAAAGAATCTCGTGGCAACGCCAACCGGCATAGAACTTATTGACATAATACACGAGGAACTGCTGAAAAGCCCCGAACTGACAGGTATTTGGGAGAAACGTCTGCGCGACATTGAACATGGCGGAGGTTCGCCGGAAGATTTTATAAACGGATTGAAAGAACAAGTTGCACAGATAGTGAATCAAGTACTCGCCGACAATACCAACCGTCACGTTACCACCGATGCCGCAACAACAGCCACAACAAAGTTGCCGAAAGGCGACAAAACTACGTCAAAAGTTGCCACGAAACGTATTCGAACAGGCATGAAATGCCCTTTGTGCGGCAAGGGAAAAATTATAAAAGGCAAGACGGCATACGGTTGCTCGCGTTGGAACGACCCGCAAGAGCCGTGCCGGTTTCGCAAAACATTCTGAGAAAAACAAAAGATTTTGGGGAACACCCGAGTGTATCATGCCGGCATTATATTGCCGTCAGCCTATCTGCCACCAATGTTTTTTCTTCGGTTTGTCATATTCCGGCACTTGTCCGAGGCGTTCTCGCATAACGTCTTCGAACGATTTGCGGTGTTTTATCATTTGATAAATTGTTCCCCAATCGGGCAATCCTCCTATATTACGGTCGTCGATAAACAGGTCGGCTTTCAGTTTACGGCTGAAATGGTTGTTGTTCTCAACAATTTCTTCGGGATAGTCTTTGTTTATGGCATAAAACTCCACGCCTCTCTCACGACACCATTCGACTGCCTCGTCGAGCAGTTTTCCTTCTCTCACGCTCCATAATATGAGTTTGTGACGATCCTTTATGAGCATTTTCAAAGTCTCCGTAGCGAACGGAATTTCCGCGCCAATTTCCGGATAACGGTGTTCCACCACGGTTCCGTCAAAGTCTATGGCTATTGTCATTATATAAACATTATATCATTATTATCAATCAATACGCCTTTTTGTCCCCCATCAACATGTCCTTTATGGTCTTTAATATAATCTGTATGTCGAGCCAAAAACTCCAATGTTCGATATACCAGATGTCTTTCTCCACCCTTCTTGCCATGTCATCCACCACCTTTGTCTCTCCGCGCTCGCCATTTGTCTGCGCCCAACCCGTAATACCGGGCTTAACATAATGGCGTATCATGTATTCGCCTATCTTTCCCGAATAGTACTCGGTATGTGCAAGCATGTGCGGACGCGGACCAACGATGCTCATGTCGCCCAACAGCACGTTTATGAACTGTGGCAGTTCGTCGATGTTGGTATGACGCATGAAACTTCCCCACTTAGTTACCCGCGGGTCATCCAAAGTTGCCTGCACTTTGTCGCTGTCGGAATTAACTTTCATCGAGCGGAATTTATAACACCAAAAATCTTTGCCGTCATACCCCGTCCGTCTCTGCCTGAAGAATATCGGTCCGGGCATGGTCAACTTGGTTATTGCAGTAACTATGATAAACACCCAAGGGAACATGAGCAAAAGGAACAATAGCGAAAACAGTATGTCGAACACTCTTTTCTTTATTCGTTGCCTTACACTCATCAGCGGCTCATTATACAGAGCCATGACGTATGCATTACCCATCTCCACCAAATAAGTTTTCCGGTATTGGGTGGAATAACTTTTCGGTATATAATACATCCTTATCATTCTGCGGAAACATAGTTTCTGAAGCGGCTTTATTTCATCATCGTCATATACATTTGCCGATATATATATTTCGTCAACATTGTTGTTCTCGAGCCACTCCATGGCATCCTCCGTATTACCCAGCCGATTATACTTGTCGTCTATTTTATCAGAAGAGAAGATACCCAACAGATTGTAGCCGTTCCACGGGTCGAACATAACATCGGTGACACGTTCGACCATATAGCCATAACCTATTATGACTGTGCTAATGCTGGTCTTTCCCATTCCTCTTATTTTCTTAAACAAGTTGCGAGCCAACATTCGCTCAACACCCACAAAGCCGAAAACAACCGCAGCCACAAAGAGTGAACGCCAGAAACCGGGCACCACAAGATGTGCCATACCCAATACCGCGGCATTAACCATGATGAACAACACAGCGGTGCGAGATGTGTTGCGCAACACCGAGACAGGTGTGGAATGACGGTCGTGCAGGGTGATGCCGACAAAAAAAAGAGAAATTAAATATGATATATTGGCGACAAACATGTCAGAAAACACAAGAACATGATTGTCGAAATAAGGCCATATATTAAACATGTAACACAGAAACAAGACTGCATTGAACGTCAACCAGTCTATAATCGTCACGATGCCTGTCAAGATAAAAGACCTATTATTTGGAGACTTCATTTATTCAATCGTTATTTTGCATTTTTCAAATAAATGCTACAAAGTTAAAAAGAAAAAGTGAAAGAAAAAAAAAAAAAGGAAAAAATAACGTTTTTAACATCTGTATTTTGTAATTTTGCACACGAAATAAGCAAATATAAACAACATTCATAATGAAGAAAATCGCATCAAAAACATATTTGATACCCATTTTTATATGCTTGGCAATAGTGGCGGGAGCAGCATATTTCTATCTCTTCGCATCTATTGCGAAAGACGGAAAAGAACACTTTATATACATAGACAAAGACGACAACGCAGACTCGGTGTTTGCAAAACTCGACACAATGACGACAACATCGGGAATGGCAGCATTCTCAATGTTGGCACGCCACAGCGGATACGGGGAGAGAATTATTCCGGGCAGGTATGCCGTGAAGCCGGGAACGGGAGCACTGCAACTGCTTCGAAACATGAGGAACGGAGCACAGGCACCGGTACGCCTCACTATTCCAAGCGTCAGGACTAAAGAAAAACTCGCGGCAATATTGGGAAACAAACTGCAAACAGACTCGCTCGAATTGGCAAAAACACTCGCCGACCCCGCCGTATGCTCACGATACGGACTCGACACAATGACCATTGCATGTCTTTTCATACCAAACACCTACAACGTGTATTGGACAATATCGGCACGCGAACTGCTCGACCGAATGCAGAAAGAAAGCCGGATTTTCTGGAACGAAGACCGACGAAAAAAGACAAAGAACTTGGGATTGACAGAGGTTCAGGTGATAACGCTCGCAAGCATAGTGGATGAGGAGACGGCAAACGATGCCGAGAAGCCCATGGTGGCGCAGATGTATCTCAACAGACTGCGCGCAGACATGCCGCTGCAAGCCGACCCCACCATAAAGTTCGCCTTGAAACAATTCGAACTGAAACGCATATACCACGGACATCTGTCTGTAAACAGTCCGTTCAACACCTACCGAAACAAGGGACTGCCACCCGGACCGATACGCATACCAACAGTTGCCGGAATCGATGCCGTGCTGAATCATGCCGTACACGAATACTTATATATGTGTGCAAAAGAAGATTTAAGCGGTACGCACAACTTTGCCAAAACATACGAAGAGCATCTGCAAAATGCCAAAAAATACTCCGATGCGCTCAACAAACGTGGCATTAAATGACCAATTCAGGCGAAATTAGTTTGTAATTTCGCCTGAATTGCTTTACAAATTCGCCTGTTTTGATTTGCTAATTCGCCTGTTTTACCAATAGTCCCGAATACTTTGGACAAACAATGTTGAGCAGGAGGACGGCATGACTTTCCACTTTTGCCGTACGACAACTGCAACACTACGAAAGGTTTGCACAAAACAAGTCCGATATTTTAAGAAATATAACTCCGGAGAATAATAACCAAGGGGCAAGAATTATTTCTTTTTCTGTGTTTTTTTCATATAAAAACTTGCAAATAGAATTTTGATATAGTATTTTTGCAGACGAAAAACAAATTATTGTCCGCCGAACTACGGGCAAAGGTGTAAGGAGTATATAAAATTAATACAGACATTAAAAAATCATTATGAAAGAAAACGCAAATAAAGCTTTGACACTTAAAACATTAAACAAAAGCAACGTTTGGGACGTTCAGGAAAACGACATCTTCCGCATGCTCGAAGCGGCAGACAAAGATGCCGACCTGAAAGAAAACATGCGCCGCTATACGGATATTATAAAGAGTGCATTCGATATTGAGGAAGTAAAAGTTGACAGACCGGAGACAATCAAGAAATACGAGGCGAGAGGGTTCAAGGTTGCACAGGTATGTGCCAACGAAAACGGGAATGTAAAATGGGCAGTGAAGAAACGCCCCATAATGAGAGTTACCGACTTGACATACGAGAATATCAGACATATATCGGCAGCAAAACTCATAGAGGTTCTCGACAGAAATTTCGGAGGCGGTTGGGAGTCGTTGTCGCAGAGTATTCAGGACATCATACAGCACGGTTTCGACATAAGCACCACCACACTTCCCGCCGACAGACTACACAAGAAAGGCGGCATGTATGAAAAGAAAATTGCCGAAGGTTTCGAGGTTCTCGAAATATCGAAAGGCAGTTGGGTCGAGGCTATTTTCGCAAAAGAGAAACCCAAGGTGAAACATCAACACACCAAATCAGACATCAACGGCAACGAAGACAACATCATTGACAACGAGGATATTGACGATGAGGACGTGGAAATTGTTGATACATACAACCGAATTGACGATGAAGACGAGTATGACGAGGATAAACTGACCGAGGAAAGTTATCGCACAACCATCGAGGAAGACCCCGAGGCATTGTCACTCGAGGCAACAGAAATCGTTGAGGAGGACGACTATTAAAAAAATGCCCGTCATCGCACGGTGATGTGGAAACAACTTTGTTTCACTTCATATTTCACATGGCAACGCCCGTTCAAACGCATGTCACGGAGTACTTCGGACAATACCCATTTCAATTGGTCGTCCCTGACAAGCGTTGAAACGGGCTTGAATCTTGTATAAGATATATCGAAAGTGGTGCCATACATGTGGCAACTGTTCTCCGTGGCATTCTTGTTTTGACGGCGTAGTTTCGCAACGTCTTCCCTCGTCCGGGTGGCACTCGTTACAATAAATTTGTTTAGCGGCAGTCCCTTTATCTGAAGACTGTCGAAAAAAACACGCCCTATATCATTCAGTAGCGATGCGGCATGCGGGACAAGGTATGGAATACTCCGTTTCATCGGGTCAATTTCATAATAAGGATTTGCCCCGATATATACAAGTCCGGCCTTGTCGTTCTCGGCATCCGCGCGACGTTCCACGGGACGAACGCCCCACTTGCGGGCTGAGAGCAACTGTACATCGTTTGAATCGGGAAAAGTCTCCTTGTAATTACGCACGCTCATTATCTTGTGTTTCAGCACATTTCCCGATGCATCGAAGAATTTTGACGTTTTGATTTGCAACGATTCAGACATACGGGGAACGGCATCTGCTGCAGAATTTTCCATTACCGCGGCACTATCACCCACCTCCGTGTGTTGTTCTTTCGCAACAGGTTTGGCAATATCGGGAAACACGCATCGTACAAGGGCAAGCAAAACAACCACCACGCCAAAGCCCTCTATATATCTGTTTTTGGTAATCTTAAATTTCATAAAAGCAGTTTTCAAGGTACAAAGTTAATGGTTTTCCATGACTTTTTATTTCTTTTCAGCCAAAAGTTACATATTTAAGCATAAAATAGAAGGAAAGAAAGCATGGTTTGGAATTATTTTTGTACTTTTGCACATGAGTTTCATACCTTAATTATTTTATTACAATACCAAATACGGTAAATTAAAAATCCAACGTGACAGAGAAGCATATAGTACTCGAAGATATAGATCCGGTGATGTTTTACGGTGTCGGCAACAATCATCTGCAGATGATAAAGGCACTCTTCCCGAAACTGCGTATAACTGCACGAGACAACGTTTTACGCATGCTGGGCGATGAAGAACAGATGGATAACGCCGAGAAAGCCATAGAGACAATGCGAAAGCACGTGTTGCATTACAACTCTATAAGCGAGGAAGATATTCTTGACATCGCAAACGGAAGAAAAACAAAGGACGAATCGGTAAAAGGAGTGGTGGCATACAGCATATCGGGACGGCCGATAAAGGCACGAAGTGAAAATCAACAGAAACTCATAGATGCTTTCGAGAACGACGACATGATTTTCGCAGTAGGTCCGGCAGGAACGGGAAAGACATACCTTAGCATAGCACTCGCCGTAAGAGCGATGAAAGAAAAGCAGGCAAAAAAGATTATACTGTCAAGACCGGCAGTGGAGGCAGGCGAGAAACTCGGCTTCCTGCCCGGAGACATGAAAGACAAAATCGACCCGTATCTGCAACCGTTGTATGATGCACTCGAAGACATGATACCCGCAGTAAAACTGCAGGACATGATGGACAAACACATAATACAGATAGCTCCGCTCGCATTCATGCGCGGAAGAACACTTAGCGATGCCGTGGTAATACTCGACGAGGCACAGAACACCACATCGGCACAGTTGAGAATGTTCCTGACACGCATGGGGTGGAACACGAAGATGATTGTAACCGGCGACATGACACAGATAGACCTGCCGAACGACACACGCAGCGGACTGCGCGAAGCAATGAGAATACTAAAGGGAGTGGAAGGAATATCATTCGTGGAACTGAACAAGAAAGACATCGTTCGCCATAAACTCGTTACGAGGATAGTAAACGCATACGAGGCATACGACAAGGACAAGAAATCGAAAGAAAAAGAAAACATTCCACATACCCACGAAAAAAGTTAATTTGTAAATCGTAAATCATAAACAAGAAGATGAAAGCATTAACAAGCACCGATTTCCATTTCGAAGGACAGAAAAACGTTTATCACGGCAAAGTACGCGATGTATATAACATCAACGATGACTTGCTTGTAATGATTGCAACTGACAGAATTTCGGCATTCGACGTGGTTCTGCCAAAAGGAATACCGTTCAAAGGAGAGGTATTGAACCGTATTGCGGCAAAATTCCTTGACACCACGACAGACATCTGTCCTAATTGGAAACTCGCAACGCCGGATCCTATGGTAACAGTGGGACTGAAATGCGAAGGGTTCCGCGTGGAAATGATAATGCGTTCAATACTCACAGGCTCGGCATGGCGCGAGTACAAGAACGGATGCCGCGAACTATGCGGGGTAAAACTGCCGGAAGGAATGCGCGAGAACGAACGTTTCCCCGAACCGATAATAACCCCAACGACCAAAGCCGACGAAGGACATGACATGAACATATCCAAAGAAGAGATTATCGCTCAGGGACTTGTGTCAAGGGAAGACTATGAGATAATGGAAGATTATACCCGCAAGATTTTTGCACGCGGACAGGAAATAGCCGCAAAACAAGGACTTATTCTCGTCGACACGAAATACGAGTTCGGCAAACGGGACGGCAAAGTGTATCTGATAGACGAAATTCACACACCGGACTCAAGCCGCTATTTCTATGCAGAAGGATACGAGGAAAAACTTGCCAAAGGCGAACCGCAACGACAATTATCGAAAGAGTTTGTGAGACAGTGGCTCATCGAACACGACTTTATGAACGAACCCGGACAAGTCATGCCGGAAATAACCGACGAATTTGCCGATAGCGTGAGCGAACGATACATCGAACTTTACGAACATATTACCGGAGAGAAGTTCAACCGCACGGGAACACAATGCTCATGCAAATGCAGTACTTACGAAGAAAAGGACATAGCGGCACGCATAGAGAAAAATGTAAGAGAATATCTCGCATCGCGCAAACAGTAACGCAGTGTACAGACAGGAAACGATAAAGCCTTACAAAAAAGGCACAGAGAAAACGAAGCAGGTGGAGGAGATGTTCGACAACATCGCCCCGACATACGACACGTTGAACCACCGTCTGTCACTCGACATCGACAAGCTCTGGAGGCGCAAAGCGATAAAGCAACTCGCGCCATTCAAACCGAAACACATACTCGACATTGCAACAGGAACCGGAGACTTTGCCATACTCTCGGCAAAGATGCTCAAACCCGAAACACTGATCGGGGCGGACATATCGGAAGGAATGATGGAGATAGGGAGCAGGAAAGTGGAGAAAGTCTCACTCGGAAATATCATCTCATTCAAAAAAGAAGACTGCCTCAACCTCACTTTCGCCGATGAAACATTCGATGCCGTAACGGCTGCTTTCGGGATAAGGAACTTCCAAGACCTCGACAAAGGACTGGCCGAAATGTGCCGCGTATTGAAGAAAGGAGGACATTTGAGCATCGTGGAATTGTCGCAACCCGTAGTTTTCCCGATGAAACAACTGTTCTGGATATACAGTCACACGATATTACCAATATACGGCAAAATAATTTCAAAAGATTGTAGTGCATACAAATATCTCACTGCAACGATAGAGGCTTTCCCGCAAGGAGAGAGAATGATGGATATATTAAGAAAAGCAGGATTCGAAAAGACGGAGTTCAAAAGACTCACGTTCGGAGCATGCACGCTATATCTGGCTACCAAATGAACCGACGGTTTCACCATATACAGTTAGTATTCACATATAAAACATTATGCACAAATGGACAAATATGGTTTGATAGGCTATCCCTTGGGGCACTCTTTATCAAAGAGTTACTTCAACGAAAAATTCGAGAACGAGAAAATCAATGCACGGTACATCAACTTTGAGATACCTTCCATTGATGACTTGGCGGAAGTGTTGGCAAGAAATCCAGAACTTAAAGGACTCAACGTTACGATACCCTACAAAGAGAAAGTCATTCCTCTTCTTGACAGCATCAGTCCCGAGGCAAAAGTCATCGGGGCTGTAAACGTGATAAGAGTTGAACACAAGGGAAACAGAACCATACTTAAAGGTTTCAACAGCGATGTCATCGGGTTTACCAAGAGCATCGAGCCCATGCTTGAGAGTTTTCATAAAAAAGCACTGATACTCGGCACTGGCGGGTCATCCAAAGCCATAGACTACGGACTTCGCTCGCTTGGACTTGAAACCTTGTTCGTAAGTCGTTTCAACCGTCCCGGCACAATACGTTATGACATGGTAAGTCCGGAGACGATAAAGGAATACAACGTTATCGTTAATTGTACCCCTCGCGGAATGTATCCGCACACATACGAGTGTCCCGACCTGCCATACGAGGCAATGGACGAACACACCATATTATACGACCTGCTTTATAACCCTGACTCCACATTGTTCATGGAGAAAGGCGCGGAGCATAGTGCCACGGTCAAAAACGGACTCGAAATGCTTCTTCTGCAAGCATTCGCATCGTGGGAGTTTTGGAATGGCGGAACAAACAGATAGACTTTCAGTAATAATTCATGCAACAAACAGAAATGGACAAATCGGAAAGATATATGATGCGCGGGGTAAGTGCGGCCAAAGAAGACGTACACAACGCTATTAAAAACATAGACAAGGGAATTTTTCCACTCGCATTTTGCAAGATAATACCGGACATACTCGGAGGAGACCCGGAGTATTGCAACATCATGCACGCCGACGGAGCAGGCACAAAATCGAGCCTTGCATACATGTATTGGAAAGAAACCGGCGACTTGTCTGTATGGAAAGGCATTGCACAAGATGCAATAGTAATGAACACGGACGACCTACTTTGCATAGGTGCCGTGGACAACATACTCGTTTCAAGCACTATCGGACGCAACAAGATGCTCGTGCCGGGAGATGTCATATCGGCAATAATAAACGGAACCGACGAGTTGCTCGCCGAACTTCGTGAAAAAGGAATAGGCATTTATCCAACCGGAGGAGAAACGGCAGACGTGGGCGACCTCGTGCGCACAATAATAGTTGACTCCACCGTGACATGCCGAATGAAACGGAGCGACGTGATAGACAATGCAAACATACGCCCCGGCGATGTAATAGTAGGACTGTCGTCAACGGGGCAGGCTTCATACGAGAAATGCTACAACGGCGGAATGGGCAGCAACGGATTGACATCGGCACGCCACGATGTATTCTCCAAGTACCTTGCAGAGAGATATCCGGAGAGTTACGAACATCTCGTTCCGGAAGAATTGGTATATAGCGGAGGCTGCCGTCTCGACACACAAGTAACCGTTGAATACAAGAAACCTAACTCCGAAAATGTAACGGAGAACGTTACCGCAGGCGAACTCGTACTTTCACCCACAAGGACATACGCCCCGGTAATAAAAAAGACACTCGACGAGATGCGCCATGAAATACACGGAATGGTACATTGCACCGGAGGAGCGCAAACAAAAGTGCTGCACTTTGTGGGCGACAACTGCCGAGTTGTGAAAGACAACATGTTCCCCGTACCACCGCTTTTCCGCCTTATAAAAGAACAGAGCGGCACCGATTGGCAAGAGATGTACAAGGTGTTCAACATGGGGCACCGCATGGAGATATACGTCAAACCGACAGATGCAGACCGAATAATCAAAGTGGCAAATAGTTTCAACATAGACGCACAAGTCATCGGACACATTGAGGAAGGCAGAAAGAGTCTCACGATAAAGAGCGAATTCGGTGAGTTCGACTATTGATGCCAACGTAAACCACCACCATTAGTTAAGAATATTCACCACACTACCATAACGACAATGACAGAAAACAACAACATATTGCAGAAACTCGACGGCCTCGAGGCACGCTACGAGGAAGTTACCACGCTTATTACAGACCCGGCAGTGATTGCCGACAGGCAACGATTCGTGAAACTTACGAAAGAATACAAGGATCTCGGAGACATCATGGACGCACGCAAAAGATACATCGCATGTCTCGAAGGCATAAAGGAAGCAAAGGATATTCTTGCAAATGAGAACGACCCGGAGATGAAAGAAATGGCACGCGAGGAACTCATGATGAACGAGGAATTGCAGCCGAAATTAGAAGAAGAGATAAAAATCGCACTTATACCGAAAGACCCGGAAGACGCGAAGAACGTACAGATGGAAATACGTGCAGGCACAGGAGGCGACGAGGCATGTCTCTTTGCCGGCGACCTCTTTATGATGTACAAGCGTTTCAGCGACTCGAAAGGGTGGCAACTCTCCGTAACCGACTTCAACGAGGGTGCCGTGGGAGGATACAAGGAAATAGACTTTGCCGTATCGGGTGCAGATGTATATGGCACACTGAAATACGAGTCGGGAGTACATCGCGTGCAAAGAGTGCCCGTAACCGAGTCTAACGGACGCATGCAGACATCGGCTGCCACGGTAGCAGTGCTGCCGGAAGCCGACAAGTTCGAGGTAAACATCAACGAGGGCGAGATAAAATGGGACACGTTCAGGAGTTCGGGAGCAGGCGGACAGAACGTGAACAAAGTGGAATCCGGAGTGCGACTGCGCTATATGTGGAAGAATCCGAAAACCGGCGAGACAGAGGAAATCCTAATAGAATGTACCGAAACGCGCGATCAGCCCAAGAACAAAGAACGCGCCCTTTCGCGTCTCTACACTTTCATATACGACAAAGAACACCAGAAATATGTCGATGACATAGCAAGCCGGCGAAAAAGTCTCGTGTCAAGCGGAGACCGAAGTGCAAAGATACGCACCTACAACTTCCCGCAAGGACGTGTTACCGACCACCGCATCGGATTTACCACACACGATTTGCAAGGCTTTCTCGGTGGAAACATACAAGACATGATAGATGCACTTATGGTCGCAGAGAATGCCGAAAGAATGAAGGAGGCAGAACTTTAAACGACAGTACACACACAATACATACTCCCAAAGAAAATGACAAGAAAAGAACTTACAGAACAGATTTTTACTAAAAAATCGTTTTTGTGCGTCGGACTCGACACCGATACCAAGAAGATACCGCAGCACTTGATGGAAGAGGAAGATCCGGTCTTTGCTTTCAACAAGGCCATAATCGATGCCACCGCACCATATTGTGTGGCATACAAGCCCAACCTCGCTTTCTACGAGGCTTCGGGAATAAAGGGAATGATTGCTTTCGAAAAAACCGTGGAATACCTTAAAAAGGATTATCCCGACCATTTCATTATAGCAGATGCCAAACGCGGAGACATTGGCAACACGAGCGCGATGTACGCACGAACATTCTTTGAGGAATACGACATAGACGCACTGACCGTGGCACCATACATGGGAGAAGACAGCATAACGCCATTTCTCGGCTACGAAGACAAATGGGTGATTGTGCTTGCACTGACGAGCAACAAGGGTAGTTTCGATTTCCAACTTACGGAGGGCGGAAACAGAGAAAAACTTTTCGAGAAAGTGCTTCGCAAAACACAAGAATGGGGTAATGAAAACAACATGATGTTCGTAGTAGGAGCAACACAGGGCAGAATGTTCGAAAACGTAAGACGCATTGCACCAAACAGTTTTCTGCTCGTGCCGGGCATCGGTGCACAAGGTGGCTCGCTCGAAGAAGTATGCCGTTTCGGAATGACTGCCGACTGCGGACTGCTTGTCAACTCATCGCGCGGCATAATATATGCCTCTTCCGACAAGGATTTTGCCGAAGCCGCGGCACGCAATGCACGCGAGTTGCAGAAACAGATGGAGGCAGAACTGCTTAAACTTTAACAAACAACATTTTTCGAAACATATTTTCATTCATGGCATAGGGAGTGTCCATAATCAGGTACTAATTATATATTGAATAAATAAATATATAGCTGTTCCTTAAAAGCCCACTTCACCGAAAAGTTATTCCAATCTAACTTTTCGGTGAAGTGGGCTTTTAAAGTGACAACTAATTACACGGAAAACAGGCGGTTTTGCAAACCAAAACCGCCGAAATTACCGACCAAAACCGCCGAGATTGCAAAACAATCTCGGCGGTTTTGATTGTCGGGAGGACATCTTTTTGCATGTTAAAGAGATACAGAAGTCTGAATATTTGGCATTTGAGATATTATTACATATCTTTGCATCATGAATGATTCGAAGATAATAAACGATCCGGTGTTCGGGTTCATAAAGATACCTCGCGGCATAATCCTCTCCATAGTGCAACATCCGCTGATGCAGAGGCTCACGAGGATAAGACAGTTGGGGCTTACCAACGCCGTATATCCTGCCGCACAGCACACCCGTTTTCAACACTCCATCGGAGCCTTCCACCTTATGAGCGAGGCTGTTACGAGCCTCAAACAAAAGGGAATATCAATTTCCGACTCGGAAGCGGAAGCCATCGGGGCGGCAATATTGATGCACGACATAGGACACGGACCGTTCTCGCACGTCCTCGAAAATGCTCTGATTTCCGGTATATCGCACGAGGAAATATCAATAATGATGATGGAACGGATGAACGAAGAAATGAACGGGGAACTTAACCTTACACTGAAAATCTTCAAAGATGACCATCCGAAGCATTTCTTACACCAGTTGATAAGTTCTCAACTCGACATGGATCGTCTCGATTACCTCCGCCGCGACAGTTTCTTCACCGGTGTGAACGAGGGGAGCATCGGCTCGGCACGCATCATCAAAATGCTAAACGTGGTTGATGACCAACTCGTGGTAGATTCGAAAGGCATATACTCGTTAGAAAATTATCTCACCTCGCGCAGACTTATGTACTGGCAGGTGTATCTGCACAAAACCGCCGTGGCGTGCGAGAAAGTGCTCGTAAACACGCTGTTGCGTGCAAAACATCTCGCCATGAACGGCAAAGAGGTGTTCGCCCCGCCGTGTCTGAAATATTTTCTGACGAACGACATCGACGGCGAAATGTTCAGAAACTCGCCCGAAGCACTTTGCAACTACATACTGCTTGACGACAATGATATTTGGAGTGCCATAAAAGTGTGGACTTACAGCGATGACAAAATCCTATCGTTGCTTGCCACAGACATGCTAAACCGCAATATATTCAAGGTAGAAGTGAGCAACGAGCCGGCAAGCGAAGAGCGTATGGAGTCGCTGCGCAAACAAATTGCCAAGGCATACGGTATAGAAATAAAAGATACTTCTTATCTTGTAAGCCTGAATGCCATACAGAAAGACATGTATGATGTTAACGAAGACCGAATTGCGATATTATACAAAGACGGAACGGTAAAAGACATATCAGAATCATCAGAAATACTGAATGTGGAACTTCTTTCCAAAAAAATTCGTAAATATTACTTGTGTTATCAACGTTTTTAAGGAAAAACGATTACCTTTGCAAATATTTATGTACATACTATAATAAAGCATGGAATTTACAGCGAAGCAAATTGCTGAATTTATTCAGGGAAAAATAGAGGGCGACGAGAATGTCAAGATAAACTCCTTTGCCAAAATAGAAGAAGGAAAAAAAGGCGCAATCTCGTTCTTGTCAAACCCCAAATACACCCATTTTTTATACGATACCGAATCGAGCATCGTGCTTGTCAACAACGACCTGATACTGGAAAAGCCGGTAAAAGCAACCCTGATAAGAGTAAACAATGCCTATGAGTGCGTTGCAAAACTACTGCAACTATACCAGCAAATGCAGTCCGGACGCACGGGTATAGACCCGAAAGCCAGCATTGCCGACAGCGCAAAGATTGGCAAAGGCTGCTACGTGGGGCCGTTTGCCGTTATTGAGGACGGGGTGGAAATCGGCGATGAGACACAGATTTACCCCAACACCGTTGTATGCAAAGGCACGAAGATTGGCAGCAAGTGCATAATCTATCCCAACGTAACCATCTACAACGACTGTCGTTTGGGCGACCGCATAACCATACATGCCGGAAGCGTGATAGGATCGGACGGCTTCGGATTTGCACCAAACGCCGACGGATACGACAAAATACCGCAAATCGGAATAGTGACCATTGAAGACGACGTGGAAATCGGCGCCAACACATGTATCGACCGCTCGACAATGGGAAGTACTGTTATACGCAAAGGAGTAAAACTGGACAATCTCGTGCAGATTGCACACAACGTAGAGGTGGGCGAGAACACGGTAATGTCGGCACAGGCAGGATTGGCAGGAAGCACAAAAGTTGGCAAATGGTGCATGTTCGGAGGACAAGCCGGTTGCTCAGGACACATCACCGTGGCAGACAAGACATTCGTCGGGGCACAATGCGGAGTGATAAACAACACCAAAGGCAATGGAGAAACTCTCATCGGAAGCCCCGCAACCGACCCCAAAGAATTTTTCCGTGCATTCGCAGTATATAAGAAACTTCCGCAGATATATCAGGAATTGAACCAAATGAAACGCGAACTGGAAGAAATGAAAAACACAGTCAACGTGAAACAAGAATAACCATCAAACGAAATAAAAGAATTTACGATATGTTAAAGCAAACAACTCTAAAAGGCAGTTTTGCACTCTATGGGAAAGGTCTTCACACAGGGTTGAGCCTTACCGTGACATTCAATCCGGCTGCGGAAAACACAGGATATAAGATACAACGCATAGACATCGAGAATCAGCCCGTAATAGATGCCGTTGCAGAAAACGTTGTGGAGACAACCCGTGGAACCGTCATCGGCAAAGGAGATGTAAGAGTTTCAACCATCGAGCATGCAATGTCGGCACTCTATGCCATGGGAATAGACAACTGTCTGATGCAGGTTAATGGTCCGGAGTTCCCCATACTCGACGGCTCTGCAATAATGTATGTGAATAAAATCAAAGAGATAGGCATCGAAGAGCAAAACGCCCCGAAAGATTTTTACGTCATACGCCACAAACATGAGGTGAAAGACGAGAAAAGCGGCTCGGTGATAACAATCCTCCCCGATGAGGAGTTCTCGATAACGGCAATGTGTTCGTTCGACTCAAAAATGATAAACAGTCAGTTTGCATCGCTCGACAGAATGGAGGATTACACCAAAGAGGTGGCTGCCGCACGCACTTTCGTGTTCGTACGCGACATAGAACCACTGCTGAATGCCAATCTCATAAAGGGAGGCGACCTCGACAACGCGATTGTAATATACGAACACAAGACAACGCAGGAGCGTCTCGACAAACTTGCCAACTTGCTCGGAGTGGCACAAATGGACGCAAACAAAATCGGATATATACAGAACAAGCCGCTCGTTTGGGAAAACGAATGCACGCGCCACAAACTACTTGACATCATTGGCGACATGGCATTGATAGGGAAACCGTTGAAAGGGCGTATCATTGCCACCCGACCGGGACACACCATCAACAACAAGTTTGCCCGCATGATGCGTAAAGAAATCCGCAAACACGAGATACAGGCTCCGTTCTACAACCCTAACGAACCTGCGATAATGGATGTGAACCGCATACGCGAACTGCTGCCGCACCGCTATCCCATGCAACTCGTTGACAAAGTCATATCACTCGGTCCGACGAGCATCGTAGGTTTGAAGAACATCACAAGCAACGAACCGTTCTTCCAAGGGCATTTCCCACAAGAACCGGTCATGCCCGGCGTGCTGCAAATTGAGGCAATGGCACAATGCGGCGGACTACTCGTGCTTAACACCGTAGAAGAACCGGAGAAATGGAGTACTTATTTCCTGAAGATAAACGAAGTGAAGTTCCGGCAGAAAGTAGTTCCCGGCGACACGCTTCTCTTCAAAGTTGACCTGTTGGCACCGGTACGCCACGGCATATCCTCGATGAAGGGTTACATGTTCGTAGGCGACCAAGTGGTGAGCGAGGCTTCATTTACGGCACAGATAGTGAAGAACAAGTGATAAACGGTTTTACATAAAGCCACTTAGCAAGCGGCATTTACAACCATAGCAAGACCCAAGTCCCTTATAGGTCTTTCCGCAAACCGGATTATAGGGGGGCAAGCAAATATTCATGGCAAACCAGATAAGCCCGTTAGCATTCGTCCATCCCGAGGCAATTCTCGGCAAAGACAACATCATAGGTCCGTTTTGCTACATCGACCGCAACACCGTCATTGGCGACAACAATGTCATGCAGAACAGCGTCACAATAAACTACGGGGCACGCATCGGCTCGGGCAACGAGATATTTCCCGGTGCAAGCCTTTCCACCAAGCCGCAGGATCTGAAGTTTCAAGGCGAAGATTCCATCTGCGAAATAGGCGACGGCAACTCCATACGCGAGAATGTCACCATATCAAGAGGTACGGCAAGCAAGGGGAAAACAATCGTAGGCAACAACAACCTGCTTATGGAGAACATGCACATTGCACACGATTGCATCATTGGTTCTAACTGTATCATAGGCAACTCCACAAAATTTGCAGGCGAGGTAACGGTTGACGACTTTGCCATAATTTCTGCCGAGGTGCTAATACACCAGTTTTGCCACATCGGCGGATATGTAATGATACAAGGGGGCAGCCGCTCTTCGCAGGACATTCCGCCATACATCATTGCGGGGAAAGAACCTATAAGATACGCCGGAATAAACCTCATAGGCCTGCGTAGACGAGGATACAGCAACGAACAGATTGACATGATACACACGGCATACCGCCTGCTGTATTCTAAGGGATTGATTTCGGAAGGCATAGAGGAGATAAAGAAAAACCTGCAAATGTCTCCGGAGATAAAGTATATCATAGACTTTGTGGAGAGTTCGAAAAGGGGTATGATAAGATAAAGCACTCCCCCGCCCCACCGGCCACTATGACAAGACGGTTGCTTTTGCGAGAAATGAAATATGAATTACACTGCATACCCACATCATGGTAAAAGGAAAGAGGGCTTCCTGATAGTGATACTCGGTCCCACGGGCGTAGGAAAAACAGAACTATGCCTCGGTGTGGCCGAGCATTTTCATATCCCCATCATCAATGCAGACTCGCGGCAGATATTCCGTGAGATACCAATCGGCACAGCAGCACCCACCATCGAACAGCAGGCAAGGGTGAAGCATTTCTTTGTCGGGACTCACGGTATATGCGACTACTACAGTGCATCGTCATACGAACAAGACGCACTGACGGAGATCAACCGGCAACTGACAGACAAACGACTTGCACTGCTTACCGGAGGAAGCATGATGTATATCGATGCCGTATGCAATGGAATAGACGATATTCCCACCATACGAGACGACATTAGGGCAGAGATGAAGCGAAGATACGCCGAAGAGGGACTCGAACCGCTCGTGGAGGAACTGCGACAGATTGACCCCGAACACTACGAAACGGTGGACAAAAAGAACCCGCGACGCGTAATACATGCTTTGGAAATATGCCGGCAGACCGGAAAAACATACACTTCGTTCAGAAAGAACGAAAAGAAAGAACGCCCGTTCAATATAATAAAGATAGGACTGAACCGTCCGCGCGAGGAACTTTACGACCGAATAAACCGCCGTGTAAACCAAATGATTGCCGACGGACTTATGGACGAGGCGAGACGCATGCTCCCTTTCAGAAACGAGAACGCGCTGAACACGGTGGGATTCAAAGAAATATTCAACTTCTTCGACGGCGTCTGGCAACTCGATGAAGCAATAGAACGCATCAAGGGGAATACCCGCAGGTATTGCCGCAAGCAACTTACATGGTTCAAGCGCGATGAAGATATAAGATGGTTCTTGCCAAACAATGTTGAAGAAATCATAAATTATATAGAAAGTATGGTCTAATGATACACTTTTTTTCGTATTTTTGCAGTATCATATTTTATTGAAGAAATATAAAATGGCAAACAAATCACTTTCTAAGAAAATATCAAAAACATTATCATGGTGCGGGGAAAGGTTATCCGCCATAAATAAATGGTATAAGAATCTATATATCAACCGCCCGTGGTATGTCAAGACATCGGCTGCAATAACTACGCTGATAGTCGCTTTCATTTTGTATCTCGGTGCAGTAGATATTAATTTCTTGTGGCTGTTCGGCAAGTCACCCGGCTTTGCACAGATTAGTAACCCCATCACGAGCGATGCCTCCGAAATATATAGTGCCGACGGTATTCTCATCGGAAGATACTACAACGAAAACCGCACACCGGTAAAGTATTCCGACGTTAACCCCGCATTCTGGCGCGCATTGATTGATACCGAAGACGAACGTTTCCACAAACACTTCGGCATTGACCCCATAGGACTAATCGCAGTGATAAAAGACATGGTGTTCGGAGGCGACGCCCGCGGTGCCTCCACCATAACACAGCAGTTGGCAAAGAACATGTTTCGTGTGCGTACTCAGTACAGCACAGGTCTTCTCGGCAAAATTCCCGGCATACGAATACTGATAATGAAAAGCAAAGAATGGATCATTGCCGTAAAACTCGAATGCCTTTACAGCAAAGAAGAGATACTTACCATGTATGCCAACACCGTTGACTTCGGGGCTAACTCTTTCGGAATAAAGACGGCATGCAAGACATATTTCAACACCACACCGCAGAAGATGAAAACGGAACAGGCTGCGACACTCGTGGGAATGTTGAAAGCAACAACAACATATAACCCCATATCGAATCCGAAAAACAGTATTGCGAGAAGAAATGTGGTGCTCGACAACATGATGAGGAACGGTGACATTACGAAAGAACAGAATGATTCCTTATCAAAACTGCCTATAAGCCTCGACGTAAAAGTGGATAATCCCTACGACGGACAAGCCACTTATTTCCGTGAGGCTGTGGCGAAACATCTCAAAAACTGGTGCGAATACAACGGCTACGACTTGTACGCGAGCGGACTGAAAATATACACCACAATAGACACGCGTATGCAGAAATACGCCGAAAACGCGGCACTCAAACAGATGAGACAGGTGCAACGCAATTTCAACAACCATTGGCAGGGAGCCGAACCGTGGCGCGATGAGAACCAACAGGTAATACCGGGCTTCATCGAAAAAATCGCCATGAAACTTCCGGTGTATGAGAGTCTGCGACAAAAATTCCCCAACTCGCCAGACTCAATCGACCATTATCTCAACAAACCGCACAAGGTTACACTCTTCGACTACGAGAAAGGGCACATCGAGAAAGAAATGTCAACGATGGACTCCATAAGATACATGGTTAGTTTCATGCACTGCGGCTTCGTTGCCATGGAACCACAGACGGGTCATGTCAAGGCATGGGTGGGCGACATCGATTTCAATTCATGGAAATATGATAAGGTGGAAGCCATGCGGCAACCCGGATCCACGTTCAAACTCTTCGTATATACCGAGGCAATGAACCAAGGACTGACACCCTGCGACAAGCGTCGCGACGAGTATATAAAGATGGAAGTGTACGACAAGAAGAAACGCGAGACAACCATTTGGACGCCGCACAACTCCGACGGACGTTTCACGGGAGACAGCATTCCGCTGAAATCGGCATTTGCGAGGAGCATCAACACCATCGCCGTTCGTCTCGGACAAGAGATGGGAATAAAAAACATCATAGCCACGGCAGAACGCATGGGTATAAAGAGTCCGCTCGACAACCAACCCTCTCTGGCTCTCGGGGCGAACGATGTAAACCTCCTCGAAATGGCAAACGCATATTCCACCATAGCCAACAACGGCATACATATAGAGCCGGTACTCGTCACGCGCATAGTCGACCGCAACGGCGAAGAAGTTTACATAGCACCGTCCGACGGTGAAGAAGCCGTATCAAAGAAAACCGCAGGTCTCGTGCAGCAACTGCTAATGAGTGGAATGCGCGAACCGGGAGGCACGTCGATGTCGCTGTGGCAATATGTAAGTCCGTTTACCGACACCGATTTCGGTGGCAAAACCGGCACGTCAAACAACCACTCCGATGCTTGGTTCATGGGCGTTTCGCCTCGACTTGTAGTCGGGGCATGGGTAGGCGGCGAATACCGGAGCATACACTTCCGCACCGGAGCATTGGGACAAGGCTCGCGTACGGCACTGCCCATCTGCGGAATGTTCTTTGAGAAAGTTCTCGCAGACCCGGCTTTCAAGCGTTACAGGGCACATTTCCCCTCCCCGGCATCGCTCGGCATTACCCAAGACATGTACTACTGCGGCGGATGGAGTCCTGCAAGGCAGGAGACGAACGACAGCACATCATACGATGAAGGCGAGACGGAGTACGACGAGAACGGATATCCCATACTGCCTCCCAACAACAACAATGACAACAACGGCAGCAACGAAAACAACGAGGAAGTAATTCTCGACGAACTGTAAGTCAACAACATATAACAACCCACTTGTCGCAGTACAAACGATTACGCTGCAACAAGTGGGTTATTATATGCCTTACCGTGAAATATATGGTTTCTAAGTAATATCTTTGCAAAAAGGTTTCACAAAACGGCATGAACCGCGAGAGAGCCTTGATACAATGCTTATTTTTTATCAAACCATATTTATGAGACGCTTAATTCAAATTCTATTTCTATGGAGTCTGTGCATACCGGTATTTGCACAGGCCGAAGGATGGCCTTCAAACTACAAAGGCGTGATGTTGCAAGGGTTCTACTGGGACTCATACGACGACACAAAATGGGCTACGCTTACAAGCCGTTCGGAAGAACTTTCAGGCAGTTTCTCACTCATCTGGATACCGAACGCGGGCAAGACTTCTTCTTTCTACCACAACCCCGAGAGTAAAAGTATGGGCTACGACCCGTGTTTCTGGCTCGACAACAATTCATGTTTCGGTACGGAAGCAGAACTAAGAACCATGATTTCGACTTTCCACGACAAGGGAACGGGAATTATCGCCGACGTGGTGATAAACCACAAGAACGGACTCAACAGTTGGGCAGATTTCCCCGATGAGAATGTGACGGGCAGCAAGACAGGAAAAACATATTCAATAACATGGGACAACACCAACTTCTCGGGTATATGTCGCACCGACGAGGCAAACCGCAACGACAATTCACCGGTAAAAGGTAAACTTACCGGAAACGATGACACCGGAGACGATTTCGACGGATACCGCGACCTAGACCATACAAACACCACGGTAAGACAAAACATAAATACATACGTAGATTTCCTGACAGACGAACTCGGGTTCGCCGGTTTCAGGTACGACATGGTAAAAGGTTATGGTGCAGGCTACATACAAATTTACAACAACGAAGCCAAACCAACTTACTCCGTGGGAGAATACTGGGATGGCAACTACACAAACGTCACCAATTGGATAAAGGGGACGGGATACACATCGGCAGCATTCGATTTCCCGCTGAAAGACGTCATAAACAATGCCTTTGGGAACGGTAATTGGGGCGCACTCTCAAACAAGGGAATTGCCGGCGACCCCTACATGAGCCGTTACGCCGTGACATTCGTTGACAATCACGATACTTACAGAGAGGCATCGATACCATTGAAAAACAACATATTGGCAGCAAACGCATTCATTCTCGCAATGCCCGGAACGCCGTGCATATTCCTACAACATTGGAAAGACTACAAGACCGAACTGCAAAAGATGATTGCCGCACGCAAAGAGGCTGGCATAACAAACCAGAGCAGAATAGTGGCAGGATATTATAAAGACGGCGGTTATGTGACAATCGTGCAGGGAGAAAACAAGAAAATAATGGTTGTCAGCGGCTACCCGCAGGGAGTTGACACCAACGGATACACACAAGTGTCTGTTGGGAACAACGAAAACCCGAACTATGCATACTATATAGAGACCGAGGCACAAAAAGACATTACCGTATATGTAAAAGCCGACCAAGACCCTCTATACATGTATGTATGGGGACAAGGAGGAGAAAAATTGGCAGGCGAATGGCCGGGAACACAACTCGGACACAAGAAAATCGTGGGAGATACGCCATACTACTACATGACATTCAAGACCGACAAACTCAACTTCATTATCAGCAAGGGAGACAATGCCACGCAGACAGGAAACATTGAGAATATAACGAACGACGTATTTTACAGATACAACAACAACAATGCAATCGACGAGACGGCGGCGAACGCCGGCAAAGCAATAAGCGGCGAACTCAATCCTCTGACATTCGGCGACGACCAACTCACAACTTTCTTCGAGTCGCCGGTGGCTTGGAACAATGTATCGTGCTGGGCATGGAACACCGAACGCCCCGATGTAAAATATACCGGCAACGATTGGCCGGGACAACCATGCCAATATATCGGCAAGGCAGCCAACGGCAACAAGATTTGGAAATGGACATACGACAAGAGTCAGTCCGACCTGCCTGACAAAATTTTGTTTAACGACGGACAACCGAATACAAACACAAAGAGTTTGGAATACGACATGCTAAACGGCGGATACTACACAATCTCCGAAACGAAAGGTACGGGAATAAACACCACCCTGCTCTTCGACCGCGAATTTACCGCCGATCGCCACAGCACCATCTGTCTGCCCTTCAGCATCGATGTGGAAGAGATATTGCAGTTGGACGGAAAGGCATACTATATGGCAGAGAAAAAGGGAGATGTGCTAATATTCAGGGAAGCAACGTCAATAGAAGCATTCAAGCCTTACATTTTCATCGCAAACAACACAGGCAAGAGTTTGCAGATGTTCAACAACAAATTTATACTCTCCGGAATGCCGATACCCGAGCAGATAAGCAACTTTACGTTCATGGGAACAATGGAACGAAAGAACGTTGTCTCTGACAACGCCAACAGTTATTACATATATCTTGCAACCGACGGAACGTTTGCAATGGCAAACAACAAAGAGGGAGTTAACGTGGGGGCGTTCCGCTGCTATTTCTCATGCCCCACGGGTACGGCACCGGCAAAGGATATAGAGTTTGAATGCACAACGGGCATCAGTCATCATACAATACATACGGAGCAAAACGGCATAATATACGGCATAAGCGGTGTGCCGATGGGCAAAGACGGCGATGTGTCGCGACTGCCAAAAGGGGTATATATAATGAACGGTAGTAAATTTATAATAAAATAGACTGTGATGAAGAAATACGAAAGACCCGAAATATTGTTTATCCATGTAGATGGTGAGGGACTGTTGGGAACTATTTCACAAGGAACCGGAAACACACCCATAGCCCCTCCGGGAGCAGAAGCCGGTGCGAAAGAAAACGACGGCACGCCGTGGGAAGAATACGAGGAATTGTAAACAGACAGACATTCTCAACACATACAAGAGATACATGACCACAACCATGCAGGCATTGCACTTTCAGGCACACACAGGCATATACCTGCAATACACATCACATGCCGGGCAATACATATACAACTGCCCGGCATGTCTTATCTGACAATAAAACAAATCAGGCGGTTTTGAAACGCAAAACAGGCGAATTTGAAAACCAAAACGGACGGTTTTACAAAACAAAACCGTCCGTTTTGCATTATACACGAATGCTTCAAATAATCACCCTGCATTGCAATAAAGTATAAAAAACGTTTTTTTTTTTGTCATGTTAACGTTTTTAATTATCTTTGCTACCCGAAAAACAGAGAAATGGAAAGTATTATACATCTGAGCGGAATCAACAAGACATACCTTGGTGCACAGCCGCTACATGTGCTGAAAGGCATAGACCTTGACATAGGCAGGGGCGAGTTTGTAAGCATCATGGGGGCATCGGGGTCGGGTAAGTCGACGTTGCTCAACATTCTCGGCATTCTCGACAATTACGACTCGGGGGAATATTTACTCGGAGGGACGCTGATAAAAGACCTTGGCGAACGCAAAGCGGCGGAATACCGCAACAGAATGATAGGCTTTATTTTCCAATCTTTTAACCTGATATCGTTCAAGACGGCGGTGGAGAACGTCGAACTGCCGCTGTTCTATCAAGGCGTGAGCCGGCGCAAACGTCACAATATGGCAATGGAATATCTCGACAGATTGGGACTGAAAGCGTGGGCCGGACATTATCCCAACGAACTGTCGGGAGGACAGAAACAACGGGTGGCAACGGCACGGGCATTGATTACGACGCCACAGATTATCCTTGCCGACGAACCTACGGGGGCACTCGACTCGAAAACAAGCGTGGAGGTAATGCAACTGCTCAAAGACTTGAACCGCAAGGAGAACATGACAATGGTAATCGTTACTCACGACCCCGGCGTCGCAGGGCAGACCGACAGGATCATAAGGATAAAAGACGGGATTATCGAAAGTCCCATCTCCGCTTCGCTTTGAAAACGATTCCTTCCCGGAGTATGGAAAAACGATGCGCATTCGACTGATGATTGAGTATTAACTATGTTTGATATTTTTACAGAAATATTGGCAACGGCAAAGAGGAACAAGTTACGCACGGCACTGACCGGGTTTTCGGTGGCGTGGGGAATATTCATGATTATATTCATGCTCGGTGCCGGCAACGGACTGATAAACGCACAGACGAAACAGATGTCGCGGTTTTTCAGCAACTCGATGATGGTGGGAGGCGGAACAACAACCAAAGCCTACGACGGCATGAAGGAAGGACGAGCCATACAGTTGAACAGCAAGGATATATCTACCACAAGCAACGAATACAATGAAATAATTGATAATGTGGGGGCTTCCATACAACAATCGGGAAACATTGTTAGCCGCGGAGCAGATTACATAAGTACATCTGTTGAAGGAGTGTATCCAAACGAGGTGCTGATAGACAAGAAAGAGATGCTCTGCGGGCGTTTTGTCAACGACATAGACATGAAAGAGAGACGCAAAGTACTCGTTATGAGCGATGACGATGCCAAAGAATTATGGAATGGAAACTTGAAAGATTTTGTGGGAGAGCATGTCAACGTGGGTAAAATGACATTCCGGGTGGTCGGAATATACAAATCTGACAAGAGCGGGAATAATGCCAATATCTATACGCCTTTTACCACATTCCGCACCATTTATAACAAAGGAGACAAGACAGACGTGATAGTTTTTTCGTTCCACGGGCTGCCGACAGAGGAAGCCAACGAGGAATTCGAGAAGAAATATACGGCAAGAATCAATGCCAACCATCATGCCGCACCGGACGATGAGGGAGCAATATGGATATGGAATCGCTTCACGCAGAGCATGCAGATGAACAAAGGCATCGGCATAATACACACGGCACTGTGGATAATAGGACTGTTCACGCTGCTTAGCGGCATAGTGGGAGTGTCTAACATAATGCTGATAACGGTAAAGGAACGCACACGCGAGTTCGGAATAAGGAAAGCCATAGGGGCAACACCGTGGTCTATACTGAAACTGATAATTGTGGAGAGCGTGATAATAACCATGTTTTTCGGATACTTGGGAATGCTGCTCGGAGTGGCGGCAAACGAATATATGGATGCAACCATAGGACACCAAACCGTCAACTCCGGCATATTCGAGGCTACAATATTCCTAAACCCCACCGTGGGAATAGATGTTTGCATAGAAGCGACATTGGTAATGGTCGTTGCCGGAACAATCGCAGGACTTGTCCCCGCAAGGAAAGCGGCAAACATAAGACCGATAGAGGCTCTGAGGGCAGAGTGAGAATTTAACGTTCTTTACATGCCTTGCCTTGAAAGTTTCTATTGTCGCAACGGGACGGAGCAATGAGGATTGAAAGTAAAACTACGGGGAACGGGCGATAAAAAGAAGTTGAATGTTTAAAAGTTAAGAAGTGCTGCTATTTGACATTGACCGGCATAGGGAAATTCTCGATACGATAACGAGAAACAAGAGCCGCTCGCTGCTTACGGGCTTCGGGGTGTTCTGGGGCATATTCATGCTCGTGGCACTGCTCGGCGGGGGCAACGGACTGCGCGAAATACTGTCGAACAACTTCGATGGTTTCGCCACCAACTCGGCAATGATATGGGCACAGAGAACAACAAAGCCGTACAACGGACTGCGCAAAGGTCGTTCGTGGAGCATGAACTATAACGATGTGATAAGACTGAGGGAGCAGGTATCCGGACTGGAAGAGGTGCAACCGATGATTTCGGAATGGGGACGAACGGCAACAAACGGTGACAAAAGGAGCATCATTACAATGAAAGGACTGCTCGCCGGCTATCAAAATGTGGAGCAACCGAAAATGCGCTACGGACGGTATATCAACGAAATGGACATCAAGAAAAGCCGAAAAGTGTGCGTAATAGGCAAGAAAGTATATAAAGAAATGTTTGCAGGCGGAGGCGATCCGTGCGGCAAACGAATATGCATAGACAACATTTACTACAGTGTGGTGGGCGTTGACTATTCAAGCAGCAACATTAACATTAACGGGAGCGGAGACCAATCGGTGTCTGTTCCGTTGCCAATGATGCAGCAGGCATACAACAAAGGAGACACCGTACACATTATAGCGGTGACGGCAAGGCGCGGAGTTGCCATGAGCGACATTACCGACGAGATACGCTCAGTGATTGCAAGCCCGCACCACATTGACCCTAACGATGATAAAGGCATAAGCATATTCAACTCGGAAGTGATGTTCGGCATGATGGACAACTTGTTTTCCGGAGTAAACTTTATGATAATGCTCGTCGGCATAGGTACACTTCTCGCCGGCATAATCGGCGTAAGCAACATTATGATGGTTACGGTGAAGGAACGAACAACGGAGATAGGTATACGAAGAGCGATAGGAGCGACACCGACGAACATTCTCTCGCAGATTATGACAGAGAGCATGCTGCTGACAACTGTGGCGGGAATGACGGGTATTCTGTTCTCGGTGTTAATCCTCGAATTGCTGGAACTTGCCAATACCACTGACGGAATACTCGTTGCGAAATTCCAAATCGGTTTCTGGTCGGCAGTTGCCGCGCTTGCACTGTTAAGCATACTCGGAATGGCGGCGGGACTTGCACCGGCATTGAGAGCCATGAAAATAAAACCGGTAGATGCCATGAGAGATGACGGATAATACATGAAAGTTATGTCCATGTCCGGCTTTGAAAGTTTATCTTGTCGTTGCCGGACGGGGCGACAGACATTAATTGACGGACAGATATTGAAAAGAAAAAGTAAATCATAATACTTATGAAACGATATTATAAATTCATATTGGCAGCACTTGCTGCACTGGTATTCTTCGGGACGTTTGTGTTTCTTTACATGAAATCGCTTCCCAAAGAAGATGCTTTCAAGGAAATTGAACCGAAAGTGACAAACATCAGCAAAACAACGGTTATTACCGGTAAGATAGAACCGCGCAACGAAATAAATGTGAAACCTCAAATAAGCGGAATAATAACCGAGATATACAAAGAAGCGGGACAAACAGTAACTGCCGGCGAGATAATAGCCAAAGTGAAAGTAATACCCGATATGTCACAACTTAGTTCGGCACAGAGCCGCGTAAGTCTTGCTGACATAAATCTGAAACAGGCACAAGTGGATTACGAGCGCGAAAAAACATTGTTCGACAAGGGACTTGTAAGCGCCGACGAATACGACAAAATACACCAAACTCTGAAACAAGCACGCGAAGAGAAAAAGGCTGCCAATGATGCCTTGCAAGTGGTAAGAGACGGAGTCTCGTCTGCAAATGCCAAGGCAAGCAGCACACTTATACGCTCCACCATCAGCGGAATAATTCTCGACATACCGGTAAAAGTGGGAAACTCGGTAATACTAAGCAACGCTTTCAACGACGGAACGACGATTGCCTGCGTTGCCGACATGAACAACTTGATTTTCCGGGGAAACATAGACGAGACCGAAGTGGGACGCCTGCGCGAGGGAATGATGATGAAAATAACAATCGGCGCACTCCAAGACCTTAATCTTACGGCAAACCTTGAATACATATCGCCAAAGGCAACCGAGACAAACGGAGCAAATCAGTTCGAGATCAAGGCGGCGGTAAACGTACCGACAGGAAGCAAACTGCGCTCGGGATATAGCGCAAACGCAGAGATTGTGCTGCAAAATGCAAAAGGAGTGTTGGGAATACCGGAGAGTGCAATAGAGTTCGAAGGTACAGACACATATATATATGTGATAAAAGGCGAAGGAAAGAACAAATCATACGAACGGCGCAAAGTGACGACGGGACTAAGCGACGGCGTGAACATAGAAATTCGCAGCGGACTGAAAAAGGGCGAAAAGATAAGAGGCCCGAAAATAATAGATGATAAAGAGGGAAACAAGTAGTTTGAAGTAAAATAAAAACAAAACATTAAATATAATAAAAACTATTATGTCAAGACTAAAACCTTTATTACTATTCATGCTCGTGACAATATTCGCGAGCACGGTATCTGCACAGCCGACGGGCAAGCCGGTACGCTTCAAAACGAGTAAGAAACAAATCAACGAAAACACATTCGATGTCATTTTCACTGCCTCAATAGACAAAGGCTGGCATGTATATGGCATCGGACTGCCGGCAGGAGGACCTACATCGGCAAAAATTATAGTTGATAAAGTAGAAGGAGCAAAAGCAGAGGGGAAACTTAAAGCAATAGGAAACGAACATAACGAATACGACGAGATGTTCGGAATGAAAGTGAGGTTCTTTGAGAACAGCGTAACTTTCGTACAGCGTTTCAAGGCAACGGGAGGCAAGTTCCGTGTCAGCGGCAGACTCGAATACGGGGCATGCAGCAGCGAGATGTGTCTGCCGCCAACATCCGTGGATTTCAGCCATGAAGGAGAAGTGGCAAAAACCGATGACAAACAAGCAAAGGAAGACGAGCAGGCTGATGCAGATGCCGCCGTGACAGACAATGCGCAAGACATTGCTACGGCAGACACGGCAAAAACAGCAACAGCGAGCGTTGCGAGCACATCAATCACCAAGGAACAGATTTCCAGCGATTTGTGGAAACCGGTGATAGACGAACTCAACACACTAAACGGTTCTTCGGAAAATACATCGTCGCTATGGAAGATTTTCCTCATGGGACTTCTCGGCGGTCTCATCGCACTTCTTACCCCCTGCGTGTGGCCAATCATACCGATGACCGTGAGTTTCTTCCTGAAAAGAGCAAAAGACAACAAGAGCAAGGCAATCGGCGATGCTGTCACATACGGACTTTCCATAATCGTGATTTATCTCACGTTGGGACTTGCCGTGACGGCAATCTATGGCGCGCAACGACTTAACGACCTTGCCACAAACGCATACGTCAACATTTTCTTCTGCCTGTTGCTCGTGGTGTTCGCACTCTCCTTCTTCGGTTGGTTCGAACTTACGTTGCCGTCGTCATGGAGTAACAAGGTGGACTCTAAAGCAGGCAAGACAGGCGGACTGCTCGGAATATTCCTCATGGCATTCACTCTGTCAATCGTGTCGTTCTCTTGCACGGGTCCCATCATCGGATTCTTGCTCGTAGATTTCTCAACATCAGGCAAAATACTCGCACCGGCAATAGGAATGTTAGGCTTTGCCGTGGCACTCGCACTGCCGTTCACGCTATTCGCTCTCTTCCCCGCATGGCTCAAACAAGCACCCAAGAGCGGCTCGTGGATGAACACAATTAAAGTGACACTGGGTTTCATCGAATTGGCATTCGCTCTGAAATTCTTCTCCGTTGCCGACCTTGCATACGGTTGGCATCTGATGGATCGCGAGGTATTCATCAGTCTGTGGATTGTGATTTTCGGAATGCTCGGACTGTATTTGTGCGGCTTCCTGCACTTCCGGAGCGACATGGAGGGAGGAGACACAAAACCAAAACCGGTGGCAGCGATAATGATTGGAATGATGTCGCTTGCATTCACGGTATATATGATACCCGGACTTTGGGGCGCACCCTGCAAGGCCATCAGCGCATTCGCACCGCCGATGAACACTCAGGACTTCAACCTTAACAGCAAAGTGGTAACACCTCACTATCTCGACTACGACGAAGGAATGGCGGCGGCGGCACAGACAGGCAAACCGGTAATGCTCGATTTCACCGGCTTCGGTTGCGTTAACTGCCGAAAGATGGAGGCTGCCGTATGGACAGACCCACAGGTGGCAGACCGCTTGAACAAAGACTATATCCTAATCTCGCTATATGTTGATGACAAGACACCGCTGAAAGAACCGCTCGAAGTGGTAATGCCAAACAAGACAAAGAAAACTCTGCGCACAGTAGGCGACAAATGGAGTTATCTCGAAGAAACCAAATTCGGATACCTCGCACAGCCTTTCTATGTTACGGTTAATGCAGAGGGCAAACCGCTCTCCGGCTCATTCGTATATAAAGAGGACATAAACGGATATATGGATTTCTTGAACAAGGGAATAGAGGCAATGAAGAAATAACAATTCTGAGTTGCAACTTACAATAATAAAAATGTAATTGACAACGGACTGTTATATTTGTCCGTTGTCAATTTCTTATTTCCATACCAACAAATCATCATTTATCCCAAATCGGTCATTAAAACCCTCAACCGATTTTGTTCGATTGTTGAGCAGATGTGCAGCCGTTTCATCGAAGGCGTAGCGGGCTGCGTCGAGATGTAATGGCTGCGCAGATGTCAGCAAGCGGGCTAAAGCAGTTGGGAAGCGTAACGACAATGGCAAATCTAAGCAAATGCGGTCTAGTGACAGATTTGGGTTTATTCCCGGTCGGTCATTAACGCTTTGTAAATCAACCCCGCCCGTTTTGCAAAGCAATTTCGCCCGAATTACTCATCAAAACCGCCGATTTTGTAATGCAAAATCGGCGGTTTTGATTTATTGTAAATCTTAATCGGTATTTCAAAAAGATTCCAAATTCTCAATTATTCGAATTTCCATCCGTCCGGTTTCTTTATTCCGGTAATGCCGAGATAAGTGGCACGCTCGCCGAATATGGCAATACGTTTTCCATAATTTTGAGGATTGTCTACAAGATTTAGAGCCTTACGTGCCGACGAACCGCTCGGCAATCCAATGGAAATGACTTTCCCTTTCGATTTCTCCGTAGGACTATCAGCCAACAGTATTGCCTGCGGGTTTTTGAAAGGAGGATTAAAATCGGCATTGTTTATCGACTTTGTGCATGCTCCAACGATGTATCCTCTCACCCATCGTTGACCCGTCATATTGTAATTTATGAATTGAGCGACAGTGAATATTTCGTCTCCGTCACCATCCTCGTTATTATCCTCATTACCGTTGTCGCCTGTGTCTCCCCCGTCTGTGCCGGTGTCCGTGCCTGTTCCTCCGTTGTCGGTGTCTCCGCTGTCGTTTCCTCCTTTCTCACCGTCTTCATTGTCTTTTCCGTCAGAGTCTCCTTTGCCGGCATCATCATTGCCCTTGTCATTGTCACCTTTGTTTTCAGTAGGAGTCTCCGTTTTCCCATCCTCGTTCTCTCCGTAGTATCCTTTCTCGCAAGCCGTGGTCATGGTAATGCAGAAAGCAAGCAAGAAGAACGTTCTTAAAATATTTTTCATCATATATTAAAGATTAGGTTATCATACTAAAAACACGCATTGCGAAGACATTAGATAAAATCTATGCAGACGAATACGACTATTTCCTTTTCAAGTACATTATTTTCCGGAAGCTTTCTTCGCGACAGTTTTCTTTTCGGAAGCCTTGTCAAGTTGTGCTTTAAGTTTACCGTTGGCAGTCTTAAGTTTCTCCACCTTTGCCTGCAAGCGCACAATTTCCTTCTCCTTCATGGTTATTTCGTCGCCTTGATTTTTGATGGTTGTCAACAGCGAGTTTAGTTCTTCATTGTCTATCTCTTCCGGATAAAGACTTTTTACGCGGTTCATGAAATCGCCAAGAACGTTCATGTAGTTTGTGAAAGCATCGAAAGGCGAACTGTATATGCCTCGGTCGAGTCCCACGTTAGACGGTTTTGTGGTCATAAATCGGAAATTGTTCGATGCCTGCAGGTAGTCCCAGTCTTGGTTAATCTTCGGGTCGTTGGCAATGCGCACACGGTCGGCCACGCTGTATAGTTTGTTAAAAGCCTCGCGCTGCATGGCATTCCCGAGCCATGACGAAATGTCGCGTTCCTCATCTACCCACGACATGGGGTACGGTACGTTTATTGCGCTTATGCTCTTCATCTTCGATATAATCTCGGAAGGTGTTGAGAATATTATCCCCCTCTGCCTTGCACATACGGGTATTGCACGGAGAAACTCGAGGATATTCGACGACAGCGGTTGTGCCACTCCGAGAGCCGAGAGTTCCATGAATATGTTTATCACCTGCTCTTCCTCCGGGAGGCGTGCAATTCGGTCAACATAATCATCGGCAAACAGCGGGTATCTCTCCCATTCGGTATTGTTGAAACGCAGCGAAATATCGTCGGACAGTTCGATGTCGCGCAGCAACAGTTTCAATTTCGGTGCAGAAGCACTGCTATAAACATAGTGAGGCGATTTCCATCCGAGTACATGTTTTGCTCCTTCCGTGAGCATACCTTTGAAACCAAGTGCCGCCACTTGAATTCCGATGTCATCTGAATAGATCAGCGATGAGTTGCGCAGTACGGTTGGTTTCTTTCCGAAATACTGCTCAATCTTTGCCGACTGTTTCCTCACATCGGCAGCAAATGCCGCTTCGTTGGCAAGCGATGACAGTCCGTGACTATAAGGTTCGGCAAGAAACTCCACGCATCCGGTATCGTTCAGAGTCTGCAATTTCTCGATTACTTCGGGCGCGTGCATCTCAAGTTGTTCCATACCTACACCCGAAAGCGAGAACGCCACTTTGAAATATCCTCCTCCATCGCGTATCATCTGTTCTATGGTATTCAGTGCCGGCATATACGAACGCTCGGCGATGTCGTCTATTGTACGTTCGTTTTCATAGTCGTCATAATAGTAATGGTCTGTACTGATGTCGAAAAAACGGTATCGTTTGAGATTAATTATCTGGTGTATCTCAAAATACAAACATATTGTTTTCATCTTCTAATCCCCCCTCTTATCCCGCATCGGTAAGCCTTTACAGGGGCACGGGCTTTCTTGTTTCTTATAAAAGTTCATTGTTTTCCGTAACAACGTGCAATTTGTCTGCCGCTATTCCCATCCCAGTGTACGCAAATACAGCGTGCGTATCCATTGTCCTGTCTTCTCCCATGTAATCCGGTCAACCTCCTTTTTTCCCTCCTCTTGAAGATACTTGAAAAGGCTCTCGTTGTTACAGATGGAGTACATTGCATCGGCGAGTGCGTGTATGTCCCAGTAGTCAACCTTTATGCAGTTTTCAAGTATTTCGGCACATCCGCTCTGTTTCGAAATTATAGACGGCGTACCACACTGCATTGCCTCGAGAGGCGAGATGCCGAAAGGCTCGGATACCGACGGCATTACATACACGTCAGAGTTCTTCAGGCACTCATACACCTGCTTTCCGCGCAGGAAACCAAGGAAATGGAAGCGGTCTGCAATACCGCGTTCTGCCGCGAGATCGATCATTTCTTCCATCATATCGCCCGAACCGGCAAAGCAGAAACGCACATTGCTCGTTCGGTGCAGCACCATGTTTGCTGCTTCTACGAAGTATTCCGGACCCTTCTGCATCGTGATGCGCCCGAGGAACGTTATCACCTTTTCTTTGCCCGTATGATCCGGACGAGGAATATCCTGCAACCCTTTTCTCAACGGATATACTGCATTATGCACCGTATAACACTTGCGCGGGTCTTGATGGTAGTGGTTTATTACAGTCTGCCGTGTCAGTTCCGATACACACATTATGCAGTCTGCGTTATCCATTCCGTTCTTCTCGATGCCATATACCGCAGGGTTTACGTTACCTCGCGACCGGTCGAAATCCGTTGCATGCACATGTATGCACAACGGCTTTCCGCTCACATTCTTTGCATGTATGCCGGCAGGATATGTCAGCCAGTCGTGCGCATGTATTATGTCGAACTCCTCTGTGCGTGCCACCACCCCTGCGATTATCGAGTAGTTGTTAATCTCATCGTGCAAATTGGCCGGGTATCCGCCGGCAAACTCCATTGCACCGAGGTCGTTTACGTTCATGTAATTGAAGTCTGCATATATGTTATCGCGCAGACGGTAATAGTATTCCGGCTCCATGATGTTTCCCACCCGGCTCTTCACATAGTCGTAGTTCACATCGCGGTAGGCAACGGGAACGGCATTCATGGCGATGATGCGTGCCGCATGCGTACTCTCATCACCGAAAGGTTTTGGCAGGCATAGTGCTATTTCGATGTCTCCCTGTGCCTTCAACCCCTCCGATATTCCGTAATTTGCCGTGGCAAGTCCTCCGAAAACGTGTGGTGGATATTCCCATCCGAACATTAGTACTTTCATAGGTATTATTATTTATATGTATATTTCTCCAGCATTTTCAGCGTTCGGAGAATTTCGGCCACATTCATAGCAAACGACATTGCCCCCCGGGCATGGAACGGTGGGTTGCCATCGCTCATCTCGGGTATTGTGCCAAGGCAGTTGAAAAACATTTCGTCTTCATATCCCACCATTTGTCTCTCTATGAAACTCAGGCGTGTCATTCTATATAGTTTCAAGCAAGCCTCCATGTAGAAACCACCGAGCCACGGCCATGCCGTACCTTGATGATAGGCATAGTCACGTTGCGAGTGCGGTCCTACATACATAGGGTTATACCCTCCGCTCTTCGGTGAGAGCGAGCGTAGCCCCTTGGGTGTGAGCAGTTCGCGTGTACAGATGTCTATTACCGACTTTTTCTGAGCACGGTCGAGTGGCGAATAGTCGAATGCCGCGGCAAAAATCATGTTGGGGCGAACGCTCCAATCCATCATGTTGCCATCTACATAATCGAACAGATAGCCGCAATCGTTCAGGAAAGTGTCTAAGAAAGACCGGCGCGTTTTTTCCGCATGTTCTTCCAAGCGGGCAACATATTCCGTGTCATTGCTTATGCCTGCAAGTTTTGCTGCGAACTTCAAGGCGTTATACCACAACAAGTTGAACTCCACGATGAAGCCCGTACGCGGAACGATTGGCTTGCCGTTGTCGGCAGAGTTCATCCATGTAACGGCTTTCTCCCTGCCTTCCGTGCGCAAAAGTCCGTTCTCTTCGAGTGTCAGATTCGGGTGTTTGCCCGCCATGACAAACTCTATTATGTCTCGCACCAATGTGCCATAGTTACTTATACATTTCTCCTCGCCGACATCCTTGGCATATTGCTGTATTGCCCAAATTGCCCAAAGCGGCACGTCGGGTTGTTCTATCTCGTAAATCTTCACAGTTGACGGTCTGCCCTCCATAAACTCTCGCAGTCCTCGTTCTGCCGTCTTCATAACGAGTTCGAAATAATTCTGTTCTTCGATGGCGAGCGTCAATCCGGGCAGTGCTATGAAAGTGTCTCGCGCCCGGCACTTGAACCACGGATACCCGGCAAGTATGTAGCGGTCGTCTTTCCCTTTGCGGAAATGAAACTGATGTGCCGCATTTACCAAGCAGTGGAAAAAATTGTCTCGTGGCGAACGTTCCTCCACTTCCTTTTCAAACAAAGTCTTCAACGAGCGCGTCTTAACCTCACTCGTAGATGCGGCAAACAGCACGCTCTCTCCTTTCTTTATGTCCATCTCAAAATATCCCGGAACATACAAGTCTTCGTTCGACGCATATCCTCTTTCTTGTTCCTTGGGATACTCAACGCCCCGATACCAATAAGGCATGAATACGAAATCGTTCTTTTTTGAGAACTGCATGTATAATTCCGGATATCCGGCGTACATGCAGGTGCATATCCCGTTATCCACGTTATGGTACTCACGGCTTGCCACGGAGTTCTCGTGGGTGAACTCCTTTACGCTGCGGAAAGCGAGGAACGGGCGGATACGCAGTTTCGTTGCCGAATGGGCATCGACAAGAGTGTATCGTATCAGTATGCGGTCTTCATAATGTTGGAAAACCACTTCCTTCTTCAACATAACCCCACCGACACGGTAAAGTGTTGTAGGAACTTTGTCACAATCAAATTCACGGATATATTTATGTCCCGTCGGACTATAATGATTGCCCTGATATTTGTGCAGTCCGAGATTGAATTCCGCGCCATGCTGAATTACCGTGGCATCGAGCGAAGACAGCAATACATGGTTATCATCGTCAAGTTCAGGCACAGGCACGACGAGCAGTCCGTGATATTTCCTTGTGTTGCAATCCACTATCGTGGAACATGAATATGCCCCCGAACGATTGGTGCGCAACAACTCTCGCGGCAAAACCTCCTCAAGGTTGGTCATCATAGCCTTTTCAAATCTAAGATAGCTCATAATTACTCTGTAATATAGGTTTTTATAAGTTTGACAATCTTGTATTCCGTGTGGCATACCCATGTTTTAAATACGGGCACGGAATTTCTTTTCGTTGCAGATACCCTTTCCATTTACTTGCCATGTCAACGGTTGTTGCAGGTACAAATCAGCAGGGCATGATAAAGTTCAGCACCTCTTGTTCCACCTCTACGCGGAAATCTCCGTGTATGTTGTCGAGCATGCGACCGTCGATATTGACAGGTGCATTCGACACCTCCACGAAATCTACTCTGCGTGTGCGGTACGGGTGTACGCTCTTGTGGTTCAGAATCTTTCCCGAAAGGTAAAGATAGAAGCCTTCGAACAGTTGCATCATCTCAGGATGATACACCACCGAAACGTCCAGCAATCCGTTGTACGGCACGGCATTCGGCGTCTGCCCGTATCCGAGTGCATTGCCCACACACACCATCATAATCTTCCGTTTCACCACGTCTGTGTTTATCTTTACGTGCATCTTATAGTCTTTCCTCCTGAACAACAGCAGCACGAAGGAGAAGATAAACGAGAGAATGCGCGACCCGAAGAAGCGACGGGTCCTCCTACGGAGGTTCATTATGTCGGACAACAGCCCGACGTTGACACTGTTAAGGAAGTAACGGTGACGGCGGTTGCCCTGCTTGTCGGCATACCTTATGCAACCTAAGTCAATCTTCCTCACCCGGCGAGCGATTATCCAATCTATGTTATGCTCTATTTCGCCAACCTCCATTTCCCAGAACGAGGCGAAATCGTTCATAACCCCGTTGGGTATCAAGCCCAACGCTATTTCGTCGCGCACATGTTTCTCGGCATTCATCAGGCAGTTGGCAGCATCGTTGAGGGCAGAGTCGCCACCAACCACCACAATGGTTTTGTATCCGTTGTTTATGAACATCGTTATCAGGCGTTCCACGCTCTTTGTGTTCTCGCTCTGAACTAAGTCATACTCCACGCCTTTCTCCAAGAGACAGTGTTCCACTTTCTCCCGGAATTTATGACGGTTGTGCGTGGCATGTTTCGGGCAATACAATATGCCCCATTTCGACTGTTTCTCCATCTCTTGGTTTATTTATTAAAAACGTATAGTTTCCTCTCTTCTCTTAATTTCAGGATGCGGTCTATTTTTTTCTCCATGGGCAAACTTGCGTCTATCCATTTTATCTCCGTCCCCCTGCGTTCCATTCCGCGGAACCATGTCATCTGCCGTTTTGCAAATTGGTGGATTGCCGTTTCCAGCAGGCGGAACATCTCATCGCGGTCAATCTTTCCGATGACATACTCCGTTACGTATTTATATTCCAATCCGTAATATATGAGGTCTTCCGGCGGCACACCGCTCTTAATCAATTCTCTCACCTCCTCCGCCAGTCCCTCGTCAAGTCTCTGCCGCAGTCTCCTCGTTATCTTCTCCCTGCGTGCATCGCGGTCTATCGCCACCCCTGTCACGAGCGAGTCCGTCCGAGGCATTTTCCTTTCTCCGACAGGTCTGTCGGCATTGTATGTCTCTATCTCTATCGCACGGATTGCGCGTTGTGCCGTATCCACATCGGTTGTGTTGTGCATTGCCGAGTTGTTGCGTTCTTTCAGCCGGATCAGTATAACCGTAAGTTCCTCGAGCGTCTTACCTTCGAGACTCTCTCTCAATGCTGCGTTCTGCGGCACGGGCGACAGGGCATACCCTTTAAGCACCGCTTCGATGTAAAGTCCCGTGCCTCCGCACAGTATCGGCTCTGCCCCCCTGCCCCTTATTTTGTCGTAAACCTCGTGGAAGTCTTGCTGGTACTGAAAGAGGTTATATTTGGTTCCGGGCTCTGCGATGTCGATAAGATGATACGGTATCTGTTTTCCTTCAACCACATAGTCTGAAAGATCTTTTCCCGTACCGATGTCCATGCGGCGATACACCTGCCTGCTGTCGGCGGATATTATCTCTCCGCCTATACATGCCGCAAGACGTGCCGCAAGTGCCGTCTTGCCGCTTGCAGTGGGGCCAAGTATCGTTATCATGTTTGCAAAGATATATAATTTATTTGAAACGAAGAAAAATTTTCTTCGTTTCTATTATATTATTCTTCATTCGGAATAGCAATGTCAAGCGAGGTTATTTTTCCATCTGCCTACACAAAAAGCAATCCGCAAATTATCGACAACGATATAAAACAGACATACAAGCACCGGCATCTTTTTGCATTCGGGTGCTCTTTACCCCAAATCTGTCATCAGACCGCATTTGCTTAGATTTGCCATTGCCGTTACGCTTCCCTACTGCTTTAGCCAGCTTGCTGACATCTGCGCAGCCATTACATCTCGACGCAGCCCGCTACGCCTTCGATGAAACGGCTGTACATCTGCCCAACAATCGGACAAAATCGGTTGAGGGTTCTAATGACAGATTTGGGTTCACTATTTCAAAAGCCGTAAAATGATTTTCAATTCATCTCCTTTCGCAAAGCAAATTCGCCCAAATTACTTACCAAATTCGGCGAAATTGGTCATCAGTTTCGCCGAATTTGCAACACCGTTTGTCGTTGTCTGCATTTCGCGTGGTTGTCCGGCGTATAACAATTTGTCACTTGGCAGGAAAAATCTGTGTTATTTCCTGTTCTCGGTGACACAGTCTTACCTCCACTCCGAACCTGTTGTTTATGTGTTCTGCAAGGTGTTGCGCAGAATATACCGAGCGATGCCTGCCGCCGGTGCAACCGAAAGAGAACATCAACGAGGTAAAACCGCGCTGAATGTAGCGTGCCACATGGGCATCGGCAAGTTGGTACACGTGTTCGAGGAATGTAAGTATCTCACCGTCGTCTTCAAGAAAACGTATCACAGGCTCGTCGAGTCCGGTAAGTTTCTTGTACGGTTCGTACCGCCCGGGATTGTGTGTCGAGCGGCAATCAAAGACATATCCTCCGCCGTTGCCGCTCTCGTCTTCGGGTATTCCGTTTCGATATGAGAAACTGTAAATGCGCACCACGAGCGGTCCCGTGCCGTCGTACTTTGAGAAAGTGGCAGGCCCGTCCTTCGGGTGTGCCTTATAAACATCGCTGTCGGTGGTTTTGTATCCGTCGGCACGCACCGCCGCAGTCTCTTCTTTTACGGCAAACTGTGGTTGTGCGGCGAGCCTGCGCAACATGTCTGTCATGTACGGATAAGGAAAAAAATCGAGTTCCAAGAGTTCGCGCAGATTCTGCATTGCCGGCGGAATGCTGTCCATGAAATGCTGTTTGCGTTCGAAATATCCGCGAAATCCGTATGCACCGAGCACCTGCATGGTGCGGAACAGTACGAACAACGACAGCCGCTGCACGAAATGTCTCACTGACGGCACTTCGATATAGTTGCGCAGCGAGTTGTAGTACTCATATACGAGTTCGCGGCGCAGTTTGTGTGGGTATCTCGCCGATGCCTGCCACAGGAACGAAGCGAGGTCGTAATAAAACGGCCCGCGCCTTCCTCCTTGGAAATCAATAAAATACAACTTGCTTTCGGATTCCCCTTTCTCGGCAGACTTCAGCATAACATTGCGTGCTTGGAAATCCCTGTAAAGAAAACAGTCATACTTTTCCGAAGTCAAATCTTTTGCAAAAAGTCGGAAATTGGCTTCGAGTTTCATTTCGTGAAAGTCTGTTCCGGAAGGTTTCAGAAAACAGTATTTGAAGTAGTTCAGATCGAACAACACCGAGTCGGTATCGAACTCCGGCTGCGGGTGACACTTGTCCCAGTCCAATCCTCTTGCCCCGCGTATCTGTATGTTTGGCAGTTGGCGAATCGTTTCCACGAGCAGTTCCTTCTCTCTCCGGTTATAGCGTCCTCCCGCCTCACGTCCTCCTTTCAACACATCGAAAAGCGATACCGAGCCGAGGTCTTCCTGCAAGTAACACATCTCGTCTTCGGCAACGGCAAATACGCGCGGAACCGGTAACTGCCTGCTCCCGAAATGTCGCGCGAGATATATGAATGCACGGTTCTCGTCGCGACTCGTGCCTACGACACCTATAATTGAAGAGCCGTCCGTGGCGGTCATTCTGTAATACCGGCGGTTGCTTCCCGCACCCGCCATCTTCTCCGTGGCAACAGGCATCTCTCCCCTGTATTTCCGGTATAGTTCAATAAGACTTTCCATTAAAAATAGTTTTGTGGAAACATTCACATCGGTTCGTCGTCATCGTCTCTGCGCTTATTCTCCCACTGCACTATGAAGAAATCTACAAGCAACAGAAGCATGAATATGCCGAGTGCCATGAAGAACGACCCGGTGAGCAACCGCAGACTGACGGCAACTATCAAGAATGCCAACCACTGCCACGGACTTATCCTGTAATTCTTTATATCCATAAGTTATATTTTTCTGCAAAAGTAAACAAAATTATCCATATAAAGAAATATAACAAGCAGGTATTAAGCAGGCAAGTGCGCAACTATTCAGAATTAATATTATATGTAATGTATGTTTTTTCCTACTTTTTCTTTATGTGTGGTATAGTTGCATACCCTTGTTTATGACTAATAATTATATACCACTCCCAGCATTATATAACCCGGCATTCTGTCGTAACTCTCGGTAGAGGTATAGTATGGTGTCGTTATTGTTTGCCACCATTTCATTTCACGGAGATTCAATATGTTCTTTACCGTCAGTGCCAGCATCAGTTTGTTTATCTTGTAGTCTATGTTGCAGCCAAGATCGTACAAGTTGTCACAGTAACCATTGCCTTTCACACGGTTATATCCTAAAAGCAGTTGACTCCTAAAATCATTGATGTGAAACAAAAGTTTGGAATTTATCTCTATTCTGTCCATATCGTTCCTCGTGTTTGTAATACTGACAAGACTACTGTTATGGGAATATTTCATGGATATTTCACCATTTAATATTGATTTGAATTTTGTTGCAAGGTTTAGATCTGAAAACACGGAACATGCTTTTATTTCATTCCTAACATTGTTAATGCCGGAAACATTCGTCAGGTAGTTAAAAGATAATGTTCCTTTGAAATTAATCGGCAAACGCTTAAATCTCTTATCGACAGTGACTATAAAATGAGCATTATCTTGGTTTCCGCCATCTCCATATCTCGTAATGCTGACAATGTTGTTTTGGACAATATTCTGCATCACGGCATTTCTTACCGAAGAAAGATTTGCCCCGAGAATGACATAAAATTGTTTCTGTATGTTAAAGTATTGATACGACAGGGCGAGTTGGTTACTTTTATTATATGGCGAAATAATGTCGGAACCCATCGAAATCTCATTGTAGGCATTAACTATGTTCTTACCGGATAATTTCTCCATATCGATAAGTTCGTTGCCACGCATTAAGGTAATCGAAAGGTTGTGAGATGTGCCGAATTTATAACCTATCTCTGCCAACGGATATACTGCCCATGAATGGTTCGAGAATCTCGAAGTGTAACGGTTGTTTTCAGAGACCAACATTGCTCCTATCCGGTATCTTATCTTATGCGAATTGTTTTTCAGGTAGAACTTCAATGCCAATTCGTTCATGTCTAACCGTTCGTCGTTTCCTGCCATACAATTTCCACACGCCAAACTTAACTTTTGGGTATCATACAGATAAGTCGCCGATGTCTCAAATTTAAAGTTATCCCTCAATACGAATGAATATCCCAAGCCTAATGTCGCATGCAATCTTTCCGTATTCATGCTGTCGTTATAAATATACTTGTTATCCGCTGTCATGGAATATTGAATGGGAAGTATCTTGTTATTGGTATGCAGTTGTTTTACACGTTTCCAACGATCATATCTTACATTGGCAAAGGTGGAGAACATGCCGTCTCCGACACCAATCTTGTTTGATACATCTGTCTCTGCGGAAAAAGAATGCTTGTTGTTCCGCATGACATAATCGTTCGCTCCTCCCCCGTCAGTCCTTGCGTCTCTACCGTCTTTCATGCCGGTGGCATCAATCCTCATGTTCACCTGCGTATGAACGTTGCTCAGCGGTTTCCAATCTGCCTTGAGTTTCCCCAAGAATAAATTACCCTTCTGTTCATTGTCTGAAAAGGTGTTTACCACGGAATTGTCTGAAAGGAAAACGTCTTCCCTGTGCGACCGCCCGGCTTGATCGACATGATTGAGCATGAAATTTCCACTCACAACTAACTTTTTTGAGAACTTGTATTTACCGTCAAACAACATGATATTGCTCAAATCCTTATGAACATTGTCCGGTTTATAAAAAAGGCTGCTTTCCATATCCGACAGCTTCATACTTACACTTCCGTCCGAAACAAGGTCTTCGACATCAATCATACGTTGGATGTATTCTCTGATGGTAAACAGCGGCACGCCGATGTTGTTGCCTGCAAGTACCGAGGTAAAGGAAAACTTTTCTACCGCTCCCATGGTGAACGATTTAAGGCTGTAACGCTTTTCATATCAATAGTTCAGGTTTGCACGTCCGGAGATTTTGGCGAGTCCCTTTGTCTTTATGTTCAGTGCAAGTTGGTCTTTCTGACTGAACCTGTCATCGATGTTGCCTTCCTTATAGTTTTTTATGATTTCTGCACCGTCGACAATTTCTGCAGCCATGTTTTTCAACACATATCCACCGGCATCTTTAGTAAACAAGTCCTTACCGTCAACGAGCAGTTTGTTCACCACATCACCACCATACAACACACTTCCGTTCTCTCTTACATTCACGCCCGGCAACCCTGCGATCAAATCGGCAACGCTGTTTTCAAATCCGTTACTGAAATGTTTTGTGTCAAACTTAATGGTATCGCCGGAAACCTTCACGCCTGAATAGAAGCCCTTTACCACCACCTCGCTCAACATTGTATTGTCCTGACGCAATACTATGTCCAAATCTTCACGTCCGGATATTATTTCCCGTATGTAGTCCTTATATCCGATGCTTCTCACAACCAACCAATATGGCTGCTTGTCTCTTTTTGTATCTATTCTGAATTTTCCGTCTTTCTGCGTTGTGCCGCAAGTCACCATTGGCGGTGTCAGAAGGCTGTCGTTGTACAATAAAACAGACGCTCCCAACACCGGTACGCCGTCTTCTCCTCTCACCTGTCCTCCGACATACACTTGCGAGTATATGACAAGAAAAGGGGAAAAACAAGACAACACACAAATACATGCTCGTTTCGACACCTGCATATATCTATTTACCACTCTTTCTTATTATCGTCAACTTTCATGGAGTTGATATTTTCCAATTTCTTTTTAATGTCAAATCCCGTCATTTTATTGAAATCGGCTTCCTTTATCTTCTTTCCTTTCGTAGGTATCTCCAAGTTCGATTCTTCAAATTCGGAAATATCTTTCAAGTCAATGATATATGCGGGGAACTCCATACGGACAACAAGTCCCGGCAATCCATTATAACCGAATGGTACGTATGGGAAAGGAACATCGGTCGTAAACCATGCAATGATGTCGGGATTATCCCTTAACACAGCCTTGGAACAAGGTTTACCGAGGATAGTATCCGCTTGTGAAACAATATCCCAATCGTTTCTTTCTATTTTTCCTTTCGACAGATACAATTGTTCGTTATACTCCGACTGTCTGATACAAGTACTATCTCTGAAATCCATGAAAATATTCTTCACATCTATAGCCATCGGCATTTTATCTATACTTTCAGGCTCTTTCCTGAACAGATAGCGTCCGTCATAAACGGAAAGTGAATATATTTTTTTGTCTTCTTTTATCCTTTCCAACATGATATTCCTTGCCATCTCATTTTCAATCTCCAGAAATCCCTCATGCATTATAAATGTTGAGACATAGGTACACTTTATCCCTTTCGGTTATGCACCTGCCGAAAGGGATAAGGCGGAAAGTAAAAATATAATTATTAACTTCATAGATAACTATTTAAAATCATTTCCGTTTCTTCACTACAACAAACTCGTAACTCTCACTAACAATTTTTCCATTTAGTCATATAGTGACATGACAAATTATTATTAGTTTGATAAAATAAATAATATTAACCTCACGATGTGTTACATTAGCATCAGAGTTTATAATTTCAGATAGCATACAATATTGTTTTCCAACATTGTAACATTCTACACACAGAATACTTGACACTGACAATATTGTCATCAATCAAATAATAAAAACTAAAATCTTTTTCACAATCATATTCTTTATTTTTTATAAATAGATATATTAAGGTATATATAACACCTGATTTGAACTAATCGTTACCACTCTGTTGGTTAGATTTAAGATTTGAGAACCGTATAAATAATTTATATTTAGTGCAAAAATAAACTTTTTTCTTGATATCACCAATAGTTTTTTATATTTTTATCTTAACTTTCACGCTTTTCCTTAATTATTTTATACTATATTCAGAGAATTTATTTAATACAACATCGGCAAGTTTTCGGCATACTAATATAAATTGACAACAAAAAAATCGGGTGCCTCACGACGCCCGATTTTCAAAAACAAACTACTTAAAAACTAATCTACTAAAACAAATCAAAAAAATATCTTTAATCGGATTGTATCCGATACATTTTTTTATTTCTGTTGCAAAATTATTATATTTAGCCTAACTGCCAAAATCTTTTTTATATAATTTGGGCAAAAAACGACTAAAAAAACAGCAAAAGAGGTCAATCGGAAACGATTAACCTCTTTTTTGATATGTTTAGTTTACAAAATGACGTTTTAATATTACATCATTCCACCCATTCCCGGGGCACCGCCCATCGGCATTGCAGGCTTGTCTTCCGGTTTGTCAACAATCAGACATTCTGTTGTGAGGAACATACCGGCGATGCTTGCAGCGTTCTCGAGTGCCACGCGTGCGACCTTTGCCGGGTCTATTACGCCTGCCTCGCGCAGGTCTTCATACACGTCCGTACGGGCATTGTAACCAAAGTCGCCTTCGCCTTCATAAACTTTCTGTACTACAACGGCACCCTCTCCGCCTGCGTTTATCACTATCTGGCGCAACGGTTCCTCGATGGCACGTTCCACAATCTTTATACCTGTCTCCTCGTCTGCGTTATCGCCTTTCAGTGCTTTCACTGCATTGATGGCACGTATATACGTGGTACCTCCACCGGCAACGACACCTTCCTCAATGGCGGCACGTGTTGCGCAGAGTGCATCGTCAACGCGGTCTTTCTTTTCTTTCATCTCAACCTCGCTGTTGGCACCTACATACAGCACGGCAACTCCGCCTGCGAGTTTGGCGAGACGCTCCTGAAGTTTCTCCTTGTCGTAAGAACTTGTGGTTTTCTCTATCTCGTTCTTTATCTGTGCCACACGGTCGGCAATGGCAGTTTTATCTCCCGCGCCGTTAACGATGGTTGTGTTATCTTTGGAAACTACAACCTTATCGCAAGTTCCGAGCATGTCGAGCGTTGCTTGTTCGAGTTTCAAGCCCTTCTCTTCGCTTATCACGAGTCCGCCGGTCAACACTGCTATGTCCTCGAGCATTGCCTTGCGACGATCGCCGAATCCGGGTGCTTTTACGGCACACACTTTCAATCCTGCACGCAGACGGTTCACAACGAGTGTGGTAAGTGCTTCCGAGTCAACATCTTCGGCTATGATAAGAAGCGGCATGCCATTCTCCGCTGCCGGCTGAAGAATCGGCATAAGGTCTTTCAGGTTTGATATTTTCTTGTCGTATATGAGGATGCGCGGGTGATCCATTACGCACTCCATCTTGTCGGCATCGGTCATAAAATAACCCGAAAGGTATCCACGGTCGAACTGCATTCCTTCAACGACACCGATATGAGTGTCACGGCTCTTGCTTTCTTCTATGGTTATCACGCCGTCTTTGCTTACCTTGCGCATTGCATCGGCGAGCAGTTTTCCTATTTCAGGGTCGTTGTTAGCACTTACCGTTGCCACCTGCTCAATCTTGTCGTAGTTGTCGCCAACCACCTCGGCATGTTCTTTTATGTGTTTTACAACAGCAGACACAGCCTTGTCTATGCCTCGTTTCAAATCCATGGGGTTTGCTCCTGCCGTTACGTTCTTGAGTCCCACGTTGATTATGCTCTGTGCAAGTATCGTGGCGGTGGTGGTTCCGTCGCCCGCATCGTCACCTGTTTTAGATGCCACACTCTTTACGAGTTGTGCACCGGTATTCTCGAAACGATCCTCCAATTCTATTTCCTTTGCCACCGTAACACCGTCCTTTGTAATTTGAGGTGCACCGAATTTTTTTTCGATGATTACGTTGCGTCCCTTCGGTCCGAGTGTCACCTTCACTGCGTTTGCCAACTGGTCAACACCATTTTTGAGCAAATCGCGTGCATCCATATTGAATTTTATATCCTTAGCCATAGTTATGTTGTAAGTTAAATTTTAAATGTAAGATTTTTATTTGTTTATTACTGCGAGAACATCGCTCTGTCGCATGATGAGATATTTCTTTCCCTCATATTCCAATTCTGTACCGCTATATTTTGCGTAGAGAACTTCGTTGCCCTCTTTGAGAATCATCTTCTCGTCTTTTGTACCGTCGCCTGCTGCCATTACCGTACCGTGTAACGGTTTCTCCTTTGCAGTATCGGGAATGATGATACCGCCAATTTTTTCCTCGGCCGTTGCCGGAAGAATCAGAACTCTGTCTGCCAATGGTTTGATATTCATAATTTTTAATATTTAATGTTTAGTAATCTCTGCCCATGTCAATGCGAAAAGCGTGCCAAACTGACATTTGGCACGTCTTGTCATCAACACACTGAAATTTTGTCAGTATCTCATTATAATATATGTGTGGCGTGATGCGGTGTTGCGAATTTATTCTACGACTTTGAACTTTGCAAATTTCAGCAGCAACTGTTTTGTGCCGACATTGCGGAAAGCGACCGTTGCTTTTACGTTCTCTCCCGTACCTTCTACATTGATAACGTTTCCGATGCCGAATCGGTCGTGCTCTATCGTTGCACCGACTTGCAGGTGTGATATGGACGAAGAACGGCAGTTTGCGGTTGGCACGACTTGTCTCGGAGATGATACGGCATTGACACGCCGGAGATTACCGCTCGCTGTGGCAAGCGTACGTCTGAAAGCCGGAGAGAGAGGGTCGCTTCCACGCTCCTCGCGATGTATCGCTTCGCGTTCCTTCGGGTCGGCACGAAACTGTGACGCCACGGGATTGGAGTTTTGGTATCTGCCACCGCCATACCTTCCGGACGACGGACGTGAAGACGGTAAGAAAAAAGAATCTCCCGACTCGCTATCAATACGCATCAACGAGGGGTTTATTTCGGCAAGAAAACGACTCGGAGTGTCAAACTCCATCTTGCCGTATCGGAACCTGTTGCGGGCAAACGTGAGAATACAGTTGCGCTCGGCACGCGTGATGGCAACGTAGAGCAGGCGGCGTTCTTCTTCGAGTCCGCGCTTTGTTTCGGCAGACATCGGACTGGGAAATATGTTCTCCTCGAGTCCGACCACGAACACCGTCGGAAACTCAAGTCCTTTGGCCGAATGAACGGTCATCATGGTAACGCGTGATGTCTCTGCATCGTCATCGCTGTCCAAGTCGCTGAGCAGAGAAACTTCTTGCAAATAGTCCACCAACATGCAGTGCTCATCACCCTCCTCACGCTTGCTTTCCACGAAATCTTGCAGTCCGCCAAGTAGTTCATCAAGGTTTTCCTGCCGCGATACATATTCCGGCGTGGTCTCGCCGTAAAGATCCTTCTGTATGCCCGAAGAAACTATTATATCTCTTCCGAGTTCGTAGGCATTGACATTGTCTTTCTTCTCTATGAACTGCATTATCAACTCGCGGAAAGCATTGAGTTTGGCAAGTGTACCTTTGTTGACATTGAGCCTTGAATACAATGGACGCGAAATAACCTTCCACATGCTCACGGAAGACTCGTAGGCACACGAATATATCTTCGAAACGGTTGTTGCACCGATACCGCGTGCCGGATAATTAATAATTCTGCGCAATGCCTCGTCGTCATCGGGATTTACCACAAGGCGCAGATATGCAATAACATCCTTTATCTCCTTGCGCTGATAGAAACTCAATCCTCCATACACACGATATGGAATGTTGTTGTGGAGCAGAGCCTCTTCGAAAGCACGGCTCTGCGCATTCGTGCGGTACAAGATTGCGAAATCGTCCCATGTGCAGTTCTCCCGTCTGCGAATCGCCTTAATCTCGTTGCAAACCACGACAGCCTCTTCCCTGTCGCTGTATGTAGGTTTGAGAATCAACTTGTTGCCGTTGCCGTTCTTGCTGTAAATTTCTTTCGGTATTTGCCGTTCGTTGTGGCGGATAAGACTGTTTGCCGCCTCCACGATGTGCTGTGTACTGCGATAGTTGCGCTCAAGTTTGAACAACTTTGCTCCGTTGTACATCTCACGGAAATTCAAGATATTGTCTATGTTGGCACCGCGGAAACTATATATACTCTGTGCGTCGTCGCCAACCACGCATACGTTTTTACGCTCGCTCGTGAGTTGAAATACAATCTTCTGCTGCACGGTGTTAGTGTCTTGATACTCGTCTACGAGTACATACATGAACCGTTCGGCATACTTGCGCCTTATGTCTTCGTTGTCTCGGAGAAGTGTGTGTGTCATCAACAAGAGATCGTCAAAGTCCATGGCATTTGCCTGCCGACATCTGTCGGCGTACGCCAGATACACCTTATATATATTGGGTACGCGTTGGCGGCGGTCGTTCTCTATTGCATTATAGTCGTTTGCATAATCACTTGCATTTATGAGACGATTTTTCGCCATGCTGATACGTCCGTGTACGGAAGCCGGTTTGTATATTTTGTCGTCAAACCCCATCTCTCTTATGATATTCTTAAGCAGCGACCGCGAGTCTGCCTCGTCATAAATGGTAAAATTCGACGTATATCCTATACGTTCAGCCTCAACTCGCAGTATTCTCGAAAAGATTGAGTGGAACGTCCCCATTACAAGTTTGCCTGCCACTTCGCTACCAACGAGTGAGCCGATGCGCTGCTTCATCTCGCGCGCCGCCTTGTTGGTAAATGTGAGCGCCAATATGTTCCACGGCTTTATGCCTAACTGTAGAAGATAGGCTATCTTATATGTAAGTACGCGGGTTTTACCCGAACCGGCACCGGCGATTACCAGCGATGGACCTTCGGTTGACATAACAGCCTCGCGCTGGCTGTCGTTGAGTTGCGAAAGAATGCTCTCTGTATCCATGTTGCTATTTCTTATATATTCCGCCTTTTACCGTGCTCTTGTCAATATCTTCGTTCTCGGCGGGGAACTTTGGTATAAACTTCATGTTTGCCTCTATCTTGGCACGCCGTCCGCGGACATATTTACTCGGTTCGAGCGATGAATATTTACGCGGGTTAGGCAATGTGGCTGCTATCAGTGCGCACTCTGAACGCGTGAGGTTCTTGGCAGATTTGCCGAAATGCAGGCGTGCCACAGCCTCCACACCGTATATGCCGTCGCCCGTTTCAATGGAATTTAGATATACTTCCATTATCCGCTGCTTGCTCCACATTAATTCAATCAGCACCGTGAAATATGCTTCCAACCCTTTCCTCAACCATGTCCTGTCGGGAAATAAAAACACGTTCTTTGCCGTTTGCTGCGATATGGTACTCGCGCCGACTTTCTTTCCACCTGCGGCATTCTGCTTCGCAGCATGCTCAATCTGCTTGAAATCGAAACCGTGATGTATGAGAAATCTTGCGTCTTCGCTCCCCATAACAGCCACCGGCATGCTCGGCGACATGTCTTCGAGACTTATCCATTTGTGTTCCACACGAGGCGAACGACCATCAAACATCTGCTCGGCACAGCGTATGACCATGAGCGGCGTGACATAGACGGGAACAAACCGATATATCACTACCGAGAGGATTGTGGATACGAAAAATGCCACAACCGCCATGCGCAAAAATTTCTTTATCTTCTTCCACATTGTTTATGACTGTGAAACATTAAAGTGGGATTCTGTAAATAAACTCTGCCGAATCGAGAGACTGTCTTCGAGTACGAAACGGTAATAAACGAAAGAGTGTTGCTTGATACATGACCGAGCAAATCAACATTTATAACCGAAAAGACTCCTCAAATATGACAAAACTTTTATTCACAATATATATTTAAATTTCGAGGTGGCAAACAAGTATTCGAGATTAATATTAATATATGTATGGCTTTATCTGTTTTTACCTTATTTGTATATTCATGTTTTTGAACACCCGCTTAATTTGTTGAACACAACTTAAAAAAGAGGGCGATTTTGTATGGTCGCCCTCTTTGCTATGTTTACTTACAAATTAGTGATTAACGGAGCGTTCCGTTGTTGGCGGCATTGATCATCGCATCGCTTGCATACATATAAATCTCAACACGACGATTCTGTGCCTTTCCTGATGCGGTGCTGTTGCTCGCTACCGGGTTTTCCTCTCCGTAGCCTTCGCACATCTTTATCTGATTGTACTTCACGCCATGGCTTGTCAAGAAATTGCAAACGCTCTGTGCGCGCTGCAATGACAACTGCCTGTTCTTCTCGTAACTCTGTGCAGCAGAATAGCCGCGCCATCCCTGATTGTCGGTGTAGCCCTGAATAGCCACATCGGTGTCGGAGAACTCTCTCAACATATTTGCAAAATCGGTAAGAGCGTATCTTGCAGAAGGCTGCAAATCTGCCCTGCCCGTACTGAAAAGGATACCACTGTCGAAAGACACTTTCACGGCTTTCAAACCATTGGCATCGGTAATCTCTTCCACCTTGGCGTTCTCAATTGCCTGAGCACGCTCGGCAGCTTTGTCCATCTTCTTACCGATTAACGCACCTGCACCTGCACCTACGGCAGCACCTACGGTTGCACCAACAGCTGTGTTTCCTGCAATTTTACCTACAACAGCACCAAGCAATGCACCGCCACCTGTACCAATCAAGGCACCCTTGCCGGTGTTGTTGCAACTTACCAATACAGAAAGACACATTGCAAGTGTCAAAAACTTAAACTTTTTCATTTTCGTATAGTTTTAAATGTTAATATTAATATTTAATAATCAAATTATATATCTCAGCAAAGATAAACCTCTGCAAATTTAATTCTTTTTCTTGAATAACACAATTTAAACCAACTTTTTTTATTATTTTTGCACTCAAATTTCAAATAATGATTTTTTTGACATGGCAAAAGAACTAAAAGAACTTACCAAACGTGCCGAAAATTATAGTCAGTGGTACAATGATTTGGTGGTTAAGGCAGAACTTGCCGAGCAGTCGGCGGTACGCGGTTGTATGGTCATAAAACCGTACGGATATGCTATATGGGAGAAAATGCAGCAGCAACTTGACTTGATGTTCAAGGAGACAGGGGCACAGAATGCCTACTTCCCGCTCCTCATACCAAAGTCGTTTCTTTCGAGAGAAGCGGAACACGTTGAAGGTTTCGCAAAGGAATGTGCCGTAGTGACACATTACCGTCTGCGTGCGAAAGAAGACAAGAGCGGAGTAGAGGTAGACCCCGCAGCAAAACTTGAGGAAGAACTGATAGTAAGACCTACATCGGAAACCATAATATGGAACACTTATAAAAACTGGATTCACTCATGGCGCGACCTGCCACTGATGTGCAACCAGTGGTGCAACGTGATGCGATGGGAAATGCGAACACGCCCCTTCCTCCGTACAAGCGAATTCCTTTGGCAGGAAGGACACACCGCACACGCAACAAAGGAAGAGGCGGATAAAGAGGCAAAACTTATGCTCTCGGTATATGCGAAATTTGCCGAACAGTGGATGGCCGTGCCTGTGGTGCAAGGCGTGAAGAGCGAAACAGAAAGATTTGCCGGCGCACTCGACACTTACACCATTGAAGCCATGATGCAGGACGGCAAGGCTTTGCAAAGCGGAACAAGTCATTTCCTCGGGCAAAACTTTGCCAAAGCATTCGATGTAACATATCTTAACAAAGATAACAAACCGGAATATGTATGGGCTACATCATGGGGCGTATCCACACGTTTGGTGGGTGCATTGATAATGACTCACTCCGACGACAACGGACTCGTACTGCCACCAAGACTTGCTCCGCTGCAAGTGGTAATAATTCCCATTGCCAACAAACCGGAACAACTTGCCGCAGTAAACGAGAAAGTTGAAGTCATAGTGAAAGAATTGAAAGCAAAGGGCATAAGTGTAAAATATGACAACTCTGACAACAAACGCCCCGGATTCAAATTCGCAGACTACGAACTTAAAGGAGTTCCTGTAAGATTAGTACTGGGTGCACGTGACTTGGAAAACGGAACAATCGAGGTTATGCGCCGAGACACTTTGGAAAAAGAAACACGCAGCATCGAAGGAATATCCGAATATGTCGAGACACTGCTTGAAGACATACAACAGAACATTTTCAACAAGGCAAAAACCGCCCGGGACGCACGAATATACGAATGCGACAACTACGAGGAATTCAAAGAACGCATAAAGGACGGCGGTTTCTTCCTGTGCCATTGGGACGGTACGACAGAGACGGAAGCAAAGATAAAAGAAGAAACACAAGCAACAATACGATGCGTACCGTTAGGATTTGAACAGACAGAAGGTGTCGATATGGTAAGCGGCAAACCGGCAAAACACCGCGTAATAATAGCACGCAGTTACTGATTTCGAACAAAAACAGATGCAAACATATAATGACAGGATTGTTTCTGAACACCAGTTTTATATGTTTGCATCTGTTTTTGTCGTAATATAGAGTGTTGAGAGGACGAAGATTGCATAACTGATGATTTCTCTATGTTGATTTGAAGATACGACACATTGCCGTGCTGTGCAAGGAAAAGCAACTCTTCACCGGTCATCTGCCAAACAGGTTTGCCCAATAATTCGTTTATCGTCATAATTCGATTGTTTTGAAATGAATAACTCGCCCTTGCGCATAGGGCATTCAGTCAGCTCTGACAATGCAAAAGTAGAGGGCTTTTAATGTTCTACCAAGTGAAAGGGATATGGCGGGAAATATAAGAGAAAATAGGGAAATCAGAGACAATCAAAAACACTTAAACCATACTCATAAAGTGAACAATATCGAGCAAAATACCGTTTATAAGTAATCATTATGATTGTTTTAGTGATTTTCTCTTACACGTACATTAGATTCTAAACAGGTGTAGAACTATAAAAATATTGAGAGGAAATCGTGTCTAATTTTTCACCAAGGGTAGCAACCTAACTTTGTGAAGGGAAAATAAGTCTCTGTTCGCAAAATTCAGCCTCTCATTTACTTCCAACAAACACTCTCCCTCGTAAGAACAAACTTTGGTTCCGTATCATCACCACGGCCAAAGCTGCATGGTCGATGCCCCAGACCAAGCACGAATACCCGCAATCGCTTTTCCACCGTGCGAGATTGATTGCACCTACCGCTACAAGCTCCCAAAGGGCTCACTCCCTCCTCCCTCGAGTATATCAAAAATGGGCGGTAACCAACCACTAGGCGGCAAGGTGTCCGCCAGAGTAAAGCGACTACCAATAAAAAGAAAGCAAGCCTTGGTGCCGCACAATGGCGGATCCAAAGCTTGCTTGCTAGTATGAGTTAGGGATTGATGCCGAATGGTCGAGATTATAAGCTCGATTCACGAAAGCCCGCCCCGAAGGGGAAATTCTTAAATGATTAAGTTATGTTTCGCTTATACCATTTAACCAAATGACAGCTAATAATAAAGATGTAAATCAGAGAAACAAGCATATATACATCGCTTAATAGCGATACCCATATCTTGAAACAATTGATTTCGCAAAGTATCTGTGCTATAAGGACTATGCAAAAGAACAAATTTACATAGAACCAATGTAAGCTATATTTAGCAATCGACTGCATTAACATGGTTATATTGCTGCTTTTTTTGTATTTAGAGCCACTGCTAATAGAAATACCTTTGCTTTTAATCTGCTCTATGAGGTCGTCTTTAGATGTTTTACCAGACACAACAAAAGCCACACTTAGAGTAAGCAACGATAAAGAAATACCCAACATCGCTATACCCCAAGTAAGGATAACATTTAACGAATTGTTCGAAAATGTTAGTTGCTGAATAAGTCCTTCAATAGACATTCTATATTGGCTTTGATGGTCTTGGTTTCGAATAATTTATGATTTACAATATCATTTTCTTCTACCTCCAACTCGAAATTAAAGCTATTCTCAAAGGCTTGCTCTAGAGATACCTTCGCATCTTTTACTCGTTCTGTTATTTTTGCTGTCAATTTTCGTTTATCAGTGGCAAAGATACGAAAAATTCTTTGTGCATATCCATCAAAAGAATTATCTGTAATCAAATCTTCAGCGTCAGATGAAGCCACATTCTCTAAACTTATAGTGGTTTCTTTTCTATTCTTCGCACTATATGTGTAAGATGCGAGTTTAGGCGGCAGAGTAACATCAGTTCCGTCTTCAAAATTTGAAAGGAGTATTTCTATACGAACAATTTTTTGAGCAGTTCTAATCTCTTCTTTGAATTTATCTTCCTTTATATTGCGAATTGGGGCATCAAAAACAGTTTTGAGCATATTACGTGCCAGTTGACTCATATCAAGATTTAACTTTGATGGGTCTTCGTATATGAAGACATACAAGAACCAATGCCCTTTTGTTGTCCTATCTTTAGGAAAAACTATTCTGGGATAGAGTAAAACTATGTTTGTAGAAATTGTAAGTTTATCTGCATAGTCAACATGTGTAGGATTCTCTTTATCGTTGTCATGGCGAAGAAAACCGCCACACAAATTAGTTCTTTCCGTAGAAACACGCAACAAAAGAGCATAGTCTTCTCCAAACTTTATGTCCTCTGCTTGTATTTTTGCAACAGAAACAGATTCACTCTTTCCTTTCTTTCCAAACTGACAAAGATTAGAGTTCTGCTCGTTATATGTATTGATATCTCTTTTGAGTTTATCAATAATATCTTGCTCTTTCAAGTCAAAAAGTGTTCCTGTATCATGCTCTTTCATCTCAGAAAGATAAACAGGAATCTTCAATAGTAATTTCTTTGGTTTCTGATTTTTCGCCATTGTTTCAGATGTAAAAAAGAAATTTTGTTATGGAAATAATTCTTACTTGTTTAAAGTGAATGTACATTTGGGATGGTTTGAGCATCCATAGAAACGACCATATTTTCCACGTCGTTCAACAAGCATACCTCCGCATCTTGGGCATATACCATGTTGAATCTTATTTCGGGTGTCATATCGCTTGCTTTTTGCGTTGTACTTGTGTTCACGCATAGCTCCTTTCTCTTGTGTCCGACTGCTCGCTTCAATACGGCTGATGATTTTCGTTTTGAGTTCCTGACTAATCACAGTTTCTTTATATTGTAAGAAGGCATCTTTCAAATAATATCGGTTAACCACAATGTGGTTGTTGACATTAACTTTGAGGTCTGCCTCATTATTGAAAACAACGATAGGCACAAATGGAATATAGCCTAAATCTTTCAGCAAGAACTTCAAGAAACGAATATGCCCATCATTCTGATGAATAGGATTATAAAAGGTAGATTTACGCTTGTAGATAATTTGCGTCCAGTACTCTGATTTTTCTCCTCCAAGAATCCAACCTTTGTAGCCTTTGGTTTCAATAACAAAAACGGCATAAGGTGATACAACGATATGGTCGATTTGTGTTGACCTACCATTACTCATAAAGAGCACATCGTCTATGACGTGATATTCCTCTGGTAGCTGCATCAATTTATGATACACCATTTTCTCCGCAATCTTACCTTTGTTGAAGCGAAGGTAACGCATAGCAGAGAAAGCCAGAATTACTATGAGCGCAGGTAGGAACATGAATCGTTATTGTTATTCTCCAGGAAATTTATAAACTTTCATCAACTCGTCTACCAAGGTTGCGGTGCGGGTCTTGATATCATCGACAGTCCATTTATCCATTGTAGCTATTTCACGGTTGATGTCAAGACCATTCTTGTAACCGATGAAACGCTGACCATCTTTGCTTTTACGGTCACGTTTTTCCTCGAATGACTTGTTTCCCAGTGTACTATTATAGCCTGTAATGGTAAGGTTACCGATTTTATGAGTGTACTCTTCGAGATACTGTTTTGCCAGTTCCTTATCGCCATCTGCAATCATATTGACCCAACTTTCAGGGATATTCTGCCCCTCTGGGAAGATATGCTCAATAGTCCATACAAACACTTTCTTATCGGTGCGACGCCAAAGGTCGGTCCAAGTCTCTTGCGTCATGGCAGCCTCTGCAAGTTTACAGAGAATGTAGCGTGTTGCGCCAACATTATCCTTGTAAACATCGCCCTCCAAACTGCGACGGAACTGCTCGTCAGATGCGCAGTTGGTTGGTGTGCTTAAAATGTCAATAATCATCGATACCACTTTGTCACCAGTCGCTTGTGCCTCTTCCAATTTACTGATTATATCCATAAAGATGCGTGTAAGGTCGCGAGTGTTAGGATAGTCAGTAATATTACGGCGAACAAAGTACTTGGCAAGCAAGCGGATAATCAAATTGATTTGTTCCTCTGAAACCGCAAGTTCCTCCTGGTTGCGCATTAAGTACATGAGCAACAGATAGGATGGTGCACCTTGAATGTGATCAAGGTCTTCCAACGCTTTGCGGTATGGATTCTCAATGGTATCTTGTAAGATAAGCCATGAGTAGATTTGACCACATTGCAAAATGTCGTCAAGGAACGAGGGAAGGTCTTTGTTGATTAGGCTCTCGAAGATATTGAGCAAGTTGGAGCGAGTAGCTACAACACCCAATGGGTCTTTCTTGCGGTCAGCGTCACTTTGGAAAGGCTCGTTCAAACGGTGTTTGAAGGCATTATAGTACTGGCGGAAGAAGCGTTCCTGTATGCTATAATCTTCAGAAAGGTTGCCGAGCAACGTCTGCCAGCGATTAAAGCAATCATCAATCGTAAGGTTATTCCCCTCTGCTTTTGCCATGATAAGGTTTTTCATCAAGTCAATAGCTGTGAGTGGAGTTCCTCGATTGTTTAGCGATTCAAACAGCACATAAGCATCAGAGTGTGAAGAAACCTCAATCTTCACCAACATGGCTTGTTTCACCTTGTTGTATTTTCCCAACAGGAAATCTACAACACTTTCATCATTCAATGACTCAATCTCTTTGTCGATGCGTTTCAAGAAGTAATTATAGCAACGTGCAATCTTGCGCTGTGCATAATAAGGATGCTTGGAAGCAGATGCTTTGCGTAACGCAATGCCATTCATCAGATGATTGAAATCGTCTAAGTTATAGTTCTGCACCTGAGGTACAAGTTTCATCTCATTGGGAGAGTTCTTGCTCTTCAATGATTTTCTCAACGATGGCAAAACGTCTTCGTCATCCTCGCTCATTTCAGCCTTGTGTTCTTTCAGACGCGTATATATGGCTGTTAGGAACAAACTGATGGTGGTCAGTCGTTGCTGTCCGTCAATCACCTCCAAATATGGATTGATTGCATCACCCAGTGGGATGCAGATAATAGAGCCGATGAAATATTCATCATTGTTTTCACTGATGTCATCGTAGAGCGCTTCCCACTCACGATAACTCCATGTGTATTCACGCTGATACTTGGGGATGGTGTAGTAGAAATTTCCATCCGCAGAAAGTACCTCGTAGATATGATATTTGTTTACGCTCTGAATCATAACTAAAAACGTTAACTACTGCTAAACATTATATTCCGTGGTAGACTCTTCCACCATTCCAGTGCTTTGAGATTCTTGGATTTGTGGAATCCAGTTGCTTCTTATTTGCCTGAACGAGCCAAAAACATTGTTGCGATGGTGTTGTAGAAATCTTGGATGTGGTCTGAAATATTCAATTTGTGGAACAAAAATTTTCTGACCATTATATTCATTAAGATAAGAATCAGTGCGCAAAACATCGGGATGAACAATGATTGTATAATCATCTTCTATCATAAAGAAACCTTTATCAAATACACAATGCATATCTCTACTCATAGCAATACCATTGCATGGAAGAAATGAGCCATTGTGCGCTTGTGGCATAATATGAGCTGCTTCAAGATTACTAAAACCGTTACACGAAATAACTCTTCGAGTAACTGCGCATTTCTCTTGATACGCCATCATGACAAAATCGTGGAATGTACGACTATTGAATAACCCTGCACCCATTGACTGCTCCAAACTGTCAATGTGTTCCAGAACTTGCTGTTGTTGGGTTTCTACTGCTTGCTCAATTCGCTCATCACCTATAATGTTTGCAGAGCGTCCCGGTAAAGTATAATTCTCTGCAAAATCGGGGGCATCTAAACTACTCCAAAGAGTAAAGTTTTTACCTTCAAGTTTATCATTCCAAAATTGGAAATACTGTGAGCCTAATGTATAATGGTGTAATACAAAAAATTGCGTATCTTGGTCTTGGCATTGTCTAAAAACGACAATGTCATTAGGCATAAATTTTGCGTCACCATTACCTACTTTTGCATTTAGGTATATACGTATTTCATCACGACCTCTATCTTTCTTATATACGGTGTCTATTTGTTTTGAATTATGGTAGACGTATTGAGCGTACGCAATTTCGTCTTCAGTACCAGTTAAAATAGGCAAAGCCGTACTGTCATTCAGAACGGTAGTAGACAAATGAGGAAAGAAATGGCAGCAATCTTTAGATATGAGCATATACCTACCACGATGGAATTTAATTTTTCCATTTTCTATGGTAGGAGAGCCCATTTCTTGATTACCCAGTCTTTTTATAAAATAATCAGCCATTATCGGAAATATTATTTAAGATTTTATCGAGAGCTAAGGCTATTTTTTTTGCAAATAAAGAGGGAACAGCGTTGCCTATCATTTTGTATTGAGCCATTGTCGGGCCAAGGAATACAAAATCATCTGCAAAAGTTTGCAACCTTGCTGCTTCACGAACAGTTATAGAACGTGCTTGCTCAGGGTCAGGATGAATGTGTCGCATACCATCTTTATATAAGTGAGCTGGAATCGTGTTGCTTGGTTCATCCCATCTAAGCACATAGTATTTGTGTATGTTGCTTTTCTTCCCAGTAACCTTTGTGTACAATTCTTTCAGGGCATCAATCGTTACATATTGGTTTCTTCCTGATTGAATGTCCTCTCCCAACAATTTGAATACACCTTGGTCTCGTTCACTATGGAATCGTGGACTATGATTTGTTATCACATCATCGCAAGAAATTGGAGTGTGAGAATACTTTCTACCTCCATTGCGAATAATAACCTTAGAAGGATATATCTTGGGTAGGTCAGCAATCGTATCTCTCACTGTTTTCTGTTCACACTTCATACTTGGCATAATCTTCTCATAAAAAGATTTGATTATCGACTTATATGTATGCTTTGCTTCTTCTTTTACAGGGAAAGCATCCATACGAACTCCAAGTATAATAACACGACGGCGATGCTGCGGAACACCAAAATCCGCAACATCGTATAAGGCATCTTTGAAGTCTTCAATAACGGCATATCCTGCTTCATTGAAGGCTTTGCGTATTTTATCAACAATAGGTGTCCCGTCAGGTGCTGCACTTAACATTCCTATAACATTCTCAAATACGAAGAAGTCGGGCTTAAAGTGGCTGAGTATCTTAATATAACTTTCAAACAGATAGTTACGGTAGTCATTTCTCATACCATGTTCATCTCGTATTCTTCCTGCAAGAGAATATGCTTGGCAAGGTGGGCCTCCAATTACGACGTCCACCTTTTTGCCATTTACAAGTTTTTCCAAACCAACACTTTCTCCGTATTCTTTATCTTTGAAACCGTTTATCAATTCTTCGGTTCTTTGGATGTCAAAGCGAATGACTTCTTTTTGTGCATTCTTATGCTTCCACTTTGTAGCAAGTCTATTAGTAAGGGTTTCACTTGGATATTTTTCCCACTCAACACAAGCAAGTGTGTTGTAGCTGCCTTCTTGCATGAAACCATCAAGAAGACCACCACAACCACAGAACAAATCTATTGTGTTATATTTTTTAGCCATTATTCTTTGTCAAGATACTTTAGCAGTTGTACCGCAATAGCTTTCGCCATTAAACAAGGTACTGCATTTCCAACCTGACGGTCTTGCTGCCCTTTGTTACCAAGGAACACGAAATCATCAGGAAATGATTGCAAACGTGCGCTTTCTCTAACAGTAGGACAACGATTCCATTTATAATGGAAATTGTTTCGATGTCCTGTGTCAATAGTTCTTGATGGCTTGTTACTTGCGTAGCGAGTCCATGCCATGTGGAACTTTCGACTTTCACCTACACCCTTGGGAAGATCTTTCCAGTTACCACCATCAGGCACTTGTGCAATGGCGTCTTTGACAAATTGCTTATGGTCGATTGCCTTATGGTTGTGCAAGGTGTTGCAGTCGCCTCTCATTAACTTTTGATATTCAGTCATTGGAGCTTGAGAGTATTCCATCACATCCGCTCCTAACTCATCAACGAGACATGGCAAATCGCCAATAGCCTGCTCACAAGTTACATAGTTCTCTGGTGTATGCGAAGGCTCTGGAAATACAAAATACTCCTCACCGTCTCGAAGTCCTACAAAGATAAGACGTTTACGAATTTGGGGTACACCATAATCAGCAGAGCAAAGCACCTTGCAATCAATGTTATATCCCATTTCCTTGAAACGTCGCAAAACTTCGTCTTTAACTTCACCATTATATAATGTTGCCATTCCTGGTACATTTTCTATGAGGAAAGCTTTTGGTTGGTATCTCTTAACCATCTCTATCATGGCAAGATAGAGTTTGTTTCTGTCGTCGTTAAACTCTCGCTTTCCTGTCAGGCTAAAGCCTTGACATGGAGGACCACCTATGATTACATCAACTTTCTTTTCCTTTACAATCTTTTCAATGGTTTCAAAAGTTTCAGGAGCAGAAAGGTCTGCATTTAGAGCCTCACTGCCTTTGTGATTGTAAAGGAATGTTTTCAGAGCTGGGTCATTATTATCAACACCAAGAACAATATTATATCCTGCCATTTGGAAGCCCTCAGATAAGCCACCACAACCACAGAACAAGTCAATTACATTATGTGTTTGTTTCATTTACTTCTCTGCTGCTTCTCTTATGTTGTTGCGAGAAATGGTGAGAAAATTAATCTCATCTTCAAAATCACACGCAATATCTTCTTTCAAGACTTTAATCACCTCGTCAAGTTTTGCAACATGCTGCAAAAGCAACTCTTTATTGTCTGTATTCATAAGAATTATTTTTATTTCCGATAATCTAAATCCGCATCCACCAAGTCTCTTACATTGACTTGTAGAAGTCGAGCTATCTCAACATACTGTGCCATAGACGGTTGTATTTTATTGGTCTTCCAACGTGACACAGTTATGTCTGTTACACCCATTTGGGTAGCAAGCCAATGGCCTGTTACTTCCTTCTCGGCTAACACGACACGGATTCTGTTAGGACAGTCAGTCTTTGCCATAATATTTAATTTCTAATGCCGTACAAAGATAATCATAAAATGTTATATGCAATACAATCATCCTATTGTTTTTTTACCTTAGATGCGAAAAACGGCAAGAAGCATAACTTTCTTGACGAAATGAGAACAATAACATCGTAACGTTTGAGGAGAAACGAAGCGACGTCTGGAGCGAAACAAAACTTCGTTTTGAGAGGGTTGATAGTTAGGCTGTTAGAAAATGCCACTCACTGGCACTCTCATAATATCTCGGACAGGGAATTTCTCGCAACCGATATAGAGGGTATCGAAAGCGTCGGAGCCGACGGTGCGGTGTTCGAGGAGGTCTTCCTCGGATTCGGTGAGCTTCTCGCCTGACTTGTCCTTACGGAAGCCGTTGCGACCTCGGCTCACTCCTGCCGACTGGATGGCAAGAATAAGGCTAGGATTGTTGCTACGGCTGAAAAGGGACATAAGGCGTTGCTTTCCAGCGAAGCCCTTGACTGATGAGTTGGTGCTGCTCGTTGAGACGCATTGGGTTGCCTAAATGACCCACTTCTACCTGCTAACCGTGGCATTCAAACTCGTGAATCACCACGAAAATCCTACTCGTTGGTGGGAGGCTTTGTTACGACCAAGGGCAATAGTGTAGTAGTTGATGACAGTCTTATTCTAGTAGCTCTGAATGATACGTAAGAATAGAATCCCTGACATCGTGCCGCAATAAACCATACAAGAAATACCGAGAAACTTTTTGGGTGTAATCAAGGGTGTAAATCACATAACCCGTTGATTTACACCCTTGTTTGCGGAGAGAGAGGGATTCGAACCCCCGAAACGGTTTCGCCGTTTACACGCTTTCCAGACGTGCCTCTTCAGCCACTCGAGCACCTCTCCTTCTTTTTCGTGGTGCAAAATTACTGCTAATCTTTCAAAAAGGAGAATGTTTGGGGATATTTTTTCCACAATAAATGTTTTTTTATTTATTCATCCACATTTTTAGCTGCACAGCATTAACAGGCATATCAGTACTATGGAACGAAATCTCTGCCAAAATAACCGGCAAAAGTATTGAACTATTTACGTTATTTTTAAACCCAAATCTGTCATTAGACCACATTTGCTTAGATTTGCCATTGCCGTTACGCTTCCCGACTGCTTTAGCCCGCTTGCTGACATCTGCGCAGCCGTTTCATCCCGATGCAGCCCGCTACGCCTTCGATGAAACGGCTGCACATCTGCTAAACAATCGAACAAAATCGGTTGAGGGTTCTAATGACCGATTTGGGTTTAACCCGAACCGACGTATCATTTGTACTTGATCGCACTGCAATATCGCCTAATTTACCGACCAATTTCGGCGGTTTTACTCGGCAATTTCGACCAAATTGCCGAGTTGTTTCTATTTAATGACAAACATGTTAGTTGTCAACTCGTAACAAAACGTATGTCAATAATATATATACAGATAATAGTATGCGGAATTGTTTTTCAAAGACCTCCGTCGAAGTAATTGTTTTTGCAGAGGCCTTGGAATGCCACATAATGCTCCCAAATAACATATTATGCGGTTTGAGTATTGAATTTGAGTATGAAAACAGATACAAAAACACATTGTGCACGCACACGTAATTGATATAAATCAATAAAAACGGCATAAAATCATAGTCATTTTGCTTTTTCATTGCAACTAATGAAAACATCATTACCTTTGCATCAGAATTAAAAACATGTTTTAATACATAAGGTTTTTTATAAGGTAAAAGATTTAGGTTAGTTAATATTAAATTAAGATTTAGGTAAATGACAAGGTAAAAAAAGGTTGTGAAACCAATAGGTCGTTTGTTTATAATTACGGAAAAAGGTTGTGTAAAGGATAACACTACGCCCGCGAGGGTCTCCCTTGCGGAATGATGAAAAGACTGTTTATGATGAACGACCGAAGCCGCGAGGCTCGGTCGCACTAAACAGAAAAGAAATTAAAATCTTAATTATCAGTGTGAGACGAGCGACTTCTGCAATAAGAAATCGCCCGTTATTTTTTGTTCATACCATTGTGCATACCCAAAATATGGTTCCCGTTGAAACGACATTGTAATGATATTGGCAAAAAACGGAGCCGCTTTTTTGTCGTTTAGGCGAAAAGTAGTAACTTCGCGACTTAAAGCATACAAAGATGTTTTCCATAAAGAAGAGCGATGCGCTGCTTGAAATGATACGCGACAAACGTCAGATGACGGGCGGTCAGAAGATGAGTCTGATCGTATGGCTCAGCGTACCCGGCATTCTCGCCCAGATAACAACGGTGCTTATGTTCTACATCGATGCAGCCATGGTCGGACATCTCGGTGCAAAAGAGTCTGCGAGCATAGGTCTTATAGAGTCGTCTACATGGCTTTTCGGCAGTATAACCAATGCTGCCGCCATGGGATTTGCCGTTCAGGTGGCTCATTTCATCGGTGCAAATGATTTCGTAAAGGCACGCGCCGTGTTTCGCCACGGCATTTTATGCACCTTGTTGTTCAGTCTGCTCATGGCATTGTTCGGTGTAACCATCTGTGGTCGTCTGCCTTATTGGCTCGGTGGCGGCAGCGAGATAGCCGGCGATGCCACGATATATTTCTTTGTATTCATGCTCATCATGCCTTTCTTCCAGTTGTCAACCTTGTCGGGTGCGATGCTGAAAAGTTCCGGCGACATGCGTATTCCGAGCATCATGAGTATACTGATGTGTGTCCTTGATGTTGGTTTCAACTATGTGTTTATCTTCATTTTTCATCTCGGGGTACTTGGTGCCGCAATGGGTACGGCACTGTCTGTCATCATCGGAGGATTGGGACAAGTCTATTTTGCCGTGTTCAGAAACAAGATATTGGCATTGCGAAAAGACCGTGAACGCTTTGTGTGGAACGGCGGATATGTACTTAACGCCATGAAAATTTCGTTGCCCATGGCGGCACAATCTCTGCTAATGGGCGGTGCACAGATAGTGAGCACCATCATCGTTGCTCCGCTCGGAATATTCGCAATTGCCGCAAACTCGTTTGCCGTAACGGCCGAAAGTCTTTGCTACATGCCCGGCTACGGCATAGGCGAGGCAGCCACCACACTAATAGGTCAGAGCATAGGTGCCGGTCAGCATGCCCTTACCAAGTCGTTTGCCCGCATGACGATATGGCTCGGCATGTCCGTTATGGCATTCATGGGCGTATTGATGTATGTCTTTGCACCGGAGATGATTGGTTTCCTGTCCCCCGTAAACGAGATACGCTCGCTCGGCATAACCGTTCTCCGCATAGAAGCATTTGCCGAACCGTTCTTCGCTGCCTCTATTGTGGGCTACAGCATTTGCGTGGGTGCCGGCGATACTCTTCGTCCGGCAATAATGAACCTCTTCTCAATGTGGATTGTGCGCCTCACTCTTGCCGCAATGCTCGCACCACGCTACGGTCTGCCCGGTGTATGGTTTGCCATGGCCGTCGAACTAACATTCCGAGGCACAATATTCCTCATTAGGATATACAGCGGGAAATGGTTGAAAGAGACTTGATCGTATTTTGTCTGCCGGGCACTATTTCACACTACGTTTCATTTTCCATATAACAAGCAGCAATAAATTATGTTATATGTTTAGAATGCCATTGACGGCATACTTCCAGGCATAAATTCGATGCAGAATTGTTTAAAATGCTTTTATCAACAACTATTCCGGTAAGAAATATACTCAACCGAACCAACCATGAGGAGTCACTTAGTATTCCTCTTTCCATCTATATAACAGCATTGGGTAACTGCCGGCATGAAGATTTGAGGTTAGGACAAGTGTATCAACGCTTGCTACAATGAGTATATTGTTGCTGCCGGTAAGTCACAGCCCGATTTTCTCCCTGTACTTTTCCATAAGCCACCTGTTCTGCTCTTCTATTGTCATCGTGCTGTTGTCGAGGACAAGTGCATCGTCGGCACAATGCAATGGCGACACCTCTCGATTACTGTCGGCATAGTCGCGTTTCTGTACGTTGTCGAGAATTTCATCGAAATCTGCATCCATTCCCTTAGCTTTCAGTTCGTCATACCGCCGCTTCGCACGCACTTCCGGAGAGGCCGTAACAAAAATCTTTAGTTCCGCATCGGGAAATACTACCGTGCCGATGTCGCGCCCATCCATTACGATACCTTTCTCGCGCCCCATCCGTTGCTGCCGGGCAACGAGCGCTTCTCTCACAAACGGCAGCGCAGATACCGCACTGACACGCTCTGAAACCTGCATCGTGCGTATCTCATCCTCCACTCTCATACCGTTCAGATAAGTGTCCGGGCGACCTTTTTCGGCATTGAACTTGAACGAGATATTCACTTCGGGCATTTTTTTCCGCAATGCTTCGGCATCTATAACACCCGACTCTGAAAATAGTTTATTGCGCAAAGCGAACAAGGTTACGGCACGGTACATCGCCCCCGTATCTACATATATATATCCTATTGCACCGGCAAGGTCTTTTGCCATCGTCGATTTACCGCACGATGAATGCCCGTCTATTGCTATGGTAATCTTCTTCATTTAATACAGTTTTTATTTTCGACAAAGGTAATGAAAAAGACTTGGAATGCAAAAATAATTCTTTTTAAAATATTAATTTTGCATTCCGGTTTAACCCAAATCGGTCATTAGACCGCATTTGCTTAGATTTTCCATTGCCGTTACGCTTCCCAACTGCTTTAGCCCGCTTGCTGACATCTGCGCAGCCATTTCATCTCGATGTAGCCCGCTACGCCTTCGATGAAACGACTACACATCTGCTCAACAATCTAACAAAATCGGTTGAGGATTCTAATGACAGATTTGGGTTTAAAGAATGAAAGATACATTGACCATCAACGAACTTGACGACACATGATACTTGGCGTATGCGAGGTTCAGTTTGAAACGTTCGAGCATAATGCCCGCGCCGAGCGACAATCCCGCGCCGTGACTGCTTCCCTTTTCCTCGCCCGATGCCATTATTGACATCTCGTCGGCACGACGGAAATTGTATCCTGCGGCGATGTAGAACTGTGGCGAAAAAACAATATCCACCCCTGCCACGAGATGGTTGATGAATTTATAATTCCAATGGTTGAGGTCAACCAATGTTGCAGATAGTCTCAAAGGCGAACCTACGAGTTGTTTCGACATACCGACTTGCACGTCAACGGGCATCTTTTCATATTTGTCATCGTATGCCTTGAGTTGTCCTCCGAGATTTTTTACCGCTGCCGACATCGACCATTCGCGTTCCGGATCGTAGTAATTAAGTCCGAGATCTACTCCCATAGCAAACGAATTGTAACCTGCGATGTACGATGTAACGGCTTTTGCTGTAATGCCGCCCACAAAATTCTTTGCAAGTTCGTAACTCAACACCCCGCCGATTGCAATGTCCTTTGCAGAAAACTCTCCCGTTTGGACGTTGTTGGCGTCAACCTCTTTCATTGTTCCGTAATTCACGAACTGCCCAATCACTCCCACCGTGGCACGTTCTCCTATTATTCTGTTGAAAGACGCGCTTGCCGTGAACGCTCCTTTCATGTATGTCATAAAGTTCAAGTTTACGGTTTTGTCGCTCACCGAGCCAAGCAATGCCGGATTGTTAAAAACCAGCGAGGGGTCGTCTTCTATTATTGTTATGTTGTCGCCTCCGAGTGCACCGGCATGTGCGCTTACCGGAAGTCGCAGAAAATTATATGTGTTTCGGCTCTCCTGTGCTGCGGCAATGGTGGCAAAGAAGGCTGTCAGAAGGGTAAAAACGACTTTTTTCATCTACTTTCCGTATTTTTAATACAAAGTTATATCTTTTCTCGAATAAGTGTGTTATTTTTGCAGAAAAATAGTGCGAACAGACTCGCAGTACATTCGCGACAGTCTCATTCTTAACATTCTGTATTTAACAAAATGCCATTTCCGGCATCATACAACGGTATAATAACGCAGAAAATCGCACTTTAGTGTTTGAGAACATACAAATAGGGAGTAACGATTGATGATTGACAGTTGGAAGTTGCTCGCAGTAACCTAACCGGTACAGACAGATGGAAGTGAAGAAATCGGCACGAGCCGACCTTGAACACCGTAAGCCCATGGGGTTTATTCTCGGTCTTATTGTCGCTCTGTCGCTGCTCTTGGCGGCGTTGGAGTACTCTTCCAATCCTGACGGAGACACTATCGGCGACACCGAATTTGACGAAACGGCGCAAGATTATGAGATGATGCCTCCCGAAGAGCGGCAGGAATACGAAATTGCCGCACCGGCACTGCCTGCGCCGGCACTGACCGAACTACTCAAAGTAGTGGAGGAAGATATACCACATGACATACGGCAGGAGCAGGACAAAACTCTGAACGACATAACCAACTCGGATACGGAAGAACCGAAAAACGAGATGATACCGCCGGACGATCCCACCGCTCCCACGCTCGATGCCGACAAGGACAATCCCCTTAACTTTCAAGTAGTGGAGCGTCTGCCCGAATTTCCGGGTGGTCCCGCAGAACTAATGAAATGGCTGACGAAAAACCTACGCTACCCCTCGCAGGCTCTTCAGCAAAAGCATCAGGGAGAGGTTATTGTGCAGTTCATCATAAACCGAGACGGCACTCTGAGCGATTTCAAAGTGGCAAAGTCGGCTGGTACGGTACTCGACAACGAGGCTCTGCGTGTGATGCGCATGATGCCGAATTGGATTCCGGGAGAAGACCACGGCAGAAAATGCCGCACCATGTTCATAATTCCGGTGGTATTCAAGATATGACAACGGAATATCATAACACCATAATTTAACATAAAACCCTTAACCTTTAATTTTAAAATATGTATTCATCTGCGGAAATTCTCAAATTAGTAAACGATTACCTGTCGCACCTGCCGTACGAACGCAAGCCGAAGGGATTGTACGAACCAATAGAATATGTACTGTCGATTGGCGGCAAGAGAGTGCGACCGGTACTTATGCTGCTCGCCTACAACATGTATAAGGACAACCCCGGGAGCATACTCTCGTCGGCATGTGCTTTGGAGACATACCACAACTATACTCTGTTGCACGACGACCTAATGGACAATGCCGAAATCAGGCGCGGACACGAGACGGTACACAAGAAATGGGATGCCAATACGGCAATCTTGTCGGGCGATACGATGTTGGTGTTGGCATACGAACGAATGGCACACTGCCCCGCAGAAAAACTCGGCGACGTTCTCTCATTGTTCACCGAGACGGCACTCGAAATAGGCGAAGGACAGCAGTACGACATGGAATTTGAAAACCGAAGCGATGTTAAGGAGGCGGAATACATCGAGATGATACGCCTGAAAACCAGCGTATTGCTTGCATGTGCGGTAAAAATGGGGGCTATACTTGCCGACGCACCGACGGAAGATGCGGAAAATCTGTATAAGTTCGGAGAACAGATAGGACTTGCCTTTCAACTGCAAGACGATTTTCTCGATGTCTATGGCGACCCCGCGGTATTCGGGAAAGCCATCGGAGGAGACATAACGAGCAACAAAAAAACATTCATGCTGATAAACGCTTTCAACCATTCCACAAAAGAACAGCGTGCAGAACTTGAAAAATGGGTCGCAGCAAAAGACTTCAACCCCCAAGAAAAAATTGCCGCAGTAACACGGATTTACAACGAGATAGGCATAGACCGCATGGCGAAAGAGAAAATAGAATTTTATTTCGAACAGAGCAAACGCTACTTGGAACGTGTCCGACTGCCGGAAGAGTGCAAACGCGAACTCGCCGCATACACCAACAAAATGATGAAAAGGGATAAGTAAAAAAGAACATCACGGTAACTGCCGGGCACATGCTCTCCCGTCAATTCTCAATTTTCAATTCTTAATTTTTAAATAAGAAATGCCATACCGACGACTTCCCAAAACGGACTCTGCACGACTCAAGGCTCTAAAAACATTGCTTGAGAATGACAACATATATACGGTGCAGAACCGTTTCATCGACTGGAAAACACTAAACCGTGCACAGCCTGCATACGACAAACTGCTCACGGCGTGCCAGCAATATAAGGTAAGAATGGCGGCACAGACGAGAAACTCGCCAAAGATGGACAACCTCATGCATAATGCCACAATGTATGTGAGCCATTTTATACAAGTGCTGCTGATGAGCGTAGAGCGTGGAGAGATAAAACGTTCGTCGCTCTCGCTCTACGGTATGGACGAATGCCGGACGGCACTTCCGCCACTGAAAGCGGCAGAGGCAGTAATATCGTGGGGAGACAAAATAGTTAACGGGGAGAAAATACGCGTAAAGAATGGTGGGAGACCGATATACAACCCCACCATAGGCATGGTATCGACACATCTTGACATATTCCGTGAGCGATACAATTCGCAGAAGGCATTGCAGGGACACTCGGCAAAGGCACTCGAGAATATACGGAAACTGCGCCCCGAAGTGGACGACATACTGCTTGAGTTGTGGAATCAGATAGAGAAACATTTCGAGAACGAACCAGCCGAAGTGCGGTTTGCCGAATGCAGGAAATATGGTGTGGTGTATTACTACCGCCGTCACGAAGAGCATCTTTATTAAACCCAAATCTGTCATTAGACCGCATTTGCTTAGATTTGCCATTGCCGTTACGCTTCCCTACTGCTTTAGCCCGCTTGCTGACATCTGCGCAGCCATTACATCTCGACGCAGCCCGCTACGCCTTCGATAAAACGGCTGCACATCCGCTCAACAATCGAACAAAATCGGTTGAGGGTTCTAATGACCTTTGGGTTAAACCGTAGCATTAAAATAAAAGAAAAGAATGCCGCATTGCCGAAAAACGACTTTCTTCTTTTCAGAAACAAACATTGCACAGAATATCAAACTCTTGTTGCTGTTGAAAATTTCAAATTATGAACAACGAAGATAAGACCACAGATTGTCAACCGACAATTATAAGATGTATAGACACACATGCACATCTCGACGGCGAGGAATATGCCGAGGACAGAAAAGAGATGATTGAAAGGGCGCGTGAAGCCGGAGTGTGCAATGTGTTTCTGCCGGCCATAGATTTGAATTCGGTGGACAGGGTATTGGCGATGAGCCGCGAATATCAGGATTATTGCCACCCGATGATAGGACTGCACCCCGAGGAGGTGCGTGCCGACTACAAGGAAGTGCTTGCCCGCATGCGCGAAAAACTATTCTCCCCCACCCCGTCGTTACCACGCTTCATCGCCATAGGCGAAGTAGGACTCGACTATTATTGGAGTCGTGAGTTTGCCGAAGAACAAGCCGAGACCTTCGAGGAGCAAGTAAGATGGTCGGTGGAAACACGTTTGCCGCTTATGATACACTGCCGCAAGGCACAAAACGAGATGGTGCATATATTGAAACGACATGCTCACGAACTATCCGGAGGAGTGTTCCATTGCTTCACGGGAAACAGTCGCGAGGCAGAAGAGTTGTTGCAATTCGATGGCTTCGTCCTCGGCATCGGCGGCGTACTTACATTCAAAAAGAGCAACCTGCCCGAGGTGTTGCGCAACGTGCCGCTGTCTCGCATAGTACTCGAAACAGACAGTCCGTACATGGCACCCGTACCAATGCGCGGCAAGCGCAACGAGAGTGCCTATGTAGTTCATGTGCTTAGGAAACTGGCAGAAAGTCTCGGCATGAGCGAAGAAGAGGTGGCACTACAAACCAACGAGAATGTGCGGCGTGTATTCGGAGTCGGTATCAATTCTTCACAGAAACGAGCGTGACATCGAACACGAGTGTACTGAACGGCAGTATCACACCATTGTTCTTTTGGCCGGCATAGGCAAGTGCGGCAGGTATATATATACGCCACCGGTCGCCTGTGTGCATCTGCATCAGTGCCGTGGCATAACCATTTACAAGACTGCCCACCTTTGCCTCCACGGGTATCATTGTTTCGAGGTTGTATTCTCCCAACCATGACGAATCGAACTGCAACCCCTCATGGTAAGATGTTGTCGGAATAAGGTTTCCGCGGTAGTGCATTTTCACATAGTCGGTAAACAGCGGAGTGTCTGTTCCGGCTCCTTCCGTAAGCACCTCAACCACCACATGGTCATCGACATCTCTTGCGGCAGCCTCCTGCAGCGACCACGATCTGAATATCTTCCACTTTTTCCCGTCCGATTTCTTTGCCTTTTCATAAACATTCTTGAAATAAGCCTCGTTACGTTCTTTCCAGTTGGCGAATTCATCATTGTCGACTTCATCCTCGCTGCACGAGAAGAGACACATCGAAAACAAGGCCAAAAGTAAGGCGATGGTATTTTCTTTTTTCATATCATCATGTTATTTATATTTCACATTTGCGGCAGATGTAGGTTTACTGCAATTTCTTAAGCAGCGATGCGATGCTAACCTTATCTTCTATCAGTGTGTTCAACCGGTCGATGCCGACGCGTTCCTGCTCCATTGTATCGCGGTTGCGCATTGTGACACAGTTGTCTTTCAGCGTGTCGTAGTCAACGGTTACGCAGAATGGTGTGCCTATCGCGTCTTGTCGGCGGTAACGCTTGCCGATGGTATCTTTCTCGTCGTACGTGCAGTTGAAATGGAATTTCAGCGAATCGATAATCTCACGAGCCTTTTCAGGAAGTCCGTCTTTTTTCACGAGCGGCAACACGGCAAGTTTTACCGGAGCCAGTGCGGCAGGCAGACGCAACACCACACGTGTCTCCCCGTTCTCCAATTGTTCCTCGTTGTATGCGTGGCACATTATTGACAGGAACATACGGTCAACCCCGATTGATGTCTCTATGACACATGGTGTGTAACTCTCGTTTGTCGCCGGGTCGAAATATTTTATCTGCTTACCTGAGAATTTCTCGTGTTGCGACAGGTCGAAATTTGTCCGCGAGTGTATTCCCTCAACCTCTTTGAAGCCAAACGGCATTCTGAATTCGATGTCTGTTGCGGCATTTGCGTAATGTGCCAATTTATCGTGGTCGTGGAAACGATAATTCTCAGTTCCGAATCCAAGTGCCTGATGCCATTTCATGCGGATATCCTTCCATTTCGGGAACCACTCAAGTTCGGTACCGGGTTTCACGAAAAACTGCATTTCCATCTGTTCGAACTCACGCATCCGGAAGATGAACTGTCTTGCAACGATTTCGTTTCGGAATGCTTTTCCTATCTGCGCTATGCCGAACGGTATCTTCATTCGCCCTGTTTTCTGCACGTTGAGGTAGTTTACGAAAATACCTTGTGCCGTTTCCGGACGCAGATATACCTTCATCGAACTGTCTGCAGATGCTCCCATTTCGGTGGAGAACATAAGATTGAACTGTCTCACATCGGTCCAATTCTTTGTTCCCGATATAGGACACACGATTCCCTCGTCGATTATTATTTGTTTGAGAGCATCAAGATCCATAGCACCCATAGCCTCGGTAAAACGCTCGTGGAGTGCATCACGTTTCTTCATGTTCTCCAATACGCGCGGGTTTGTAAGGCGAAATTTCTGTTCGTCGAAACTTTCTCCGAATTTCTTGGCGGCTTTGGCAACTTCCTTGGCAATCTTTTCTTCGTACTTTGCCATCTGATCCTCAATGAGTATGTCTGCACGGTAGCGTTTCTTCGAGTCGCGGTTGTCAATTAGCGGATCGTTGAAAGCATCCACATGTCCGCTCGCCTTCCATATCTCGGGGTGCATAAAAACCGCACTGTCTATACCCACGATGTTCTCATGCAGGAGCACCATCGATTTCCACCAATATTGCTTGATATTATTCTTCAACTCTATGCCGTTCTGCCCGTAATCATACACTGCGGCAAGACCGTCGTAAATCTCACTCGAAGGAAACACGAAGCCGTACTCCTTGCAGTGGGACACTATTTTCTTAAAAACATCTTCCTGTGCCATAATCCAATGAAAAATTCTTAATATGCGTGCAAAGGTAACTCAAATCACGGACAATACAAAACAAATAACTTTTTTTCTATTACATTAAACTTCCGGATTTCTGCAAATATTAAAGGGATTTTTAGTAAATTTGCAGGCAAAACGAAGAATAAACAATATATCATGAACGATGACATAAAGGATATTGAAAAGAAAGAAGAACATAAGGACTACAGACCGGCAAACCGATTCGACGCCACCGCGGTACATCACTTGAGCGGGATGTATCGAAGTTGGTTTCTCGACTATGCTTCATACGTTATTCTCGAACGCGCCGTGCCGCACATAGAGGACGGACTGAAACCTGTACAGCGGCGAATACTGCACTCGATGAAACGCATGGACGACGGACGGTATAACAAGGTGGCGAACATTGTGGGACACACCATGCAGTTCCACCCGCACGGAGACGCTTCCATAGGAGATGCTTTGGTTCAACTGGGACAGAAAGATCTGCTCGTGGATACGCAGGGAAACTGGGGAAATATTCTTACAGGTTCGGCAGCGGCGGCACCGCGATATATTGAGGCACGATTGTCAAAGTTCGCACTCGACGTAGTGTTCAACCCAAAAACTACCGATTGGAAGATGAGTTATGACGGGCGCAACAAGGAACCGGTTACGCTTCCTGTAAAATTCCCGCTGTTGCTGGCGCAGGGCGCGGAAGGTATCGCCGTGGGACTGTCATCGAAAATCCTGCCGCACAACTTCAACGAACTGTGCGATGCGGCAATAAATTATCTGAGCGGCAAGGAATTTGAATTGTATCCTGATTTCCCCACAAGCGGCAGCATAGACGTGACAAGATACAACGACGGACAGCGCGGAGGCTCGTTAAAGGTGCGTGCAAAGATTGAAAAACTCGACCATAAAACACTTGTTATACGCGAGATTCCATTCTCGAAAACCTCGGAGACATTACAGGACTCCATCGTAAAAGCTGTGGAACGAGGGAAAATAAAAGCAAGAAAGGTGGAAGACCTCACGGCCGCCGAAGTGGAGATACAGGTACATCTTGCACCGGGGGTGTCGAGCGATAAGACAATAGATGCGTTATATGCCTTTACCGACTGCGAAATAAGTCTGTCGCCAAACTGTTGCGTAATAGAGGACAACAAGCCAAAATTCCTTTCCGTTGGGGATGTCTTGCGTAACTCCGCCGACCGAACCATGAAGTTGCTGCGCACCGAACTGGAAATACGACGCGGCGAACTGGAAGAGCAGTTGTTCTTCGCATCGTTAGAGAAAATTTTCATCGAGGAACGAATATACAAGGATAAAGGATTCGAAACGGCGGAAAACATGGACAAGGCCGTGAAGCATATCGATGGAAGACTCGAACCTTTCAAACCGAAGTTCATAAGAGAAATTACGCGAGACGACATCTTGAAACTGATGGAAATAAAGATGCAGCGCATACTGAAGTTCAACAAGGACAAAGCCGATGAACTAATGGCGCGCATAAAAGCAGAATTGAAAGAGATTGCACATGACCTTGCACACATGACAGAAGTGACAATCAATTGGTTCAAATTCATAAAGGAGAAATACGGAAAGGAACATCCACGACGTACGGAAATACGCAATTTCGACACAATAGAGGCGGCAAAGGTGGCAGAGGCGAACGAGAAACTTTACATCAACCGAACCGAAGGTTTCATCGGCACGGGACTGAAAAAAGACGAATTCGTGTGCAACTGCTCCGACATAGACGACGTTATACTGTTCTATCGCGACGGAATATTTAAGGTGGTACGCATTGCCGACAAGATTTTTGTGGGCAGGAACATTATACATGTTGACGTATTCAAACGAGGAGACAACCGAACCATTTACAACATGGTGTACAGAGACGGAAAGGCAGGAGCATACTACATGAAACGTTTCCCTGTGCCGGCGGTAACACGAGAGCGGGAATACAACCTGACAAAGGGTACGGAAGGAAGTCGAATAGTGTATTTCACGGCAAACCCAAACGGCGAAGCAGAGATAATAAAGGTGACACTGCAACCATCGGCATTCCGCAAGAAACTATTCATAGAAAAGGATTTCAGCGAAATAAGCATAAAAGGAAGAGGAGCGGCAGGAAGATTGCTCACAAAAGTACCCGTAACGCGCATAACGCTGAAGAGCCGCGGACACTCGACTCTCGGCGGACTGAAAGTGTGGTTCGACGAGGACGTGCAAAGACTGAATAACGACGAACACGGACGATACCTCGGAGAGTTCAACGACAACGACCAAATATTGGTGGTGTTAGACAACGGGGACTTTTATGTAACGAATTTCGATGTGAACAATCACTATGAAACGAATATCAAAGTGATAGAGAAATTCGACCCGAACAAGGTGTGGACGGCACTGCTCTTCGATGCCGATAACAACGGATATCTCTATCTGAAACGATTTATGTTCGAGGCCAAGAAGAACAAACAGAACTATATCGGCACGGAAGGAGGCTCGCGGGAAATGTTGCTTACAGACCAAACATATCCGAGGATAAGAGTGACATTCGGGGGAGAAGATGCTTTCAGAGAACCGATGGAAATAGAAGCAGAGGATTTTGTTGGCGTAAAGGGTTTCAAGGCTCACGGAAAACGGGTGAGCACATGGAACATAGAAAGCGTGGAGGAACTCGAACCTACACACTTCCCCGAGAAAGAGAACGAAGAAGGCACCGATGAGGAGAAAAAGGTGGACAACGAAGATGACGACAATGAAAAAAAAGAACGGGAGATTGTCAAAACCGACGAACAACTGTCTCGCGAGGATAACAAAGGACAACTTAATCTTTTTGCAGATGAAGAATAGACATGCGATATTATCGATCATTGTGACGACATTGCTGATAACGGTACAAGTAGCATCGGCACAGAACGAGGAAAGAATAACGAGAACGGAAATAACAAACACGAAACTCATCGGGTTCGGAGTATCGCAAATCCTTGATACTTATATATCGCAGGAACACTACAACGGTACGGAAATACGCTTCATCGACCACACCGAACGGCGAAAGGCATCTGTAACGACAAAATACGACGACATCGCATTATCACCCATATATAGGAAATGGAGTGCCTCAATAACACACAAGGCTTTTATTTCATCCACCACTCCGCGCAGCGATGACAACAAAAACCTCGCCGGACTTTACACTCTCGGCATCGGCAGGCAACGACATTGGGACTTGCTCGCCAACAAACTGCATCTGAAAGCGGGTATCGCAGGTCAAGCCGACATCGGATTTCTATACAATACGAGAAACGGGAACAATCCGGGACAAATAAGGCTCGGCATAAATATCTTGCCACATGCCGATGCAGGGTATGATTTCGAGGCTTTCGGCAAACGGTTTACCGTGGATTATAAAATTCAAATACCTTTGGCAGGATTTATGTTCACACCACACTACGGACAGTCGTACTACGAAATTTTTACACGTGGGAATTATGATCACAACATCGTTGTGACAACACCGTTCAATGCACCATCCATGCAGCATTCATTGCAAATGCGACTACACTTGAAGCACATGTCGATAACGTTGGGATACCTCGGCGACTACCAACAGGCAAAAGTGAACAACCTGAAATATCACAACTACTCACATCTTGTGGTCGTAGGTCTAACCAGACGATTTCACATCGTAAAAACACTGACGGAATGAGAAAAACAATTATTTTCATTGCAACAATGGTATTGCTGTGTTCTTGCGTTGACGAAGAACAATATGCCGATACTCCGCGTGGTAATTTCGAGGCTCTGTGGCGAATATTGGACGAACACTACTGCTTCTTCTCGTACAAGAACGAACAGTACGGACTGGATTGGAATGCGGTATATGACAAATACTCACCACAGTTCAACAATGAGATGACAGAAAAACAAATGTTCGAGGTAATGGCAAACATGCTTTCGGAACTGCGAGACGGACACGTTAACATTTATAGTACGTTCGATGTGGCACGAAACTGGTCATGGCACGAAAACTACCCCCGCAATTTCAGTGATTCGCTGCTGCGGATATACATGGGGACAGACTACATGATTGCATCGGGCATAAAGTACCGCACACTTGACGATAATATCGGATACATGCGATACGAATCATTTACGCGCAGCATTGGCGACGGCAACCTTGATGCCGTGTTATCCGACCTCGCGACATGCAACGGTCTGATAATAGACATACGGAATAACAGTGGAGGAAGCCTCGCAACGGCTGAGAAACTGGCGGCACGATTTACGAACAAGGAGATACTTGTGGGCTACATGCAACACAAGATCGGACGGGGACATGACGACTTCTCGAAAATGGAGGAACAGAGACTGAAACCGTCTGCCGGAATACGGTGGCAGAAGCCGGTAGTGGTGCTGACAAACAGGCAAGTATATAGCGCGGCAAACGAGTTTGTGAAATATATGAAATGTTGTCCGCAAGTAAAGATCGTAGGGGACAAAACGGGAGGAGGCGCGGGAATGCCGTTCTCATCGGAACTGCCATGCGGATGGTCGGTGAGGTTCTCTGCATGCCCTATGTACGACAGAGACAAAGAATCAACCGAGTTCGGTATAGAACCCGACCATAAAGTCCAACTCAACGATGCCGATTTTTCGAAAGGAAAAGATACCATTATCGAATTTGCACGCAACTTGCTGAAGAAATAACCAAGGACAGATATTCATTGTTTAACTTTTAACCTTAAAATAAGATGATTCTCTTAGAAAACCTTTCAATAGGATACATGGCAAAAAACAACAAAAAGATTGTTGTGGAGAACATCAATGCAAACCTTAAAGAAGGCGAACTGACATGCCTTATCGGTCCAAACGGTATCGGAAAAAGTACATTGTTGCGTACACTAAGTGCTTTCCAACCTGCCCTGAAAGGAAGTATTGTAATTGACGGGAAAAAACTTGAAACCCTTAGCGATAAAGAAGTCTCAAGACACATCGGGGTGGTATTGACCACAAAGCCGAGGGTACATAACATCACGGTAACAGAACTCGTTGGTCTGGGACGCTCGCCATATACCGGTTTCTGGGGAACCTTGGACAACGAAGACAACAAAATCGTGGAAGACAGCATAAGAAAAACCGGTATCACACATCTCGCCGAACGCATGATACAGACTCTTAGCGATGGAGAACGGCAAAAAGTGATGATTGCCAAAGCATTGGCACAACAGACACCGGTAATATATCTTGACGAGCCAACAGCATTTCTCGACTATCCGTCGAAAGTGGATATGCTTATACTGTTGAGCAAACTTGCCCACGACACTGGAAAAACAATATTCTTGTCAACACACGATCTCGAACTTGCATTGCAACTCGCAGACCGTTTGTGGCTTCTACATCCGATGTCCCATTCGCCCAAAACAAATCCTTGCTGCGATGATACAAAAAATGAGTATCCGATACCAAATAACTATCGTCCAACGATACTGCAGATAGGAACACCCGAAGAAATGGCAGCCAATGGTGCACTCGCATCTTTCATTGAGCGTCCCGGCATTAATTTCCACCCGGAGACACTTACAATCAGTGTGGACAAAGAAAAAAAATAACGATATTATTTGGATTTGCCCACAAAAAACATTACCTTTGCATGACATTTTGAAAAACGACGTCTGCGCCTGTGGCGGAATTGGTAGACGCGCCAGACTTAGGATCTGGTGACTTATGTCGTGTAGGTTCGAGTCCTATTAGGCGCACAAAAAGAACAAAGAGGAGATTCTTTTCAGAAATCTCCTCTTTGTTCTTTTTACAAATACCTGTCATTCTTCACTTTATGAAAAGTCTTCGTTTGGTTCAACCCAAATCGGTAATTAGAACCCTCAACCGATTTTGTTCGATTGTTGATCAGATGTGCTGCCGTTTCATCGAAGGCGTATCGGGCTGCGTCGAGATGTAATGGCTGCGCAGATGGCAGCAAGCGGGCTAAAGCAGTTGGGAAGCGTAACGGCAATGGCAAATCTAAGAAAATGCGGTCTAATGACAG
>NZ_RQZH01000031.1 GCF_003932845.1 Prevotella sp. OH937_COT-195
CTGTCATTAGACCGCATTTTCTTAGATTTGCCATTGCCGTTACGCTTCCCAACTGCTTTAGCCCGCTTGCTGCCATCTGCGCAGCCATTACATCTCGATGCAGACCGCTACGCCTTCGATGAAACGGCTGTACATCTGCCCAACAATCGAACAAAATCGGTTGAGGGTTCTGATGACCGATTTGGGTTTAACTGTCCGGAAAAACATCATGTTAGGTGGTTTTGAAAATTTTCCGGTCTGTTTTTCTGCTGACAAGGAAATATTTCTTATATTTGCAGACCGTAATGTATAATGATAAAGAATTTGTTACAATGGCAGACGAATACATATTGAACGAGCATAACAAAGAGGAATTCCCTCCGGCACACACCGCCGAGCATCTGTTGAACCAACTCATGCAGCGCATGTTCGGGTGCGAACGCTCGTGCAATGCCCATGTGGAGAGGAAAAAGAGCAAAATATCGTATATCCTTGACCGTAAACCCGACCGCCATGAGGAGCGTAAGATAGAACAAGAGATGAACGCGCTGATAGAGAGCGATATGCCCGTGACGTATGAATTTGTTACGCGAGCCGAACTTGAGGGTTTGGTAATGAGTGCCGATGATGATTCTCCCGATTCGCGAATATCGCTCGACCGATTGCCGGAAGATGTCTCGGAAACGATACGTCTTGTGCGTATAGGCGACTATGATGTATGCACATGTATCGGGAAACATGTACGCACAACATCCCAGATAGGACGATTTGAACTTCTCGGCACTAACTGGGATGAGATAAAACGTAGTTTCAGGGTTCGTTTCAAAGTGGTACAATAATATTTTATATTTGTGAAAACGGTGTACATCGGTGTGGCGCAACTGTAATAATTAGCGTTTTGCATGTTGTCGATAGTCTTGCTTAAACCTCCGTTGGGTACAAGAAACAAACTTGAGACAATGGCTGTAAAACAAATTGTTGCGACATAATTTTTCCTCTTTGTTGGTATTGAAATCTTACGATAGTAGTGCCGTTCGGCAAACCATGCCGCGATGGTCGATAAAGGTAAGAGTATCTCTGTCATGCGCATTGAGTCTATGACACTTGCAGTGAAATCAGAGAGATTGCCGACAAGAAGATAACTTTCCAATGGAATTACACTTTTGTATGCCCTGCTGTACATAATGTTGCTTATTAGCAGCATATCAAAGCCCGGCATGCTAACCACTTGTACCAGTTTTCGTTGAGTTATTACCCAGTAATATATGTTGGTAAATGTGGGTTTCTTTGTGTCCTAAAATTGTTTTCTTTTAATTCTCTAACTACTTTTATAAGCCCATGGCGCGGAATATTGAGTAATTGAATTCGGGGGTCATCTCGTCGAGTTGTGACACTATGCGTTTCATGTTGTACCGATGCGATGCGTCCTCGTATGGGCAGTTCTTGATTTGTTTGCGGAAATTCATTTTCTCGGCGAGTGCCAACGTCTCATGTTCGCGTACAAGACAAAGCGGTCTTATCAAGGTCATCGGGAAGCGTTCCATCCGCATAAGGGGTTTCATTGTCGAAAAGCGACCTTGAAAAACGAGGTTCATCAGTGCCGTCTCGATGATGTCGTCCTTGTTGTGACCCAGTGCAATTTTGTTGCAGTGCAGTCTTTTTGCGGCTTCGAACAGCATTTTGCGACGGTTCCACGAGCATAAGAAACAGTGTGTGTGCCGCTTGTCGGTACTCTCGTCGAACGATGTTTCGAGTACATGAAGCCTTATACCGTTAGACTTGGCGAAGTCTTGCAGATATTCGTCGTCGCATTGGTAAGGGATGTTCGTCATTTTAACGAACGCCGCTTCCACCTCGAAACGTGGCTTGAATATGCGCACTCTCTGCGCCATCAGCCATAGAAGAACCATTGAGTCTTTGCCTCCGGATAGTGCAATCAGTATTCGGTCTCCGTCTTTTATCAGCGAGTATCTTTTAATGGCATCGTTGAACATGCGCATTATGCGTGTCTGCAACCTTGTCTTTTCTTTATCTTCCATAATCATTCACAGCCCGTTGCTTATCAATCATACATCGAACAATTTCAGCAATTCGCCGAAGTCGTCAATGATATACTCCGCCCCTGCGGCTTCAAGTTCCTCGCGTTTGCCATTACCGTATGTAACTCCTACGGCTCTCACTCCTGCATTATGTGCCATGAGAATGTCGAAACGGGTGTCTCCTACCACAATACATTCTTCTTTTCGCAAGTTATTATCTGCAATTGTTTTAAGTACCGGCTCGGCATGCGGCTTGGCATTTGTCACGTTGTCGGCTGCAACTATATATGTGATGATGTCCTCCAAGTTAAGACTCTTGACATATCCCACGAGTGTTTTGCTTGCACGGCTGCTTGCAATCGTGAGCATTGCACCACGGTTGTGCAGTTCGCGGAGTGTCTGCATTACACCGGGAAACAATGGTACTGCCCCCGGCGTGTTGTTGATGTCGAACAGTAGCCGGTATGTCTCTGCGCATAGGTCTCCCGTGGCATCGTCGACAACTGTGTGGTCGAAATCGGGATACAATTCCGTAAATGTCTGTTTCAGCGGCAATCCTATCATTGCGGTGCATTGTTCGCGTGTGCGTTTGGGCAGATTCAGCGTGTCTATTGTCTGCATCATGGTTTTAACGATGATGTCTGTCGTGTCTCCCAATGTTCCGTCGAAATCGAGTATGAATGTTATCATTTAATTTAAGTTTTAAAAAGTTAAACCTTTGCGGATTGTCGTTATTAACAATGATTTAATTGCTCACGGGCAATCCTCGCAATCCGGGTGTCTTTTATTCCGGGTTATTTGTTCCATCTGTTATTTCTTTTTTCATTCCAGCCTCCGTGACAAATAGAAATCTTTTGTGGCGAAAAAGAATAGAATGGTACCACATATTTGTGCTGCCGCGGCAGTCCAAAAAGCAATCGGATAGCCGAGACGTTCGGATATGAAACCGCCTGCCAGCACTCCCACGCCCATTCCCACGTCCCATGAAACGAGAATCGTACTGTTTGCCGTACCTCTCCGGTTGTGACTCGCAATGGATATAATCATGTTTTGGAACGCCGGCCATATATGCCCGTTGCCAAGTCCGATGAAGAGTGCCGAGCCATAATATCCGAGTTGGTTGGGACATGCCACGAACAGAACATACCCCACAGACGAAAGTATTGTCCCCTCTATGGCATTCAGCGTCAGTTTTCCCTCGCGCAGTGCCTTTGTGCCTTGCAGTCGCGAGACGATCAGTCCGACTGAAAGCAGTGCGAAATATGTAGCCGTACCTCCGGTAACGCCCATTACCTCTTTGCCGTATATGGCGAGATAATTGCTTAATATGCCGAAACAAAAACCGAAGAACACCATGTTTACTGCCAAGAGCCATCCGCCGGTAAGGAAAAAACGGTCAGACATGTTGTGATGACCCTGTATTATTTTTCTGCTTTGTTTTGAAACACCGTTCAACTTTTTCCCGTATGCCGTTTCATATTTCAATGTACCGTCAACAATCATTCCGAACAGCGCAGTTATCAATGCGAGCCAGAAAAGTAGTTGGAAATTGTTGGTGTATTTATACACTAATATGCCGATTGTGGGTGCTATTGCCATTGCTATGTTGTTGCTCAGACCGAAATATCCGATGCCCTCGTTGCGGCGTGACGAAGGAAGCACATCGATGGCGGCAGTGCTGTTTGCCACGGTAACACTGCCGAACGGTGCTCCGTGAAGTGTTCTCACTATGGTAAACAGTAGCAGTGTGGAGGCGGTGAGATAGCCTGCAAATAAGATGAAGAAAAAGAAGAAACACCACATCAACACCTTCTTTCTCGGAAGGGTATCAACGAGGTATCCGCTCAGCGGACGGCTGACAAGTGCCGTGAGCGTATATCCGGACAACATCATACCTATAATGTCTTTTGTTGCTCCGAAATTCTCACTCAGGTATAGCGGCAGCAGAGGTGTGAGAAGGTAGAAAGCGAAGAACAGCGAGAAATTTGCCGTCATCACCTTGCAATAGTCACTGTTCCACAGACGTTCTTTTGCCGTATTCATATAAAATATATTCTTTTCCTTTGTATGCAACAGACATGCAAAGGTACTAATTAATATGTTAATAAAGTACGGCGGAGACATAAAACAGCCATACTGATGTCGTTTTTGTTTTTTATATGTATATAATAAAGATGTATCTGTTGGTTGAATTAAACCCAAATGCGGTCTAATGACCGATTTGGGTTTAATTGGGTGTCCGTGTATATTTACGTCTGTTTTCATTCGGTCTGTTGTATGTAAGAATGAGTGTGACAGACAGTGCGGCTAACAACTGCCGACCGAATGACTAAAAATAAACGTGAAGATACAGGTAAAGGAAAAGCAGATAAAACCATACACATATAAGATTAATGTCGAATACCTGCTTGCCACTCGTAAATATGGTAGGTATGTTTATTCCTCTTGTTTCTTTTCCAACTCCTTGTTGATTGCTTCCACGAGCGATGCGAACTCCGTTTCGTTGTATAGACGTGTGCGTTTTATTATTCTGCCGTCTCGGTCGAGCAACACGTTACGAGTGATGCCGGCATCGCGGAGTGCGAATTTGGCAAAGATGTCTGCACCGGGGTCAAGTCCTATGGGGTAGGTTATCTTAGTGGATTCGGCAAACTTTAATACCGTTTCGAGCGGCTCGTCGCGGTCGATTGCCAAGAGAATGAAATCCGGATTGTCTTTGTGCGGCTGCCAGATGTCGCGTTCTATGAAAGGCATCTCTTTGCGGCACACTCCGCACCACGATGCTGTAAACTGCAACATGACAACCTTTCCCCGCAACGAAGATATGTCAATTTCGCTGCCATCGGTCATTTTCACTTTGAAATCAGGGCATTTGTCACCATCGAATACAATATATCCGTTCTTGTCGGCAATCGTCTCTTTGGTAGTACTTGTTGTCTTTTGTGCCGATACCATAGTTGTACACAGCATGAGAATCAGCATTGAAAGTTGTTTTTTCATATTCTTTGTTGTTATATTTTCTTCACTACGCGAGCCGGATTTCCCACGGCTATGGAGTTGTCCGGAATGTCTTTTTTCACAACGCTGCCGGCACCGATTGTTACGTTGTCGCCTATATTGACGCCCGGCAGAATTGTTACATTGCCACCAATCCATACGTTGTTCCCTATATTCACCGGTTCTGCCCATTCGCGCCGTTTGTTGCGTTCCACCGGGTCTGTGCTGTGGCATGCGGTATATATTCCTACGTTGGGTCCAATGAAGCAGTTGTCGCCAATCGTAACGGGAGCCTCGTCGAGTATGGTAAGATTGAAGTTTGCGAAGAATCTTTTACCTACTTTTATGTTATTGCCGAAGTCGCAGTGAAACGGTTGGTTTATAAGTACATCGTCGTGACATGCTCCGAGAATGTTTTTTATCAGTGCCGTGCGCTCTTCTTTTAGTCTTGGGTGCATGTTGTTGTATTCCCACAACCGTTCTCTTGTATCGTTGAGTTCTTTCATTAACTGTGGGTCAAGACCCGAAAATGTCATTCCCCTTACCATTTTTTCTCTCTCTGTCATACTTGTTTCAAAGGCTTTGGATTGTTAGTTGTGTTTAAATGGCACATCGTACGTTTCTGCCGTTACATCTGATTATTTATTCGATGCTTTCTGTTGTGTTACGGATTCTTCTTTTTCTGCCGAATAACTGATGCGCAGTGCGTTTGCCTTGCGCAGTGCTTGTTTCACGTCTATTATCGTACCCATGTCCGCGTTGCGATCTGCTTTCAGTATGATGGTCATATTCCGGCGATCTTCCGGTTGCATACGACTGCGCTCGTCTGCGATGTAGTCGGTCAGTTCGGCGGGTGTGACGTATTTGTCGTTTACCTGCACCTTAACCTCCTTACCTTCTTTTTTCTGCAACATGGTGAGTGGTTTGCCCACATATATATATATAGCTGCCGATTTCTTTGTGAATTTCTGTAGTTCGGTACCTTGCGGAATGCGGTATTCCACCTTCGGGGCATCGTGACGTATGTGGGTAACTATCATAAAGAAGAACAATACGGTGAAGATGAGGTCGGGCAGGGAAGCCGTGTTCAGACCGGGTACTTGCTTTTTGTTTCTTCGGAAGATCATTTCTTGTGGGAGGATTATTTGAGATTTTATTTGGATTGTGATGTTATTTCCGGAGATTGTTTTTCAGGTTGCTCTTCACTTTCTACATATCCCTCCGCTATGCGTTGCGGATAAAGTTCGCGTAGTTTCTCACGTTGTTCTCCCGAGCATCGGGCATAAGGGCGGTGGTAGTATTTGCGTGCTGCATTATCGCGAAGTGATTGGTATGCCGCCACTATCTCGTTCTGTATCTTGAAATACGCGGCATAGGTGGCGGCGCGGTCGGTCTTCAGGGATATTATGTGTCTTGCACGGTCGGGGCTGGTTGTCACGAAATTTGTTACTACGCTACGCAACTGCGATGTCGATGACGGTTTGTCGTCTATCATTATGCCATTGTCGGCGGTAAGTTCGATTCGTAATATGTTCTTGCTGTTTACTTCTATCTGAATGTCTTGGCGGTTATCCATCGGAGGTAATTGGCGTTGCAGTCCCTTGTCGGCATCCAATGATGTTGTGACGAGGAACAAAATCAGCAGCATGAAAGAGATGTCTGCCGTTGATGTAGTGTTCAGCGAGGGTATCTCGCGCCTCCTTTTGAATGATGGCATATTCTAAAATTTATGGTTGAAAATTGCCAAACGTTGTTTTCACTAACGTTCAAATTCTATTGCTTGCCGTTCAATGTTCATTGCTAACGCCTTGCTCTCATCATGGATATTATCACTGCCGCGATTGCCGCTGCGAGCATTGCCGCTGCGGTGTAGATGAACATGTCTGCTGTTTTTAGCCATAATGTTTGTGCATACTGCGTGCCGTTGATGTTCATCGGAGTTGTGGAGCCGAGCAAGAATGTCAATAACAGTACGGCTGCACCCCCCCCCGTGACGGTGTATGCTATGCGTGTAGCAGGTATGTTGTTTACCACGGAATCCTTTTTGTCGCGCCTGCGGAATGCCATTGCGAGCGAGACTACGGCTGTGACAAATGTACCGATGGTCATTACATAAGCGAGAACGAGAACGATACCGGTAAGACGCGGTGCGTTGAATGCCGGATTTTCGTCATGCGGATTGTCGTATCCGATGAGAAAAAAAGTGCAAAACACCACTGCAATGATGCCTATAAGCACCATCAATACCCATCCGGAAATGCGTTTGGTGTCAAGCATTTTTATTGTCTTTTTATTTTTTCACTTTTAAACTTGACCGTAATGTCGAGCAATGTTATCGCCGACTCCTCCATCTGGCTTACGAGGTTTTCTATCCTTGACAATATATAGTTGTAGAATACCTGCAATATAAGTGCGACGATGATACCGAAAATGGTGGTAATAAGTGCCACTTTCATTCCTGCGGCCACTACCGTGGCGTTGAGGTCGCCGGCCATTTGAATTTGGTCGAATGCCATAACCATTCCGATTACCGTTCCGAGAAATCCCAACGATGGCGCAATTGCTATGAACAATGTAATCCACGAGCATCCTTTCTCTAGGTTTGCCGACTGCACCGAACCGTAAGAAGCAATGGAGCGTTCTATCTCGTCGATGTCTTCGTTGATGCGCATAAGTCCTTGGTAGCATATCGATGCAACCGGTCCGCGTGTGTTGCGGCACAATTCTTTCGCCCCCTCTACATTGCCTTCTGACACGAGACGGTCGATGTCCTCCATAAGTTTGTTTGTGTTTATGTGGCTGAGACTCAGATATATTATGCGCTCTATGCAGAATGCCAATCCCAATACGAGTGCCAATGCCACGAGTGCCATGAAGCCCGCGTTGCCCTCTATGAATTTCGTTTTGATTTTTTTGTGCAGTGATTGCGGTTGCATTGCCACATCGGCATAGTCGCTGTCAACGCCAATCATCAACTGTGCGTTTGCCATTGAATCGAGCCTGTCTGTTATTGTCATGCTGTCTGTCTGTGCCATACCGGTCATGACAGACAGCACGAGGAGTATTGTTGCAACCTTTATTCTTGTCAGCATGATTGTATTATGTGTTTGTTGTTCAATATATATATTGATATTTAATCTGCTGCAAAGGTAGTGTAAATAGCCCGTAACACAAAAAATAATTAATTCTTTTTGTTTTCGATACGTTCTAAAAACTTTTAAAGGTGCACCGCATGTGCATAAAGTCAACCGTTTATTTCAAACGAACTACCGTCAGATGACGACTTTGTATGATTTCCCGTTAATTGAAACGATATAAATACCGTTAGATTCTAATTCCAGAATGAAATATCGGGAAGAAACAAGTCGGTCGGCAACTTTCTTTCCATCTACAGAATATACAGAAATGGTTTCTCCTAAAGGTGCGTTGTCAATAATAATTCTCTTATCATACACCTTGATTTCAAGGTTGCCGCTTGACACCTTGTCAACTCCTGTTTCTATTTTTAGGCTGAAACTGTTTTTAGTATTTGTCCTCTCATTGTCTTCTGCCGAGATAACTGTTCCTTCGGGAATCGTGATATAGCAACCACTCTCGGGAATTTTTATTCCTCCGAAATCGCAGGATACAACCCAATATTCTTTTTCTTTGGTCAGTACCGGTGTCACTTCCTTTATCAGATTATTGTCGCCGTCAAACAACTGAATCTTCGGATCCGGAGAAAGAATTATGGCTTGATTGTAGAAAAAACGAACCACGTTAATCTCATCAATATTTGGGTCGTCAAAAAGGCTGCACCATACACAAGTTACCGGTTCTGCCGGTTCTGTATATCCACCTACGAAATCCACTCTTGATTCTTCGTTGGTTATGTCAGTGCGAAATCTCGGTGTCAAACTTCCTTCGGGAAATACAAGGGAATAATGTACGCCTTTCTCGAAGTTTATTGTCATTCCGAAATCGGCATACGCTTGTCCCAAGTTCCAGTCCCAACCCACGTGCGCATTAAAAGTGTTCATAGGTACTCCTTCACGGTACAGGGTCATGGTAGGATTTCCAATTGGCTCGGTTTCTGTTTTATAGTAGAACCAAATGCTTCTGGCAGAAATAATTGTAGAGTCGTTTTCCACCGAACAATAATAAAGGGGAATGCTTGCCGGAACCTCAAAGTCTATCTTGATATTTTTCGTTTTGACGGTGGGATCATCTTTCAAATAAATTGCTCCCGATGGAATTTCCAATTTGTAGGATTTGCCTTTGGGAAGAATCAGATTTTCGAAAGTAATGGTGGCAATACCTTGTGTTTTATAATTACGAGAGGTAATTGTGCCGGTTGCCATTGTGTTACCTTCGAATGTGATTAATGCTTTAACATCTGCGGCTATGCCGATGATGCCTTCGAATGTGATTTCGATTTCATTTATTGGTTCATAAACAAGAGCATTTTCTATACCGCATTCCTTTGGGGATAAATAATCACCATTATCGGCATAAATGGGTGACATGAATAAAAACAGTCCGATAAGATTAATAAGTAAATGTTTTTTCATAATAGACTCCTTTCTTTTATTAATATTAAATCTTGTGGTATATTTTGTTATGAAATATTCTTAATTTCTCAATACCTTGATTTGAATATTGTTATAAATTCATGAACAACAATAAGTCGTCCGGAATTTTGCCATGTCGGAAGATTTACCTGACTTAGTGCTGCTTAGTGCTGCAATAAAATCAAATAAGTATCTGACAGTTGTGCCAAAGATACAAATAAAATCAGATAAACTTAAATCTTCTGGCGAAATGTTTTAGATAATGTGTAGATTTATAGTTATTTAACGATTTGTGGGTTCGTATGATTGATTCTGTATCATTATTGTGCTGTAAGTGTTTTATTTATAAACACATGAATTTATTTTCAACAGTGAACACGGATAAAGCACAAAACATCACGAATATTAATCGCGTACAGTTTCAGGTTGCGTTATAAAGAAATAGGGTAGGGTTAACGAGCATAATTACGATGATGACATACAACAGTAATTTGTATATGCTTAATGTTTTGTCCATAAGTCAATGTTGGCAATAGTACAAGTTGCGTATTTCAGACAATATTTTTTTGTTCTTTCACGCAAGTTCGTGTTATCCTATCTGTCAGACGGTTTCTCGTTCTACAAAGATTATCACTGTTATTTGTCGTAACGAGTTTCACATAGGTCGTGAAACTCGTTTTTTCTATTTCCTCCTTTCGTAATTAACGAAAGCATATCGATATTCGTGACGGTCGTCCTTGTCGTGATTTTCGCGCCATGTCTCTTGCCATTCGCGATAGTCAGGGAAGAACGTGTCGGCATCTTCGGGTGTGTCTTCAATCTCTGTAAGGCACAGCCTGTCTGCCAATTGCATTGCTTGTTCGTAGATGCTGCCTCCGCCTATTATGTATATATCCTCCTTCTCGTTGCAATTTTGTATTGCGTCATCGAGCGAGTGGTAAGTGTCGCAACCGTTGTACTTGTTGTCGGAGCGTGTAAGCACTATGTTTCGTCGGTTGGGCAGTGCTCCTTTCGGTAGGCTCTCAAATGTCTTTCTGCCCATGATGATGGTATTTCCCGTTGTCAGTTGCTTGAACCTTTTCAGGTCGTTCGGCAGCCAGTAAACCAGTTTGTTGTCTTTTCCGATTGCTCGGTTTCGTGCCACGGCGGCTATGATTGATATTCTCATTATGATGTATTTTCTTGTTTATACGGATACTTCGGCTTTTATATGCTCCCACGGTTCGTACCCCTCGAGACAAAAGTCTTCGTGGTGGAAGTTGAAAATGTCGTGAATGTCAGGGTTTATCTTCATTACGGGCAGTTTCCTCGGTACCCTTGTCAGTTGCAGGCGTGCCTGTTCTATGTGGTTAAGGTACAGATGTGTGTCTCCGGTTGTATGTACGAATTCGCCCGGTTCGAGTCCTGTCACTTGTGCCATCATCTGCAGCAGCAGTGCGTATGAGGCTATGTTGAACGGAACTCCGAGGAAGGTATCTGCCGAACGTTGGTATAACTGCAACGACAGTCTTCCCTCTGCCACATAGAATTGAAACATGGTGTGACACGGCGGCAGTGCCATATTCTCCACCTCTGCCACGTTCCATGCGCTGACAATCATTCGCCGTGAGTCAGGAGAGTGTCTTATTTGTTCGATTACATTCTTTATTTGGTCTATCGAACCTCCGTTATAGTCAGGCCACGAACGCCACTGATGACCATATACCGGTCCCAGTTCTCCGTTCTCGTCTGCCCATTCGTTCCAAATTCTCACACCGTTCTCTTGCAGGTATTTCACGTTAGTGTCTCCTTTTAGGAACCATAGCAGTTCGTGTATTATAGACTTCAAGTGCAGTTTTTTCGTTGTGAGCAGTGGGAAACCGTCTCGCAGGTCGTACCGGCTCTGTGCCCCGAACAGGCTCAGTGTTCCGGTTCCCGTCCTGTCTTCTTTCCTCACTCCCTCTTTCAGTATTCGTTCAAGTATGTCAAGATATTGCTTCATATTTCTTCTTTATTGCTTTCCGGTATATTTTGTTATCACTTCATTGGTTTCGCGTGGTATATGTGTAGTCTTTATCCTCCATTCCGCCGGGTATAGGTTGTTGGCTCTGTTCCCGATGTTTTTCACGAAACCGAGCGGCATGTTACCATACGTAAGCAGCACTATTCCGTGCGGTGTTCCGTCCGGCAGTGTCACCGCTTCCTTTCGCAGGTATGCAGTTGCCGTGTTCCGGTCGGTCTCTACCGTTGCGAAAGCCTCTCGTTTCAGTGCCGTAGATAATGCGAGGCACTGCTCCGGAACGATGTCCCTGCCCTTGACAGTACCGAGTTTGATGCCCCGGTGTATCACTTTCAACGTGGCAGAAAGATGTTTTATCAGCGCAAACCATTGTCGCGGAATGGCCGTCAATACGTTTTTTTCTTCCTCCACAATATATTTTTCCGGGTGTTCAATCCATTCCGTGATGTGCTTTTCCTTGCCGTTCGTTGCTTTTATTTTCTTCATTTTCTGCCCGCACTCGCCTTTCTTTCTTATCACGGCCACGAACAAACCTTCGCCGCGTGTCGCTCCGGGAATAAAGCGATAAACGCTGCCGTTGAAGTCTTTGAGCAGCGAACCGGTTATTCCCCATTCCTTCTCAATCGGTATGTCAACTGTCTCTGCATCGAAATTCCGGCATATCCACTGCACGTTTTCTTCGTTTTCGCGGGTGTTGAATGTGCATGTGGAGTATATCATCGTTCCTCCCTGCCTGAGACACTGCCACGCCTCGCCCACAATCTCTCGTTGCAGAGTTCGGCATCTCTCCACGTTTTGAAGGCTCCATTCGGCAACAGCTCCCTCGTCTTTGCGGAACATTCCTTCTCCCGAACACGGCACGTCGCACAGCACGATGTCCGCCGCGATGCCCGTTTGTCGCAGTTCTTGCGGGTAGTTGTTCGTAACAACAACGTTCGGCAATCCCCATTTCATAATATTCTCGGCAAGTATGCTTGCCCGATGCGGTATCGGTTCGTTGCACACGAGCAGACTGTCTTCGTGAAGCAGGGTGCACGCCGCGGTGGATTTTCCGCCCGGTGCGGCGCACATGTCAATCATTATCACTGGCTCCGTGCCGGCAATATGCTTCATTATGTGATGCAGAAACATCGACGATCCCTCTTGTACATAGTATGCGCCGGCGTGCATCAACGGGTCAAAAGTGAATTGCGGGCGTTCCTTTATGTAAAATCCGGCATCGCACCATGCCACTTTTCCCGCTCCGTCGGCAATTTCGCAGGCGGTGATTTTCCTGCCGTTCAGTCTTATGCTGACCGGTGCCGGCTGGCTCAATGCCTCTATATAAGTCTGCCAAAGGCTTTCGCCGAACGTGGCTCGTGCAGTGTCTGTGAAATCTGCGGGCAGCGTAAGCATGGTTGTATTGTCTTCTTTTCGGCTTCAAAGTTACGTATAAATGCGGTAATAATGAAACTTTTGCACCATTTTACCGTAAAAAGTTTATCTTTGTTGCAACTTTCTTGTCCCGACATGCGTCTAACAGATGTGTAACAAACAAAAAAGTAAAAGAAATGAGCAGAGTAATAGTATTTTTATTCACGGCATTGATACTTGCAATGCCATTGTCGGCAAAACAAAGTCTCCATGCCAAGAAACAAAGTCATCCCATTGACATGATGGACAATGATACGGCAGGTATGGCGGCATACAGCGACACCACGTCGTTTGCACAGTCGGACTCTCTGACCAATGCCGGTACGTATTCGCATAAAATGAAATTCAATATCAATAACAACGATAGTGTCATAATGCTGTTCCGCGAGTTGGTCGGCATAGGTATATTAGGCGTTATAATAGTAATTTTTGTTGCCGTTATTGTCATAATCTTAACAATTTCTCCCTTTGTCTTCTTTGGCTTTTTGGTATATCTCATCGTAAATCATCAAAACGAGAAGCGGCGGTTTGCACGAATGGCGATTATGTCGGGGAATCCAGTGCCGCAGAATATTGTTAAAAACTTTGTGGAGACAGACGACGAGCAGTGGCGCCGCGGATTGAAGAACGTTTTCCTCGGACTTGGAATAGTGGTGCTGTGCTACTGTTTCGGTACTGACAGACTTGCCGGAATAGGCTGGTTGGTGATGATATACGGTGCGGGACTCGCCGTTATAGCAAAGACTTCAAGAAAAAACAAAGAGGAAAAAATGAACGAAAATAATGCAGAATGTGAAAAAGACAGCGTAGAGAAAAATCAGTAATTAGGGAAGGGGAGGGGGAACGGCATTTGTGTAGTTGTCGCCGGAGAAAGTAAGAAATTATTCCTGTCAGATGTTTCTCCCTCCTCCTCAAACCCGTATGCGCCTGAAACTTTAAATTTTACAATAAATAATATCATTAATAAAAACAAAAAATATGGTTAAGAAATTATATCGTTCGGAAGACAGAATGCTGGGTGGCGTATGCGCCGGACTGGCAGAATATGCGGACATAGATCCCACGGTGGTACGATTGTTGTACGCCGGACTCACGGTATTTACCTCTTTCAGCGGCATTATACTGTACCCGATATTATGGATCATAATGCCCGAGAAACGCTGATATGGATAGTTTGGGCGACATTACCTTGGTGTCCCGGGTGGCGGTATTGCATGACAAGCGTGCTTTCGATGCACTCGTCAGGAAATACCAGTCGCCCGTCAGGCGGTTCTTCCTCGCCCAAACAGTAGGCAACGGTGCACTCAGCGACGACCTTGCACAAGACACTTTTGTCAAAGCATACACAAAGATTGCGTCGTTTCGTGGCAATTCGTCGTTTAAGACATGGCTGTTCAGGATAGCCTTCAACGTGATGTACGACTACCGCCGTGCCCATCGCATTACCGATGATATTGACTCCGTAGCCGTTGTGGTGCCTGCATCGGCAGGCTGCGACACTCCGGCGACACTCGACATATACAGTGCGATGGGAATGTTGAAACCCACCGAGCGCACATGTATCGCCCTGCAGTTGATTGACGGATACTCCATCGATGAGATTGCCGTGATAATGCAGATGGCGGCAGGCACGGTAAAGTCGCACTTGTCTCGTGGTAAGGATAAACTCGCAGACTATTTAAGAAAGAATGGATATGGGAAACGATAGAATTAATGAAAATATGTGTCCCGACGATGACAGTAGGCTGATTGCCGCTTTCTTCGCCGAGAATGTTGCCGATGTGCCCGATGACGGATTTTCCGGGCGCGTTATGCACCGGTTGCCGCGTTGCAAAAGCAACATAAACCGTATATGGACATGGCTCTGCATCATTGCTGGCGTGGTGTTTTTGGTGCTTACCAAAAGTTGGCTCGTGCCTTACTCAATACTCAATGGAATGCTGGAGGACATCGACGTCGTGCAACTTTTGCATTTCAATTATGTTCCGTATATCGTGGCGATGTTCGTCATAAGTGTGTTGTTGGGTTATTCGCTGGCATACGAGAGGAAGTTTTTCTGAAGAAAAATAGTTTTTGCTGAAAGTGTTTTTTAGAGATTTAACGGGTTCGGTAGTTAATTTACACACTGCCGAACCCGTCAAACCCAAATCGGTCATTAGACCGCATTTGCTTAGATTTGCTATCGCACGTTACGCTTCCCGGCTGCTTTAGCCCGCTTGCTGCCATCTGCGCAGCCATTTCATCTTGACGCAGCCCGCTACGACTTCGATTAAACGGCTGCACATCTGCCCAACAATCGAACAAAACCGGTTGAGGGTTCTAATGACCGATTTGGGTTAAATTTTAATTTCTCTCTTTGTGAAATGAAACTATTCTATAACGAAATCGAGCCATTCGTTTTCCTCTTCCGTATCATCTTTCTGTTTGGGTTGGGGCGGATTTTTCAGTTTCCCATTCTTATCGAACATGCCGTAAGTGGTGCGCAGGACGATGAACTCGGTACGTCTGTTCAGTTGGTTGCATACATCCTGTTCTTTCTCGTTGCGACCCTTGATGAAATCTTCGGTCAGCACGTCTCCCTCTTTAAGCCATTTGTATTTCTCGGTGAGTTTCTTTCTTATTGTCTTGGGTTTCTCTTTTCCGTAGCCCACCGGCGTTAGTCGCTCTTTTGGTATTCCGTGGGCAATGAGATATGTCACCACGGCTTCTGCCCTGCGTTGCGACAGAGTCTTGTTGTATGCCGCGCTGCCGCGGTAGTCGCAGTGTGCGCTCAGTTCTATTGTCACGTTTCGGTTCTCGTTGAGCAGTTTCACGAGTTCGTCGAGTGCTTTAGTCGATTCCGGTCGAAGCGTAGCCTTGTCGAAATCATAGAAGATATTATCGATGAGTACCGGCACGCGTATCGATGCCAGCGGGAATTGCAGTGTATATTCTTCCGATATTTCCACGGGTGCGACTTTCAAATCCTCTTTATGGTTGAGGAATCCTTTGCAGGTGGCAAGCAGCATGTACTGTACGCCCGGTTCTATCACTTCCGTGAACGAGCCGTCGCCTTTCACGTTTATTTTCTTGTTCGTACCGTTGTCTCCCACGATATACACCTGTGCCGCGGGTAGTTCGTATCCGTCCATTTCGTACACCCAACCCTTTATCGTTTGCACAATCTCCGGTTTCTCGAAACTGTATATGTGATCCCATCCGCGACCGTCGCCGCGGTTAGACGAGAAGAATCCCCGGTTGTGTACACCCTCGAATGTCATTCCGAAATCGTCGCCATGCGAGTTAAGCGGGTAGCCCGGATGTTCCAACACTATGTGGCGGTTCTTCATCGTTGCTATGAAAATGTCGAGTCCTCCCAGTCCTACATGTCCATCTGACGAGAAATACAAGTCGCCGTTGGGACGGAACGTTGGGAACATCTCGTTGCCCGGAGTGTTTATCGGTTCTCCGAGATTTTCCACTCCACCCGGTCCAGCCGGTGTTATTCTTGCCCGCCAGATGTCCAATCCGCCTTTCCCTCCGGGCATGTCACTTACGAAATACAGCCATTTGCCGTCGGGCGACACGGCGGGGTGTGCATAGTTCGACAAAGTGTCGCGCGTCACGTTCAGCACCGATGGTTTTCCCCATGCCGCGTCGGCGCGGTTGCTTGTTGCCATTGTTGCATACCGCGGATACGAAGGATCGGTTGTACACTGTGTGAGATACATCACGCGTTGGTCGGTTGAGAAACAGCATGCGCCCTCCTCGAACCCGCTGTTCAGTCCCCCCGACACCGCCTCGGGTTTGCTCCATTTGCCTTTGTCATCTTTCTTGGATAGGAATATGTCTGCCGGTTTGGTACCGGTTATACCGCTCAACTCATCGCCTTCTGCCTCGTTTCGCGTCGATGTGAAGTAGAGATATTCGTATTGGTCACCGTACAGCATCGGACTATATTCTGCCCTTCGCGAGTTGAACACATCCATTTTTTTTACCGTGTAGCGCGAGCCGCGTTTCTTCTCGCCGGCGGCAGAGAGTGCGCTTTTCAGCATGTTTTGTGCCAAAATGTTGTCGGGCACAGAGTCGATTACCGCCTGCAACTCTGTCGCGGCCTCCTTGTAACTGCCGTTGGCGAGCAGTCTCCGTCCGAGATCGATGTGCGTCTGCATATCGTCTTGTTTGTATCTTATCACGTTGCGATATGCCGCAATGGCTTTCTGGGTGCTGTTTATGCGGTCGTAACATTCTGCCAACCGCTTTGCGCGCAGTCCCCTTTCTTTGCGTTCCTTGGGCGGTGTCATTCGGTATGCTTTCTTGTATTGCGTCACGGCATCGTAATATTCGCCTATGGCGAAATATTTATCGCCCTTTTTTACCGCTCGCTCCACTCCGCACGACACCGTAATCAGGCACACGAGAACCGTCACGACACACTTTGTCGTGCTCCACGCCATCCGCTTTCTCATCGTTATGTTATCATTCATTACTTATTTAACGAGCGAAATGGCGGAATATTACATTGCGATATCACTTTTCTCTTGCTGCATTGATTGGCTGAAAAATCGCAATAACGTTTTGTTAAGTATAATAAAAGTTAAAAATATAATGTTACTATTGTTTTGTATTTGTTTTTTTATATATTTGAGACAAATTTATAATGATAATACGCAGATGCTGAAAAGCATATAGAGTAGGCAAAATATAAATTCTTAAAACCATGAAAAAAAAATTATTAGTACCAATTGTTATTTTTGTATTTGGTCTATGTATTACTGGTTGCTCTTCTGATTTGGATGATACATATTCAGAAGATGTTGAGAGAATTTCTGACGATGTAGATGGTGTCAATACATCTGTCAAGGAAAAACTATTGTGTGACGCTCTTACTGAAATTATTGAGAATGTAAATGGGGAGTATTCCAATGGTGGATATATCCTTTTTTCTTCGGAAAATAATGAAGTATTGGTATTGTCAGAAGATGAGTATATTTTTGCTACCGGAATTGGAGAGGTGTTCGAATGTCTGAATTCTAATACAAAAAATACTTATCATGAAACAATTAATAAAGCCCCAAAGCCTAATCAGGGTTGGAAATTTGCCGGTACTTGCACTACCAAATGGGGTGCTATAAAGTTGGGAAAGGAGATTGCTGAAAAGATTGGAGAGAAGCAAAATTTTGAGATTCATACAGAGTATAAGGACGGTAAGTACTACATATGGTACAGACTTATTTAGCATTGAGAATAAAATAATAAAGAACGAAAATAAGCGAGTATATTTCACTTGCTTATTTTCGTTTTGTCAATTTCTTTCGTAAAAACATGTTCCGGTGTTCTTTGGCATAAAATACAGAACAGCAAATCCCTATTCTATCTCCACGAGATAATAAAACGAAAAGCGATTTTGGCTGTTTTGGTTGGCAATTTAGGCGAAATTGTTTTGCAATCTCGCCCAAATCATTCTTTTATCTGTTCGTTTTTTGAAACTTTTATTTTACCGGTATCTTTATGTTTCTTTTTCGTTATTCTGCCGGTTATCAGCAGTTGTGCTGCCCGTCACATTTTTTCTTCTTCAATACTACAACACTGACAGAAAGACACATAATATACAAGTAATTAATTTTGAACACCAAATCATCAAAAAAGATTGCTCGTATAACAAGAACATTTGTTATGTGCCGAGCAATTTTTGTTAATTAAAGAATTTCCTCGTAGAATGGCCGGACGGAAATCATGTTTTTTCCTGATTTATCCCAATTAGACTTTCTGACGGTATAGGCATTGTGTATGTGACTATATACATTATAGTATTTTGTATTCACCCACCAGTAGCCTGATTCTCCCATACGGCTATTGAAATGAGGTATAGGATCGTTAGACTTATACAAGAATCCGCTGTAGGGGAATATTCGCTTGATGGTGGTTTTGCCATTCCAAAATTCGGGTCTTGCAATCTGGTCAATGGTGGTATTGTCGAATGGACCTATATAGATGGTTTCGATAACAAGGCACAAGTTCTTTTCCGGTTTCGTTTCGCCCGCCTGTAGGGTGTAAGGTTCAGGATTTTCCGTCAAGCGGTAGCGCCATGCCGTGCGCCAAAGGTCGGGCCAGCCTTTGAAGCGGAGTGCATATATAACATGATCTTGGGAGGAATATCTGTAATCGTTTTTTGTTTTGATTAGCAGTTGTCCCACCTTTACTTCTTCCGAGTAGTCATTGATTGGGTCTCCGCCGTCGAAAGATATTATGAGTTTGTTGTTAGGTGCTTCTTTAAGTTCGGGAATAATGCTGCACCATTGTTTCGCGTCCGGGTAGATGTAATTCGTATCGGCAATTTCAATATATTTGGGGGATTCTGGATATCCGTAGTTTTCCGTAAAAAGGTTTTCTGCCTCAGACCGTGTAAAAAATCCGCTAACATCGTTGGCATCGGTTGCTGCAAATTCTGTTCCATTTTGTGCGAGATTTCGTTTGGCGGCATATTCCAATGGCGAGCGGAACTTGAAGAAATAATTCATTTTTGCTGTATATCGTTTGCCGGCATCGTAGGTCTGGGGAATAAGATCACCTATGGATGTGGTGGTCTGATATTTTTGATCACCCCAAAGTATTATATGTATTACGTCTTGTTTTTGCAGTTGCAACTCTTCGGGCATGAATGCAAAATAAGCCTTAAGGTCTTCCTTTTGACTACTGAACTTTACGCTGTTGTCCGTAAATTTCAATTCGCGCATATACCTGTATGTAACGGGGGCTGCATCGTTTTTAGGTTTGTTTCCCACCACAAATAATATTTTTTTCAAGTTGCCAACCTCTGCGGGTACATGGAAAAAGTCTAATTTCATAATGCAACTCTTCATGGTCATGGTAATGTTTTCGGATGTGCTGTTGCGTGTTCCTTCTAAGAAGATGCGGTTTTTCAGATGATCTGTGTTGTCGTCACCGGTCTGTACCTGTCCGTCCATGTTGATTGTGGCTGTTCCGTCGGCAGGGTTTATCGTTACGTTGCTTGGATAATACACCTTGTAACTTGTTGCGCCGGGCACGCTCATGCCGGTGAATTGGGCGGTTTTCGTGCCGCTGCCTTCGGAAAGTGTGAACACAGACTCGCCTTTGTAGGTGTCGCCGTCCATTCCTACTACTTTCAATTTGTCATTGGCTTCCCATAACAGCGTATTTTGTTGGTAATCAACCTTATCATCGTTGTATTTGACACGTCTTGCCGGGTCGTTTATGGGTCGTTTGTCTTCTCCCATGCTTACTTGCAGGGTAATTTCCTGTCCTGTGTCAGGCTTCGTCGGAGAGTTTGGTTCGTCTGTGTCGTGTGAACAACCTGCTGACAATAATATTATTGACATGCTAAATGCCATATACAATGATTTCAATATTTTCTTTTCCATATCATGTTATTATTTGTGTTTGTTATTCGTTTTCTTATTTCCACGAGTTGTATTAGTCCTCTTCTTCAATTTCCTCGTCCAATATGGATTTGGCGTTAAAATTATCATCTGAAATGAAAGCATTTCCTCCGTCTTCAACCTCGGGGAGTCCCGTATTACTGCTTTTCAATATTTGTGCGTAAGTTTCAACTTTAATCATTTCTACTTGTGGATTTACATACTTTTTTTCTTTTTTCATTGTTTAATGGTTTTGTTATGGATTTGCTCATTTTGGGTAAAATCCTTTGTTAATATATAATATTTTAATTATGGTAATCTATGTTTCATATTTCCCAATATTCCGATTTATTTTTGCTGAATGACAACATGAGAAATACACAAAAACATCAAAAAGAATCTTTCGGTATAGTCTTTGCTGAAAAGGGTTTGCGGTACGCTGTCGCGCGCGCGATAGCGTGAGTATGGAATTGCGGATTGATCGGCGGTGCGCTTATTGTGTGTGTTAGCAATTTATTTTGAACAACCAAATAAATTGCGTTAAAAAGTGTGAAGAAACTTTCGTTTCTTCGTCTTTCACACATATCTCTATTATAGAGGGAAAAGTGCGGTTGTCTGTGATGTTCCCCTAATGTGTTCACACTCTGTCAATTGCAAATTTGGTGCAAAGGTAATCAAAGTATTTTGAACGTGCAAGAGAAGGTTGAAAAAATGACATAAAATTTGATAATCTGCAATTATGTAATAAATACACCGGTTAAGAATAATTCTGAATCAAATCATATCGTTTTTGGAAAAATGTATTATCTTTGCAAATTATAATAATAACAGAAAGTATGCAAGAAAAGTGGAACCAATTTGTTTATTATCTGTGTGAAGCCAAGAAAAATGGCGTGGAGGAGCCGGAATACCATTCGACGATTGAGGCTCAACTACAGTTGTTGGGTTGGATGAGGTATAAGAATGAGATATGTCATAAACCGAATCTATCTATCGGCAACAATGGGCATATACAGCCGGATATTCTCGTTCAAAAGGACGAAAAGAAACAGTTCGTTATCGAGGTGAAGCGTCCTTTGCATACGCAGATTGCAAAAGACCGCGACCAATTGGTTTCATACATGCGTCAACTAAAACTAAAGGCCGGCATATACATAGGAGAACAAATTGAGATATTCTATGACCGACCTGACAGCGATAATGCTGTTTCTGTTTTGTCTATACCATTGGAGTTGGACAATAAACGTGGTGTTCGTTTTGTGGAATTGTTCTCGAAAGAGCGGTTTAGCAAAGAAGCAATCGTTCAGTTTTGTGAGGAACGTATCAAGGAGATGCGCCATCAAGAGAGCTTGAACAAAATAAAAGACAACCTAATTACAGATGCCCAAAAACTGATTGCTGAAGGAATGAAAATGTACTTGTTGGAAAAATATGGCAACACTTTCTCTCAAAGCGATATTGTTGGGATGCTTGCGTCACTAAACTTTACGGCAGTGTCCAAGGACGGACTGCAGTCTGTAGCGGTTCATCAAGAACAAGAATCTGAAGTAGTAAACCTCAAGCGTCGATATGATAAGACTCGGTACTCGATAAATGGTGGAGTACCACAAGGCAAACGCCGTTTCGTACACCAACTTGTTAAGATGTATGTTGAACAACATCCCACAGTTTCATTTGCTGAATTGGAAAAGGTGTTCAATCCTGCACTGCAAGGCTCATACGGAGTGATACGCACTATAAACTACATCCGTGAAAAGGGTTATAAGAGAAAAAGATATATGCTGGAAGAAAACGAACTGTTACATAATTCTGACGGCATCACCTTTGCCGTGTGTTCCCAATGGAGAGTAAAAAACATATCTAAAATGGTGGACTTGGCGAAGAAATTAGGCTATGTTGTTACGATATCAGGAGATTCCGCTCCGTCACCTGCCGAGTCAGAGAAAGAAGGAGTGATTGCATGTGTGCTGACACGCAATGCAGACGCCAAGGGTATTTTCGATATAGCGACACAGACCATGATAGTGTTGAAAGGCAGCAAAATAAATCCACATCATCTTGACAATATTAGGCTAAACATTAAGCAGAAGCGAGAAGCACTGATAGCAGAATTTGCTGAACGTAGTGGTGACGAATTAGTATTGGTAAAGGATGCCACTTTTTATTCGCCCAGTGCAGCGGCTATGTTCTGTGTCGGTGGCTCTTCGAATGGCTGGAGAGAATGGAGAGACGAAAATAATAATGGACTTGATATTTACAGAAAATAATATATAACCGTTCCTTAAAAAGCCCATTTCACCGAAAAAAGTTAGATTGGATAATGCTTCGGAAAAGGTACATCACAGAGTGCGTCAACGAATTGCTCAAGAACAAGGCGAACCTCTTTCATTCACGACACACAGGTCTGTGCATAACTTCATAATGAATCTGTGCTTGGCACTTACTGCATATTGTTTTTTCGACAACAAACCAAAAGCATTGCCGGTACATGTAGAAAAAACGAGACAGTTAGAACTCTTTTTTTGATGGATCTTATCTCGAACTCGCGTAAAGATAGTTATTATCAAAAAAAACAAACACAAGTTGTTTTGCAAGCGTGCAGGAATAGAACCAACGATAGGATATCTTAAAAGTGATTACAGACTATTTCGCAACTTTTATAAAGGTGTGAAAGGAGATGCTGTCAATGTCTTATTAGCTGCGGCGGCATATAACTTCAAAAGAGCAATGAGAGTTCTTTTGTGGCTTATAAAAAGAATCAGCGTGAACTTCGATTTTACAAACTTCACGCTGAAATATAGTTTTTAAGGAACGACTA
>NZ_RQZH01000032.1 GCF_003932845.1 Prevotella sp. OH937_COT-195
AAAACACATTATTATATATATAAACGAAAAATGAAAAAAGAAAATGAAAAAAACAACAAGAATAAAAACAACAACGGAATACAAGGCGGAAAATGAAAAGGTCCGGAAAAAGAAATAAAAGAGCATCGCGGTCTTGTATAATATATGCATGACACTTTCTCACCTTAAAACTTGCAATATTAGAGAAAAAAGATTTATATTTGCAACAAAAATAAAGAATCATCAAAATTCGACAACCATGAAGAAAACGATAGAACAAAACACGGCAGACAGGAAAAGGGTTAAAGAAGGGATGTAAAACTATGAACAAAAAATCATTACTCACACTTGTCATCGCAACAATGGCTACGATGATGTCTGCCCTGCCACAGTCGGCACAAGCACAGAAAAAAGAAGCATACGTGATGAAAAGTAAGTACGGAACAACCTTGACTTTTTATTACGACACACAGAAAGGGTCACGTCAGGGTACGGTATACGGAATCAACGAAACACAGATCGACAAGTATGGTAAATTATATCCGGTATGGAGCGGGATTTTTAACACTAATTACATACCTGTCAACAAGGCTGTTTTCGACTCGTCTTTCAAGGATTACCGACCAAAGACCACCAAAAGATGGTTCAGTTATTTGAATTCTCTAAAACAGATTATAGGCATGAAAGAACATCTAAACACTTCCGAAGTGACTGACATGTCCGAAATGTTTTACGCCTGTATAGCCATAACCTCGATTGATGTCACGGGATTCGACACAAAAAACGTAACCGACATGGGTGATATGTTCGCATACTGTAGACATACGAATTCGCTTGACGTTTCGGGTTTCAAAACGGGAAACGTTACCAACATGCGCAAAATGTTCTGTGGCTGTAAATCCCTAACTTCCTTGAATCTCTCAAGTTTCAACACAGAAAACGTTACCAGTATGAGAAACATGTTCGCCAACTGTAAATCCCTAACCTCGCTCGACCTATTGAAATTCAAAACGGCGAAAGTGACTGACATGACCGACATGTTCTTCTTCTGCACTTCCTTGACCACCATCTATTGCAACGATGATTGGAAGCGAGACGGAATAAAATCAGAAGGAATGTTTAATAACTGCACAAAACTTAAGGGTGCGGTGCCATACGACAATAACAATACCGATATGTCGATGGCAAACCCCGATAATGGCTATTTCACAAAGGTTTCCACGGGAATATCTTCGCCAGGGACAAATGCCACCATCAAGGTCGTTTACTCCGCGGACGGCATACGGCAGAAGCAGATGCACCACGGGCTTAACATCGTAAAAATGAGTGACGGAACAATGCGGAAAATATTCCGCAAATAACATCAATAATCCACCGCAACACAATGTCGTTGCGGTGGATTCTGTTATTAATTACCACAAACAAAGAGCAAACACACATTAACATGTCACGGCAAATGTCGGCATCGTGGTAATTCAGGCGGATTTGTAGAGCAAATTCGGCGAAATTGCAATGCAAAACCGCCTAAATTGTCCGTCATTATGGCACAAAAAGGAAAAAGGAAAAGAGGAGTTCTGAAAAGAAGAGTTTAAAACCAACCATATCATGTCATAATAATAATCAGTTCATCAAAAAATAATTATATTATCACAGTTTATTTTTATGTGACACGAAGAAATTTGTTAAAAGAAAGTCACATGCAAATTCGCAACGAAGAGGCATTGTTTGGCAATTAAAGATGTCAGTTTCAATGTTGGAGAATATTACAAATGCAGTCATTGGAGTCATTTATAAAGCGGCAAAGGTTTTAAAAGGCATTTACCGATAGTAAATTACAAATCTCTACTTAACAATGATTAATATTTGAATATTTGTGGGTTTAGAAAAAATCTGCTAACTTTGCAAACGAAAGCAGCGTTCCGGCTCTGTCGCTTGTGTCGCTTTAATGGCATTACACAAGAGGAAAGTCCGGGCAGCACAGGGTGCCCCACTTCCGAAAATAGAAGTTGTTGGCAACAGCAAGTAAGGGCAGAAGAAAATAACCGCCATGCCCCATCTGTAAAGGTGTGACATGGTAAGGGTGAGAAGGCGGTGTAAGAGACCACCAGACGACGGGTGACCGTTCATGCTGTGTCCACTGGGGGCTGCAAGTTCATGTAAACCGTCGTTGAGGGTTGCCCGCCCGACTTATTCCGACGGAGGGTAGAACGCTTTAGGTACGGGGTGACTCGTATCATAGATAGATGACAGGCATCGCGGGCTGTAATGCCTACGAAACGGAACCCGGCTTACAGGGACACTGCTTTCGCTTTATATAAGAAATCGTATCTAACAATAAAAAAATAAAGTAATGGAATTACCCGATTTTATGTCATATTCGGATAAATTCTCCAATGGAGACTTTATCGAAAAAGTGCAGCGCATTGCAAAACGCGCGGGAAGTAAGTTGGTATATGGTTCGCTACTGCTCTACTACACGATACAGAGCGACAAGGTGTCGCGCACGGACAAAGCGATAATAATCGGCGCACTGGGTTATCTCATCAGTCCGCTCGATGTAATGCCCGATGCTATTCCCATCGTGGGACTTGCCGATGACATGGCAGTCCTCGTTTATGTACTGAAGAAAGTATGGTCGCTAATCTCCGACGAGGCTCGCGAGAAAGCCAAGGAGAAAATGAGTCAGTGGTTCGACGAGGACGAAATGGAAGATGTTGACAATCTCCTTAATGACCGCGAGCAATACACAGAGGGATAAGACATTATCAAAAACCTTAATAAAAACAAAACGGATAATCATCGTTGTTGCCATGATAAAGGCACGATGATTATCCGTTTTTAGTTTTCTTACATCAAGACGAGTGAAAATGTGAAATACTCCACTCTGTCATTTCTATATTATAACAATTAGAATCTGTATCCGAACGTCAAAAGTACTTTGTGACGTTTGTTGTTGACAGTCTTAACATCAGGAACATTATTGTATTGCATTATCTCCCCGGTAACGCTGTTGGTAAATGTCTTGTCGCTTCCCGAATAACTCATGAACGGATGAAACTCTCCTTCTTGCACACTATATTGATAAGCAAGGTCTATGTTCATGCTGCCCACCTGCCAACCAAGACCACAAGTAATGCGGTTCGCCGATTTCCAATTGGTATAATCGGTGGTGGAAGCATAGTAAGAGCCCGGCGACCATATCGTACCATCTTTGAAGCCATTTTCGTTATACATCGCACTTACATAGTTGTAACCCATACGCAGTGCCAATTCCGGTATTGGTTTGAACTCCGCACCAAGTTTGAGTGTACTTACTCCTTTAAGCGAATATTCCGTATTTTCGTTCATGTAAACATCAGAAGAACTCGTCTCATAATATGTGTCATACCACCAATCGTAACCCTCGCCATCGATTATGCGGTTGTCTAATTTGGCATAATCGGCATATTCATACGAAGCACCGAGTGCGAGATAGTTTCCCACAGTATGCCCGACAGATGCTCCCAACCTCCACGGTGTGTTAAACTTGAAATCATACTTGTCATTCGATCTGCCATTGTCGTATGCCCCATATTTGGTATTGTTGGTAATCGTGGTATAATTCTGCGTACTGAGGTCGTAGAACGTAGGCGTTGCCAAAAAGAAGCCGATGCGGAAAGGTGAAAATTCTATCGGTCGGAATATGATTCCGATTTTCACATCGAATCCGGAGCCGGTAATTTCGCGTTCATCGCCGATGAGTACATTACCATTTCCTATGGTTTCGGAATATTCGCTGTAATTCTTGTAGTGTATGTCGTAAATACCGAACGACATTCCGAGAAATATACGGTCGTTAAAATTTCCGCTGACATTGAAATCATATTCGCCTATATATCCCTTGTTGGCACGATTCATGGCGAAACTTGTGGCATCATACGGATTGAAATCGAGCACGGTTTTTCCATTTTCTTTAACCTCTCGCGTCAACAATGCGTTATAGTAAAGATAGTCTATTTGGCTGTATGTCGATGCAGACTTGCCGTTTTTATCATATCCGTGGATACCCTTGTCGAGACTCCCCTTGGGATAGAACACACCTTCTACCTGTTTCAGGTATGATAGTTTGTTCTGCGAAGCCCCGTTAAGTTTCCCCGCTGCCTTTAATATATAATTAAAATCTCGGCTTTTGTGATAGTTGAAACCGAAATTAAAGAAAGAGGATCTACCCGACGGAGAACTATATACGAAGCCTATTTGGTCGAAACTTGCGTGCGAAGTGGTTCCGTCATAAAACTTGACGGCATCCTGCTGACTTACGAATCCTGCCGAAACACTTGCCACGGAACGGCGGAAAAGTCCCAATCCTGCCGGGTTTGTAGATATAGTGGAGATGTCTGCTCCGAGTGCTTCCATCGCTCCTCCCATTCCGACATAGCGCGCAGTTCCGTTTAAATCTTGTGTTGCAATATTGGCATTCTCGTATGTTTCTTGAGCCATTGCAGGCAAAGACATTACTATTGCCAAAGATGCATAAAAAAGTTTCTTCATGGTTATTTATCTTTTTATTTTTCAAAAACTACTATAAGTTATTTCTATCTGCGCCCACCGAAGTGACCACCGCCTCCACCACCGCTGCGGCTTCCGCCTCCGAAAGAACCGCCTCTGCTTCCGGATGAGAAACTGCCACCGCCTCTGTTGCCGCCGTACGAACCGCCACTACCACTGTTGTTATTGACAGAAGTATCTATCCTGCGGTTATTACCCGTACCAAACGTTCCGTTGCGAGAGTGTCCCTGTCGGTCTCTTGATGTATTGCGGTTGAAATTGTCGTTATTGTTTCCGTTTGGATATGACGATGGTCGGCGTGTACCAAACGAGTTATTCCTGCCTTGACGCGAGCCGAACCCACTCCTTGCCGACGACGTTGTGTTTCGCCTGCCGGAGAAACCACCGCGATGCCCTTTGCCAAACGATCCGGTTCCGCGCCCTGCAATGCCTTTACCGTTGTTGTAATCTATATATATACCACCATATAACGGATAGTAACCACCATACCAACCTCCATACCAAGGATTATACCAAGGGTAGTATGGGTTATACCAACCATAATAATGCGGGTAGGCAAAACCATAATAGCCGTACCAATCGTAATATCGTCTCCAACGCGGCCACAAGTAAGGGTTGTGATAATACGAACCATAATAACCTGCATACCACGGATCGCACCAATAATAGTCATCGAAACGGCTCATTCTTCGACTGTATTCATACTCGTTTTCACTATCAAGTTCGGACTTCAAGAAAGTGCTGTCATCATCTTCAAGTCCCGAATGGAACTCGATGATGTCGTTTCCGAGAGAATCGACACCGGTTGTTTCACAGTAACTATGCATTGGCCGCCTGTTATACTCGTCTACATCTCTTGCAGAGCCTGAATTATAATCAACATCATAATTCCTATTTGCAGAAGGTCGGCGTGCGTCCTGCTGTTTCTGACTCTTTTTCGGCGTGAAATAGAGATCGTCGCTTTGCGCCTGCATCACAATTGGTATCAGGCTTGCAATTAGTGCAATCAAAATATACTTCTTCATATCCTATATTGTTATTTTTTAATCTGCGTTAATCCGTTTCAACTATGTTCCATTTGCAAAAATATATTGATTTAACATGCAAATATAAGGAAAAACCCTAAACCATGATAGGTTTTTCCCTATTTTTTTGTAAATTTGCAACTGCAATTTTACGTTTTGACACTATAAAAAATATTCAATATGAAATACACGGAGGTAGTTTTTGAATTTTATGATGACAATAAAATTAGGATAGAAGATCCACATCTGCTTACCACGGCACGCGACATAACGGCCTCGCTTGCCGGAGCCGTGGGGTTTGACAGTTTCGTAGAGACAGACAATGGAATGAAAGGCTACATACTTGAAGAGATGTTCCACAAGGACACACTTGATGAATGTATTGCAGATTTTCCCATTGATAATATAAGTATAGAATACTCTTACGGTGAAGCGGAAAACAAAAATTGGAACGAGACATGGGAGAACGGAGGCTTTGATCCGATCAATATAGACAACAAATGTATTATACACGACATCTCTAACACCCACGATATTCCGGCAGACATTATGGACATAGCGATTGATGCGAAGCAGGCATTCGGCACGGGGAACCACGAGACTACAAGAATGATAGTAAGCACGATGCTCGGAATGGAAATGCGGGGGAAACGTTTGCTCGACTGTGGATGCGGCACGGGGATATTGTCTATCGTGGCAGCAAAGAACGGAGCCGACCAAGTTACGGCATACGACATTGACGAGTGGAGCGTGGAAAACACTGCACACAATGCAAAACTGAACGGTGTCGGGGGAAAAATCGAGACGCTTCTCGGAGATGCCAACGTGCTGACACATGTATCCGGAGTTTTCGACATAATAACGGCAAACATCAACCGCAACACTCTGATTGCCGATATGCCGAAATTCAAAGAGGTACTCGCCTCGGGAGGAGTGATGATACTCAGCGGATTTTATGAAAATGACATAAAAATGCTTACCGACGAGGCCTGCAAACTCGGACTGGATTGCGAGGAAAAGAATACCGATAACGGCTGGGCTATGATTGTTCTGAGATGACCTCGCCCGGTTAGTCGATTGTCAGTTGCTGAAGGTCGTAATAACTACCGTTGTATATATTCAAGTCAACATTGCCCTTTATGCCCTGCAATCTGCCGGCATCGGTGTGTTGCCAGAATTTCCAAGCTCCTTTATATTCTACCTTGTCAACATAATAGTGGGCAATCCAATACGGATAATCCTCGAACACCGGAGTATCAAGATATTCTGTTTTAAATTTATAATAAGTATATATTATGGGCTTCACATGGTAATGGTCTTCAACGATATGAAGCCATGTCAGAACATCTCGTCGGAAATCTTCCACCGTTACGTTCTTCGGTTTGTGTTCCACATCGAGTACCGGAGGCAGGTCGCCTTCAAGCAGTTTCACATTCTTGAGAAAGAACTGTGCTTGTTCGCGCGGACCTGACTTATTGCTCCAAAAATGATATACTCCGCGAATAAAACCATGTTCGCGCGCGTTGTAAAAATTAGATTGAAATTTTTTGTCTATACGGGAAGAGCCTTCTGTGGCTTTCATTATGACAAACCTCACGGGGTGACCTTGTATGGTGGCCTCCTGAAGTTCTCTCCAATTGATGTTGCCTTGATAGTGACTTATGTCTATGCCGTGTATCTCATAGCCTTCGGGGTAGTCTGTTTCTCCGTAAATGGCTCGCCAACGAAAACTGTAAGGACTGATGAAGAAATAGTAGAAAGCGGCGATATATGCCACAACCACCAATAAACCGCCCAACCACCATGACCATGCGGGCAACAGTCTGAAGAAAGATTTCTTCTTTTTTCTTTTGTATCGTCGTTTGTTTGCCATGAGATAAACCTGTCATGAAATATGTGATTGGGAAACAAAAACATTTATGACCGGCACGAGAGAAATTGTTTTTCTTTCTCTATTGCATATCATTCCATGCTGTTTCCCAACCACATACAACAAATATCATTTTTTTCTCTGTTCGAGTTCGAGTGTCATGGTAGGTTTGTTACACACTTCGGACGGTCCCCAATACTGTATCGGTCCGGGATATACGAAACAAGTGTTCTTAGACCACTCGCCCCTTTGCTCTTCAAAAGCTTTGAAAGGTGCTCCTTCAAGGTCAACGAGAGCCTTGCGTATTACAGGTTTCCGCTTTCCGCTGCGTCGCTCCATGTTCATCATCATGGTTATGGGCACTCCTCCTGCAATCCATTCTTCTGCCGGAGCGGTGGTGTTTTTGACTATCGCCATGTAACCGGTCTTGCCGTTGGCAATAAGTTGCGCCGCGCTCGTTCCAAGTGCATAACAGTAGTCTGCATCGAAATTGGAAGGTGCTGCGCAACGTCCTTCATAGCCAAAGAAATGATGCTGTGTGGCAAATTTCCCGTTGAACATGCCCGTTTTACGCCAACGCTCAAGTTTGGTGGCAACCATGGACGATAGCAGTTTCTCTGTCTCGATAAAACTTACGAGTACATTTCCGTGTGGGTCGCGATCGAGTGCCAACTGATGCGCCACGCTGGTGGGCAGCGAGTTGAACACTGCGAGATTTTCGTCTGACATCTGCTGCTTGACAAAGTCAATCTGCTCGGTGCGACCGATGATGTTTGCATCCGGCATTGAGAGAACATCGTTGAGTTCGGCGATGAGTTTCTTTATGGCCGGTATGAATTCGATGAGTCCTTCCGGAATTATTACCGTACCGAAATTTTCTCCCTTCTCAGCCCTGCGGGCAACCGAGTTTGCGATATATGTCACCACATCGTCGAGTGTCAAATCTTTCGCCTCAATCTCCTCTGAAATAAGACAGATGTTCGGCTGTGTCTGTAATGCGCACTCGAGAGCTATGTGTGAGGCCGAGCGTCCCATTACCTTTATGAAATGCCAGTATTTCCGTGCCGAGTTACAATCTCGTTCGATGTTTCCGATAAGTTCCGAATATGTCTTGCATGCAGTGTCGAAGCCGAATGACGTTTCAATCTGTTCGTTCTTCAAATCGCCGTCTATGGTCTTCGGACAACCTATTACCTGCACACCATAATTCTTTGCCGCATAATACTCTGCAAGGATACATGCGTTGGTGTTTGAGTCGTCACCGCCTATTATTACTATTGCTTTTATGTCTAATTCGCGTATTATCTCGATACCTTTTTCAAACTGTTCTTCCTTGTCAAGTTTGGTTCGTCCCGAGCCAATCATGTCGAAACCACCGGTGTTACGGTAGTCGTCGATGAACTCTGCGGTAATTTCGAGATAATCGTGATTTACCAATCCGTCCGGACCGAGTATAAAGCCGAACAGTCTGTTCTCCGGATTAAGTTTTTTGAGTGTATCGAAAAGACCGGTTATGACGTTGTGACCACCGGGAGCCTGACCTCCTGAAAGGATTACGCCCACATTCATCTTTGCATTATTTTCCTTATCACTCTTTTCGAACTCGATGAGCGGCATTCCGTAGGTATTCGGGAAGAGTGCCTTGATTTCATTCTGGTTGTCAACACTTTGAGTTGGCTCACATTCTTTTACCTTAACTGCTCCCTGAAGTACTTTCGGCAACTTTGGCAAATAAGCAGCACGCGCTTGCTGCAAAACATTCTTTTTCATCTTAACTAAAAATAATTAATCCTTTAAATGTATATCCTTTTATCTATAATCTAAACTCGAATGCAAAAATAATGTTTTTTATGACACGGAGAAAGAAAAGACATCTAAAAAACCTTATTTTAAGTTTTTTTCTCGGCAAAACACTTGTATTATTCAAAAAACAACTATATTTGCAATACATATATGACAGTAGGCACTAATTTATATAGAAAGGAGCATTTATTTATGACGAATAAAAGAAAACTAAAAAAAGCGATTAACAAGATCTGTAATGATTTGTTTGCAGAGTGCATCGCATATTCATTATACAATGGGAAACATGACAATGAGAATGTCGATACGATTTTGGCTTCAATAATAAACATAAACAGCGACTTTGTCAAGAGAATTTCGCATCCCGAACCGGGTATGAAACCCAAGTCGTACTACAAGAAAATACTAAATGATTTTGATAAAAGTATTTACGAAGTCATTGACAATATATGCAATTTAGGATAACGAAAAATAATGATAGAGAAATTTTGTGGGTGGATATTATATAAACACATGGGGTGGAAAAAGGAAATTACCGAAATCCATCCCGACAAATACATAATATGCCTTGCACCTCATACAAGCAACTTGGATTTCTTAATTGGCCAACTATACATGAGAGCCGAAGGAATGAAATCTAACTTTATGATGAAAAAAGAATGGTTTGTCGGACCGCTCGGAATATTTTTCAAGAAGATCGGGGGGATTCCGGTGTGGCGCAGCAAGAAATCAAGCCTTACTGACAACCTTGCAGAGACGGCAAAGAAAGAAAAGACATTCAGTCTCTGCATAACGCCGGAGGGGACACGCTCGAAAAACTCTGAATGGAAGAAAGGCTTTTATTTCATAGCACAGAAAGCAGAAATACCAATATTGTTATATGCCGTTGACTATCAAAAGAAACTTATACAATGCACGAAAACCATCGTGCCGAACGGTGATGTGGAGGCACAGATGCGCGAGATAAAACTATACTATAAAGATTTCAAAGGCAAACGACCCGAACTTTTCAGCATAGGAGAAGTGTGATGAAGAAAAAAATCCTATACATTGTCATATCAACCGCATTGCTCGCCGGTTGCATTTCTCAGAGAAGGTTTATCAATCAGCCAAGAAATGTGGAAATACGTTCCGGCATCTTGTCAAATGCGGGAACTCCGATTGGAGCGTCAAAACGTGAATATGTGAGCCGCAATTCTAATTGGGGAGTGGAATATACGGGCGAACAATGGGTTAGAAACATGTCCAAACCTGTTAACATAACCGAAGGACTTGTCAACCGACATTTATCGGTAACACCAAGCCACGGAAGATATTACGACAGAGGTAAAGGATACTGGAAATGGCAACGCCCGGAATTGTTCTGTACCACCGAGGATTTATTCACGCAAACCATAGTAATTCCATACCTCATACCGATGCTCGAGAATGCAGGGGCAACAGTATTCACGTCGAGGGAACGCGATTGGCAACGCAACGAAGTGGTCATAGACAACGACGACTCGTCACGGCAACCTTATTACATCGAAACAAATACCAACCACCCGTGGCGTGATGCCGGTGTGGAAGGCTTTGCTTCGCGCCGCGGGGAATACATAAACGGGGAGAATCCGTTCGTGGAAGGAACTGTAAGGATAGCACGGACATCGAACAGGAGAAACAAGAGTTTCATAACATACAAACCAAATATTCCCAAAGAAGGAAGATATGCAGTGTATGTGAGTTACGCAACACTGCCGAACAGCGTCGACGATGCAGAATACATAGTATATCACAAAGGCAAGAAGACTGTGTTCCACGTAAACCAAAAGATGGGCGGAGGCACATGGGTATATCTCGGAACATTCGGTTTCGAACAAGGTTGCTCGGCGAGAAACTGCGTGGTGGTTACCAACGTTAGCGATAAGAATGGTGTGGTGACATCCGATGCGGTTCGCTTCGGAGGAGGAATGGGTAACATAAAGCGAGAAGGAACTACAAGCGGTCTGCCACGATGTCTCGAAGGCTCGCGGTATAACGCGCAATGGTCTGGTGCGCCGGCAAGTGTATATAATGCCAAAGAAGGGCAAGACGACTACACAGACGATATAAACACTCGTTCGCGAATGACAAACTGGTTGGCGGGAGGCTCATGCTATGTCCCCGGCATTACCGGACTGCGCGTACCGCTCGAACTCTCGCTTGCCGTGCATAGCGATGCGGGATTCTGTAACGACTATTCGTCTGTATTCGGTACGCTGACCATCTGTACCACCGATTTCCACAACGGCGTGCTTAATTCGGGAATATCAAGGAATTACTCTAAAGATTTCGCAACCTCTCTGCTTTACGACTCGCAACGCGACCTTAGCAATGCTTTCGGCTCGTGGACGGTTCGCAAACTTTATGACCGCAACTACTCTGAGAGCAGACTGCCCGAAGTGCCTTCGGCAATACTTGAAACATTATCGCATCAAAACTTCCCTGACATGAAATACGGACAAGATCCGAATTTCAAGTTCACTTTTGCCCGATCCATATACAAGACGATACTGAGATTCGTTTCAGGAATGCACAACACTCCATACACTGTACAACCATTGGCTCCCGACGGATTCAACATACAATTTACGGGAAGAAACCGTGTCAGACTGCGATGGAAAGCCGTAAACGACAAGAATGAACCGTCGGCAAAGCCCACTTCATACATTCTTTACACAGCAGTTTCGGGAGGAGAGTTTGACAATGGGCAACCGGTAAACGGTACATCGTGCCAAATTGAACTGCAACCCGACATTATTTACAGTTTCCGTGTTACTGCGGTAAACAAGGGCGGCGAGAGTTTCCCCACAGAACAGTTGTCTGCCGCCTGCCACGAGGGAGCCACACGCACAGTAATGGTAGTGAATGGTTTTCGCAGGTTGTCGTCTCCCGCAATACACGAGACTGATAGCGAACAAGGATTTAACATGGCAGCAGACCCGGGCGTAACCTATGGCTCCACGGCCGGTTGGTGCGGCGAACAGACTGCTTTCGACAAAAACAACATTGGCGTTATAAGTTCCACGGGGTTGGGATTCAGCGGAAATGAATTACAAGGAAAGTTTATTGCCGGCAACGATTTCAACTATACCACTACTCATGCAGAGGCCATAATGTCTGCGGGGAAATATAATGTGGCAAGTTGCTCGGTAAAGGCTGTTGAAAACGGAGAAGTAAATCTCGATGACTACTATTGTGTTGATCTCCTTCTCGGACTTGAGAAAGACGACGGACACTCACTTTTACGATACAAATCGTTCAGCAGTAAAATGCAACGGCTTTTGACAGACTATACCCACAGCGGTGGCCGACTTCTTGTCAGCGGGTCGTACATCGGCTCAGACATGACAACAGACACCGAGAAAGATTTTCTACGCAACATACTTAAAGTGAACAACAACGGAGAATCCCCGTCGCGATACCATACCAACATAACCGGCATGGGTACATCGTTCGACATATATCGCACACTGAACGAAGACCATTACGCCGCCACATCACCCGATGTACTACATCCCGCAGGCTCCGCTTTCTGCGCATTGTTATACGGCGACGGACGAGGAGCCGGCGTGGCATACGACGGGCGCGACTACAAATCGTTCGTAATGGGTTTCCCGTTCGAGTGCATCATATCACACTCAAAGCGCAATGCCGTCATGCGGGGCATTATGTCATTCCTTATGAAGGATTAAAAACAAACAAAAAACGCAACAATGAAGATACAAGCAAACGCTTCCGGAACAAGAAGCATTGAGGTAACAGAGGAGCACTTGCAGACAATAAATAAATATTCGCTGCTGAAGAACCTTGTTGACAGCAACGGTATTATAGACGAAACGGTACTCGACAAACTCAAACTTAACGTTCGTTCGATACTTGGGTCGCAGCCTACATCGGACAAAAGTCTGCTCGACCTTTGTCTCGATGTAATCTACAACCCTGACATGAAAGCACTCGGACTGCACAACCTCGTGTTGCTATACATCGAGCAAACACAGAAAGGAGAGAACGAGTAGTAACGCAAATGCCACAACTTACCGACTTTCTTCCTACTACAAAGAAAGAAATGCAACTCCTCGGATGGGACGTTGCAGATGTCATATTGTTCTCGGGAGACGCATACATAGACCACCCTTCGTTCGGGGCGGCAGTAATAGGGCGCGTATTGCAGAGCAAGGGATACCGCGTCGCCATCGTTCCGCAGCCAGATTGGCACGGAGACTATCGTGACTTCAAAAAACTGGGACGACCGCGACTGTTCTTCGGCATATCGCCCGGGTGCATGGACTCTATGGTAAACAAATATACTGCCAACAAAAGACTGCGTTCGGAAGACGCATACAGTCCCGACGGGCGGCACGATTGCCGTCCGGAATATCCCACGGTGGTATATACCAAAATACTGAAAGAATTGTATCCCGACGTGCCGGTCATACTCGGAGGCATAGAAGCATCGTTGAGAAGGCTCACACATTACGACTACTGGCAAGACCGACTACGCCGCTGCATATTGTGCGACAGTGGCGCCGACCTTCTCAGTTACGGCATGGGAGAAAAAACAATAGTGCGCATCGCGGAGGAAATAGAGGCAGGAAAGAATGTCAACGAACTGCGCGAACTGCCGCAGACGGTATTTCTCGCAAGGAAAGAAAGCATACCCAACGGTATCAACGACGACGACATAGTACTGCACTCGCACGAGGAATGCCTTCGAAACAAAAAGGCAGAGGCAGAGAATTACATGCACATAGAAGAAGAGTCTAACAAGATGCACGCACAGAGACTCATTCAAAAAGTGGGAAACGTATATGCCGTGGTTAACCCGCCGTACCCACCAATGACAACCGAAGAACTCGATGCATCGTTCGACTTGCCTTATACACGTCTGCCGCATCCGAAGTACAATAATAAGAGGATACCTGCATACGAGATGATAAAACACTCGGTGAACCTGCACAGAGGCTGCTTCGGGGGGTGCGCGTTCTGCACCATATCGGCACATCAGGGCAAATTCGTGGTATGCCGGTCGAAAGAGAGCATAATGAAAGAGGTGAAAGAAGTGGTAAAACTACCCGATTTTAAAGGATACTTGTCAGACCTCGGCGGGCCGTCCGCAAACATGTACGGCATGAAAGGACGCAACCAAAAGGCGTGCGAAAAATGCAAACGACCGTCATGCATCAACCCCTCCGTATGTCCAAATCTTAATACCGACCACTCACAACTTCTTAACATATACCATGCCGTAGATGCATTGCCGCAGGTAAAGAAGAGTTTCATCGGGAGCGGAGTAAGATACGACTTGTTGCTGCACAAGTCGAAAGACGAAAAAACAAATGAATCGACACGGCAATATACACACGAACTGATATGCAAACATGTCAGCGGCCGCCTGAAAGTGGCTCCGGAACACACCTCCGACGAGGTACTAAGACTTATGCGGAAGCCGAGTTTCAAACTTTTCGACCAATTCAAACGTGTATTCGACAAGATAAACCGTGAAGAAAACATGCGTCAACAGTTAATACCTTATTTCATAAGTTCGCACCCCGGATGTCGCGAAGAACACATGGCAGAACTCGCCGTGCTTACCAAGAGGCTCGATTTTCACCTCGAACAAGTGCAAGACTTTACCCCCACCCCGATGACCATAGCTACCGAGACATGGTACACAGGCTACGACCCATACACCCTTGAACCTGTATTCAGTGCAAAGACACCACGGGAGAAACTCGCACAGCGACAGTTCTTTTTCTGGTACAAACCCGGAGAGCGGAAAAACATAGAGAAAGAACTACGACGTATCGGAAGACCGGATCTCATAAAAGAACTATATGCCAAGAGACGTTGAGCAACATTCAACCGAATAATGCACACATCCCTGAAAAACAAACATTTCGACGCCGAGACGTCAGCAATGCAAATATCAGAAAAGAGCGGACAACAAGAAATGTAATATCTTGCGTATATAGAAAAAAAGATGTACCTTTGCACCCGAATTATAAAAATAAGGTATTAAGGAATGATAACTCTTTCGAACATTGCCATACAATTCGGCAAGCGAGTATTGTACAAAGATGTAAACATCAAATTCACCAACGGCAACATATACGGTGTCATAGGGGCTAACGGAGCGGGAAAATCAACACTGCTAAAAGCCATCAGCGGAGAATTAGAACCAAATAAGGGAAGCGTGGAATTGGGACCGGGAGAACGTCTCAGCGTACTCGACCAAGACCATTTCAAGTATGATACATACACCGTAACGGACACTGTCCTCATGGGGCATCAACCGCTTTGGGACAACATGAAAGAACGCGAGCGTATCTATGCAAAGTCGGAGATGACCGAAGAAGACGGAAACCGTGCTGCCGAACTCGAGGAGAAATTCGCCGAAATGGACGGTTGGAACGCAGAGAGCGATGCTGCACAACTGTTGCAGAACCTCGGAGTGAAAGAACCGCAACACCAAAAACTGATGTCTGAATTGTCAAACAACGAGAAAGTGAGAGTAATGCTGGCAAAGGCATTGTTCGGACACCCCGACAACCTACTGCTTGACGAGCCAACCAACGACCTCGACCTTGATACTGTGCAATGGCTTGAAGAATACCTCAGCAACGTGGAACAGACGGTACTCGTGGTAAGTCACGACCGACATTTCCTCGATGCCGTATCAACACAGACCGTGGATATTGATTTCGGTAAAGTCACGGTGTTCTCCGGAAACTACTCTTTCTGGTACGAATCGTCGCAACTTGCACTGCGTCAGGCGCAGAACCAACGACAGAAAGCCGACGAGAAACGCAAAGAACTGGAAGAGTTCATACGCCGATTTTCGGCAAACGTGGCAAAGAGCAAGCAGACGACGAGCCGCAAAAAGATGCTTGAGAAACTAAACGTTGAAGAAATACGCCCGTCAAGCCGCAAATACCCGGGAATAATTTTCCAAATGGAGCGCGAGCCGGGAAATCAAATTTTGGAGGTTCATGACTTGAAAGCCGTTGACACAGATGGTACGGTACTCTTCGACAACGTGAATTTCAACATCGAGAAAGGCGAGAAAGTGGTGTTCCTTTCCCGCAACCCCAAAGCCATGACCGCACTTTTCCAAATAATCAACGACAACCGTAAGGCAGACAACGGAACATTTAAATGGGGAGTGACAATAACAACGGCATACCTGCCGCTCGACAACACCGAGTTCTTCAACAACGAACTTAACCTCGTAGATTGGCTCTCGCAGTACGGCACGGGCAACGAAGTTATGATGAAAGGATTCCTCGGACGAATGCTGTTCAAACAAGAAGAGGTGGAGAAGAAAGTCAACATTCTCTCGGGAGGAGAGAAAATGCGATGCATGATTGCAAGAATGCAGTTGAAAAACGCAAACTGTCTTATTCTTGACACACCCACAAACCATCTTGACCTCGAGTCGATACAGGCTTTCAACAACAACCTCGTGCAGTTCAAAGGCAACGTATTGTTCGCAAGCCACGACCATGAATTCATCAACACCGTGGCAAACCGTGTGATAGAATTAACACCGAAAGGAACAATCGACAAACTAACCACCTACGACGACTATATCTACGACGAACAGATTAAAGAACATAAGGAAAAAATGTACTGATACAAAATTGGCACATTATTTGCAATGCACATTTATGACACCTTGCTGCATAACTAACGCGGCAAGCGTGTCATACGCTTTATATTAACGACTTATTACTATCGGAATAATGGATAAAGACGAAAAGAAATTCGAAGCAGAGGGCGCAGAACAGAAAGAAAACGCCCGTAACGAGGCGTGGGAACAGCCCCGGGAAGAGGAACGAGAAATCGACACCAAAGAAACAGTGCAAGACGAAGAGTCCGAAGAAGAAAACAGCGTGGAAAAATCACCGTTAGACAAAGCACTCGACGAAATAAAGGAACTGAAAGAACAACTGCTCTACAAAGCCGCAGAATTCGATAACTTCCGCCGAAGAACGATAAAAGAGAAAGCGGAACTGATACTAAACGGCTCGGAAAAGGCCGTGCAGGCGGTATTGCCTGTCGTAGATGACATGGAACGAGCACTCGAGAACGGAGATAAGACCGACGACCCGCAGGTGCTGAGAGAGGGAATGGAACTGATATACCAGAAATTCATGAAATCGCTCGAAAGCCTCGGAGTGCGGAAAATAGAAACCGCCGACACAGATTTCGATGTCGATTATCACGAGGCCATAGCCATGGTGCCGGGTATGGGAGACGACAAAAAAGGCAAGGTACTCGACTGCGTACTGACAGGATATACGCTTAATGACAAAGTCATCAGGCATGCCAAAGTGGCAGTAGGACAATAAACAGCATTATACATGGCAAAAAGAGACTACTACGAGGTGCTCGGCGTTGACAAGAAAGCATCTGAAGAAGAGATAAAAAAGGCATACCGCAAGATTGCCATCAAATATCATCCTGACCGCAATCCGGGCGACAAACAGGCAGAAGATAAATTCAAAGAGGCTGCCGAAGCATACGATGTTCTGCACGATGCACAGAAAAGACAGCGGTACGACCAGTTCGGTTTCAACGGTCCGGAAGGCATGGGAGGCTTCGAAGGCTTCGGTGCAGGAGGAGGTTTCACAATGGACGACATCTTCTCAATGTTCGGAGACGTGTTCGGCGGACATGGAGGATTTGGCGGCTTCGGAGGATTCGGCGGAAGAGGAGAATACCGCAAACCCGCAAAACACCGCGGAAGCGACCTGCGCCTGAAAGTAAACCTTACGCTACAAGAAGTGGCAACGGGAGTCACCAAGAAATTCAAAGTAAAGAAAGACGTTACATGTCAGCACTGTCATGGCTCGGGAGCAGAAAAAGACAGTGCCGGCGAGACATGCCCCACATGTCACGGCTCGGGCGTAGAGGTGCGCACACAACAGAGCATATTCGGAATGATGCAGACACAGACGGTGTGCCACACTTGCGGAGGCGAGGGAATGGTTATAAAGAACAAGTGCAACCAATGCGGAGGCTCGGGAGTAGTAAAGGGCGAAGAAGTGGTCGAAATATCAATACCCGCAGGAGTGGCCGAAGGAATGGTTGTAAACGTTCCCAACAAAGGTAACGCAGGGAGACGCAACGGTATGACAGGAAACATACAAGTGTTCATAACCGAAGAGAAAAACGACACATTCATAAGAGACGGTCAAGACCTGATATATAACCTGCTGCTCGATTTCCCGACGGCCGCAATAGGTGGAAACGTGGAGATACCCACCATTGACGGTTCGAAAGTTAAAATAAAGATAGACCCGGGCACACAACCCGGAAAAACACTTCGACTGCGAGGCAAGGGACTGCCCGCCGTACAAGGATACGGCAACGTAACCGGCGACGAGGTGGTAAATATCAGTGTATATGTGCCAAAGACACTGAGCCGGGAAGAGAAAGAAACACTTGAGAATTTACAACAGAGCGATAATTTCAAGGGAGACATCTCGACCAAGAAAAGCATTTTCGAGAAATTCAGAAACTATTTCTCATAAACATTGCAAACGAACCGAACATTTGGCACAAGATAACGAAGAGACAGCATGACGATGTGTTCCCCAAAAACAAATTCGGCGGGATTGGTAAGCAATCTCGCCGAATTTGATAAATAAAACAGGCGGATTTGACAAGTGACAGGAAATGTGACGCCAAGCGAACCGCCATTTACCGCAAAACAACATGATGACATACGAGGAAACTGTGCAGTATCTGTACGACTCGGTGCCGATGTTCCAAAACATCGGTGCCGCAGGATACAAAGAGGGATTGCAGAATACAATGACGCTTGACGAGCATTTCGGACACCCGCACCATAAATTTCGGACAATACACATAGCAGGCACGAACGGGAAAGGCTCGTGCTCGCACACCATAGCGGCAATGCTGCAAAGCGAGGGATATAAGGTGGGACTATATACATCGCCACACCTCGTGGACTTCCGGGAACGGATACGCATCAACGGGAAGTGTATCGGTAAACAAGATGTAATAGATTTCGTGGAAAATGAAAGGGCATTCTTCGAACCGTTGCACCCATCGTTCTTCGAACTAACAACGGCTCTTGCTTTCAAGTATTTTGCAGAACAAAAGGTTGATTGGGCCGTGATAGAAGCGGGACTTGGAGGAAGACTCGACTGCACAAACATAATAAGTCCACAACTGAGCATAATAACCAACATATCGCTCGACCACACACAGTTCCTCGGAGACACACCGGCAAAAATAGCGAAAGAGAAAGCGGGAATTATAAAACAAGGCACACCGGTGATAATCGGAGAAGCCGACAGTCAGACAATACCGGTATTCGATGCCGCGGCAAAGAGCAACGAAGCCTCCATAACATACGCAGAGAAATGCAACTACGACGAATACAACGACATAGATTTCGAACTGAAAGGGGCATACCAACAAAAGAACCGTAAAACAATTCTTTGCGCAGCAAGGCAACTCGGCATCTCGCGCGCATCCATAATAAAGGGAATGACCACGGTGTGCAAGACGACGGGATTGACAGGAAGATGGCAGACACTCGGTACGCATCCGCTCGTGATATGCGATACGGGACATAACACCGGAGGATGGAAATATCTCGCCGAACAGATTAAACAAGTGGAATGTGACACGCTGCGCATAGTATTCGGAATGGTTGACGACAAAGATATTGACACTGTAATGGCAATGCTGCCGAAACACGCCGTTTACTATTGGACACAAGCGGACACGAAGCGTGCCGTTGACTGTCGCGAAATCATGAAGAACGGACAAAGGCACAATCTCACCGGCAATCCCTACCCCACCGTTGATGCAGCCTGCCGGGCTGCATTGGCAGATTCCATGCCGTCCGATTTCATTTTCGTGGGTGGCAGCAGTTATATCGTTGCCGACCTGTTATCGGGAAACGGCGCAGGCAATACTTGCACATAATGCAGTACAGACAGAACATATCCGCGATGATTATCCATTCAAGACAATCGTCTTAATCTCTCTCTTCATGCGGATTTAACAAATCGGCTTTACCGCATTTTATATTGTTTCCAAGGAAAAACAGCAGCAAACGAAATAGTAATGAGAGCATTAATGCCTACCGATGCGATAATTCGAACCTAATATGGACATAAAGATGATAAAACGTGATGCCGTCATCAAATAAAATTATATAGTCGCCCCTTAAAAAGTCATTTAATATTTGGTATTCAGTGATATAAATTCCTAAATACTTTGTCAAGTCTGCAATTTTTTGTATCTTCGATG
>NZ_RQZH01000033.1 GCF_003932845.1 Prevotella sp. OH937_COT-195
GCGGTGAAGAAGTCCGTTATGACATGGCTCCTACCCTCTGCGTCCTCCCACATCTTGAAGCCCTTGTCGCTCAAGATGTCAGAGCCGGTATATCCTTTACTTGCTATACTCCGCGTTGTGATGTCTTCGGAATTTACATTGCCGAGGGTGGCGTTGCCGTCGGGGTCTATGCCTTTGTCTTTGCCGAAGCGGATGCCTTTGAGGAAGGTTATAAGACCGCGGGCGGTGTCGTCCAGCAGCCTGCTCATGAATTCCTTGTGTGTCCTCCGCGCACTGTACAGGTTTGAATCAGTCGGCTTTGTCCGGTCCCAACTGCGTATAATATCAGGAACATTGATGCTGCCCACAAGAGTACCGGCATAGTTCTTGGCGTCGGTAATGGCATCATCTATTCTTGCCATACTACCCTTTGAAAGGGCGTCACTGATTTCCAAGTCCATCTGTCCCGGCTCGTTCACTTTACGGATGATTTTCGTTATACGGCTCGCACGAAAGCCTTTCTCCGGGAAATATTCCTTGCTTTCCAACCTTATACGGCTGCCAACATATACTTCCGTGCCGGTCTCTTCCATCCATACATGGTCTGTCGGTGCTTTGTAGCGGCTAACGTCCAAGGCATGCTTCTTGTTGTACTCGTCAACCGCACTCCCGAACTCTTTCTCCGCCAGTCCGTAGTACTCGTCCGGCATACGGATGTTCCATAGGATATATTTATCCCCTTCTTTCGGCACCAGCGTGCCGCCGGGCAATTGTGTATCGTCATCATAAGGCCATATCGTGATTATCTCAAACTCCTTAGTCTTGCTGTCATAGTTCACCTCGAAATAATGGTCATTGCCGGCACCCAGCCCGGCAAGCTCGCTACCCTCCTGAAAGGACACACGTTTCACCAGTCCGCCTATCTCATAGTCGTTGGGGTCGAAACTCAGGTCGTTGTCCTTGAAGTAATATATCATAAAGGGCTTGCCGTCCTTGTCCTTGACCTTTTTCGAGCGCACGCCGGCCACGACACCGACACGCCGGGGATAGATGTCCGCAAAGGCCTTCTGCTCATAGTGGTGGATGATGCCGTACCGCTCCACGTTCACGTCCACATACTTCACGCCGTCGGGCAGCATCAGCCGGCTGTGTCCGTATTTCGCCGCGTCGATGTTGCGCGAGCTGCCTATGGGGAACAGGCGTGTATAGAACTTCGCATTGTCGGCCTTGTCTCGGTCAAGGGCCGTCAGTCCCTTGTCATACCCGAGCGTGATTTCCTCACCATGCTCGCAGCGGCACAGGTTTACAGTCTCTCCCTCTATCCACCATTCCACACCTACGGCTTCCGCCAGCTCCTTCAGCCCGTCATTGCAGTACTTGCCGGTATAGTCGATGGTCACGTTGTCTGTGCCCTCCACGGTGCCGGTCTTGAAGTTGGTCGTGCCGTCCATGCCGTCATTGATGTTCTTCACGATCAGACGCACATGGTCTATGGGACGGGCTGTCAGCGTGAACACGGCCTCGTTCCCGCCATCGCTATTGTTCAGAACGAGGAAACGCTTGATAAGGCTCTCGATACCGTACAGGCGGATACTGTATTCCCATTCTACGGAACTCTTCTCCGCAGGAACATATTTCTCCACCGCACGGTAACGCTCGCCACCATAGTCTATATAGTCGTTCACATCAACGAGAATAAATTCGTACAGAGTGAAGGAGAGATTCAGCAGGTTGTCCCCCTGTATCTCCTTTTCCTGCGTGCTGCTGTCATCTGGTTCTATGCGCGCCTTTACATTGCCGTAGCTGTCATATAGCGTAAGAATCATTTTTATATCGTTTAAATAGCGTTTGAATGATGATAAAATGGTATTATATTATCGGTTCCGGCTCACGAAAACTCACTTTATATCGGCTCGCCTGCACTCCCTCTTTCCAAAGATAGGTCAGTGTCTTGTATGAGGTACAGTCCAAATAAAACACTCTCAGCGTCAGCCTTAGTTCCGGGAAGTTTATCGCCAGCCACCCGTCCTTGCCGCTCTTCAGGAAGCGGATAAAGGCCATGTAGTTCGCCAACCACTGCTCCCGTGTCCGGGCATACTGCGCGAAGTGAAGCGTCACGTCACGCTCCGCATTGGCGGGCAACAGTGTCCCGGAGTATTTCTTTCCGTCATGCTCCCGTATGTCCACACCGATGTGTCCCTTTGTCTTGCTCGGTGCCATAATGGCGTTAAGGTTCTCCCTCCCGCCTTTCTTCTCTTCCGTCAGGAATACGCCGTACTCCTTCCAGATGTCAGTGCCGTTTATCAACACCTGTCCTTCCAATATATTGCTCATGTCATTTCATTTTTAGCCCGTCACGAATTATCTTCTTTATTTCTTCCTTAATATCCTTGAGAGATTGGGCGCTGCAGCCGGTGTTCCATTCTATCTTTTTGAGATGTTCCAGGGCTGCGCCCATTTTCCCCGCTACGTCCTCCACGTGGTCATCGATACTTGCCCAGTGCGTCTGCCCGCTGACGAACAGTCCTTCCAGCTTCGTACCCTGATCCTGACTCATCGCCATGAAAGCGCCGCTCCTGCCCGTCTGTGTCGTGCCGACGTCCTTGCCGGTCTCCTTGATGATACCCTCATTACGCAACTGCTCGATGTCATTCTTCGCATCTCTTACATACCCTTCATACTCCGCACGGAGTGCGTCAAGACGCTTACGATACTCCTCATCGGTAATCTCACCGTTTGTGCGGGTCTCGTTCAACTTGGCGAGATCTTCATACCACGCCTCCAAATTCTTCTGAAACTTCGCACCGACAAGATTATTCACAACCATCTTGTTAACCATTGCCTGCCAATTCTTGGCTATCTCATCAAAAACATCCTCCGAACCGTCTGCCAAACCATAAAGAGAATTGAGAAAATCACCAAAAACATTATCTTTCGTGGTCGTAGTCAGATTCTCATATAAAGCATCGGTTATCTCCTGCAACTTCCCCGCCTGAGCGATATAATCATTCAGTTTCTCGGCCAAACGGTCTCCATAACCACCTTTGCCCGTCTTAATTATCTGCTCCCACATATCCACGTTCGAGCGCAGCATCTTCATTTCTTCCGGACTTAGATTCCAAATGTTGCCGTCCCACTTCCTGCCCATCTGCCTGCTCAATCGGTCTATCTGTTCCTCATTAAAACCTCCCCAATAGTAATTCCAACTATGGTGGGAACCATGATACCCGGCTTGCGCCTGGGCAATATCCTTATAATTACCCGTTGTCTCTTCCTGCAGTTTCTGCGCTTCCCTTGATACTCTGATGGCGGCAGCGCCGCGGGCACTCTTCATCTCGTCCGTCAGGTCTTCTATCGCCTGCCCGAGAAGTTCGTTGCGCTTCGTCAGACGATCGATGCTCGCCGCTACCTCCGCGGCATTCGAGTTCGCAAACCATTCGCTCGGACCGTCGCTACCCAGCAAGCCCAACGTCAGGATATTCCCGACACGACCCAGAACACTGTCCAAAAGACCGCCCACTCCTTTCAACAAAATACTCTCTAATACGTGATAGAGATTTTCCGGAAGGTCGAATATCGCATCCATCAATCCGCCTATCGCGTCAAGTATGTTTGCCACCAAATCGTCTATCCATTGCAGCGAGACAAGTTCAGTAACGCTGTTCAGTATCCCGGTAACGAAACTTTTGATACCGTTCGACAGGTCAAGAATAAGTTTCGGTATCTGCGCCACGATGCCTGTCATACTGCCCATACCACCCGAAAGAACGCCCTCAATACCTCCGCCGATGACCGACAAACCTCTGCTCATCGCGCCGGACAGGCCGCTGCCAATCGTCTTCGCCATACCTTCCCCCATCTGGGGCAGTAACGAGTCAAGCACTCCTTTCAATTGGTCTGCCTGACCCGCGCTCTGCTGCAGCCCGCCGAAGCCCTCTACGCCCTGCCAGGTCTTGGCATTGCTTAGTGCTGTTGTCAGCCTGCTTGTGAAATTCGCCACCTCGTCAGAAGTACGGTTCAGTGCCGCACCGAAGTCTTCCATGCTCTCATGTGCCTTCATCGTGGCATCGCCCAGTTCCTGCGCCTTTGCCTCCAACGCCTTGTACTCCTCTTCCGTAATTTCCCCGGAGGCAAGTTTCTTCTTGCCCTCGTTCACGGCTTTTACCGCAGCCTCTTCTGTCTTCACCGCGCGGTCATATACCGCCACGCTGTCCGTGAACCGCCCTATGGCCTCGTCCAACTTCTGCCAGGTCGCGCTCTGGTCGGTACCGACATATCGCCGCATCTCCCGTATCAGGTCCGTCACCTTCTGTTGCGTCTCCGCATCGGCGTTCCGGTACTCGTCTGTCTCCACGTATGCGCGCAACTGCTCCATCATCGGTGCCATCATCTCCTTGGTCAGGTTGCCAACGCCACTGAACAAAGCATGCCAGTCTATGCCGCGGCTGATAGCCTCGAACGACATGCTCGCCTCGCGTTGCTGTTGTTCCTTCAGTATCTTCGCCTTTTGCCACCTCTTCGTAGTTTCACTAACCTCGCTCGCGTCCACATCCGCTATCTGCCGAGCCGTTTCTTGGGCGATGGCTAATTTCTGCTGCCGGAACGAACCATACTCTTTCAAATATTCGCTCATCGCCTGAACTTCTGCCCTGCGCTGCTCCAGCGTTTTCTTCCTTTCCTCTTTCTCTATCTCTTCATCGCCGGCTTTCTTTCTCTTTTCGGCAAGGGCACGACTGTCGGCAAGGGCATTCTCTTGTTCTTCCGTCAGATTTCCTTTCTGCGCCTCACGCCATTTCTTTTCCTGTGCGGCGAGTTCCTCCATTTCCTTATCATAGTTTTCCCGGATTTGACGGCGTTTCTTTTCAGAACTTTCCTCGAGCAGGTCTATCTCTGCCTGACGGTTCTTCTGCTGCAGGGCAAGCAGTTCCGCACCAATGCGTTCTTCTTCTTTATTGGCGTCTTTTCCCGTCTTCTCCTTTTTAGGCTTGTTTGGTGCGGCATGGCCGCCGATATTCGCTTTATTGCCGATAGATGCAATTTGTTTCTCCAAATCGGCTGCCCGTTTCAGATAACCGTCGCGTTCGGCCTCCAATTCTTTGGTTCTCCTGTCGTATGCCGCCTTGTTGTATCGCTCTACGGTCGAATGGCCGTCGTACATGCCGCGGCTTTCAGATTGCATAAAGAAATGTCCCGCACGGGCAAGCGGTCCCATGTCGCTTTCGGCATTGCCCGGTTTCGTGGCCTTGTGATTGCTTACTTTCTCGTCGGCTTCCACGGCCTTGTTCACCAGTGCCTGTACTTTGGCTTGAAGGAAAAGCATCTGTATGTACTGCTCGGCTTTACGGGTCAGAACGTCGTACCACTGTGCCACGGTGTCGTAATAACCGAAGGCCTCGCCGTACTTGCGGTTCATCTCATCACACTTTTTCTTCTCCTCTTCCTTGGAGCCGCAGAAGTTCTTCAGACTCTCACGGGTGGTGTCTATCTCAAAACGGGTCTTTATCATCTCCGCCCGCCCCTGTGATTCAATCTCGACACGCTCACGGGTTTTCCGCGCGGCATCGTCTTGAGCGGCAGAGTATCTGTCCCATGCCACTACCAATGCGGTTATCACCGCAGAAAGCCCCAGCGTCAGAGTGGCCATGAGTGCCGTCGCGGCGGCATTGGAGATACCAAGAGACGTGGCAAGTCGGTAATTGGCGGCAGTCAGCAGATTCTTTACTTTGGTCACGGTTACCAGACGGAATGCGCTGTCCTTGTTAAGCGCGTTGAAAAACTGCTGCAAACCCATCGTTATGGCCATGACGCTTTGCACTCTCGCCTGTACCTTCATCAGGTTTTCGTTCTCGGAAGCAAAAAGAGACATCACACCAGTGGCAGTGGTGAATGCTCCCGACAGGCCGTTCACGCCGGAGATGAACCCCTGAAGGTTCGCATCGTCGTTGGCAAGGATACTGGTCTGGGCACGCAGATCTCCCAGCGTGTCCGAGAGCCGGGCGGCTTTCTCGGACATCTGCCGGTACTCCTCGGTGTTCTGCTCGCCGTTCAGCCGCATACGTGCCATGTCGTTCTGCAACTCGCGCAACTGCATTGACAGCCGTTTGTTGCTCGCCCTGTTGCGCTCTTGTTCATAGGTCAGTCCGGAGAGTATCCCTTTCTCCTCATCAAGGGCTTTCTTCGCAGCGTTAAGATCGGCGAGAACCGCGGCTTGTGCTCTGCCGGGAGCGGCTTTTTCGTAAGCCTTTTGCAGGGAACGTATGTCTGACTCTACTTGCTTCACGACACTTTTCTGATCCTTTATCTTCTCCGTAAAACTCTTGTTTGCTGCCGCTGCCTGCTCCTCGGAAATGGTCATCCTGCGGTATTCCTGTTCCAACCGGGCAACGCCCTGACGCGCCTGTAGGTGTTCCTTCTCCAACTGCTGAAGTACCGCCGACTCCTCGGAAAGGACTTTCTTGCACGCGCTGATTTCAACGAGAAGATCCTGTTGCCCGGTACCGGGCTTCAGGGTCGACAGTTTGCGCTGCATCTTGTCCAAGTCAGAGTTCACGCCGTCAATAACCTTGCGCTGCTCGTCTATCTTCGTACTGATTGCAAGGGCGGCACGGCGGGCGGCGCCCAAAAGCTGCTCCACGCTCATCTTGCTCTTGTCGAGCCCCGCCGTAAGGTTGTCACGCATAAGGAACTCTATCTCTACCGGTTTCATTGTCTACTGTTTTAAGTTACTTTGAAAAAATCCCACAATACCCTCGGCTTCCTCCTCCGCTGTTTCATTGCAGCCTTTCCGATTAGTCCGATTAGCCGGATTGTCATCTACATACCGTGGGGCATCGCTCAGCATCATGATTAATGTCTGGAAGTTCACGCCGTTCAGGATGTAGTCCACGCTCCACCCTGTGGCGCTCGCTATCTGCCAGACAAATCCGAAAGGGCTATGGGAGCCTTCCCAACGGCTCTTTAACTCCCCTTCCTTCCGCGGCTCAGTCTCAGCCGCATCGGATTCGTCATCTCGGCCGATCTGATAATAGTCATAAAAGACTGCGTGCCCATCAGCAGCACGAACTCCCTGAAGGCTGCCTTCTGGTACTCCCACTTCATCCGGTGTCTCACAAGCCACGACAGCACACACACCGGAAGCCAACGACAATCCATCGTCAGGGCGATAATATTGCTGAGCGTCTTGCCATGACGCGCAAGAAACCGCATCTGCCCGTCAACATCCATCGCATCCAAATCGGCGGCAGTCGTATCCATCGTAAGGTACGCATGGGCTATCTTTATCTGGCGGGCAAGCGTCGGACGCTTCATCGTCAACCGGACACGAACGGGCTGCTTCCTCAATGGAATCCTTAAATCAAGGAGAGGGAGGGATACGCCCGCATCAAGCAAGGCTTCCGCTCCCTCTCGCTGGATTTTCCTGATCAATCGCTCGTCCATCACCCCTCAGCGGTATCATTGATTTCATAAGGCGCTCCGCCGTCCTCGGGCTTGTTAATCTTCAACTGGCATTCCACTTTCGACACTTCGGTCAAAGTCAGCTTGCCGCCGAGGTTCGCGAGGATGGTTCCGTTGGGAATGGTCATCGTCTGGCCGCTCACGAAATCTATTGTCCACTTGTCCCGCAACTGCACAAGGGAGGAGGGGGCTTTCCACCCCGTTACCTTCTCGTTGCCGCCGCTGCCGCTCTTCACCAGTTCGCCGCCGAGAATGTTCTTCAAGTTCTCGTAGTCCAGTTGGATAAGATTGAACGTAGGACTCACCTGGCCGTTCTTCTGCAACAGGGTCAAAACAGGGGCGTCGGGAACCTGCTCGGCTTCAACGTCGACGCTCTCGGGCTTTGTGCCGTTCCAGTCCCAGCTGCCTTTCTCGATGTAACCGATAAGGGTGCTCCCTTTCTTCACGGCTGCTATGCCGTAGATAAATTTTTTGTTCTTGATCATTTTCTCTTCAGTTTTATAAAAATTAATAATGTTCCGATCCATGCTGTACCGGACAGAAAGCCGGCACAAAAATACTCCGCACGCATGAGGAACGTGTTAACTGTACTTTCCTTTGACTCTGCTCTCAACGCTCTGCGCTCGTCGCTCAACGTTTCCAACTTGCGTTTCATGACACTGATCGTCTTGGAGTAGCTTGCGCACAACAGTTCCAGACTGTCACATCCGGCTTCAACAACCAGCTGCTCCGGCTCCTTCTCCGTCGCCGGCCTCCGTGTCACCTTCACATTCGCCTGTCCCTGACGGGCGGTGTAGCCCGCACCGGCGGGCAACTCCCGAAGACTGTCCATCATCAGCGTCAGACTCACCGTCGACATCGGAACTTTCACCGGAGTTTGCAAGGTTTCTACGACGCTCACCGTGCTGTCCGAGACGAGGCGGCTCGCCTCTCGGCTCGTGACACTCTCGCGCGTCACGCTTTTTCTGATCGACGCGCATCCGCTTAAGCACAGGACAATCATCGCTGTAACGGCAACTGTTGGCATCATCGATAGCCTTACGCAGACGGGCCATCTCGCGCTTCGTGGAATTGAGATCTTTTCTTGTTTCATTAAGTTCTTCCTTTAAAGGTTCTACTATGTTCTCAATCAATATACGGGTGGCCTGCTCAGTATTCGTTATCTTCACTGTGTCGGCCTCGGCAAGTGCCTTCTCCGCCTCCGCCTTTGCCTTTTTCAAGGCCGCGCGTATCGTAACGATCGAAATGATTGCGCCGGCAAGACTCCCGCCGAGGATTACATTCAGAATTTCACTAAGCTCCATTTCCATATATCAACTATTGATTGATTCCAATTTCTTTGAGCCACTTCCGAACGTCGAAACTCGGACAGGCCTTGTCCGCTACCTCTCTGTGGCCGATAATCTTCACTTTCGGGAAACGCCTGTGGAAGTCCAGCACGTAGGCTTTCAATGCCTCTTTCTGTGATGCTGTCCGGGTGTCTTTCGGAGTCTGGCCGTCAACGGCCAGACCTCCCACATACACCACGTGACGGCTCACACTGTTGTAGCCCGCGGCGCCGTTCGTTACCTCCCAAGGATCCACCTGCGCGTCCTCGTTGTTCTTCACCAGACGCTCCACACGGCCGTCCGGATGCACCATGTCCGTGTAACCCACCTGCCGCCAGCCGCGGCCGCCCTTGCTTACGGGGGCGGTGTGCCAGTGCCGTATCTCCGCAGAACTTACCTCACGGCCCTCGGGCGTGGCGGTGCAGTGGATTACAAGGTATTTCAGAGGCTTACTCATCGCCTCCCTGATTTGAATTTGAACTCTGCTCTTGGGCAGATGCTCCGGTATCCGGATTTTCGTCCGTACCGTCCTCGCTTCCGTACGGATGTACGCCGCCTTCCTCTGTACCGAGGATATGCGCGGGGGCTGTCTTGCCCTTGAACTCCTTGCACAGACCGCGGTCTATGAGCGACCGGCCGCGGTCTTTGTCTCTCACTTCCAAAATTGTATCCGGGTTGTACACGGTTACGTGGTCGTCCTTGTCACGGAACGTACTTGTTACTTTCAGTTTCATACGCTTGTATCTGTTTTTATGGTTTTACTTATCCTTCGGGAAGGCTGGGGTCCTTGTGTCCGCTCATCATAACGGCGCCGGCGTCTGCCTTTTTGGGCATGCAGATGAAGTAGTGGCGGAAGTTGATCTTGTTTCTCTGATATTCAGGATCGGTGGATGCCTCGCTGTAGTACATCTTGGTGGAACCGGTGGCCTTGAACACACGCGGCGCATGGAAGGCGAACGAGCATTGGAACTCGCCGGTCGCGCCGACCGCGCCCACTTCCTTTTTCTTGCCCGCGATAGTGTACAGCGGGTTGTTCCCAAACTCGTAGATGTCAAAGCCGTAAAGCCTGCCCACCGTGCCGTCGTTGCGGTTGATGTTGTACTGCTCCTTGAACACCTGCGATACTTCCAACAGGTCGTTGGCATGGTCGCTGCAGAGAACTAAACGACGGCCCTGCGAAGGTACTTTCAACTTGTCCAACGAACGCTTAAGGCTAAGCAGGTCCCCCGCCGTCATCTTCAGGCGTCCCGTAACCGGATCGCGCTTGCCGGTAGTCTTCAGCACGGGAGTGGTCGCGCTGTCTTCCTTAGCGCACAAAGCGTGGGCGGCCTTGGCAAATTTCGAGTCGTTTATGGAGTTGCCGTGACTCTCCTTTACACGGGACATCTTGTCATAACTCAATGCGTGGAGCTCGTCGTCCGTGATGGGCGTTACCTTCGTCTGGAACTTGTCCAGCTTGATGGCGATGTCCTTGTCGTCCAACGCCTGCAAGGGGATGGGATAGGTGGTGTTGTTGATCAGCACATCGGGGTCTACGCCGACCTCCACAAGGTGGATGACATCGTTGTTCACGATACTCGAATTGTCGGGAATGCCGTCGAGGAAAGTCGCTTCCAGACCACGGCGAAGATGCTTCACCAGCTCGCCCGTCCATATCTCGGTATACACACCCGCACGGAGACTGCCGGAGGGAGCCGCATGTCCGATCACGGCGGCAAGCACATTCATGCCGACGGCGCCCGTAAGGGGCGACAGGCCGGCGGCGGCGGCAAGGGTGCCGCCCATGAGGCAGTTAAAAAGGACTGCCGCAAACATTACAATCAATCTTGTCATTGCTTTCTCATTTTTATTGTTATACATTTGGATTTCACAATTGTCGGGCAAACGGGGACAGAGCCCAACTTGTTCCGGCTTTGTCGGGAGCGACCGACATTCGCGATATTATATATCGCAATCAAAGCCGTATTCGGCCTTGTACAGCCTCTTGTACTCGTCGGGCTTCTCGGCACGAATCTTCTCCAATTCCTCGGCAGGCACATCGCTCAACTTTTTGTATTCGGCAATCCCGCCGCCGGTGCCTCCGCCGCGACTGCCCACGAAAGAACTCAACTTCAAGCGTGGAGACATCGCGTCGAAGGTGGCTTTCAGCTCTTCCGCACCAATCTTCTTTCCCAGTTCCAGGAACTGTTGTTTCTTGTCATCGCCGATTTTCTTCTCGGCGACGGCGGCGTTCACAAGCGTTTCAATACGCGCGGCACGAAGAGTGTCGCGTTCCTTGCGCAGACTCTCCGCCTCCGCGTCTTTGGCCTTCAGCCTTGCCAGTTCCGCACTGATGGCAGATTCGTCGGCATCTTTCGCCAGACCTAACTCAAGGGCTAATTTCTCTTGATCCATTTCTTTTCTTTTTTTATTGTTCTTAATATGCAGTGGCGGCAACACGTCTGCCGCATCCTTGCCTAATGTCAGTCGCACACCGTCCTTGTGCAATGCTATGGCGTCATCGTTCGCGCCGATGTCCACCAACGACACCTCGAACAGTTTGCTTTTAGTGATGGTTGGGGCGCGCTGGCCCCGGACAAGGAATTTCGGATCCTCGCTGGTCTCGACAATGTCAATGCCCACACTCACCATTTTCAACGAACCGAATTCCCATTGTTTCTTGCAACGACGGCTCAACTCCGTGGCCTCGTCGAAAACCAACTCGCCGGTTACCTCGTCGCCTTCAACCTTAAGGTCTCTCACCAAACCGATAACCTCACCGCGCTCGTGCATGTACAACAACACGGGATTCCTGTTATACTGTTCCACATTCATGCCCGAGGTCAGCACTCGCGTACCGTAACAGTTCAGACTTTCATTGCTGATTCTTACTCTCTTTCCTTTGCTCATTTCTTTCGATGTATATGTTGTGCCATGGCACAACTGAATTCTTGTTTTTTTTATCTGCAATGGCCGAGCATAACCGACCATTGACGATGCAATATTACTAACTAAATACTTGACTTCCAAATAATTATGAAACCGCTGCGGCATATACCGCACCACCTTCCGCATTATTTGTTCCTCTCGGCGAAAAACCCCAACTTTGCACTATATTAAATACATATTCAAATATTATATGAACAGAAAAGATACAGAACAGAAAAAGAATATCGGAAGGGCTCTCTACCTCTCCGGTATGGAACAGACCGAGATTGCAGAACAACTCGGGATCTCGCGAGTTACCGTTTCCAAATGGTGCACATCGGAAGGGTGGAAGGAGGCAAGAGCTGCTAAGAACATCTCACGGCCGGAACTGGTCAACAAACTTCTACTTGCAATTGACAACCTCATCGGGCAGGTCAATGCATCAGGCGCCCCCGAAGCAATAGGAACACTCGCAGACAAATTGTCAAAACTGTCGGCAACCATAGAGAAACTCGATAAAAAGGCGAACGTCATCGACGCTATCGAGGTATTCATGGCTTTTAACCGCTGGATTCAGGACCAGGCGTCCTACGACCCGGAGATTACCCCGGAGCTTATCAAGGCAATCAACAAGTACCAGAACAAGTTCCTCATGGAGCGTATGCAGACCCCGTCCACATTATAGTATCACGCTATGGCGACAATATCTGAGCTCAAAAAGATACGGCAGGAGTGGCAGGAGCACTGCCGGCAGATACAGTCCATTACGGACACCAAAAGCCTTGTCCGCGAGAACTACGTGCAGAAAGAGCGGCGCATATGCCGCCTCCGGAAGGACTATGCCGCATTCTGCGAGTATTACTTCCCTCACTTCCTGCAGCTGCGCGACAAGGTTACGGGCGAGATTATCCGTACCATCCGCAATGCGCCGTTCCACAACGCCGCTGCCGCAAAGGTGAAGAACACGCCGAACCTCAAGGCCGTGTTCAAATGGCCGCGCGGGCATGCCAAGTCTACCCACATGGACATCTTCACTCCGCTGTGGCTCATGTTCCAGCCCAAGAGGCTCATCAATTTCATGGTGCTCGTCGGAAAGTCAGAGGACAGCGCAAACCGGCTCCTCGGTGACATTCAGGCGGAGCTCCAGTATAACAAACGCATCATCGCCGACTTCGGGAAACAGATGTCTATGGGAGACTGGACCGAAGGAGAATTCAGCACAAAGGACGGAGTACATTTCCTTGCGTGCGGTCGTGGACAGTCGCCGCGTGGCCTCCGCAAGCGTGAGGCACGACCCGACTATATCGTCATCGACGACCTTGATGACGACGAGCTATGCCGGAACGAACGCCGCGTGCGCGAACTCACAGATTGGGTGAAGGAAGCCCTCTTCGGTGCACTCGATGTGGGGCGCGGACGCTTCATTATGGTCGGGAACCTTATCTCGAAGACATCCGTACTGGCAAACATATGCAAGACAAAGGGCGTGCATGTATCAACAATATATGCCGTGGATGGCGAGGGCAATCCCGTATGGCGCGAGAAATGGACAAAGGAGGAAGCCCGCGGATATGCCGAGTTCGTGGGCTATCGTGCATGGAACAAGGAGATGATGCACAACCCAATTGTCGAGGGAACCGTCTTCCGGCAGGAATGGATACGATGGGCAAAGCGGCCGGCATGGAAAGACTTCTCCGAATTTGTACTCTACATAGACCCGTCCTGGAAAAGCAAGAAGACCAACGACACAAAGGCCGCCAAGCTCTGGGGAAAGCATGGTACCGACCTGTGGCACCTCCGCGCTTTCGTGCGCAAGGCGTCTGTTGCCGAACTCGTACGATGGTGCTACGACCTATACGAATGGAGCCGGGAAATCGGCATTGCCATACGCTTTGCCATCGAGGCAAGCTTCATGCAGGACATTCTGCTCGATGAGTTCACAACAGAGGGGGAACTCCGAGGTTACCAACTGCCCATTACCGGCGATACACGCAAGAAGCCCGACAAGTTCCAGCGGGTAGAGGCAATAAGCCCGCTATGGGAAAGGGGATTTGTCTACTACGACATATCACAGAAGGAGGACCCCGACATGCAGGCGGGTGTCGAACAGACGCTCGCATTCGAGAAAGGTATGGCTGGCAACGACGACGCGCCCGACGCGGACGAGGGGGCCGTCTATATACTTCAGAAGAATACAAGACAGCGGATTTATTCACCGAGGTTCGGAAAACGGCCGACCTCAAAAAACCAATGGTAAATAACATGATACGGCTTATAAAAGACATTATCTTCGGCTTCCGCTTCAGGCGGGCCGTCAGGAAGGCAGACCGGTTTCACCATATCACGCACCGAAAGTACATGGTGCTGGTCATCAACAAAAAACTCGTGGTTCTCTCCAAACAGGAGGTGGGAAAGTTTGTGGAAAACGGCGTTTTCAAAAAGGGAACTGCCGTAGGGGATATTGAGACTAAGGCGTTATATATAACAATGTAGAATTATGTTTGTAACAGAGCAGGATTATAAAGTCGTAATAGGCGAACAGGCACTGAAAGTCATATCGCAGATCAGTAACGAGAACAGGGAAAACGCAGAGACGGAGGCGGTGGAGGAGATTGCGGCATACCTACGGCCCAAGTATGACACGGAGGCCGTATTCGGCGCGGCAGGAAAACAAAGGAACAAACTGGTGGTGATGTACACATGCGACATCGCAATTTACCACATGGCGGCGTCGGCACCGCAGAAAATGGGAATGGAGATACGGAAGGAAAGATACGAAAGGGCGGTAAAGTGGCTCGAAGGGGTACAGGCGGGAAAGATTGTGCCGGATCTGCCGCTCGCCATAGGGGAGAACGGCGAACCCGTCGGTATACCGATGGTGTACGGATGTCAAAAAAAACTGAAACATAACTGGTAAAGTAAACACTGCGTTAAAAGGTTAGAGAATATGGGAAAAAACAGAAATAAAGGCGACAAAACGCTGCTGCAAACACCCTTCGGAACGCTGAGGCTCGCAAAGAACGTCGCGAAACGCTTCCGGAAAACCGTAATGGAACTGCAACGGACTACCGATTCGCTGACAAGAAAGGACATAGGGGACTGGCGCATGGCGTGGCAGATGGCAATAAATGTCGAAAACCCGAACCGGCAGCGCCTATACGACATTTACAGAGATGTCGAGATAGACCTCCACCTCGCGGGATGCATACGGCAGAGAGAGGGATTCGTCATGGCGAGATCATTCAAATTGGTAAACGGGAAAGGAGAGGAGGACCAAAAAGCCGCGGAATGGTTCAACACGGAATGGTTCAAACAACTGATGAAATTCGCACTCGATGCGAACTACTGGGGACACTCGCTCATAGAACTGGGGGATGTCACAACAGACACCAACGGAAGAAAATGCTACGAATGGGCGAGACTTGTTCCCAGAAAACACGTCAGTCCGGAATACGGAAGGGTGGTGGAACAACTGGGAGACGACTGGGAAAAGGGCGTAGACTACCGAAGCCCGGAGATTGCACAATGGCTCATAGAGGTCGGACAGCCGGACAACCTCGGACTTTTCCTCAAAGCGGCGACGCAGACAATACCCAAGAAGAACGCATTGGCGTTCTGGGACACGTTCGCGGAGATATTCGGAATGCCAATGCGCATAGCGAGGACAACATCACGGGACGGCAAGGAACTCGCAAAAATGGAGAAGATGATGGCAGACATGGGAACCGAAGGATGGGCTATATTTCAACAGGGAACGGAGATAGAGGTCGTGGAATCTTCAAAAGGGGATGCTTTCAATGTATACGACAGACGCATAGACAGGGCTAACTCCGAACTCTCGAAACTCATCATAGGACAGACTATGACAATCGAGGACGGATCCTCGATGTCACAGTCGGAAACACATCTCGAGGTTTTCCAAAACCTCGTGGAGGCAGACTGCGACATGATCCGTGACATGGTAAACAACCAACTCATACCGAGAATGATAAAACACGGATTCCCGATAAAAGGAATACACTTCGAGTGGGACTACGGCATAGACTACACACCCGAGCAGCAGGTCGCATACGAGCAACTCGTGCTGGACAACTACGAGGTGGACCCGGCATACTTCCAGGAGAAATACAACATGCCTGTAGGAGAACGAAGACAACAGGTGCCCGTTATTGGCTCAACACCTCCCGACGATGGAGGCGAAGAAACTAAGGGAAACAAAAAGCAACATACGGCAAAACCACAACCTTTTTTCGACTGAGCCCCTCTGACTACGAGGGGCTGCACGAACGCTATGCCCGTCTGCTTGGAAAATCCGCACTGAAGGCTGCATTCAGCCGCGAGGAGGAAGAACGGATAAACCAAATACGCCAAGAACTCTCCACGCTCTTCGAGGGAATGATGCAGACGCTACACAAGGTCGAGGGCGCGCAGTTCCGCATTGAGATTCTGGAGACGCCTAAAATGCGGGACTTCATTGAGGCACATGCCGCGGTACTCGACTCTTCATTCCAAAAGGTGGAGATGTCAGACATCATGCGCCGACGTCTCGAGCGCTCAAACTATATCTTCTCGGGCATGAAGACTTTCCACGAGCTCAACGAGGCGTTCCCGTCGCTACTCGACGAGAACGGAAATAGAAAACCGTTCGAACAGTTTTTGAATGACGTTCAGAAGATAGACAAGACCTATAATGCAAACTACCTCCGGGCCGAGTACAACTTCGTCCAGGCATCGGCACAGATGGCGGCCAAATGGGAGAACTTCATGCGCGACGGCGACCGGTACAACCTACAGTACCGAACAGCAGGCGACAAAAAGGTGCGGCCAACACACGCTTCCCTCAACCGTGTGACGCTCCCAATAACCGACACGTTCTGGGAAGAGTTCTGCCCCCCGAACGGATGGAACTGTTTTATAGAAGGAACACCTATACTTACCGCTAAAGGCTGGCAAAGCATAGAATCTATAAAAAAAGGGGATTTAGTCTATGGGGGAAGTGGACACCTCCGTAAAGTAACTGCCGTGATGACCAGACCTACGGAAGAACAAATTGTCACTATCCTTACCGATAGGAACTCTGCCACATGCACCGAAAATCACAGATTTTGCACACATCGAGGATGGGTCAGAGCGGCGGACTTGAAGACGGGAGATATAATCATCCAACTGGGAAAAGTCTCCTTTACCTACGTATGCGTTAACGCAATACACAACATGACGGCACTTTTCCGCAAAGCACGCATGGCGTTCAAAGGAAAGGGGAAAGCAGTTACGGCCTTGACAATCAACAATCAAATCAAGGCTGCGGATATAAAAGTCAGCAACAAAACGGCCGAAAAGAACGCGACTGTCAAAATGCAGACCAAGCCGGGCAAGATGATCACCAAGCATTCGTTCGAATGCAGAAAGGGGAGTACGCAAAGCGCTCATACGTTCGGGATGCAACGCACGGGTTCGTTTACTTGCCATGACGGCACGATGGCTTACATCGGGACGAAGAAGAGAACTACTGGTCTTAAGTTTCTCGGCTACTTGACGGACAAGAGCGCTGTTGGCTTTAGTCTTGCCTTGACGGACATGCTTACCCGATTCTGCCAAACGATGGTTCGTGGCAGCAAGAAGACTACTTGCCATCGAACGACGGGAAGGATTATCAATCCACTGCGCACGGACAGCATCGCTGCCGTGACGGACAGGAATTCCATATTGATGCAGGACTCGACAAACAGTACGCCCATTGATATGCCAATGCTTGCTCAGCCATCGAAAACTACGATGCTCTGTAAGATAGCGAAGTTGGCAGGCATCAAGAATATCGCAGCCTTCAAGGGCTTCAATTCGTTCTATAACTTCATTCGTAACACCTTTTTTCATAACAACTATTCTATAGTTCTTGACAAAGTTACAAAAAATAAGGGAAAAACAATGGTTTATAACATAGAAGTTGAAGAGGATGAGTCATATATTACGAAGATTGGCATAGCGCACAACTGTCGCTGTACAGTCGTACAAGTCCTAAAAGACAAATATCCCGTTACGCCGCACGACGAGGCAATGGCACTCGGAGAAGAGGCAACGGGCAAAGACACCAAAGGTATATTCCG
>NZ_RQZH01000034.1 GCF_003932845.1 Prevotella sp. OH937_COT-195
GCACCATCGGACATTTTGTGCCCGTAACGCACTGATTGCGAATGAATAGCACTGACATATTTACAGATATTAACAATTGCCGGTTTTTTGAGGAAAAATATGTAAAATGATTGTCCGTATCGAAATTTGTTTGTAAATTTGCGCCCGTGCTATTTTGACATTAACCTAATTAACTTTAAATAATTATACCATGGAATTACCATTCGCAGAATCTTGGAAAATCAAGATGATTGAACCAATGAGAAAGAGTACTCGCGAAGAGCGAGAGCAATGGCTGCGCGAAGCAGATTACAACGTGTTCCAACTAAAAGCGGAGCAAGTATATATCGACTGCCTTACAGACAGCGGAACGGGAGCGATGTCCGACCGCCAGTGGGCGGAGATGATGCTCGGTGACGAGAGTTATGCCGGAGCCACATCGTTCTACAAGTTTGAGTCGGTTGTCAATAGGATTTTCGGCATGAAATATGTCATTCCCACCCATCAGGGACGTGCCGCAGAGAACGTACTGTTCTCATACCTTGTCAAGGAAGGCAACGTCATTCCGGGCAACGCTCATTTCGATACGACAAAAGGACACATCGAGAGCCGCAAGGCAAAAGCCATCGATGTGACCAACGATGATGCCAAAGACACGCAGAAAGTGGTGCCGTTCAAGGGTAATGTCGGGTTGGAGAAACTCGAGAAAGTACTCGTGGAGAACAAAGGCAACGTACCTTTCATGGTACTCACTGTTACCAACAACACCGTAGGCGGGCAGCCCGTAAGCATGGAGAACATACGCGAGACATGTGCATTATGCCACAAGCACGGTGTGCCGGTTGTAATGGATTCGGCACGATTTGCGGAGAATGCCTATTTCATAAAAAATCGTGAAGAAGGTTATGCCGACAAGACTATAAAGGAAATTACGCTTGAAATGTACAGCCATGTAGATGCAATGACCATGTCGGCAAAGAAAGACGGCGTGGTAAACATGGGAGGTTTCATTGCGACAAATAACAAAGATTGGTTTGAGGGCGCAAAACTTTTCTGCATTCCTTTCGAGGGTTACATCACGTATGGCGGAATGAGCGGACGCGACCTTAACGCTCTTGCCGTAGGTCTCGATGAGAATACGGAGTACGACATGCTGCACACACGCATACATCAGGTTGAATATCTTGCATCTAAACTTGATGAATACGGCATACCTTATCAGCGTCCAGCAGGCGGTCATGCCATCTTCGTCGATGCCGACAAGGTGCTCACACACGTTCCGATAGAGGAGTTCCCGGCACAAACGCTTACATGCGAATTGTATCTTGAGGCAGGTGTTCGCGGCTGTGAGATAGGATATATCCTTGCCGACCGCGACCCCGTTACGCGCGAGAATCGTTTCGGAGGTCTTGATTTGCTCCGTCTCTGCATAGCACGTCGCGTATATACCGACAACCACATGAACGTGATTGCCGCCGCGCTGAAGAACGTATATGACCGTAGAGAGACCATTACACGCGGCGTTGCCATAGAATGGGAGGCTCCGCTTATGCGCCACTTCACCGTCAAGTTGAAGAGACTCTGATTCGCAGTAATTGGTATTGATATAAATAAGTTGTTGTTAAACAAACATACATCCAAATTTAAAAAATAAAGGACACGTGGGATTTTCGCCCCATCGTGTCCTTTGTTTTGTCGCAAATAATGCGATGCCGCATTATAATTCACAAAAAACGAACAAACAATCTTGGAATAACAAGAATGTTGTACCTTTGCAACGAGAAATGAAATGCCCCACGGGAAATACAGTTATTAAAGGTGAAAATAATTTGTAACGATGGATATTATAGCGGAATTGCTGACAGGACATGGTATAGGACAATCTATTTTCGTATTGGCACTTGTGGTAACGGTAGGAGTATTACTCAGCAAGATAAAACTCGGAGGATTATCGCTCGGTGTGACATGGGTGCTCTTTTCGGGAATACTTGCCGGACATCTCGGACTCGGGATAGACCCCATGGTGCTTTCATTCGTAAAGGAAAGCGGTATGGTGCTGTTCATATTCGGCATAGGAATGATAGTGGGACCGGGTTTCTTCTCCACTTTCAAGCAAGGAGGGATACAGTTGAACCTGCTCTCGATGCTGTCTGTGGCATTTGCCGTTGTAATAACATACTTGATATTCTATTTCTCCGGTACGCCGATAGATACCATGATGGGAATTGTTGCCGGTGCGGTGACAAACACACCGGCACTCGGTGCTGCTCAGGAGGCCGCTAAAGGTATTAACGGAATCATACCGTCTGACATAGGTATAGGTTACGCCCTGGCTTACCCGGTGGCGATACTTGGTTTGATATTGACCACAAGTACCATGAAATGGGTGTTGCGGATAAAGGTTGACAAGGAGTCGGAACAGATAGCAGACAGGGAAAAGGCGAAACGAATGGAGGCACTTGTATTTTCAATAGAAGTTACCAATCCGGCGTTATTCGACAACAAAGTATCACATGTCAAGGCATTACTCGACAAACATGAGTTCATCATTTCCAGAATATTGCACAAGGAAACCGGAGAAATAGAGATGGCACATCCGGAATCGATAATAAAGGAGGGCGACAAAGTCCTCGTAATATCCGAACAGAACGATGTGGAGACAATATGTGCATTCATAGGACATAAAATAGAGATGGCAGACACGCAGTGGTTCAAACTCGACCACAGGCTGATTTCGCGCCGTTGTCTCGTAACGCAGGGGGATGTAAACGGCAAAAGCATAGAGGAACTTAAATTCAGAACTTTGTATAATGTCAACATCTCAAGGGTGCTGCGTGCCGGAGTTCATCTTATCGGAAAGGCTGACCTGAGGCTGAATATGGGAGACACCGTGATATTGGTGGGAGAAGAGAACGATGTTAAAAGGGTGGAGAAGATACTCGGCAACTCGGCAAGCACACTGCGCAAACCCAACTTGTCGGTGTTGTTCGTTACGATACTTGTGGGATTGATTGTGGGCAGCATAGAAATACCGCTGGGAGGAATGCCGATGCCCGCCAAACTCGGTTTCTCGGGCGGGACACTTATAGTGGCAATACTGATAAGCAATTTCGGCACGCGTTTCAAACTCAATACGCACAACACGCAGAGTGTCAACCTCATGCTGAAGGAGTTCGGCATCACGCTCTTTCTTGCATGCGTGGGATTGAGTGTGGGAGGCAGTTTCATCGAAAAACTCCTAAGCGGCGGTTACCTGTGGATGTTGTATGCAGCCGCCATAATGATGATACCGTTGTGGATTACCACTTTGTTGGGACGTTATTGGCTGAAGTTGGACTATTTCACGTTGTTGGGATACGTTGCCGGCAACATGACGTTCGCGCCGGCTTTGTCAATTTCTCCCGATGCTTCGAAGAACAACATTCCCGCCGTAAAATATGCCACGGTATATCCTCTCACACTGTTCGTGAGAGTGATGGTGGCGCAGTTGATGATATTGCTGTTTGCGTAACGGCGTAATATCTTCCGGATTTTCTGTTTCTTTGTATTTGTAGGATTCTAATAATATCCTTATTAAATGAGAACTGACGGTTTTTATTTATTTAATCCCAATCGGTCATTAGAAAAAGGAGGGAACAGCCTCTAATGACCGATTGGGGATTAAAGAACTTTGCCGTGAAGTATGGTCTTAATCCGAAAGTTGTTTATCCGCATTCTTTCCGTCATCGTTACGCAAAGAATTTCCTTGAAAAGTTCAATGACATATCTCTGCTTGCAGACCTGATGGGACACGAAAGCATAGAAACAACCTGTATCTATCTGCGTAGAACTGCCGGCGAACAACAAGCAATAGTGGATAAAATCATCACATGGTAACAAATAAAAAGCGAATCTGCCATTTCCTATATTTGGTGGATTCGCTTTTAACTATCAAACACATTTTTGACCGATTGATAAATTCAATAATATAGATGTTGTTTGTAACGACATTTATTTTCAACTATAAAATTGCGAAAATAGGAGGAACGCCAACTTTTATTACATTTTTCTCATCCCAAATCGTGTCATTGTCTAAATAGTCAATCTGCAGAAAAAAGATGGAGCATTGATAAAAATAAAAGAAAAAACTTGTAAGGTTAGATTATTATCTGTAATATTGCAAAATAATAACATTTAAATTTATCACTATATGAAACAAAACTACAAGAAGTACCTGGTACTTACATTTTTACTGCTCTGCTCACTAACTATTACGGCAGAAAACGTGATCATCAAATTTGCACAAGGAGCGCAAAATGTGACTGCTAATGCTTATTTGATCAATCCATCCACTTTGCAAGAAGAGAAACTTATTCCTGCGGCCGACGGATTCACCTACGAGGTGTCATCGGGTAGCAAAGTACGTTTGGAAGCCATACCCGATGAAGGTTATGTTGTGTATGTTTGGAAAGGTGGCAGTGACGAGAGCAGCATGACTGAGATGCGCGGTTCTTACTCCGCAACACAGCAGGTGTTGGAGAATGTGACAAGCAATAAGATTGTTACCTTGGACGTTTGTAAACTTGTCCCCGTAACTTTTATAGTACCCGGAGAAGGCTCGGAAGGTGCCGAGGTAAATGTTGAGGAACAAGGCGATTTCGGGCGTGTGATTGCTCCGGAGGCCGATGGTATTACGTACATGCTCCCTGAAGGGCGAGGTGCATATTTTGACCCGCGTCCGACAGATGGGTACAACATATTGGTTTGGAGTTTTGGCAATAACTTATATTTCCCTTCTCGTCCCGACCAGTTCTACAAACAAAATATTCCCAATGGTTTCTATCTTACCATATTATTTTATAAGGATGGGGAAAAACGTACCATTACTTATACACAACCGCAAACGGCAGTCATAACTTGTCACAACCACAGCGAATCTGGAAGTCCGGTAATCGAGTCGGGCACGGATGTAACTCCCGGCGACCATATTCTTTTTGAGATAGCTCCTTTTGACAATCCCGCCGGAAAAGTACCGGTTGCCTATTGGGAGGTCAATGGGCAACCTTATGTCGATGCAGCCGGAGATTACATTACGGATAACTCTGTCACTTTCATAGCCGTCGAAAACTTGGACGTGAAAGTTGTGATTGAAGGTGAAGTACCTACGGGAATGGATAATGTGGCATCCCAAAGTATGATGGTAATGGCAAACGCATCGGCAGTATCTGTGACAGGCACAGAAGGGGTGGTCGCTATTTACGACATTCGAGGTACATGTTTGGGCAAGCAGGAAAGCATAAATGGTAAGGCAACATTCCGCTTGCAAGGCATTGCCAAGGGTGATGTGATTATTGTGGTGGCAGGCGATGAAAGCAAGAAAATTGTTTTGAACTAAATAAATGTTCTACACAAAGATGAATAAAAAAACAATAAAAGCTTTGGTGCTTGTGTTGATAGCAATTCTACCAATTACTACTTCGGCACAAGACTACTACGATGCCGCTGTGCAACCTGAAGGTAATGGCATGGCAGAGAACCCTTACAAGGTTGAAACTCTTGAAAACCTGCTATGGATTGCAGAACAGGTAAATTCCGGACTTGATTTTGCCGGTTTCAATTTCGAGCAGATAAAAGATATCGATTTTGCCGCCACGCGAAATTGGGACGAAGGACGAGGTTGGGCTTCCATTGGTGGGGTGCAAATTATGAATGGACAGGTAGTGAAATTATCGTTCAAAGGCAACTACGATGGAAAGAACCATAAGATAAGCAACTTGTATATTAACCGCATGACAGACTTTCAAGGTCTGTTCGGATATGTTTATTCCGGCACTGTGCGTAACCTTATCATTGAGAATGCTCAAATCACGGGAATTGAAAACATGGGAGTGCTTGCGGGATATGCCTTTGAAGAAAATATTGAAAATTGCCATGTAACGAAGTCGGTTATAAAAGGTAGTGGCATCTATTTGGGTGGTTTGCTTGGCTACCAATCCGATGGAACTACTGTTAACTGCTCGGTCGAGGCCGATATCAGCGGATATGATTACATTGGCGGTATCACCAGTTGGTGCATTGATGGTAAAATAATCGGCTGTTGGACAACCGGAAGTGTTAAAAGCATTGAGAATACAACCGATGGAAGACTTGGTCGCGTCGCAGGCGGTATAGCTGGTTTTCTTAGCAATTGTACCATGAGCGAATGTATGACTACAGCCCGAGTTGAAGGTGGAAACCAAATTGGCGGTTTGGCAGGCACTGCAGTGAAATCGACTATTGAAAAGAGTTTTGCTGCCGGTCAACTGATTAAGGGTATTACTTACGTTGGTGGTTTCGTGGGCAAGAACGAGGAAACAAGCATCAGCGACTGTTATGCCCGTTCTGAAGTTGAAGGAGATGTAAGTGTGGGCGGATTTATAGGTTCGCTCGATTATACGGGCAGCAACATTGTACGTTGCTACTCTACAGGGAAAGTTACAGCACACGATAATGTTACCGCTGCGGGTTTTGTTGGCAACAAGTCATACACTGCCACCATAAAAGATTGCTACTACGACAAGGAAGCATCGGTACAGGAAAAGGCTGTGGGTGGTTTCTCGCACAACGATTGTGACTGTAAACCAATGACTACGGAGCAGATGAAATCTCAAACTACATTTGAAGGTTGGGATTTTAACAAGGTGTGGAGCATTGACAAAAGCAAAAACGACGGATACCCAATTCTCAAATCATCGCCAGTAACTGCAAGCATCGGCACAACAATCATTAACGAACCGGATGTGCGAGTGAGCATTACGGGTGGACAACTTAACGTAGCAAGCCCCCGGATACCATTGGCAAGAGTCGAAACATTTGCACTCGACGGTACCAAACTGTTCGAGATTAAGTGTAACAATGCCAATGCCGTTACATTCAGCCTGCCCGATGACAATCACATGGTGTTCGTCATACGCACCATTCTTGTAAACGGCAACACTGCAACCGTGAAAGCAATGAGGTAGGGTAGAGACTGTTAATCAACCTTTCCGGTTGAGATGCGGCTTTATAAAACACCATAAAACGATGCTTTTACCGGAGCAATAATTCATCGGACGACATCTCTGCTAAATCTATACCGCAGAGATGTCGTTTTTATTAAGCACAAAGCAAAAGTCGTAAAAGCAATATTGTACCCACTCCGTTTTTTTGAAAAGACTTAAAGTCTTCATCGTCAAGGAGAAACATCTCGTAATGAAAAATAAACTTTTCCATGCCATAGAATGACTCTTGCATATATTACCCCGCTTCGTGATAAGACAACAAGAAAAAATACGCCGTAAATTCTGATTACGATGGAACTTTTACCGCAGATTTGTTTCAAGGTTTACATTTCAAAATTTTGAAGATAAAATAAAGCATGACAATAAAATTTTGACATGCATCAAAGTGTTTTTAGCCGACATCGACATCGGTTAATATCTTTTCGCAAATCTGTTTAAGTTTCAACATGTTCACATTTGATATACTTTCGCATAGCAATTTCGCCGATTTTATAAAGCAATTTCGCCGAAATTGGTAGGTAAAATCGCCGAAATTGTTTTGTTGTTTGATAGTATGGCAGGGAGCGTTGCCTGTGGGGAGATCCTACGGGGCATTTCCATGCACAGTACGGTGTCGGACAGAAAATCATACAGAATTGATGGATGTGTGACAGATGAGAGAAATCTCCATTGTTGACTTCCTGAACGCGATGGGGATTCTTCCGACTGGACAGAAAGGAAAAACCTTGTGGTATTCCGCTCCGTACCGCACGGAGCGGACACCCTCTTTCAAGGTCGATATCGCCAAGAATGTCTGGTTCGATTTCGGGACGGGCAATGGGGGCGACATCTTCGACTTGGCAGGAGCGTTCATCGGAAGCGAGGATTTCCTCCTGCGGGCGGCTTTCATCGCCAAGAGCGGAACGTGTCCGCTTCCCGTAATAGAACGTCCACAAAGGAATGAAGAGAAAGAACCCGTCTTCGAGGATATTTGGGTGCGACCGTTGCAGGATGCCAGACTGCTGGGCTACTTGAAAGAGCGGGGCATTTTCGCCGATACTGCCATTCCCAACTGCGAGGAGGTTCGATACCGTGTGCATGGCAAACGGTACTATGCCATCGGCTTCCGTAACGAGGCAGGAGGAATGGAATTGCGTAATCGCTTTTTCAAGGGGTGCATCCCACCGAAAGATATTTCCCTGAAACGTAACGGCTCGGACGTATGCGCCGTATTCGAGGGTTTTATAGATTGTCTCTCCGCTATGCAAATTGGCATCATCGCTTCGGACTGGCTTGTGCTTAATTCCGTTTCCAACGTGGAGAATGCGGTGAAAGCCTTGCAGGGCTATGAAAAGATAGAATGCTTCCTCGACAATGACGATGCAGGACGGAGAACATTGGAAAGGTTGAGGGCAGACTTCGGAGAGAAGGTCATCGACCACTCCTCCCTGTATGCCGACCACAAGGATTTGAATGAATTTCTGCTTTCCAAGAATGCAGGAAACAATGTAAAACAACAAAACGATAATAAACAATGAAGAAGAAAATATTGAATACGATTTGGGTAATGGGAGTGCTTGCCCTCGCAGGGTTTTGTCTATCTGCTTGTAATCACGAGTTGGATATTCAGCAGGCGTACCCGTTCACGGTAGAGACGATGCCGGTGCAGAAGCACATCGTCAAGGGACAGACGGCGGAGATACGCTGTACATTGAAAAGGGAGGGCAACTTTGCCGATACCCACTATACCATAAGGTACTTTCAGCCCGATGGAAAGGGACGGCTGAAGATGGACGACGGCACGGTCTTCAAGCCCAATGACCGTTACCCGCTTACGAAAGAAGAATTCAGGCTATACTACACCTCTGCATCCACCGACCAGCAGACCATTGATGTGTATGTGGAGGATAATTTCGGACAGACGGTGAAACTCTCGTTTGAGTTCAACAGTCAAAAGGACGAGGAAAAGGAGAGGAAGTAGAATTTGTACGACGCCCTTGCAAGTTTTATCAGCTTGCAAGGGGCGTTTTTATAGTCTGGTGAACATCATAAAATCCATTCATTAGCAATCCCTGAATTTCTAATTGGCTTTTTGCAATAATTCAATTACTTTTGCGTTATCACAATAAATAAGCCTTTGCCGAAAGCCAACACCTCCAACTTCGGCAAAGGAGGGCAAAGGAGGAAAACACGATAGAATTATGGCAAACAAACCCTTACAATTCGTTCTTATAGAACGTAAAATGAGCATCGGACCTCAATCGGGCAAGACCGTTCAGATTGTCCAGATTGTCCAACCTACGGGCAGACATCGTGTGGATTTCCGCAGTTTCTGCGAACGTGTGGCGAAATCTACCACATTTAATCGTCAAGAAGTGGAAGCCGTATTGAACTACGCCACGGAAATTGCACGCGACATCGTGGCAAACGGTGACATTGTGGAGTTCGGCGACCTCGGCACGCTCAAACCCTCGTTCAAGAGCAAGGCGGTGGAGGTTGGCAAACCTTTCCGTGCGCAGGAACACATTGAGAAGCCCGTGGTACTGTTCAGTCCGTCGAAGAAATACTTCACGCTTACCGATATGACCTACGAACAGACAACCCTAAACCAAAGAAAGGGACGAAGCCTTCTACCCCCAAACCTAATGAAAGCGAGGATTCTGGTTTGGGGATTTAATCAATCTAGCGGAATGATTCTATATATAAATGTGTAAAAATCGATGGTCTTTTTATGGAACAGTATGTTGTTGGTAGTGATAGTAGTTATATTATTGGCATAAGTGGTATAATTATTGGCATTATTAGTATAGTTATCGCATTAGCCCCATTAATATATAAGAGATTTAAAGAAGTTAGATCTCCGTATACTGGCATATGGGAAGACAGGATATATGATGATAACAATAATGTGATAAAACGAGATATTTTCTACCTAAAGCAAAATGGAAATGAAATAATAGGTACGGCAAAAAGAATTTTTCCAAAAGATCAAAACCATAGGCGTTATGAAGTTTATGGTAAATTATTGGGAAGGGATTTTGTTGCTATCTTCTGGGCTACAGACCAAAGTGTCTTAAGTTATGGATGTTGGTTTATCACTCAAAGAAATGATACTACCTTTGTAGGAAGTTACTTAAGAATGAGCAAAAAAGATTATAGTCGCCGATCAACATGTGCAGAATTGATAAGATCTGAATTAAATGTAAAAGATTTCAACAGGATAAAATAGCTATGAACAACTTGATTATTATTCCCGCATATAATGTTGAATCGAAGATAAAGTCTGTCCTTGACTTTCTTAAATGCAAGAAAGAAAATGTTATTGTCATTGATGATGGAAGCGCAGATAATACAAGTCAGATAGTAATTAACGAGAACTTTCGATTAATCAGGCATAAAAAAAACATGGGATTGTCTCAAGCAATCAATTCTGGTTTAGAATATGCAAAAGTCAACGGTTTTGAGCGTATAGTAACAATCGATGCGGATGGACAGCACGACCCTGAATTTATTGATGAATTTATCTCAAAGTTAGACCTCTATGATTGCGTATTAGGCAATCGTTTCTTTGATATCAGTCATGTTCCCTCATGCAAAATCGCTTCAAATTTGCTCGCCTCATTAATATTTTTTTCCATTACAGGAAAAAAGATAACCGATGTCTCTTGTGGATACCGTGGATTTAAATTGGCAAGTCTCACATGGCAAAGCATAATTGACAACTTTGAAGTAATATATGAACAATTATATTGTATATTAAGGCAGGAAATTAAATGTTCCATTGTCAATATTCCCGTTATATATCCGTGTGACGAATTGCATTGCACAAAGATAAATGAAATAATAGGCCTGCTAAATGTTTCCATAAAATATTGCGACTGTCAGAAATCATTAATGATCTTGAGATATATGTTTGACAACATTATTGAAAAGAAAAATTTCCGTGTTACCATTGAAGGTTTTGAATTTTACTGTTTTTGCATTCCACATCTTAATTCTTATATATTTCAAACAGAATTGAATAAAGCCAAATCATTTTACGAATAACCAATAATGAAAGATATTTTTGAAAATTATCATCCTTCAAGAGAAATAATTCCTAACCATGTCGCGCTAATACCTGATGGTAGTAGAAGATGGGCTGTAAAAAAGGGCATGTCATATTACGAATCATATGATTTAGCTATGCGAAATCTTTGCCAAATCATAGAATTTCTCTATGACAGAGGAGTAAGTATAATCAGCGTCTATTTTTCTAGTAGTCAGAATTTTGAAAGGCCGATGGTCGAGGTAGAAGCATTTTGTAAAGCAGAATCTAATTTTTGTAATATTCACATTTTACCTGTTGTAGAGAAAAATAATGTCCATGTTGATTTTTTTGGCAACAAAAGTCTTCTTCCTCAATATTTTTTAGATTCCCTAATTAAACTTAAGCTAAGGACAAGGGATTGTGTAAGTAAGCAGTTGAATTTATGTGTGGCATACAACCCTTTTGTAGAGCTATTGGAGAGTTCTCTTAAATCAAATTCTCCTACTGATTTGCTGAATAACTTGTGGATTTCAACTCCAGTTGATTTGATTATAAGAACAGGGAATGCTAATCTGCTTAGTAATTTTTTACTTCTTCAATCAGGTTTTGCTCGCTTATACTTTCCAGACAAACTTATTAATGATATATGTAAAAAAGATATCGAAGCAATAATAGACGAATTTTGTAAAATCGAACGAAAATATGGAGAATAGTCACGTGTATCTAAAGATAAGTGCCGAATCAATTTATCTGCATTCAATTTCCATACTGTCTTTTTATTCAATTGAGAAATTTGAAATTAATCTATCAACAGAAATGGAAATAATTCAATTAATTAAAGGCAAGCAAGGAAAATCAAATAAGATTTTATCTCAAAAGGGAGACTGTCAGAATTACGTAGTAGAAATTTCTGTCATTGGATTATTTGATGAAAGAAAAGTTATATCGGGCAGTTATGATGACAAATTGGGGAATCGTTATGGGATGCGCTTTTATCCTTTTATTTCGAGTTTCATTAAAGGAACAATATACTGTTCAAGAAAGATTGAGAATATTTCCATAATTCTACCTGATATATTTAGATTGATTTTTTTTAAGTCTAAAATAAAACAAAACAACAAAGAATCGATATTAAGACATTCTTATGGAAACGATTCCTCTACATTTATTTTCACATGGAAAAACGAAGTCAATGAAACGGACAAGTATACATTGGTATTTGATATTCCTGTTAGATATGGTGGTATGAGCTTATTACGTATGACACAGTTTCCTGTGTTTTATTGGATAATAGCGTTACTTGGAATTTCTATTTTATCTCTTACAGAAAGGACAAGCATTGTTGTAGGAGCTATTGCAACGACATGGTTATTTCTATTGCAGAGATGGAATAGTTCTTTTGTCCCTCAAAAAAATACGATTTTGACAAAGTCATATTTAATATATGGTGCTGTGTTAGGTGTTTGGGGCATAATGTGGGAAACATGTGGATTATGGGCAATGTTTTTACTTCTTCCTGTTTTTGTCATAGTTTACTTTACTCTTAAGGCGATATCTTTATTTGAAAACACGGGTGAACTGCCTAAATCTTTTGCCGAGTCATATGCAAAAAAAATAATAGAGAACGATGAAAAATTATATATTCTATCTAAGAAAAAGGGAAATACAGGAAATCGCACCTCATTCACTTCGTTAATGTGGGCTCGTCGCCCCGTTAGATCATAACAACAAAAAAGCGGAATGGAAACCATATAGCCATTTATCATAATAGTTTACTGCAAGGGAGGATACCTCCTCATCAGGCAAAGTGCTATGAATGCTTCCGCCCATTATTAACCCACAATCTTGTCGGACTTTCTGCCGTGCTTCCACCTTGCTTTCGGCAACTACTTCAAACACTCCCTCGAAAATGTACTGCGTTCGTACTCTATAAACTTTCTTATTCATATACTCAGAACTCGACCTTTAATAATCTGTGTTCCATCGGCTCTCCATTGGATAACCTGCGGTGGGTAAGCCAAAAATGATGCGTGCCGTAACCATAGGCAAAGAACTTGTCAAGTTCCGTTTCTTCGGCTATCCGTTTGACGGCTGCCCTCAGTTCCCTCTCGTTGGCGGATAGGGTAATGGCATTGATTACCCTTACAAGGATATGGGGTATCTCGTCCGTCCAATTACATACGATGATACGATGCTTTCTATTTCTGCTTTCATTTCTGTGATGTTTTGGTGATAGTTGCTTATGCTGTCGCTCTCATTCTCTGCCTTATCAGTTTGCGGTTGGCATTGACAAGGCTAACAATTTGGTCGTGATATTCCGTATTCTTATTGCACACACCACGACTTTGCACCACTTTAAGCGTGTCCAAATTGACTTCAATCGTTTCTATCCGTCTGCCCTCAATGGTTGCCGAAAGTATCAGCGAGTTTTCTTTGAGGTAGTACTCGTTGGAGAA
>NZ_RQZH01000035.1 GCF_003932845.1 Prevotella sp. OH937_COT-195
AGATGTAATGGCTGCGCAGATGGCAGCAAGCGGGCTAAAGCAGTTGGGAAGCGTAACGGCAATGGCAAATCTAAGAAAATGCGGTCTAATGACAGATTGGGGTTAAATAACAACAAGTATGTTTCCCGAGTGTTTATGTTTTAATGACGCGCCGATTAATAATATCATTAAAACTTTGTATTAAGTGAATTATTTTTTATCTTTGCAATCGTGATGCTTGGATTGCACCACACTATAGAATGTTAAACTTAAAAATACAGTAATATGGATACTAAGGAAAAAGTATTGCAAACCATGCGCGATGCCGGCAAACCGGTGTCGGCGGGAGAAGTGGCAACATTGTCAGGAATTGACCGCAAGGAAGTAGATAAAGCATTCGCTGTGATGAAGAAAGAAGGGAGCATCGTGTCACCGGTACGCTGCAAATGGACACCTGCGGAAGCCTGAACATTGTCAAAAACACATCTGTGATGGAACAAAAAATTGCATTGATAACGGGAGCCACGAGCGGTATCGGGGAGGCTTGTGCCCGTAAGTTTGCACAAAGCGGTTACGCGGTTATTATAACAGGGCGCAACGAAAGCAAACTCGCAGCCCTGCAAACGGAATTGGAGAACGACGGCAAGAAAGTGTTGCCGCTGGTTTTCGACGTACGTCGGAGCGACAAAGCCGAAGAGGCAGTGGCCTCGCTGCCCGAAAATTGGAGACAAATTGACGTGCTGGTTAACAATGCCGGACTGGCTCTCGGGTTAGACAAGGAATACGAAGGAGACCCGGAAGACTGGAACACGATGATAGACACCAACATAAAAGGTCTGCTCACCATGACACGTTTGATAGTGCCGGGAATGGTGGAACGCGACAAGGGACACGTCATAAACATCGGTTCAGTGGCAGGCGACGCGGCATACGCCAACGGAAACGTGTATTGTGCCACCAAGGCTGCCGTGAAAACCATTACCGACGGACTGCGCATAGACGTTGCCCACACGGCGGTACGCGTGACAAACATTAAGCCGGGACTCGTGGAAACCAATTTCTCCAACGTGCGCTTCCACGGTGACAACGCACGTGCCGAGAATGTATATAAAGGTATCAAACCACTTACAGGCGACGATATTGCCGACGTGGTGCTGTATGCTGCCAACGCACCGGCTCACGTTCAGATTGCCGAAGTGCTGGTGTTGGCAACACATCAGGGAAGTGGCAGCATAATACACAGAACAAACTGAAATTCGAAATCTTTGGGTTAAAGGTCGGAAAACGAATCATTATGTTTCCGACCTTTAACTTTTGAATTTCAAAACAACTCCTCCGAGCGGCGGTATTGTCAGATGCACCGGACTTTCGGCTGTCAGTTTAAGAACCATATCAGAACCCGTCAACAGATTTGTGGCAGTGCTTACGCTATCCGACATTTTAAGAAAATCGAATGCGTGACGCGGGATATTAATGTCGCACTCCGCTTTGTTGTCATCGAAGTTAGCCACCACGAGCAACGTATCGTTATCATTCTTGCGCAGGAAAGCAAACTGTCGGTCGGCAATATGTTGGTTCACATACATCAAGTCATAACACTTTCCATCGCTCACGGCACGCTCTTCGTTAGCCAATGTAAGTATTCTGCGATACGATTCTTCAATTTCTCGCTCCTCCTTACGCAGATGACGGCGGTCGAAATATCCGCGACGAAGAGTATCTACACACCAATAGTCGAATATTGTGGTACGTCCGTCGGTACCGCTGAATCCCTCCTCGTCCATTCCTCGCTCTCCGAACTCTTGCCCGGCATAAAGCATGAACGGTCCCTTGTTAAACAATGCGCATACAATCAGCCCCGGAATGCCGCGTCGGGCATCTGCCGCAAAGAAATCGCTTGCGATGCGTTGTTCATCGTGATTCTCAAGAAAATAAAGCATGCGACCGAGCATGTCGCCGGCATTCTGCCATTGTGCGGTAATGTCTGACGCATGGCAACGGTTGCAAATAACGTCTCGCACACAGTCGTACATCCCCACCTTGTCATAAAGCCAGTCAAAGCCGGCAGCAATATACCTGCGATACTCCAACGGGTTATACACCTCGCCGATGAATCTTACTTCCGGAAACAAGAACTTTACCTTATCCGTTGCCCATGCCCAAAACTCTGCCGGCACCATTTCTGCCATGTCACATCGGAACGCATCGACACCTTTACGCGCCCAGAAAAGCAGTATGTCGGTCATTTTGTCCCATGTGTCCGGTATGGGGTGAAAATGTTCCGACCGTCCGCCGGCATCGCAATAGTCTGTGCCGTAGTTCAGTTTTACCGTCTCATACCAATCGTTGCGCGACGGAGTGGCAGAAAACACGTCGTTACCCGTTGCGCGTGCGGGATATTCCTTGTACGGAACTCCGTCCGTTCCGACATTTACATTTGAAAGATCAAGCGGTGCCGGAATATAATAGAAATTGTTGTCGTGAGCAAATTGCCGATCCGTGGCATCGTCCTCCCCGAGGTCTTTCACACCCTCCGGTCTGCATATACTTTTGTACTCGCGTGCCACATGGTTCGGCACGAAATCCATTACCACTTTCATTCCGGCCTTGTGTGTACGCTCAATGAGGGCAAGCCACTCTTCCATGCGTTTGTCCGTATCAGTGGCAATGTCCGGATCGATGTCATAGTAATCTGCTATTGCATAGGGAGAACCCGCCACTCCTTTTACTACATCAGGGTGCTGTCGCGGTATTCCGTGGCTTGAGTAATCTGTCTGCGATGCGTGACGTATGACTCCCGTAAACCAAACATGCGTAGCACCGAGTTTTTTTATTCTCCCAAGTACGGCATCGTCGAAGTCGTTCATTTTCCCTACCCCGTTCTCTTCAATCGTTCCCCATTTCTTGTTCGTGGAGTTTTTGTTGCCGAAAAGGCGGGTAAAGACTTGGTATATTATTGGCTTCATATTATTATCAAGATTTAGCATTGATGACGACAAGTTGAAAGTCGGGCAGAAACGAGAAAATATTACTCCGCCCAACTTTCAACTTGTCGTCATCAACGTTTAATCTCTAAACGTTCAATCTTCAATTCCGTGTGCGCTTACCTCGCGGTTAATCTTTGCTATCATTCCCTGCAAAGCCTTGCCCGGACCACACTCCGTAAAGTCGCAAGCACCGTCGGCAATCATGTTCTCCACACTCTGTGCCCAGCGTACGCTGCTCGTGAGTTGTGCAATTAGGTTAGCCTTTATTTCCACCGGGTCGGTATGTGGTTTGCCATCAACATTCTGATACACGGGACACTTCGGCGTGTTTATCTCTGTCGCTTCGATGGCAGCCTGCAATTCGTCTTTCGCCGGCTGCATCAGAGGTGAATGGAACGCACCGCCCACCTTAAGAGGCAGTGCCCTCTTCGCGCCGGCAGCCTTCAATTGCTCGCACGCTTCGTTCACAGCCTCGATATTACCCGAGATTACCAACTGTCCCGGACAGTTATAGTTTGCCGGTACGACAACGCCCTTGTCACCTTTCTTGCTGATTTCCTCGCATATCTCTTCTATCTTGTCAAACGGCAGTCCGATGATAGCAGCCATAGTAGAAGGTGCAGCCTCACAAGCCTTCTGCATCGCCATAGCACGTGCATAGACAAGGCGCAGTCCGTCTTCGAAACTCAATGCTCCCGCAGCAACGAGTGCAGAGAACTCACCAAGCGAGTGACCGGCAGTCATCTCCGGCTTGAAATCATCGCCCATACAGAGCGCACTTATAACGCTGTGAAGGAAAACGGCAGGCTGTGTCACCTTTGTTTGCTTCAGTTCGTCGTCTGTTCCCTCGAACATGATGTCTGTTATGCGATAGCCAAGAATATCGTTAGCCTTCTCGAAAAGTTCTTTTGCCAACGGATTGTTGTCGTAAAGGTCTTTGCCCATACCTACAAACTGTGCTCCCTGTCCGGGAAAAACAAATGCTTTCATCTTAATTTACTTTACCTTGTTTTAAATTAATTTCAGGCTGCAAAGATAGCAAAAAACAAACGAGAAACCAAATCTTTTCATTCTTTTCGTACTTATGTCAAGTTATTATAACACCATAAATACAACAATAAATCAAAATTTTTTAAATTCTTTTTTGTACTTATATTTTTTATTATTAATTTTGCAAAAGTTTAAACAAATCCCAAAAGGGTAAGTCAAACTAATTTTTGTTGAAAAGAGCATTTACAAACGTTATCTCTTCTATCAAATTTCGCAAACTTGACTAAAAAAACAGAAGATGCGGCGACAGGGAACGATCACGTCAGGATGCTTTCTATACATTTTTCAAAATGCGCATTAAAATTATTTGCAACATGTAAAGTGGGTGTATATTAATCATGACGTGGACTTACCGCGTTGCTTATTTTTTGTAGGAACAATACGGAGGTTTGGAGGTTAGATAAATAGGAAACTGCATTTCCACCTCTTTTTTGTATTTCCTAACCTACAAGGATTTACATAAATCGAATAGTGGGATCCTTCTTCTTTGGTTCAGTTCTATACACAATAATATTTCATATAAAATACTGATTATAAGCAAAAATAATTTCAAAAAATAATTAGCCATGTTAAAGAAAAAATTACTGCTAATGTCCATTCTTCTGACAACATTCACGGTTGTATATGGACAACATTATTCCGCTGACCCGGATGTGGGAACCGAGTTTTACGACATTTCGCCAAGCAAAAAAGGTGATGTTCATGGAACTTGTGGGTACACTTATACCGGGGGATATGTAAAATTAAGATTGGTTTCCATTTCTGGGACGAATCTTAGATTTGAGACACAACTTGTTAACTCAAATGGAAATCCAATCAATACTCCATCAACAATGGAGTTTCACATAAAAGAAAGCCGTACAAGCAATGTTGCTTCTTTGGTTTGTGGTCGGGATTATGGAAGCATTACGTTTTACGCAGGAAACTCAACATGTGTACAAACTATAAATGTTTCTGGTTTCGATAGTGGTACACGTTACTATTGTTCTATACTTAAAATTGGTAATGTGCGTTACTATTCAAACACAGTATCAGTTACGGCATCAACTCCTAAACCGGATGTAACTACAGGGGATGCTATTGTAGGAATAGATAATGCGACCCTGTTCGGAACAATAAATCCATACGGACAAGAAACTTATTACTCTTTTCAATACGGCACATCCAGATACGACATGCCAAACAGCACCACAATCAAATACGGTGCAACAGGTACCGGATATTTTGATGTATCGTCAAAAATAACCGGATTGGAAAGTGGAAAAACCTATTACTACAAACTGTTAGCCTCAAATAGTTCGGGAGTGACTTCTGGAGAAATTAAAAGTTTCACTACTGAAACCCCGTGGGAACTTCCTACAATCGTATCGGCCTATGCAACAAATATTGGGCAATATACAGCCACTTTGGTAGGAAGTACTAACCCTAATGGGCATCGTGGAGCATGTTTCTTCAAATATGGAATGACAAAGACCCTTGGACAAATAACCCAAGGCCAAAACTTTAATGCTTCCAATGACATTCTGACATTCAGTTTTGATATAGATAAACTTGTCCCCAATACAACTTACTATTATCGCTTTTATTCTGGTAGTGCAAGTGATGGAAACGCAGTAGATTACAACCAAAGCGAATTAAGAAGTTTCACAACTGGTGATAAGCCCGTAACATCGCCTTCTCCCTCCGATAACGCTACTGGTATTAGTACATATACCGATGTTTCTTGGAGTGGAGGTATTGAGGGTGAATTATATGCTGTGAGATATAGCGAGGATAGTAATCTTTCAAATTATAGAGAATCAAGAGGTTCACATAGAGGAACAAGTCTGCGTAATGAGAAAAATGGCACAAAATATTATTGGCAGGTATGGAAGTATAACAAAAGTTCTGCCACATACGCACCAGCAAGTCCTATTTGGTCGTTCACTACAATCGGTGGAAGCGAACCAAGCGGAGATTGCGACCTTTCTGACATACCGACATCAAGCGTATATTATGAACCCACAGCGTTCCTTTGTGGACGTACGGTTCTTTCTGGTTCAGACGAAAATGGTTCGGTGAACGTTACCGGAAAACTTAAAAGGGCACATTTAGCTAAAATAGCATTCCGTGGACTGTATCTTCTTAATGGAAGTCAAGTTCCGTCTAATGTTCCGTCTGATATTTATCCATCAGTATATTCCGATATAGCCGAACTAAATTCGGAAAATTCATATTATTATCAAGCTGCACGTTCACTACTATATCTTGAATATGGAGACGGAGTATCTCCTTTTGACAGGAATCGTTTGAATTTTAATCCTAAAAATACCATCACGAGAGTTGATGTTCTGAAAGCTCTTTGTGAAACATTCAATATAAAGCCTGATTTATCAAGCAGCAATAATCCATATCCAGCGGATAAGGATGCAGTAAGTTTGTTGGAAAACAACCCCACGAAGTTCGGCTACATACGAAAAGCAGCAGCACTCGGAATTATAGCAACTCCTTCCGGTGGAAAGAACAACACATTCCGTCCATACGATGAATGTCTTCGTGGAGAAGCATTCATAATGTTGACAAACATAATGAAAAAAATAGAAAGTGGTTATATTCCTGCACCTAATCCTACGGTAAATGATTATTTTGAACCGCTTAATATCACAACAAAGACATTGTCATTGGGTATTGGATTCCAAATGGGTAATTTCAATCATTATACAAAAACCGGCTTCTCTCTTGACGGTGTTGTACCATTGACTTTTTCACACGAATATAATTCATATAATACAACCTTGCCTGATGCGTTCTTCGGTTCACGTGAAGTAAAAGGAAAAACAGAAACCTACCAACCACTCGGAATAGGCTAGAGCCACACATATCATTCCTATATAACACTTGTAGGAAAAGGAACTGATGCGCGTGCAATCGTGCATTGGGGAGGTGGAAACATACACATATACAAGTCAGACGGAACAAAAATGCACCCGGAGTCAATTGGAGTGTATGATGATATGACCGTAAACTATAACGAAGTAATTATCCGTACAAAATCAAAGACAGAATACCGCTTCACCAATCAGGGAGGAACAGGTGCCATGGTTTTGTACTTATCTTCCGTCACCGACCGAAACGGCAATCAATTAAATATAAACTATTCGGAAGGACAAAACGGAACAATGAACATAAGCAGTGTATCTGACGGACAACGTGAACTGAAATTCAAATATAAAACAGGTACAAATCTTATTGAAAGCATTATAGACCCAATTGGTCGAAGCATAAGATTTCAATATACATATAACAAGCCTCTTGATGCTTATGCACTAACGTCGTTCATTGATGCAGAGGGTAATTGTACGAATTATGAATATGGCGATGCGGGCAACAGAGGAACTGCATTCTTGTTACAACGCGTACAATTACCAAAAGGCAATTATATAGAGAACGAATATGAAGCAAATCGACGTTTGAAAAATACAGTATCCGGTATGAACGGTGTGCCTGCTACAAAAACTTCTGTTTCAGTATCTGCTGACTATCAAGGACAGGCAAAGACCTCATCGATGATTCAGGTTAAACGTCACGGCCAAACATCTAAATTCGCCTACAACTATAATAGTAATAATGTGATGACCCGGATGAATGGAGACGAGGGATTAAACATCTCGGCATCATATAATGACAATGCTCAACCACAATTGCCTACTTCTGTAAAATCCAATAATAGTGACATTAGCAAAATCAATTATGATGAAAGAGGAAATGTGACGGAAATAAGAGTTTCATCTATTGACAATTCGGAAGTACATACTACCCGAATGACATACGATGAAAACAACAATATCACAAGTCAAACAGATGCAAATGGAAATACGACAAGATATTCATACGATAGCAGAGGTAATCTGACCGAAATCAACGCACCAGAAAATTCCACGACAACAATAGAAATAAGTTCTAATGGCTTGCCTATTTCAGTAACGAGTGCAGAAAACATAGAAACACAGTTCTCTTACAATAATTACGGGAATCTTACACAGGTGTATCAACCAGCGATAGGTATCAGTTCCTCGATGGAATATGATAGAGCCAGCCGACTCATTTCTGCAACGAACGCTTTGGGCAATACCACATATTATAAATATAATAATAACGATAACATTATAGAAGAAACTGATGCCGAAAACCATTCTACACGGTATAGTTATGATAAGAATGATAATATGACAGGCATTACAAATGCCAAAGGAGAAATGACTTCAATGTCTTATGATAATGCCACCGATTGGTTAAAATCTGTTTCATCCGGCAGATACACCAAACACTACGAATACAACGAAGATGGAAGTTTGAAAAACTTCACGAAGCCTGACGGAACAAAACTTTCATATTCATACGATGCTTTGGGAAGAGTTGTGAATGACGGAATTAATAATTATCGGTATGATGATAAGATGCGGCTTGCCGAAGTAAAGAAAGACAATAAGAAACTTGAATTTCAATATGATGGCTTCAACAGAGTCATAGAAGTTTCTTATAATGATGTTTCGAACAACCGTATCAGATATGGATATGACTCCAATGATAACGTTACAAAAATAACTTACCCGAACGGAAAGAGTATATACTACAGATACGATGGCTTGAACAGGCTTACCTCTCTTACCGACTGGCATGATAGGACTATCAGTTATACATACAACAAAGATAGCAAACTTACAAGAGTTGATTATCCAAATGGCATACATACCGATTACACATACGACCATGCTGGGCGATTAACGGCTAAGAAAACATTGCGTTCCAACGGTTCACAAATTGCAGGCTACGAGTTCAAACTTGATAAAGCAGGCAATATCATTGAACAAACATCACGAGAACCTTTTGTTGAAACACTATCTGAAGAAGAAGATGTGGATTATACATATAATTCTGTCAATCGTATAGAGAAGGCAGGAAATACACATTTTGCTTTCGATAATAATGGCAATACACTGCAAAGGGGAAGCGAACAGTACAGGTGGGATAGGTCTGACAGATTGACTTCTGCAGCTGGAACAACTATAGAGTATGATCCAATGGGAAATATTAGACAGTATGGTACACACCGATATCTCACCGATATCAGTGGTATTGGCAATGTCATTGGAGAGGTGGATGCAAGTGGAAATATTACTTGCTATTACTTATATGGTGCAGGATTAGAAGCCCGCATCAATGGCGATGGAACCATACATTACTACGTCTCTGACTTCCGTGGCAGTACGGTGGCTATGGTAAACGACAATGCCAAAGTAACTCACCGCTATCAATATGACGATTTTGGCAATATAACGAAACAAGAAGAGACCGACTTCAACCCATTCCGTTACGTTGGCAAATATGGCGTAATGTATCTCAACGAGCATCTTTATTACATGCGAGCACGACATTATGACCCCACAATAGGGCGTATCCTATCCGAAGACCCGATATGGAGCACCAACCTCTATCCTTATGCGGATAATAATCCGATAATGGGGATTGACCCAAAAGGGGAATCCTATTTAGGGCTGGGGTTGGTTAATTCTGTAGAACTGACAACAGCGACAACAGAGGCTTTGGGTCAATTTATGCTTGAATTAAAAACTTTGGCAGGTGCTATAAAGGGAACATCCGCTGTTTCTGCTTCTACAAAGTGGAAATTACAAATTCTTAAAAAAGAGATTTTAAAAGGAGCTAATAAAGGAGGACTTTTTAAACCTAAAGGTTTTGTAACTGTTGATGCATTAGCCGTTGTCGTTCTTAGCTCTATAATTGAGATGCACATAATAAACAATGTCAAAGCTATCTCGGCTGCAAAAAAAACTGGAGGAGATTTTAACACTTATATTAAAGCGATGAACAATTCATCGGATCCGATATGGCACGCAGGACAACTATTAAATAAAGGACTGGATAGTGTAGGTATTGGAAAAGGTATCAATAATATTTTACTGTGGACTGTTAAAAAAACTGGTATGTATTAAATATAAAGATATTATGAATAAATTCAAATTATTAATATTCTGTTTGTTTTCTGTTTTGTCTCAGAAATTGATGGCGCAAACTAATACAACCTACGAGTACGACAAACTAAATCGACTCGTCAAAGTGACAACACCGGTCAGTGTAACAACCTACTCTTACGATGTCTTAGGAAATCGAAAGACAAAGCGGAAGAGAATAGATGTCACTTCCGTTCCGGAAGTTCTTAAAAATAATGAATTTAAGATTTACCCTAATCCCGCAAGAGAGCAGGTAACAATAGAATGTCCGGAAAACTCAATCGGACAAGACATTGTTATGACTGATTTAAACGGAAGGTTGATATTGAGGAAGGAAATAACTTCTATCAAAGAGTCAATAAGTCTTGACAGTATTGCTCCGGGACTATATATCATAAGTATATCGAAAAACAATGAGTCGATAGTATATATACACAAACTGTTGAAGCAATAATAACAAACCATTCTAAACATCAAAATAACATTAAAAATATGAAAAGAAAAATAGTTCTAATGTCATTATTAATAATGGCGATATGCTCATGGGCACAACCATATCCTGAATCAAGTTATGAAATAGAAGGTGGGAACTTGAAAAAATGGAAGGGGACAGAAACGGAAATCGATTTCACAAAAGACCCTGTATTGAAAGATATATATCGGATCTTGGGCAATGCTTTTGAGAACAATACAACTTTGACCAAGGTACACTTTAGCAAGCGAATGAATATTTTGAAACATCGTGCATTCTATAATTGCAAAAATTTGAAAGGGGTGACTTTCGAAGAGGGCAACGATTGGGACGAACCCTATCTTGAAATATGGCCTATGGCTTTTGAGAAATGTCCGCAATTAGAAAAGATTCATCTTCCACGTCAATATCAAATCCCAGGTCCAAATTTCGACGGTATTATATGGGGTGGTTTAGGCGAGATGTTTGAAGAGTGCGATGCCGTTTCCACCGTTACCGTTTCTCCAAAGCATCCGACTCTTATGGTGTATAATGGTGCCGTGTATAATAAGGACAGGACGCAATTATTTTATGTTCCTTGTGCTACCACGGGAGATTTCACCGTTCCTTCCTCTGTAAAGCAATTATATAACTACACTTTTTATAACAGCCACCTATCTTCTATATATCTCCCGGCAGATATTGAAGAAATCCCTATATATTGCTTTCAATATGCTATGACTTTAAAGACAATTGCTTTACCACGCAATTTGCGAACCATCAAACAGGGGGCATTTAGCAGTTGTGCGAGCTTAAGCAATTTGCTCTTCCCCAACGGTCTTGAAACAATTGAACTAGAAGTTTTTTGGAAATGTACCTCATTGCCTTCTGTGTTGAAACTGCCTGCATCGCTACAAAACGTTGATGGATCTTCTTTCGGGAAGTGTGATCAGATTAAGGAGTTTTCCATTCCTAACGGAACTGCATACACAGCCGTCGACGGTGTTCTTTTCACGTTAGATTTATCCACATTGGTATTGTTTCCCGGTAAGGAAGGCAAGTATGAAGTTCCGGTAGGAACCATAAAGCTGGGCAAGCGTTCTTTCTGCCGTGCCATTATAAACGAATTAAAACTGCCAACGACATTAAGAGAAATAGAAGAAGGATGCATCTCTACATGTAATAAATTAACGGAATTAAGAGTAGCTGAAGGAGTAACAGATATTGGCAATTATTGTATTCATGATTGCGAAAACCTGAGTTTTATAGAACTTCCAAGTACTTTGGACAGAATAGGACTTTGGTCTTTAGTTGATCTCAATAAAGACAAACAATACAAAGTAGTGTGTCACGCCCCCTATCCTCCACAGGCAAAAGGAATGCTTTGCGATACGGATAACAAGGCAACTCTTTATGTTCCACAGGAAAGTGTTGAATTATATAAAATAACGCCTAACTGGAAAACATTTTCTCAGATTTTGCCAATCACCGACGACATCATTCCGTCAAAGTATGTCCTGTCGGAAGACCGTTCCACATTGTTGCGTTGGAATGGAGATGATAAAGACATCAATTTTTCAGAATATCCCAATCTCGCAAACGTTACGACAATAGCTGCCGGCGCATTTGCAGGAAACACGAGTCTTGAAACCTTAATTGCAGACAATGTACAGAAAATAGAAAACGGAACTGAAGATACACATGGTGCTTTCGAAGCAGCAACATCGCTTAAAGAAGTTTCACTTACCGCATTGACAAGCGTTGGAGACAGGGCTTTTGCCAAGTGTTCTGCATTAAGAAGTGTCAGTTTGTCATATTCCGTAGAAAGACTTGGCAATCACGCATTCGCATATTGCACAGCAATGGAAGAATATCCTTATTTCTCATCTTTGTCACATATCGGTGATTTCACTTTTACCGATAATACATCTTTGCGTTCATTCATGTTCTCTCCGTCATTACAACAAATTGGCGAACAAGCATTTGCCAACAACATGGCGTTAAGCGAACTAACGTCGTTTGCAGTAACACCTCCTGTGCTCGGTAAAAAAGTTTTCTTAAACGTTCCCGTTTCAAAAGTTAATCTGAATGTTCCGGCGGAAGCGGAAAACGCTTACAGAAATGCAGAACAATGGAAAGATTTTTTCAACAATAACACCGGTATTGACAGTCAATACGAAAACTTGTCGTCATTCCATATTGATGAAAAAGGATTAAGCATTTATGGGACACCACAATGTAACTATCGTATTTATGACATAACAGGAAAAATAATCATAGCTGGCAAGTTCGGCATCAATGGAAAAGAAGAAATAAGCCATCAAAAATTAAATGGTTTATCATCTGTTTTGATACTCAGCATACAAGATAGTAAAGGAAAAGCATGGCACAACATTTCTTTTTCTACCACGCAATAATGTATCCGTATTAAAAACGACATTGAAAAATTAAAATAATTAATAACGTGCGGAAAAGTCTTTGCTGGGACTTTTTCGCACGTTTGTTAAGATTATCTTAAATCTGTTTTGGCTTTTTATTCTACTTATTTGCACAATTCGTTTTTTTTTATTTATTTTGCGGGCATAACCAAATCTGTTTTCAAGATTATGAATGTAGGGAAACGTATATGCGAAACGCTGAAA
>NZ_RQZH01000036.1 GCF_003932845.1 Prevotella sp. OH937_COT-195
TGGCTGCGCAGATGTCAGCAAGCGGGCTAAAGCAGTCGGGAAGCGTAACGGCAATGGCAAATCTAAGCAAATGCGGTCTAATGACCGATTTGGGTTTAAACCAATTTATAAAACTCATCAATATTAAAAAAGGACACAAGTCTTCATCGTGGAGACTCGTGTCCGAATTAATGTCTATAGTGTTATGTTCTTGTGGTCAATCGCGGCTGCCTCCGAATATTCGGAGCAGGTATATAAACATGTTGATAAAATCGAGATAAAGGCTGAGTGCTCCCAACAATGCTATCTTCTGCGTGGTGTCTCCGGTATCGTCGGCCGCAGCCAGCATTTTCTTGATGCGCTGCGTGTCATACATTGTCAGTCCGGCGAATATCGCCACGCCAATCCAACTGACGATGAGGCTCATCATTCCGCTCTTTAACAAAAATACGTTGACGAGCGAGGCTATGATAAGTCCCACTACGCCCATAAGTAATATGTTGCCGAATTTCGACAGATCGGTCTTTATCACCATTCCCATAACACCCATTGCGGCAAACATGCCCGCAGCAATGAAGAACACCGATGCTATGCTGCCGATGTCGTATATTATGAATATTGATGAGAGTATTGCACCGTTGATTATCGAGTAGAGCGCGAAGAGCAGCGTAGCCACCGGCATTGAAAGTTTGTTTATGCCTGCGCTGATGCCGAACACCAATCCCAGTTCGGTAATAATCATTCCCCAGAACAACATGCGGTTGCTTGCTATACTGAACCACAGTCCCGTGTCTGCCACCATCCATGCTGTAAATCCCGTAATGGCGAGTGCCAGTGTCATCCATACATAAACCTTGCGCATCGTTGCCGGCATGGCCAGCGAAACGCGTTTTTCTTTCTCCTGTATAAGTTCGTAAAGTCTTTCTTCTGTCATTTTCTTTCTACCTATTTTATAATTTTAGTGTGCAAACATAATCATTTTTCCTCATTCCGCAATGATTTTGTTCCATGCCTTTGCATAAATTAACGGTTACTCATTGTCTGTCACTTGGTGTACAGTGATGTTTTTGTGGTTGTTTTTTCCCTCAAACATAATCTTTCCGAATCTGTTTGTACGGTGGAAATTGGGTTTCCCGTCCTGTCCAACCATATTCCATGAAAGGAAATGTCGCTTTGGCAATCGGCTGCCATACTTGAAGAAATTGGCGGTCGCTTCAACTCCGTCGAGGTTTTTCACGTTGCTCTTGAAAAGTGCCGAGACCGGTATTGCCAGCATCAATGTCCACTGTTGTTCACCGATGCGGGTTTCGAAAGGTTTGCGCCCAAGCGAACTCCATCTCCCGATGCTGCCAAGCACATCGTCATCCGCTTCCTCTCTGTCGGTCGCGGTTTCTCCGACTTGCATAAGTATTGCCCCGATGCAGTTGCTCTCTATGTTGTAATATACGTTGTCGTTATTCAGTTTAAGGAAAAATTCGCAACACGCATCTTGAAATACCGCTGTCTGATCCTTGGCATTTACCGCTCTTACTGCGTCTTCTTTTACACTGTACTCTATGTATATGTTGTTTCCGTCGTGTGCAATCCTGAAGCGTGCAGTTGGTTTGTAAGGATAGGTGTGTTTCCAGTTTTGGCAGTCGATGTCATTCCATGGCACACCGAAACGGTCGAAAGTCTTTCCTACCTCTTTTGCTTCCTCAATGGCATGTGGCAGCCGTTTTATTGTTAGTGCCTTTGTACTGTTCTTAGCGTTTGCAGCCTTTGCCATTGTAAGTGCAATACTCATGACGGCCATTGTCATTATGGTAATCTTTAAAATGTAATTCATTATCACTTAATATCTTTAGAATCTATTTGTATCATCCCGTAAAAACAACGCCGTTCACAATTATTTATTATTGTGTCCTCATAAATTTGTCGTTGCACTTTCATTACTTGAAGGCTTTTAACCCCAATCGGTCATTAGAACCCTCAACCGATTTTGTTCGATTGTTGCGCAGATGTCAGCAAGCGGGCTAAAGCAGTAGGGAAGCGTAACGGTAATATCAAATCTAAGCAAATGCGGTCTAATGACCGATTTGGGTTTAATATGTCCGCAAACTCCGGACTTGATGGATAATATACCGGCAATGGAAAATTTTATCTAATGGTTTGTAATTAATCATAAATTGGTATGTCCTATGCGGAAAAGTGTTTTTTCGTATGTTTTTCTTGTGTTATTATCATTTTTTGAGTACTTGATATTGTTTCTGTAGTGTTCCTTATTTAATTGATATAATGTGTGAAACGTAAATTATTCCCCATGTTTTTTTATTGCTTTTCATGTCAGACTATAAGTTTCGGGATAAAAAACATTAATCTGAAAAAGAAGAGTGTGAAATGCTTTCAAGAAATTAAAAAAATACTAATTATAAGGTATTGTGTGAAAAGTTCCCACTTATTAATTTTGCACCCAATAAATTTAATTATTTTTTAAAACATTATCACTTATGAAACTTAAATCATTTATTGCATTGGCATGCCTTTCCCTTTTTGTATTCTCATCGTGTGGAAATGAAGACGATCCCGTTATTCCGGAACCTCAGAATAATAAGACAAAGAAACTCTCTTTTACTCCGGCTCCAAGAGGCTCATGGGCGTATGTCAATTTGGAAACCGGCGAGGTAAAGGTTGAAAAAGACGTGAACGAATGGATATATAAACAAGGTGTATTACTTAAGGACGAGAATGGGAATGTAGTTAAAGATGAAAAAGGAAACCCCATATATAAGAAAGACAAAGATGGCAATATAGAAACTACCATAGTGAAAACTATACCGGCAAGCGAACCAAATGCTCCGGCGGTGTGGCATCTTGCATTCCATGATTACAATGTCTGCACCAATGACGCAGCCGTATTGATGACGGACAAGACAGACATAAATGCTTTTAAAGAAATGCCCATGGGTGAATATGCTGAAGACAAAAATGCCACAATCATCGTTGACATGAAAGGAATGATGAGTGTTCCGTTCGAGATTGGGTGTGCAAATACCAAGGCGAATTTTGTGTTGGGCAAATGGTTGGTTTCCAAAGGCATGCCTCCTGTACGTACCATGTCGGATAAAGTTTTCAGTGTACGTTTCAAGAATGGCGACTATGTTTTGATAAAGTTTAAGGATTACAAGGATCCCACCGGCAAATCAAAACTCATAGTGTTTGATTACAAGTTAGTGAAGAAAACTACAAAGTGAATTAAAGTATGGCAATGAAAAAGTTTGCATATATACTTGCTCTGACATTAACGGTGGCTTTAGTCACCGTTAATGCTGAGACGCCAGTTGCAATCCCTGACAATCAGGTCAGCGGTATAGTTGTGGGCGCCAATGGAGAACCTCTTGTCGGGGCTACCATAACGGTGGAAGGTACAAATATATGTACCGGCACCAATTCGCGCGGAGAGTTCCAACTGAGGCTTGAGAAAGACAAGGTTTACAAACTTCACATAAGTTACATGGGATATGTGTCTCGTGTGTTGAATGTTCCCGCTTCCGGTCACCCGCCTTTGCGCGTCAGTCTCAAGCCGTCGTCAACACCTCTCGACGAGGTAGTGGTAACCGGCAGCCGCAGCGAACGACCGTTGAAAGATGTTCCCGTGATAACCCGTGTAATATCTCGTGAAGAAATCGAAGCAATCAACCCGGTTGATTTCACATCTTTACTCGAGAACACTCTTCCCGGTGTGCAATTCTACTACAACACAATGAGCCAAGTTCCCGAAATAACCTATCAGGGCATGGATGCCAAATCGGTTCTATTCCTGCTCGACGGCGAGCGCATAAGTGGTGAGAGCGGCAACAGCAACATTGATTACAGTAGGTTCAGTGTTGATGAAATTGAGAGAATAGAAGTGGTGCGCGGTGCCGCTTCCACATTGTATGACAGCCGTGCAATAGGAGGTGTCGTGAATATAATTACCAAGAAAAGTTTCAGACCGTTCAATGGCACTCTGAATGCACGTTATGCAGGTAAAAACGGTCAGTCGTACACCGCAACCGCCGGAATAAACCTGAAGAAATTCTCATCGCTCACGTCATTCGGTTTTCGCAAGCGCGACACATACCTTGTCAAGGACGACAAAGGCAAAGTTCAAGAGACAATCAATCCCGACGGCTCGGTGACAAAGACCGAGACAAAACCTACGGCGGGATATATATATGGATATGACATCATGGATGTTTCACAGAAACTATCCTATCACTTTACCGAAAGGCTCAGTGCCTCAGTGAGGATGTCTTATTATACAAACAAGCGCGACACTTATAGCGGAGCAAGGCATCATCAGAAATACGAAGACCTTATACTGAGCGGAAAGTTGAAATGGCTTTTTGCAGACAACCAGAATGTGGAACTTACCTTTGTCCGCGACCTGTATAGAAAAGATAATGTTTACAACCTCGTAAAACTGCGCGAGGAAGTATATCGTAACATCAACAACACGTTACGCATGTACTACACCGGAACGTTCGGCAGACATATCGTCAGCGGAGGAGTGGATTTCCTACGTGAAGACCTAAAGCATCATTTCATGAAAGACTCTGCAATGAGGCACATGAACCAGTTGTCGCTTTGTGTGCAGGAAGAATGGCATATTACCGACAACCTTAACCTTGTCCTTGGCATGCGCGGCGACAAAGGAGACGGCTACAAGTTCCACTTTACTCCGAAAATATCAGCAATGTACCGCCCCGTTAAGGACATCACGCTGCGGGCAGGCTATTCGCAAGGCTACCGTATTCCCAACCTGAAAGAACTATATCAGGAATTCAACATGGGTGGAGTGATAATGATGTATGGTAACAAAAACTTGAAACCCGAAAACGGCAACCAAGTGTCAGTATCGGCAGAATATGACCATGACAACCTTAATGTCTCAATATCTGCATACCATAATCGTTACAAGAACAAAATCGGCTATGAGTACATCGATCCTTCCAAGTCGCAGGATATGCAATATACCAACTCATTCAACGTGAAAACCACCGGAGTAGAGGCTACTGCCAACTATATGTTCCCGTTCGGGCTGCGTCTGTCGGGGGCTTATGCCTATGTTCACGACTATGATAAGCGCGACGGATATAACATGTCGTGGCTCAGACCTCACAGCGCACGTTTCGGTGCAATATACAAACATCGTTTCGGGAAAACTGTCGAGAGCGTGGCATTCAACAGCCAATGGGTATCGCGCATAACACGTTATTCGTACAACAGTACGGAAAAAACATATACGCGATATGTGTATGAACCGCGTACGATATGCTCAATCAACTTTCGGTCGGAGTTGCCAAGAGGCATCAACCTCGGACTTATGATTGACAATCTGTTCAACTACAAGGACAAAGCTGCCGACACGGCGGTACAGTTGCCCGAAAATGGAATAACGGTGGTTGCAACCGTAGGGATAAACATTACTGACATGTTAAAACTCTGACACATGAAAAAGAAAATAATCATTTCGGCCACGTTATTGTTGCTGATAATCGTATCGGCCGTCGTATGGCATGTGTGGTTAGGTAAAACCCGCATCGCTTTCGTTAACTTTCAAGCCATTACGTTGGGAAAGATAGCAAAAGCAAACAACAACCCCATGATAAAGGTGGAAGACCTGTCTCTCGAGAACTTGGACGAACTTGACGACTACGATGCGGTGTTTTTCGTGGCAATGGGTCTTCGTCTTACCGAAGAACAACGCAGTCAGGTTGAACACGCCCGAGAAAAAGGGGTTCACATATTAAGCACTATGATAACCAATCCGGACAACGATTTTACCACTATGGACTCGGTAACGGCCGACACGTTGAGACGATATGTGGATAATGGCTGTCAGGAAAATTACCGGAGCATGCTTAATTATGTCCGCAAGAACATAGACAAGAAACTCATTTTCGCCCCCGAACCACACGCATTGATAGAACGTGTGTACGGACTTGTATATCATGCCGACCCGAAAGATGCCGAGGCAGAAGACCTGCAATTTAATTCCATTGCCGAATACCATGCTTTCTTGAAGAAGAACGGCTTGTGGAAAGAGAATGCTCCTTCAGTATTCATTACGGGTAACATGGGCGAGCCACGGGAATTGATAGCACGTTTGGAAGCCACGGGAAACGTGGTCTATCCGGTGCATTCCATAAGGACAATGATAGAAGGGCATCATGCAGACAGCATCAACTTGTCGGCAGTGATAAACATGCCTCACGGGCGTTTGGGCGACAACGTGGTAGATTTCCTCAAGGAAAGAAACATACCACTGTTTGCACCGTTGAACGTAAACCGTTTGGTAAAGTCGTGGGAAGAAGACAAAATGGGCATGAGCGGTGGTTTCCTGTCGCAGAGTGTGGTTACACCGGAGATTGACGGTGCTTTGCGCTCGTTCGCCCTTTTCGGCCATTATGTTGGTAACGACGACTTGCATTATGTGGCGGCAATCCCCGAGCGTCTCGACAATTTCGTGGAGACGGTGAACAATTATATAGGACTTCAGCGTAAGTCGAACAAGGACAAACGCATTGCAATCTATTATTACAAGGGGCCGGGACAGAATGCCATGATGGCAGGCGGAATGGAGGTGGGACCATCGTTGTATAACCTGCTCGTGAAACTTCGCGATGAGGGTTACAATGTTGAAGGTTTACCTGCTTCTCCGAAAGAACTTGAGCAGATGATACAACAGCAGGGAGCAGTTTTCGGCTCCTATGCCAAAGGTGCATTCGATGCCTTTATGAATACCGGTCGTCCCGAACTCATAACGAAAAAGCAGTATGAAGGCTGGGTTAAGACAGCCCTGCGTCCGGAGAAATATGCGGAAGTGGTGAAAGCCTGCGGCGAGTTCCCCGGCGAGTATATGGCAACTCCCGACGGAAAACTCGGCGTGGCTCGCATACGCCTTGGCAATGTAGTATTATTGCCGCAGAATGCAGCAGGAAAAGGTGATAATTCTTTTAAGATTGTTCATGGCACGGATGCCGCACCTCCACATACTTATATTGCTTCATATCTGTGGGTGAAATATGGATTCAAGGCAGATGCACTTATACATTTCGGAACTCATGGCAGTTTGGAGTTTACCCCGAAGAAACAAGTGGCATTGTCCAACCTCGACTGGCCGGACAGATTGGTAGGTACAACCCCGCATTTCTACTTATATACCATCGGAAACGTGGGCGAGGGGTTGATTGCAAAGCGACGTTCGTATGCCGGATTGCAGTCGTATCTCACCGCGCCTTTCATGGAGAGCAGCCTGCGGGAAACATATCACGAACTTGCAGAGAAAATCAAGATATACAACGACAAGGTAGTACATCGTAAAGACCAAGTAAATGAGGCATCGCTGGCAGTTAAGGCGATAACCATTCGTCTCGGCATTCATCGCGAATTGGAACTTGACAGTATTCCGGGCAAACCTTATTCCGAAGAAGACATACTGAGGATAGACAACTTTGCCGAAGAGTTGGCAACATCGAAAATCAACGGACAGTTATATACGCTGGGTGTTCCATACGAGCCGGCACGCGTGGTAAGCAGTGTGTATGCCATGTGTACAGACCCGATTGCATATTCTGTCTATGCCATAGACAAGTCTTTGGGAAGAGTGGATAACAGCATCGTTAGACACAAAGTGCAGTTCACACAACGCTACCTGAACCCCGCCAAGGCATTGGTGGGCAGACTTATCGACAGTCCTTCGGGTGCAACGGATGCCACGATATGCAGCATCGCAAACATCACGCCACAACAGTTGGCAAAGGCTCGCGATATATATAATTCGATAAAGTCTGCACAAGACATGATGTCAATGATGATGGGAGGAGGTACTCCGGGTGGCAAGATTAATGCTGGCATGCCTTCCATGAAAGGTATGTCCGGCATGAAGAAAAATACTTCCATGAAGGCTATGCCTCCTATGAAGGGTATGTCTTCCATGAAAGGTATGCCTTCAATGAAGGGACATGCGTCCGCCACCGGAAAACCATCTGTGGGAAATGTTAAAGGCGGTATGCCTGCGGCAGCAAAGAGCAAGGGCGGCATGCAAGGAATGATGGGCGAGAAACCGAAATACGGAAAAGGTGAAAAAGAATTTGCTTTTGCCGTGGCAGAGTTGGAACGTACCATACGCAATGTCGCAAATCATAAGAAAAACCTTTTAATCAGTCCGCAACTCGAACTTTCAAGCATTATAAATGCCTTAAACGGTGGATATACGGCACCTTCGCCCGGAGGAGACCCCATCGCAAATCCCAACACCATTCCAACCGGACGTAATCTATATGGCATAAATGCCGAGGCTACACCAAGCGAGTCGGCGTGGGAGAAAGGAAAGGACTTGGCAGAAAGCACCATCGAGATGTACCGCAGGAGACACAACGACAGTATTCCGCGAAAAGTTAGTTATACGTTGTGGAGCGGAGAGTTCATTGAGACGGGCGGAGCTACCATTGCACAGGTATTGTATATGCTGGGAGTGGAACCTGTACGCGACAGTTTCGGAAGAGTGACCGACCTAAGGCTTATACCTTCGAAGGAACTGGGACGACCGAGAATAGATGTGGTGGTGCAGACATCGGGACAACTGCGTGACCTCGCAGCCTCGCGCCTCTTCCTTATCAACCGCGCTGTGGAAATGGCTGCTGCTGCCAAAGACGACGTGTATGAAAACCAAGTTGCCGAAGGCATAAGAGAAACAGAGCGTGTGTTGACGGAAAAAGGACTTTCTCCGAAAGAGGCGCGCGAAATGGCTTCCCGGCGTGTATTCGGTGGCGTCAACGGTGGTTACGGCACCGGTATTCAGGGAATGGTGATGAGCAGCGACCGATGGGAGAAACGCTCGGAGATTGCAGACACCTACCTGAACAACATGGGGGCATTCTATGGCGATCCGAAGAATTGGGAACAGTTCAAGGAGTATGCTTTCGAAGCGGCACTTATGCGCACCGATGTTGTCATACAGCCAAGGCAGAGCAATACGTGGGGAGCATTGAGTCTCGACCATGTCTATGAGTTCATGGGCGGTCTGAACCTTACAGTAAGAGAGGTTACAGGCAAAGACCCTGACGCATATCTCAGCGACTATCGCAATCATCAGAATATGCGCATGCAGGAGGTAAAAGAGGCAATAGGCATTGAAAGCCGAACGACAATCTTCAATCCTGCATACATCAAGGAACAGATGAAAGGCGGGAAAAGTTCGGCAGACGGCTTTGCTGCCGTTGTGCAGAATACCTATGGCTGGGAAGTGATGAAACCAAATGCCATAGGTGACGAGATGTGGAACGAAATATTCAACGTATATGTAAAGGATAAATTCGACTTGGGAATCAACGAATTCTTCGAAAAGAAGAACCCTGCCGCCATTGAGGAGATAACGGCCGTGATGCTGGAGAGTGCACGCAAGGGTATGTGGAAAGCCGACAAGCAACAGATTGCAACATTGGCAAAGACACATGTGGAACTTGTGAACAAATACAAGCCTTCTTGTTCGGGATTTGTCTGCGATAATGCCAAGTTGCGTAAATTCATTGCGGAGAATAACGCAGATAAAGCGGCAAACAAGAATTACGAGAACCATATCAGCAAGATAAGAGAAGCCGGCATAAATGGTAAGGACGGCGTTAAGATGCAGAAGGAGACAATTACCGACGATAATACGCAGAAGAAACTGCTTAACAATGTCATCGTTGTAGTGGCAGTGATTGCGATAATTTCTGTACTGATATGGATTGTGCGCCGCAACCGCAGGCAGCGCAACATGAAATAGGAGAATTTATGACATGACAACGGTCGTATCCATACTTATGATATTGGTCTGCTTCAATTTTTTGTTGAAGCAGACCTTTACCGGACTTCGCGTAATGGTCGCAACAACTATACTGCTTGCGGCATTTGCAGTGTTTACATGGCCCATGGCGATAGAACAGTCGAAGACACAAATTGCCGACTGGCTGCAGAACACTGGCTTGATGCGCGACATGGCTGTGATATTGACGCTTGACGTGGTGGCACAACTCACGTTCTGCATCTTTACCGTGCGCATGCCGATGCCCGAAAAAGCACGTCGTCGCAGCCGTATCATACAGAGGTTTCTTGCGGTTTATCCGAGTTTGGCTGTATTTCCCGTAGTATTCGGGGTTCTCGTCGAACTCATATTCTCTCTGCCGGGAGTGTCGTTTACTCTTATTGCTTGTTCGTTGGGAGGCTTGATACTTCTTGTTGTGCCGTTGGGCAGCAGATTGCTGCGTATGTTGCTTCCCGAAAACGACCTGAGATTGGAGATGCTTTTCCTCTCAAACGTGCTGGTGGCAGGCATAGGAGTGGTGGCAACTGTCAACGGAGACACACAGAACAGTCCGGCAGAAAATGTGGATTTTGTGGCTCTTGCACTTTTTGCCGCACTTTTTGCAGGAGGTTTCGTCCTTGGACTTATATGGTATAAATGGGTGAGAAAAAAATATTTTAAACATTAACAGTAATTCAAATGACTTACATATCAGACTTTTTATTTTGGATTTCCACGGGATTGCTCGTACCTGTCGTAATATTGTTGCTAATCTTGTTCGGAAGAGCACTGTTGCTGGTAGGTACATTTTTCGGTCAATACATGAACATGCGTAAAATGCACTCTTCGGTAATCGGACAACTTGAGGAGGTAACGGAAGGGAACATCGCCTCGCTCGCCGACAGATTGCCGGCAAAAGGACAGTCAATGTTCCTTGTATATATACACCGTATGCTTGATACGGGCGGAAGCAATGCGCATATTTCAAGGCTGCTCTCACAATACGAAATCGCCGCAGAAAAGGATATGGGAGTGTCGAAAACATTGTCAAAACTGGGTCCCGTATTAGGACTCATGGGAACACTTATTCCTATGGGACCTGCACTCGTGGGACTTTCCACGGGAGACATCGCTTCAATGGCATACAACATGCAGGTGGCATTTGCAACTACCGTCGTGGGACTGTTTTCCGGAGCTGTGGGAACCGTAACCGTGCAGGTAAAGAAACGTTGGTATATACAGGAACTTACACAACTGGAGTTCTTGGCAGAGATAATGAATAAAGAGAAGAATAAAATATGAGACGGCGCAGATTGCTTTCACGGGACGAGGACTTGGATCCTATGAGCGTGGTTGGTAACCTATTTGATGTGGCAATGGTTTTTGCCGTGGCACTGATGGTGGCTTTGGTTACAAGATACAATATGACGGAAATGTTCAGCAAGGAAGATTTTACCATGGTAAAAAATCCGGGCAAGGAGAATATGGAGATAATAACCAAGAAAGGACATAAGATAGAACGTTATACACCATCGGAAGATCAGAGTCAAAACAATGGTACGAAAGGTAAAAAGGTAGGAATAGCCTACGAACTTGAGAACGGAGAAATTATATACGTTCCCGAGTGACTAATTGGGATTTCTTATTCCTCCGCCGGACTAATATGCACCCCTGTGTCGTGCCTGATACATGACTGTGTTTTCATGTATCCGCACGCCGGGGGTGCTTGTTTTTTTATCCTTCAACGTTATTTTTGCCGTATCTTTTCCCGTCTCCTGTTTTTCCTTTTTCCTTTTTGTGCCATAATGACGATTAATTTCGCCTGTTT
>NZ_RQZH01000037.1 GCF_003932845.1 Prevotella sp. OH937_COT-195
GCACCATCGGACATTTTGTGCCCGTAACGCACTGATTGCGAATGAATAGCACTGACATATTTACAGATATTAACAATTGCCGGTTTTTTGAGGAAAAAGAGGCTTGCAGAGTGTTCATCCATAAGATTCCAACCACAATATGAAAAGCGGGGACAGCGTTTTCGCTGCCTATTCCGGCTGAAACGGTCTTTGTTTCGATGTTGATTTCAGACAATTTCTTTTCCTTTTTGATTGTGTTTTCAGAATTTAATCGTAACTTTGTACGCAAATCATTTCTAAACGGTAATCATAATATCCGGATGACTTATTTCAAAAGACACATAGACGACAAATTGCTCGAGTGGAAAAACGATGCCCGCCGCAAACCATTGCTGATACGGGGCGCTCGTCAGGTGGGCAAGTCTACTGCCGTAAGAGAACTCGGAAAGCAATTCCGCCACTTTGTGGAGGTGAACCTTGAAAAGCAACCCGATCTGCGGCAGCTGTTCACGGAGAACATCAACGTGAAGACTACGTGCGAAAAACTCAGCGGTACGCTTGCCATACCCATCATACCGGGCGAGACGCTCCTCTTCATCGACGAAATTCAGGTGAGCAAGGAGGCTGTCATGGCTCTGCGCTACTTCAAGGAGGACTATCCCGAACTGCACGTCATTGCCGCCGGCTCGCTGCTGGAGTTTGCCTTGGAGGAACTGCCGTCGTTTGGTGTGGGAAGGATACGTTCTCTGTATATGTATCCGTTCTCGTTCGACGAATTTCTCATGGCTCAGGGGCTTGGGCTCACTGTTGATTTCAAACGGAAGGCAACGGCCTGCGCCCCTCTTACGGCATCGGCACACAAAGCCTTGACAGAACAGCTGCGCTCGTTCTATCTCGTAGGAGGAATGCCGGCAGCCGTGACGGAATGGGTGGAAACGCACAGCTACATAGAGGTGTCGCGTATCCACAATGAAATTATCGACACATACGGCGACGACTTTTCCAAATACAAGAAACGGTTTTCGCCTGTTCTCCTCAGGCAAGTGCTACGTTCGACAGCATTGCAGGCAGGAAAGAAATTCGTTTATGCCACAGCCGCGCGCGACACGAAATCGACGGTGGTGAAAGAGGCCTTGCACCTGCTCACGCTTGCCGGGCTTGTAGCCCCCGTGAAGCATACGGACGCACATGGCGTCCCACTCGGAGCAGAGGAAAATGAAAGTTACGTGAAGTATCTTTTCTTTGACTTGGGTGTCATGCAGACCATGCTCAACATCCCCGCGAGAGACATTCTTATGGCTACCGAGGTGGATTTTGTGAACAAGGGAAGCGCGTCCGAGATGTTTGCCGGATTGGAGATGATGAAATACGGCGACTGCTTTATGAAACCCGACTTGCATTATTGGCAGAATCATGCGAGGAACAGTCAGGCGGAAGTGGACTATCTCAAAGTAAGCAACGGCAAGATACTTCCCATAGAGGTGAAAGCCAGCACGCAAGGGAGCATGCAGAGCCTTTGGATTTTCATGCGTGAACGCAAGCTCTTCGACGGTATCCGCACATCACTCGAGAATTTCGGTCGTCTTTTTTACCATGACAAACAGGACGATAATTCCGAGCGACACATCAATATCGTACCCTTGTATGCTTTGAGCAACTTATTTATAACAACCCATGAACAACACTAACATCATCACATATATGCAGTGCCACAAACACGGTCTTAAAGCCCCTTCACATCCCCACCACGAACCTTTTAATATTTGTTGTGTCAAACCAAGACAATTGATTTCAAGCATATTAGCGGCGTTTGTCTCAATCTCTTTCCTGCTCGTTTCATGCGGAAAGAAAACAGAGGCTTTTACCCCGGACGAGTTCAAGCGCACGGAAAGCAACAAAGCCGCCGCCACCTCGGAGGAGGGACAGGCCATGAGCCGGCTGCTGCAAGACTATGAGCGGCAGGACGGAGCGGAACGCATAGCCTCGGCCAATCATATTTTCGATCTCGTCTATCAGAAAGAGATTACCGACGAACGGTTTGTCGCCACCACCCGCACACCTGCCGACAGCGTGGAAATGTTGTTGTGGTACTGGGCGAGTATGTACTTCTGGGATACACAGGACTACAAACAAAGCCTGAGCTGCGTACAATATGCACTGCCCTTTGCCTACCGCGTAGGCGACATGGAACAGCAGAGCGACTGCGAGCACCTGGCAGGAGTGAACTATTTCCGCATGTCAGACTATGCGCGTGCCGTGGAGTATGTACGCAGGAGCCTTGCCCTCGACCGCAAGATAGGTGACGAAAGCCGCATCAGCAGATCGCTCAACACTCTGGCAGGCATCTGCCTGACCTCGAAGCAACTGAAAGACGGCGAACGCTATGTGCTCGAAGCCATCACGCACAGCACCGCCGCACGCGATTCCGACCGGATGGCAATCCAGTATGGCATGGCATCGGAAATATATCATGTAATGAACAAAGAACAATTGGCTCTCGATTATGCCCGGCGTGCCTACGACTTGGATGCCTTGCGGGGCAACAGAGCCAAGGTGGGCATACGCCTATCGCAGATGGCTTCGGCACAGATGGCGCTGGAGCAATATGCCGAGGCGGAACGCTCGTTGAAGCAGGCCATGCCGATATTGGAGGAGGTGGGCAACGTCAGGTCGCTCTCCATCTGTCGTAACCAGATGGGCGAACTGCTCAACCACCGTGGCGCACACGCCGAGGCAGCCCAATACTTCAAGCAGGCAGCCGAGGTGTTTGCCGCTCAGAACGACATGTACAACGAGAGCCGTGCGCAGAAGGGGCTCTACGAGGCGCTGAAAGGCAGCAACCTTGCCGAGGCCGACCGCCACCTTGTGCGCTATTCCGCATTGAAAGATTCCATCTATCACCGCGACATGGAACAGGCGGTGAGCCAGCAGAACGCAAGATTCAAGACAGAGGAACTGCTTCGGCAGCAAGAACTTGACCGCGATGAGCAGCGGCTCGTTGTCTTTGGCGGCATCGCCTTGGTGGCTGTTCTGCTGCTCATCGTGGGTGTGCTCGTCTATTCGTCGAGAATACGCCGCCGCAACCACTTGGCGTTGAAACGGCTTGCGTCATTGCGCGAGAACTTCTTCACCAACATCACACACGAGTTCCGCACGCCGCTCACCGTGATACTCGGATTGAGTCACGACCTGCAAGCCACCGAAGCGGAAGGAGTGAGCGACAAGGCGAAGACCATCGAGCGGCAGGGCAAGGGCTTGCTCGCGCTCATCAACCAACTGCTGGACATCTCGAAGATACGCTCGGCGGTGGGCAACGCCGACTGGCGCAACGGTGACATCACGGCGCAGCTCACCATGATAGTGGAGACCTGGCGCGACTATGCCCGCAGCGGGAATATCGACCTGCAGTTCTTCGCCAAGGAAACGGTGACGATGGATTTCGTGCCCGACTATGTCAATAAGGTGATGAACAACCTGCTCTCCAACGCCTTCAAGTTTACGCCCGAATATGGCAAGGTGAGCGTGACGGCATGGCGCGAGGGCGAACGGTTCTTCATTGATGTATCCGACACGGGTGAAGGCATGGACAAGGAGACGCTTGCCCACGTGTTCGAGCCGTTCTACCGAGGCGAGAGCGAGGCGCAGCAAGTGGGTACGGGCGTGGGACTGGCGCTGGTGAAGCAGATTGTGGATGCCGTGGAGGGCAGCATCACGGCGGAGAGCGAGGCGGGAAGAGGCACTACTTTCCACATCGCCGTGCCGATAAGGAACAAAGCCCGTAGTGCCGAGTTTATCGCTCATCCTGTGGAGCGCGCGCCGCTCCTGACCGAGACGGAAGCGACTCCTGCAGACAGTGAGGGCGACGACGACCGATGCCGCCTGTTAGTCATCGAGGACAACCGCGACATCGCCGCCTATATCGGCTCGCAGTTCACAGGCAAATATCCCGTGAGCTACGCCGCCAACGGCAGGGAGGGAGTGGACAAGGCGCTCGACTTGGTGCCCGACCTCATCATCACCGACCTGATGATGCCCGGCATGGACGGATTAGAGGTGTGCCGGCAGGTGCGCGGCAACGAGATCACCGACCATATTCCCATCATCGTGGTCACGGCGAAGATTACGGAGGAGGAACGCATACGAGGATTGGAAGCCGGAGCCGACGCCTATCTCGCCAAGCCGTTCAACGCCGACGAACTGCGCACCCGGGTGGAGAAACTGCTCGACCGCCATCGCCGTCTGCGTGACAAGTTCGGCAACACCGGTACGGACAAGCAGCAGGAGACGCAATTCACCGATGTCGAGCGACGCTTCCTTGCCAAAGTGTCTGATGTCATATACCTCCAACTCAGTCGCGGAAAGGAAATTGAGGTATCGCAGATTGCATCGGCCTTGTGCATGAGCGACAGGCAGTTCTATCGCAAGATAAATGCCATCACCAACAGCACCCCGACGGTCTATATCCAGCATGTGAAAATCAAGAAAGCCAAGAGCCTTCTTGACGGAGACTCGCGGATGAGTTTCAGGGAGATAGCCGACAGATGCGGATTCAACGACTATTCCAACTTTTTGCGGACATTCAAAAACGCCTACGGTGTCACACCTACGGAATACAGACGGAGCAATGCAGGAAAATTGTAAGAACGCACCTCCGTCATAATCTGAAATAACAGGGAATTTCCGGCAAGAACGAGCAGAATATGCCTTTGGGTATGCTCTGCTCGTTTTGTTTTGCACCAATATTCAGTCACTTCCATCCAAATCGACGCCACAAATACGCAGTTTTCTCAAACCCAAATGCGGTCTAATGACCGATTTGGGTTAAAGGAAACGATAAAGGGGTATGTGATATTTACCTGTGAAACATAATACGTCAAATCACATGATTTGAGGCAACTTTCTATGCGTTTTCACAAAATTATTTAGGACACTATTGCTCTATAATGGGAAAATCTGAGGATTTTTGAGTACCTTTGTGGCAAAATATTAAATTGGGGATTTTGTTTCCCTAATGTTAACGTAAAGCGAATGTATGACACAGAGCGAAAAAATATTAGAGCAAGGACTCATTAAAACCCTGACGGATATGGGCTACGAGTTCGTTTCCATCAAGGGAGAAGACAACTTGTATGCCAACTTCAAGACGCAGTTGGAGAAACATAACCGAAAGGAATTGGCTGCACATGGTCGTGAGCATTTCACAGAAAATGAGTTCGACAAGATACTTCGCTATTTGGAAGGCGACACTCGCTTTGAGAAAGCCAAGAAACTCCGTGACCTGAAGAATTTCCAGTTGGAAAATGGTGAACGTGTTTGGATTGAGTTCATCAACAAACAACATTGGTGCCAGAATGAGTTTCAGGTATCAAATCAGATAACTGTCGAAGGACAAAAGAAGTGCCGCTGTGATGTGACTATCCTCATTAACGGTCTGCCTTTGGTGCAGATTGAATTGAAAAAACGTGGTGTGGAGTTGAAACAAGCATATAATCAGGTTCAGCGTTATCATAAAACTTCGTTTCATGGTCTCTTCGATTACATCCAGTTATTCGTTATCAGCAACGGTGTGAATACCCGTTACTTCGCCAACAATCCCAACAGCGGTTATAAGTTTACGTTCAACTGGACGGATGCGGAGAACGTGCCGTTCAATGAACTGAGCAAGTTCGCCTACTTCTTCTTCGACAAGTGCAACCTCGGCAAGATAATCAGCAAATACATCGTGCTGCATGAGGGTGACAAGTGTCTGATGGTGTTGCGTCCTTACCAGTTCTATGCCGTGGAGCAAATCATCGACCGTGTGCAGAACACTAACAAGAACGGATATATATGGCACACCACTGGAGCCGGAAAGACGCTGACGTCCTTCAAGGCGGCTCAACTCGTCAGCGAGATAGACGGCATCAACAAGGTGATGTTTGTCGTTGACCGTCACGACCTCGACACTCAGACACAATCAGAGTATGAAGCATTCGAGCCCGGTGCCGTTGACAATACTGACAACACCAAAGAACTTATCAAGCGTCTGCGTGGCGAAAGCAAGATTATCATCACCACCATTCAGAAATTGAATGTGGCCGTGACCCGTGAATACTACAACAAAAAGTTGCAGGGAGTCCGTGACCAGAAGGTGGTGATGATATTCGACGAGTGTCACCGTAGTCACTTCGGAGACTGCCACAAGAACATTGTCAAGTTCTTCAATAATCTGCAGATATTCGGATTTACCGGCACACCGATCTTCCCAGAGAATGCCAAGCAGGACAAAACAACGGGCGAAGTCTTTGGCGAGTGTCTGCACCACTATCTCATCAAGGATGCCATTGCCGACGAGAATGTACTGGGCTTCCTTGTGGAATACTATAAAGGACAGCAGAATATTGACATGATGAACGAAAAACGCATGACAGAGATTGCACAGTTCATCCTCAACAACTTCAACAAATCGACTTTCGACGGAGAGTATAATGCCCTATTCGCCATCCAGTCAGTGCCGATGCTCTTGAAGTATTACAAGATATTCAAATCACTGAACCCGAAAATCAAGATAGGAGCCGTATTCACCTACGCTGCAAACGAAAGCCAAGACGACAACCTGACTGGCACAAACCAAGGTTTTGAGAATGACAACGTGACGGCAGACGAGTTGCAGAAAATTATGGATGACTACAACCAGATGTTCGGTACGGCGTTCAATACCGATAACTTCAGTGCGTATTACGATGACATCAACCTGCGCATGAAGAAGAAAAAGCCGGATATGGAGCCGCTTGACTTGCTGTTAGTGGTGGGTATGTTCCTCACTGGCTTTGATGCGAAGAAACTGAATACACTCTATGTTGATAAGAATATGGAGTATCACGGACTGCTACAGGCATTCAGCCGTACCAACCGCGTACTTAACGAGAAGAAACGCTTCGGAAAGGTGGTATGCTTCCGTGACATGAAGGACAAAGTGGATGCCTCCATCAAACTGTTCTGCAATGAGGATGTGATAGACACGATGATTGTTCGTGAACCATACGAGGAAGTGAAGAAAGAACTGAACGACCTCACCATCAACTTCCTGAAGAAGTACCCAAAGCCTCAGTATATCGACACCTTGCGGAGCGAGTTGGACAAGCGTGACTTCGTGTTGGCATTCCGTGAGATTATCAAGAAACATGCAGAGATACAGATATACGAGGACTTTAACGCCAGTGATCCTGACTTCTATATGAGTGAACAGGAGTTCGCAGACTTCAAGAGCAAGTATCTTGACATCACCGTCGGCATCATCAATACTCCTGTTGATACTCCGTCAGTAGTAGCAGAAGCAGAGATACCATACAACGATGAAAGCACATTGGAGGACATCGATTTCTGTCTGGAACTGTTGCATAGCGACGTTATAAACGTGGCATACATTCTGGAACTGATTGCCAACCTGAATCCTGATGAAGAGGACTACGACAAGAAACGTCAGGATATTCTCGACACGATGATTAAGGATGCCGTGATGCGCAACAAGTTGAAACTGATTGACGGATTCATACGTGAGCATGTGGATAACGACAAGCAAGGATTCCAACAGTCGAAGGCTGATGGCTCGATGGATTTGGAAAGCCGTCTGGATGAGTATATAGCAACGAAACGTAATAATGCCGTACATACTTTGGCTACCTTTGAAGGCATCGAAGAAGAGGCATTGAATAAGTTCATCTCAGAATATAATTACCTGCATCGGGAGAAACCTGAAATTATCCAAAAGGCCATCCGTGCGAAGAAGGGACTGAAACTGATGGAGCGTTCAACGATGCTAAAACGTATCGTGGAGCAACTGAGAGAAATTATTAACACTTATAATTGAGATTAAAAATAGAAAAAAGATATGGGCGAAGACCTGCAACAGAAACTACGCAGCCAGCTTTGGACGGTTGCCAATACGCTGAGAGGAAACATGTCGGCAAGTGACTTTATGTATTTCTCTCTCGGCTTCATCTTCTACAAGTACCTGTCGGAAAAGATAGAGTTGTACGTCAATGACGAGTTAGAGGCAGATGAAACGAATTTCCAAAAGGTATGGGCAAGTAATGACGAGGAAATAAAAGAGGAAATCAAGTCCATGTGTGTGGATAACCTCGGTTACTTCGTGGAGACGGACTTCCTTTTCTCTACCATCATTGATGCCATCGGACGTAAGGAGAATATCCTGCCCCAACTGGAGCGTTCGCTGAAGAAGATAGAAGACAGTACTATCGGACAGGAAAGCGAGGACGATTTTGGCGGACTCTTCTCCGATATAGACCTTGCTTCGCCCAAACTCGGTAAGACGGCAGATGATAAGAACCGCTTGATTAGCGATGTTCTTGTTGCCCTCAACGGTATCGACTTTGGACTGGAGGATGCCAGTGACATTGACATTCTTGGCGATGCCTACGAATATATGATAGGTCAATTTGCCGCTGGTGCTGGAAAGAAAGCGGGTGAGTTCTATACACCGCAGGAGGTCAGCCAGATATTGGCAGAGATTGTGACCACAGGCAAGACCCGACTGAAAGATGTCTATGACCCCACTTGTGGCTCTGGCTCTCTGTTGCTTCGCACTGCAAGAAGCGGTAAGGCTGACAGCATTTTCGGACAGGAGAAGAATCCCACAACTTTCAATCTTGCACGAATGAACATGCTGCTGCACGGGATGAAGTACAACGACTTCGATATTCAGAACGGTGACACATTGGAGGCTGATGCCTTTGGTGACCGCCAGTTTGATGCCGTCGTCGCCAATCCACCATTCTCAGCCGACTGGAGTGCCGCCGCCAAGTTCAACAACGACGACCGTTTCAGCAAGGCGGGCGTATTGGCTCCCAAGTCAAAAGCTGACTATGCTTTTATCCTCCACATGATTTATCACCTTAACGAAGGTGGTACGATGGCTTGTGTCGCTCCTCACGGTGTGTTGTTCCGTGGGAATGCAGAGGGCGTTATCCGTCGTTTTCTCATTGAGAAGAAGAACTATGTGGATGCCATTATTGGACTGCCTGCCAATATCTTCTATGGAACAAGTATTCCAACCTGCATTCTGGTGTTTAAGAAATGCCGTAAGGAAGATGACAACATTCTCTTTATTGATGCCAGCAAGGAGTTTGAGAAAGTAAAGACCCAAAACAAACTCCGTCCACAGCATATCCAGAAGATTGTTGACACCTATCGTGAACGCAAGGAGATAGAAAAGTACAGCCATCTTGCTACACTGCAAGAAGTGGCAAAAAATGACTACAATCTCAACATTCCCCGTTATGTGGATACATTCGAGGAAGAAGAACCTATCGACATCCATGCCGTGATGAAGGAAATCAAGGAACTGGAAACCAAACGTGCCGACCTTGACAAGGAGATTGAAGGGTATCTGAAAGAGTTAGGAATTGCGGAATAAAAAGAAAACAGCGTATGACAATTGACGATATAAAGTCTATCATAGCAACAGACGAAACCCGTATTCTGGAACTGAAAAAGACGACGGGAGATCTGAAGGATGGGATGCATACTGCATGTGCATTCCTGAATACTGATGGCGGTTGGCTCATTATCGGTGTTCCCCCGGAGTCATTGAAGATAGTTGGGCAACAGGTAACAGACAGTACACGTCAGAAGATTGCAAATGCACTTGCCGGACTGGAACCAGCCATTGATGTTAAGGTTGAGTACATAGATGTGCCTGAGCATCCAGGTAATCAAGTCATTGCTATGCACTTTGATCCGTGGGTATGGGGGCATGTCCCATACACCTGCAACGGACGTCCGTATTATAAGGTGGAGAGTACGACAAAGGTTATGCCTCGTGACATGTACGATGAGCGTTTACGTCAGAGCAAACCGCAATATTTCGCATGGGAACGGCAGGAGGCTGATGGTATTACTATAGCAGACCTTGATGAAAACAGAATACGCGGTGCCATTCGGTTAGGCGCAGAAGGTGGTCGTCTAAATGGAACCGCTATGACAGAACCTATAGAGACATTGCTCCAAAAGTCAGAATTGCTTAATGATGGCAAACTGAATAATGCTGCCGTGATGCTCTTCACTAAGAAACTAAGGGGCTATCCACAGTTGCGTTTACGTATGGCACGTTTCCGTGGTACGGGAAAGAATGAGTTTGGTGACAACCAACAGGCAGAGGGCAACTTCTTCGATTTGCTTGATTCTGGTATGTCGTTTCTCTTCAAGCACCTCAATTTGAGCGGAAAGATCGTGGGTCTTCATCGTATAGAACAACTTGAAATTCCCGTAGAAGCACTGCGCGAAACCCTTGTGAATAGTCTTTGTCACCGTCGATACGATCAGCCTGGATCTTCCGTAGGCATTGCCATTTATGATGACCGTGTAGAGATTGAGAATCCAGGAATACTTCCTCCGGAATTAACTCCTGAGACTATCAAGCAACCTCACAACTCCCACCCCTATAATCCGCTGATTGCCAATTTTCTATACAGGAGTACTTTCCTTGAAAGTTGGGGCTCAGGTGTCCGTCGTATTATAGATTCATGTGCGGCTGCAGGTGTTGAGGAACCAACTTGGCAGATCAATCCAAATTTCGTGTGGGTTACGTTCAAACGTCCATCGGATAAGTCAAGTTATACTAAAGAAAGTACAACCACCACCCAAAAGAACGAGGTTTTAGGGGGTAGTTCAAGTGAAAATGACTTAACTACCACCCAAAAAGAGAATAATTTGGGGGGTAGTTCATCTCCTATAGATACAAATTGGGGGAGTAGTTCGTCAGATGATATTTCTCTTACGAAACAATTTCAAAAGCTAATGGACGTTATGAACTACGAGTTTATGTCTATCGCTGAAATTATGGTGGCATGTCAATTAAAAAACAAAGAGCGTTTTCGTGAGAACTATATTACACCTGCGTTAAATGAAGGACTTATTGAGCGAAAATACCCTGATCAGCCCAAACATCCATATCAGCGATTCCGTCTGACAGAGAAAGCTATGCACCTAAAGTATTCACAAACAACAGAGGAACAATGACTATGGCAGTAGATAACAAAGATAAAGTCCTTAATGTCCCAAATATAAGATTTCCGGAGTTTGTAGAAGAATGGAAAGAAGAGCGATTATCAGAAATTGCGTACTTGTACAAAGGTACAGGTATTTCAAAAGAATAAGTCAGAAATAATAAAAGATGTCATTAGCAGAACGAACACAGATAACACTAAATTGGTTAGAAGTCAAGCCAATGATATTATTATACCATGTTCTGGTGAAACCGCAGAAGATATAGCAACTGCACGTTGTGTACTCAACGATAATATTTTATTAGGTGGCGATTTGAATATTATTCGCCTACATGACTATGATGGTTCTTTCATGAGTTATCAGTTGAATGGTAAACGAAAATATGACATAGCTAAAGTTGCACAAGGCGTTTCCGTTGTGCATCTTTATGGAGAACATTTGAGAGGTATTAAAACTTTCAATCCGTGTTTGGAAGAACAGAAGAAAATAGCAGACCTTTTGTCTCTTTTAGACGACCGCATCGCAACCCAAA
>NZ_RQZH01000038.1 GCF_003932845.1 Prevotella sp. OH937_COT-195
GCCGGCGGTAACGAAAAAGGCATCCATTCACAAATCGACAACCTCACTGTGAAGCTCACCGGCACCAACACGGTAACGGCGGTATATACACCCGTCTTACACACCAAGCCGATGACCCTTACGGGCGGCGGCACGCTCAACGCAGAGAGCACAAAAGACTGCGGCATCTATGTTTTCAAGACCTCGCTGACCATCGACGGCTGCACCGTCAATGCCAAGGGCAAATGGGGTATTGCAGGACGGGACGGCTCCTCGGAATCCCTCACCATCCGCAATGCCACGGTAACGGCAGAGGGCACGGACGGCTCCATCTGCGACCTCCGGACCCTCACCCTCGACGGCTGCGCCATCACAAGTCCCGCCGTCGCTGTGTGGAACGCCGGGAAGCACGCCGTGTGCGACGCCTCGGGAAACATCATCACCGACAAGGTGACCATTGCACCGGTTACAACCTACGACCTCGAGATTGTCGGTAAGCAGGTAACCTCCGCCAACTGCAACGACCTCAGCGTCCTCCCGGGAGTGAGCGGCACGGTGAAGTACGACCACTCCACCCGCACCCTCACCCTCGACAACGCCACCATCAACGGCGGTAACGTCGGCGGCATCTATTCATTCATTGACGGTCTCACGGTGAAACTCACCGGCACAAATAGGGTAACGGGATATGCAGCCGTCGGCCACACCCAGCCTATGACCATTACGGGCAGCGGCACACTCAACGCAGAGGGCACAAATAACTGCGGTATCTATGCCAACAATACCTCGCTCACCATCGACGGCTGCACCGTCAATGTCAAGGGCGAATGGGGCATCGCGGGATATGAGGATAAGGTCGAGACGCTCACCGTCCGTAACGCCACGGTAACGGCAGAGGGCAGGGACGGCTCCATCCTCAACTTCAAGAGCCTCGTTCTCGACGGCTGCGCCATCACAAGTCCCGCCGGTGCCGTGTGGAACACCGATCAGGGAGCCGTGTGCGACGCCTCGGGAAATATCATCAAATCCAAGGTGACCATCGAGCCACTTACAAGCTACGGCCTCTACATTGCCGGCACGCAGGTAACCTCCGCCAACTGCAACGACCTCAGCGTGATCCCCGGCGTGAGCGGCACGGTGAACTACGACCACTCCACCCGCACCCTCACCCTCGACAACGCCGCCATCAACGGCGGTGACATCAACGGCATCGTTTCATACATCGACGGCCTCACGGTGAAGCTCACCGGCACCAACACGGTAACGGCGGAAATACCAGCCGTCGCCCCCGTCGAGCCGATGACCCTTACGGGCAGCGGCACGCTCAACGCAGAGGGCACAAACGAATGTGGCATCTTGGTTTACCAGACCTCGCTCACCATCGACGGCTGCACCGTCAATGCCAAAGGCAAATGGGGCATCAAAGGATGGGACGGCTCGGAATCCCTCACCCTCCGCAACGCCGCGGTAACGGCAGAGGGCACGGACGGCTCCATCTGCGACCTCCGGACCCTCACCCTCGAGGGCTGCAAAATCACAAGCCCCGCCGGAGCGGTGTGGAACGCCGGGAAGCACGCCGTGTGCGACGCCTCGGGAAATATCATCACCGACAAGGTGACCATCACCCGCGATACCAACGGCATTGAAACCGTGACGGCCGACGTGCCTGCCGGCAAGCGCGGCGTGTATAACCTCCAAGGCGTGCGCCTCGGCGACAGTCTCGACCGCCTCCCCGCGGGAGTGTATATATATAATGGTAAGAAAATCATCAAAAAGTAAAAGGCTCACCCCCGCCCCCTTTCGGGGGTGGGGGAAACCCTCCACCTAAGCCCTCAAAGAGAAAAGAGGTCTCCCCCAAGCCCTCCAAAGCGGGCAGGAGCCGGCGGGCGACGGGGACTGTTGCAATAACGTCAATAACAATAACATCAACAACAAGCAGAGAATATTAACCCGGTTTTTTAACCATTGCAGAGAATAAAAAAGAGTTTTTCAGAACGTTGGAAGCAACACTTTTGTGTCTGATAAATAAAGAGATGGACGCTCGTGTGGCTTCTTGTATGTGACGACGTAATGAGTAAATTAGGCTAAATTGAAAATCAAAACAGGCGAATTTGGTTTGCAATTTGGGTGATATTGGTAAGCAAATTCGCCTAAATCGAAAACTAAATGGTAATCTTTTATTGTGAGATTGTTTAACCCAAATCGGTCATTAGACCGCATTTGCTTATATTTTCTATTGCCGTTACGCTTCCCAAGTGCTTTAGCCCGCTTGCTGCCATCTGCGCAGGCATTACATCCCGACGCAGCCCGCTACGCCTTCTATGAAACGGCTGCACATCTGCTCAACAATCGAACAAAATCGGTTGAGGATTCTAATGATCGATTTGGATTTTAAAAGCATATTTCATAAGTATGTTATTCCATAATGAAATCTTAATGAAATATGCTTTTTAAGGAACGGCTAAATACCCCAAGTTGCAATATACCAACAATTCACGTACAATTCACGGTTGTTGGCGTTCATAATGTCATATAAACACTGTTACCGTGAACGGGACGTGAATTGTTGGTGAATGTTGTTTTATCAGATTTTTATAGTTTAACCTTTATGCCGCATGTTCCGGTTTTGCCTTGCAGCACGATGACGTATATTCCGTGTGAAATGCCATTGACTTTGAGTGTTGCCGTGGTGTTTCCTGATATGATTGTTTTCCCCAAGGTGCGCCCGTTCATGTCTATGAGTTGTGCGAGATAGTAGTCTGTCGGTATGTTTTCTATGGTGCAAATTCCGTCTTCTGCGCTCACTCTCACACCGTTGTCTGCCGTAACATTCTGTATGCCGCTTGTCTCGGTGATGTTGAATGTTTTCCATTCTTGCGAAGCCTCATAGTTTGCTTTGCTGCCGTATGGAACTTGCAGTTGACATTTGCTTGTCCATAACACAACATTGTCGCTTTCGAAGGGATTGTCGTTGAAATCGGTAACGGCAGGAGTTGCTGTCTTTACGGTAATTTTGTTGATGTTCCCGCATCCCCAGAACGGGCGCATCCCCATTGTCGTAAAATTGGGAGAGAACTCTATTTCCTTCAGATTTTTGCAAAACCAGAATGCCACATCTTCAACTTTCACGAGTGCATCGTTGGCTACGAATGTGGTTTTTGTGCGTGCATTGGGATAGCAGTAGAGTTTAGTGAAGTCTTTGCTGTACAGCACATCGTCTTCGGTGGCATACTTTTGGTTATCATCGCTCACGTTGATCTTTTCCAATGCCAAGCATCCGAGGAACGGGTTTTGTATCAGTTCCGGTTGTGCCTTGCCAAGTTCCACCTCCTTAATTCCGATGCACTCGGCGAATGCTCCGTAGTCAACCACCATGATTCCTTCCGGGAATGTGACTTTCTCGATGCTGTTGTTGTGGAAGAAAGCCAGTTCGCCGATGCTCTTGAGTCCCGTACCGAAGTTTATTGCCTTGGTATTCTTACAGTTTCTAAATGCCTCATTGCCGATTTCTTCGAGCGAGTTAGGGAAGTCCAGCCTTTCTATCGATTCGCAACCCATGAAAGATTGTAGTCCTATACTCATCAAAGAGTTGTTGAAATGTATCTTTGAAAGTTTGTTGTTGTCTTTGAATGCCATGTTGCCGATGCTTGTAAGTGTTGTCGGCATTGTTACTTCGTTCAGTTCCGAACAGTATTCGAAGCATCGTTCCGGTATCAGTTCCACTCCTTCGGGTATTGTTATCTTTTCCAATGCCACTGCTCCGAAGAAGCATTCCTGATCAATCTCGTCGATGTGCGAGGGCAGGTTAATGGTACTCATTTTGACGGTCTGCTCGAAGAGTCGCATGTGCAGGTGTTTCACTCCTTCGGGAATGGTGAGGTTGTTCAGCGACTTGCAGTGTGTGAACGCATATCCTCCGAGGTGTTCGAGTTTTGATGGCAGGGTGATTGTTTCGAGATTTATGCACGCGCCGAATGCGGTACTGTTGATACGTTTCACCTCATCGGGTATGACAATCTCTTTCAGATCTGCACATTTGAAGAAGCAACCTATTCCTATTTCGCGTATGTTTTTGGGCAGAATGATTTTTTCTATTGTGAAACAGTTGTAGAAAAGTTTGTCGGGAAGTAGTTCGGGTGCATTTTCCGGAACATAATAGTCGCGTACCGTTCCTTTGTCATCTATGTGAATATAGTATGTTCCGCCCGGTACGATTACAGCCTCCGAGAGATCCATTGTTTTGAGATTCGTTCCGTAGAATCCTCCGTATTCGTCAGAACCACAGAATCTTCTTATGAAGCGCAGGTCGGTACCGTTGATGTTTCCGATCACTTTCAGCGAGCCCACTTTGTCTTCCCATATTTCGGGAGGAACGAGGTCTTCCAGTTTTCCCGGTTCGGTTACGTTGACAACAGCATTGATCATCTCTTCGCTTTCTTGCGCTTTTGTTGTGACACTTGTCAGACAGCACACAACCAATGCCATGCAGTAAAATAGTTTTTTCTTCATAAATTATATTTCTTATAGATTTAAGGTATATGTTTTTTCTTTTGTGACGAATGAAGTTTCCTGTGTTATTTTAGTATTACAGTGTGCGACATGCCGTTTGCGCGGATTACATATACTCCGTTCTGCACCGATGCCGGTATTGTTGCGGTTCGGGAAACGATGTTGAAACTGCCGACAAGTCTGCCTACGGTGTCATACAGGCAGATGCTGCGTGCATTGCTCGGAAGCCCTGTCATGATCCATCCTTTGCCGTTGGCGGTTATATTGAGCAATGTCTTGTCTTCACTGATGTTTTCCACTGCGTCGGTACCGGAGCCTGTGGTTGATACCGTCCACCCCTTTTCTGTTGCGATGCTCGTTGCGCTCATCGAAGCCTCTGCCACATCGTTTAACAGGTAATATACGCCGGTCTCCAGCGATTCCCGGGGTATTCGTCTCAATGAGCGGTATAGATTGTCAAGGGCTGTTGCGTTGAGTTCGGTGTTGTTGATTTTTACATAACTAATACTTGGCGAACCACCGAGGTCGAGCGACGTGAGCGGGTTTGCCTCCACGTTTATGTTTAGCAGACTTGTAAGTTCTTTTGTGTCAAGTTCTTCAATTTTATTCTCGTTGCATGTCAGTGATGCGAGTGACGACATGCGGCTCACGTCGAGTACACGGATGTTGTTTTTGCCGCATACGAGCGACTCCATTATCTCCGGTGTCTTTATGTTAATTTCTTCAAGTTTGCATGCACTGCAGTCAAGGTCTTTCAATGTTGCCGGCAATGTTAGTTTGCTTAGGTTTTCGTTTCCGGAGCAGTCGAGATTTTCCAATTGTGTGTTTTCGAGAAGAAGTTCCTCGATTTGGTTCACGAAGCAGTCCAAAACCTTCAGTTTCGGATTGTTTGAAACATCGAGCGACTTGATATTGCAGTTGTTGCATTTCAATTCTTCGAGTTTTGCACATTTCCCAAGGTCTATGCCTTCGATGGCTGTTCCTATGCAGTCGAGAACTTTGAGTTCGGTAAGTTTCGTGCAATCTATATTCGCGAGTCCCCAGTTGTTCGAAAGAACCAGTTCTGTAAGTTTCTCACAATTCGACAGATTAATGGATGTCAGTCCTGCGGCGGGTATATATAGTTTCTCCAGACTTCCGTTTTCTGGGAGTTCTATCAATGTAATTGGGCGTGCCAAACCTGCGGAGAAAACTTTCATCTTGGTGAGTTTTGAAAGCGGAAGTTTTGTAACGGAAGTCTGCAAGAGGTTTATCTGTATTATGTTAACACATGTGGAGAAATCAATATTTTGCAATTTGTAATTCCCGCTGCAGTCCATCAACTCGAGTCTGCTTGCGTCTTCCGGCATTATAAGTTCTGCTATGGAATTGTTTGCAAGCATAACTTGCTTTATCATGTTGTTCTTTGACAAGTCGATTTTCTGAAGCGGTGTGTTCTCAATGCACAAAATCTGTAGTTTGTCATTTTTCGAAAAATCGTAATTTGTTACATAATTCTTTCGCGAAACGAATGTTTTCAGTTCCGGCAGAGCGGTGACGTTGACATCGAGAAGATCGTTTCCGGAACAGTCTATGGACGCAATGTTTCCTTTTATCGTAAGTTCTTTGCTTAAGGTGGTACCTTCCACCACGGTTCCGTTCAGGTCGTCGAGTTGTATTGTCTGCGGTTCTCCCGTTCCCCAGTCAATGGTGGCTTCTCCTTTTTCTGCTCCGAAGAGAAGGATTTTGAACTCGTAACCTGCCTTATTTGCGAATTTGAACAAGACTTGTGGCGTGGTTTGTGCTTTGACAGAAAAAGTTATTGCCAACAATACGGCAATCAACGTTGTTCGCCGGAATTTTGAATTACTCATGTTTTTAATAGTTATTTAAAGGTTGTTATTAGTGGTTTTTTAGAATCGTTTGTATTTTCTCTTTTTCTCGTTATAGTCCGATTGTTCCGGACAGGCAGACCTCTCTCAGGTTTCTATGTTATTGATTTTCGATGTACAAAAATACCAAATCTTTTCAACAACGGCATAAAACTTTTGTTATTTTAAAGTTTTTTATACGATTGCTGTTTTTAAATCTTTAAAGTTCTGACATTTACAATCGTTTTGTTGCAAATTGTTTTCTTTCATGGAATTATTTTGTAATTTTGCAGATGTATTACTAATGACCTGACATAATGAAACAGACAATATGCGATAAGATAAGTAAACTGCGCGAACTGATGCGTCGCGAAGGTCTTGGTGCTTTCATCTTTCCGAGTACCGATCCGCACAACAGTGAATATGTGGCAGAGTATTGGAAGGGGCGTGAATGGATAACAGGATTCAATGGCTCGGCAGGTACGGCGGTGGTGACGATGAACGCCGCGGCATTATGGACCGACAGTCGTTATTTCATAGCCGCAACAGAGCAGTTGCAAGGTACGGAATTTGTACTGATGAAAGAACGCATTGCCGGCACGCCGACAATTCCGCAATGGATAGGAGAGCAACTTGCGTCGGTCAACTCTAATCAATCAACCGAAGTGGGTATAGACGGCTCCGTGGTGACTGAGGCTGCCGTGGAACAACTGATTGCAGACCTGCGCAAGGAGGGCGGACTGACATTGCGCACCAATCTCGACCCACTGCAAACGATATGGACCGACCGGCACCCTCTGCCGACAGCCGCAATAGAAATTCAGCCCATGCAATATGCAGGAAAGTCTGCCGGGGATAAGATTGCAGAAATACGCGCCGCACTGCGTAAGGAGCATGCCGATGGTATGCTTGTGGCGGCTCTCGATGATATTGCGTGGACGTTGAATCTGCGCGGGAGCGATGTTCACTGTACCCCCGTGTTCGTTTCTTATCTCCTAATAGACTCTGAGAAAGTCACGCTGTTTGTCGATCGACGGAAACTTCCGCCCGCCGTGCTGGACTATCTCCGTGACGAGGGAGTGTCTGTTGCCGACTACGACAAGGTGGGACAAGGATTGAAAGACTATTTTGAGTATAACATACTGATTTCTCCCGACGAGGTTAATCATACATTATATAATAAGGTGGAGCGTGAGATTGTGCGCCGGCCGTCTCCGATTCCTTATTTGAAAACGATTAAGAACGAGGCAGAGATAGAGGGTTTCCGTAGGTCGATGATACGCGACGGGGTGGCAATGGTTAAGTTCCTGCGGTGGCTTAAGCCTGCCGTTGAGGTTGGCGGACAGACGGAGATGAGCGTTGCCGAACACCTCGCGGCGTTGCGGGCGGAACAACCTCTTTTCCGTGGAATTTCGTTCGACACCATCGCAGGCTATGAAGAACATGGTGCGATAGTACATTACGAGGCAACCGAGACTACCGACGCTCCTTTGAAAGCGGAAGGGTTGCTTCTGCTCGACAGCGGAGCACATTACCAAGACGGCACCACCGACATTACACGCACCATCGCTCTCGGCTCTGTAACCGAAGAACAAAAGCATGTTTATACCCTCGTTTTGAAAGGGCACATACAGTTGGCGATGCTCTGTTTCCCCGACGGAGCAAGCGGAACGCAACTCGATGCCTTGGCGAGAAAAGACATGTGGGCGGAGGGAATGAACTTCCTGCATGGCACGGGGCATGGCGTAGGCTCTTATCTCTGTGTGCATGAAGGACCGCAGCAGATAAGAATGGAGTATCGTCCGGCCAAATTCCATGCCGGAATGACCGTTACCAACGAGCCGGGAATATACCTTGAGGGACGTTTCGGTGTGCGCATCGAGAACCTGATGATTGCCATGCCCTACAAGACCACAGCCTTTGGCGACTTCCTGCAGTTTGAAACCCTCACCTTATGTCCGATAGATACCGCTCCGATTGATGTCGAAATGCTAACCGAAGACGAGATACAGTGGTTGGATAATTATCATAATATGGTTTTCCACCGCCTTTCTCCACATATTGATGGGGACGATTTAGCGTGGCTGCGGGAGGCAACGAAGCCGTTGGAACGAAAGAATGTGTAAGGCTTGAAATGTTCTTATGGGAAATGGTGTTGTATGTTTGTGTTATTGCATTTTATTGATTAATTTTGCAAACGTTAATAATTAATATTGGTTTAATATAATATCATGATAAAAGCAAAACCATTTATCAAGTGGGTCGGTGGTAAGGGGCAACTCATAAATCAATTGGATATGTTGCTCCCATCTGATTTTGATAAATTAAATGATGCTACATATATAGAGCCATTTGTAGGTGGTGGTGCAATGTTGTTTTATATGTTGCAACATTATCCAAATATTAAACACGCTTTTATTAATGATATTAATGCGGACCTCGTAAATTGCTATCGAATTGTACGTGATAATCCCGATAAGTTAATATCTTCTTTAAAAGAAATTGAAAAGGAATATTTTAGTTTAGATAAAGAGGAAAAACGTAGGGAGTATTTTCTTAATAAACGTTCTTTGTATAACAAAAAGTCACTTGCACCAATAGAAAATGCAACAATGTTTATTTTTCTTAATAGGACATGTTTCAACGGGCTGTATAGAGTAAATAAGTCTGGAGCATTTAATGTCCCTTTTGGGAAGTATATAAATCCTACAATTTGCGATTCTGATACAATAAAGAGAGATAGTGTTGTATTGAAGAATGTGAAAATTCTTAATGGTGACTTCGAAAACACCTTTGAATATGCAAATGGTAATACATTGTTCTATCTCGATCCTCCATATCGACCTTTGAGTGACACCTCAAGTTTCAATGATTATACAAAAGAGTCGTTTAACGACAATTCCCAAATAAGACTAAAACAATTCTGTGATAGGATAGAGTCTGCTGGCTATAAGTTCATGCTAAGTAATTCTGATGGCAGGGGAGGGAAGATTGAGGATAATTTCTTTTATGCTTTATATGCAGAATATGTTATAGAGCGCGTTTGGGCTTCTCGTAGCATAAATGCTAACCCCGAAAAAAGAGGGAAACTTACAGAAATACTTGTTCGCAACTATTAAGATACTAAAATACAATTTTATACGTGAATTCATTTTGTGTTACTCACAATGTTGTTTGATATGGAAAAAGATTTTGAAAAATTTATGTCTCAACTACAAGAGACGAATCAATCATTAGATTTCTTTTGTGACTTTGATAAAATAGAAATGAATGTTGATAATGTTAAATTAGTCGCCCCTTAAAAAGTCATTTAATATTTGGTATTCAGTGATATAAATTCCTAAATACTTTGTCAAGTCTGCAATTTTTTGTATCTTCGATGT
>NZ_RQZH01000039.1 GCF_003932845.1 Prevotella sp. OH937_COT-195
GCAGCACTGGCGGCATACTGCTTCTTCGACAACAAGCCGAAAGCACTTGATGGATATTATATTGAGGACACCAAACAACTTATGATGTTTTGAGAAATCTTATCCCGAACTGGGGTATAATTTTGTCTTTGGTAATCATCGCTTAGTTGTTTTGTAAATTGCTGATTTCCAACAATAAAATTACAAAAAAACTAACGAGATTACCAACTTTTACAAAGACTTTCTTAACCCGAACTCGCATAATAATCATGACTTGCGCTGTTTTTAACTTGCCAGCAAATTACTGACAAGTTAAATTATACCCCAATAAAAATGTGTATATTGAAACTATTGGGGACACAACACCCAGTTGAGACTGTACGCTATTTCTCTAAAGAAGTTCAACATCCTACATCCATATTCTATCTTTCATCCTTAATACGTTCAATTATTGCGTTATATCTTTCAACAAAATATTGTTATGTAGTTATTTTTTGCAACGATATTTTTGATTTGGGTCGTTGGGCTTTTCGGGAATCGTACGTTCAAGAACCCCAAGTTCTATTAAGGAAGTTATATACTTCTGCCGATTTTTAGATTGATTGGAAATTTTCAACCTATCCATAATTTCCTGCGCAGTCCTCGGTACGGAACAAAAGTTTCTAACATCCTCTTCCTTCTTTGTCAGTTTACGAGTAACCAAGTTTACACGAGGTTGGTTACTTTCTGCTTGAGCTTGGTTACTTTTACGCTCATTAGCAACTGCAACTTGGTTACTTTCTGCTTGGGCTTGGTTACTTTTACGCTCATTAGCAACTGCAACTTGGTTACTTTCTGTTTGAGCTTGGTTACTTTCGCGAGGTATGGTAATTACAAACTCGTTGGCAGCATGAGTGATTTCTTTGTCTTCTACTCCATTGGAAAAAACGGCATTTGGATCGTATTCAAGCGCACGGCGCACACCACTTCCTGCTCCGGTATAGGGTAACAGGTAGTTAGCATTCGTAAACAAGAACATATTGCGAGGCATTGATGTGCCGTTTTTTATATCTTCAACTGTCAACCCATTTGGTAAAGTTCCCGGACTGTGAATTTCCACACGATTGTCAAATATGAAAATACGAATCGGAGATTTAATATTCAACGATCGATGTACAAGTGCATTGACGACATACTCGGTAAGACTTTCGTAAGGTATCTCTAGTTCACCGATAGAATTAAATTCCTTTTCGATCTGAACCTTACGTAAATTCCGAGTAAAGAAATTCATAATGGTACGAAACTGATGGAGTAAATTACCCTCAATTTCCATATCATACATTTTATCACGGAATTGTGTACCACCGACAGAATTACCGATATAGCTAATACATTTTGCTGTCATAACAGGTAGCCACCGTTGAGTGTATTTGCCGAATAGCAGCATTGCTGCAACATTAATTTTGCCATCCGGACGGATAAAATGTAGATTTCTGAGCAATTTTTCGATGGTCGTTCCTTTTATAATGGTTTCGGCCATTGCATCAAGCGAATAATCTTTCATATTCAACTCATCGATGTTTTTCCCTTTAAATACCGGTGCAAAACGGCTCATTAGATAAAGCTTGATAGTATCTGCATCCAAATCATCAATAGTGGCATTAGGTACCGCAGCCTCATCTGGTGCAAAACTACCACACTCACTCATCATCTCTGCAAGTTCTGAATTGTCAAACACCTTACGTTTGTCTGCACCATTCTTCATCCATATAATCCCCTTGTTATCATGATATGGCTTATTCTTACCCTCTGGAATTGTGGCGATAACCACTCCACCACCTTTCACCGGAACATTTTCCACTTCTATTAGTATATTTGGAATAACATTTTCTGATGCAATATTTGTCAGTAGATTTGTCGTTTCCTGCAATTCCTGATATGACAGAGCATTGATTATCCCCGTCCTGTCATTTATGCCTATGACAAGGAGTCCACCACGAGAATTGCAAAACGCCACTATCTCGCAACTTATGTCATATCGATCATTCGCACGCTCCTTAAACTGTAACTTTCCATCCTCTGCCAAGTCACGCATTTGTAGTAGTTCTTGCTCTGTCATATTCTTTGATAATAATTTTTGCTTATTATGTGTTTCAGCTTTAAATCGGATACTTTATGGTTCCTGTAGAAATTTAATGTCAGACTCTATTAAATCTGCGTTTGTCAAAAAACCTAATTTATATTTTAGGATACGTCTAAGTTTCACTTTTCCTCCTCCTGACAAAGAAAAATAATCACTAGTATAATCAACGTCTGAAATTAATGAAATATATTTTTCAAATGAATCTTGAATGCCTTCAATCTCAATTATAGCTTTCAATATATCAAACAACACAGATATGCCTATTGTCTTAGTAATGACACTATCTGCTGACGCATTTTTCCATAGAATTTTATTCACTGCATCAAAATACCTAAATATAATTTCATATATTTCTTCGTCTTTGTTTTCTATATACAAGTTCCTTAATACAGAAACATCTCGTTTGCCATTACTTTCCATTTTTCCCAAATCAGAACGAGTACCAGTTCCAGACCACAAAGAACGTTTCATGGCAAGAAAATCTCTATCTTTTTGAGGATTAGAAGATATGAGGTGCATGATACCTTCTACCATAGCCGCTGTTGACAATAGCCATTTTGTTCTATCCGTAATTTCTTCTATCGATGAGAAAAGTGGGGCTAACTTTATCTTTTGATAAAGTGGAGAATCTTTTCTAAAATTAAATTTTCGAGTAAGATAAACAGCTAATTTTTCTGGCGACCAGGTATTTGAAGGTTTGTCTTCAACATCATATCCAAAAAGTTCTAAAGCCAAGCTTTTGTCAACTTTTTTTTGATTACCGTTTATTGTAGCGAAAAGATATGCTTGATAAGGATTGGGTAAATCCAAAAATATGGAGCAGACTAATTCTATATCCTTAAATTGTTCTTCTGTATAAGAGAACGCATTAATCCTATGTTGACCGTCAATTATTAGTGATGAAACTTCTGACGGAATTTCTATTTCAAAGCAATCAGAAATAGAAGTTGGATGTATACTCCATCTTTTAGACTGTTTTTCTATAATATTTCCTTCATTGTCAACATTTGCGGCGACTAAAATAGAAGTAGGAAAGCACATCTCGGCAGATTTTATAAAATTCGCAATTGCCTTTAATCTCGGCAATTTAAGAGGTCTTTGATTCCCGACCAATTTCCCCTCTTTATTATAACGAGCAACAGAAGATGTTGAAATCTCAAGTAAATCTTTTGCTTTGATTTTTGCAATAAAGAAGTCTCCAAGAGGTTGACTAACTTTTATTCCATATATTTTTTTCATACGATAATATAATTCTATATATCTCCTCCAAGTGGACTTGTCGGATTTTTGAAAATATTTCTATTTCTATTCTGATACCACCACAACCAGCAATATAAGAAATAAACAAGTATAGATATAATTAGAGCAGCAATCTCAGATCGTTTAAGAATAGCAACTACAAAAATTGATGACAATAATGGTACAATTAACCATGCAATACCGTAAAAGTCATCGTTGTCATCTCTAGTTTCTGACTTGTTGTCTATCATTTCTAAGATTCTTTCTGCAGAAGCACATACAGAAGCAATAGCAATTGTAATTAATCCAATTGCCACGTCTTTACATTCTATATCCAGAAACAGAATAGACATCCATATACTGCTAGATCCACATATTAAGAAAAATAATATGAAGAACATCAATTTGCGCTTATGTGATTTTATCCAATCCATATTTTTTCTTAAATTATTTTTCTTTCCAATACTGAACAGCTTCAAACAAGTCGCCTTTTTGCAATTCTTTAATATTAGATACACATTGTCCGTTATCTAATTTTTCAAGATTTCGCATAGTTCGAGAACCATCCTTTTCACTCAGACCAAGGAATTTATTTATAGCTTTTGTATTGTTAAGGTCATTTATCGGCAAAAGGAATGCTGTTTCACATTCTTGCGAGAAATCGAAATTGCCTTGATTATACTCCGATATACCTTGAGAGAGAAGAATTATAGAGACTCCATATGAACGAATTTTTCTAAGTAAAACTTCCAAAATCTCCAAAGACTTCTTTTCACGGAATAAATCGTGAGCTTCATCAATCATTAACACATAACGCATGCTTCGTTTACCTTCAATGACTTCTGTACCACCCATATTAGTAAACACATTGAAGATGTAGTTGATGATAAGAAAGATTGATGTAAATCGAACAGTACTATCCAATTCACTTGATAGTGAAAAGTAATAATTGTTGTTTAGGAAGATACTTGGGTCGTTGACTTTTGAAGCGAAGAGTTCATACTCACTTAAACGCTCCATAATCTCTGTAAGAGTGTCACGGTTATCACCTACTGATTCTATCACTAAATCGTAAATTTCCTTTAATGAAGGGTGTTTCCCATCTTTATGTTGAACAAACGCTTCTTTCGTAGCATCTTTTAGTGTTTGCTGTTGTTTCTTGCCAATATTGGAGTATTTAGCAATAATATCAACGAATTTATTTATACCTACAAGTTTGTTCTTTTCATTAACATTATCAATGAATGAAACTGGATTCAATGGAAATGGTGTATGAGGCGCATTTATACATTCTGTATGAGTTCCTGTAAAGAAATCATTCATTTTATTCCTGTCATCTTCACTTAGTCCCTTAAAATCAAGAAACAAAAAATTGACTTGACCTTGCGTCTGTATATATAATTGACGAAGAAATTCAAGTGCAAATTGAGTCTTGCCAGAACCAGATTTTCCTGCTACGGCAATGTGTTGATTGTTGTAGCGAGTTGAATCGTTGAAACAACAATATATATCCTCTCCTGTTACGATATTATATCCCACTTTGATTTTAATAGGACCAGAAAACACACTTTTTGTGATGTGTTGATTTCTATTCTCAACGCTATCGAATCTTTCGGGAGTATCTTCAATCATATCAATTCCCTTTCTGAAATATTCAGTTAAGAAATCTAAGAAAGTATATTGTGGATTATTTTCAAACAGGTAATTTATCTTTTCTAATCCATGATCAATATGTAGTTTTATATACTTGGGGATAAGCTCGTCATTTCTAGTTATTCCATATGCCTGACAAATTAAGGCAATATAGAAATCTCTATACTGTCCATCAAACAGAATATGGTCCTTGTATTCTTTTCCTTGTGAATCGTATGCAGAAAATTCCTGTTGAGTAAAGCGTTTACCTGTAGACAAAGAATAGCCTAATGCAATACGAGCTATTACATTTTCTTTTGTACCCCCAGTAAGTTTTTTTGTTAATTGGGTTACAATGGCTTGATTTTCGCCAGATGTTTTGATGTTAATTTGCATATTCGCTATTATTATATTCTTCGAAAAGATTTTCTGGTTTCACTTCAACAAAGTGCGAACCATTTTTTTCATGGTTTATCAAATAGGATTTATTTACGATCGGCTGAATATATTGATATTCTTCTTCTGTCAATTCTTTTTTAAGAAGAGGAAATAGAATCACTTGTTTTGAAACATTTGGATAGAACTTCGTGAGTACATTCTTTGTATGTTGCGGGTCAAATTTCTGCATTGGGCTATCTATGAAAACAGGAAACTCAATTTCTGTTTCATCAACCAAAGCACTTAATAGTGCAGATGCAAACATCTGACGTTCCCCCATGGAAAGAATGTTATTGTCAATTTTCTTATCATCATATCCAAATAAGCAAATGTCAACATCATCACCATTGCCATTGATGTCTACAATGACCTTTTTAACAAGATTGGTCTTGTGCAAATATGATTGAAGTTTTACTTCCAGTTTTTTCGCTAGAGCCTTTTTCTTTTCTTCTTTAAAGCGAATAAGGAATTTTTGTATTGTATTGATTAGGCGTGTAGCTTCATTGTCAACTGCTCGGTTTTGATCCGAAACACTTATTTTTTTAGAGAGAATCTCCTTTTGCTTTTTATGAGCAATCACTTGTTCTTTAAGTAACTCTATTTCACTTTGTCTTTTCCCGATTTCTACACCGATAGAATCTATCTGACAGTCAATATTCTCTTTTCGGGTTCTCAAATCTTGAACATAATCACTCTCTGCTTTTTTCTCGGCCTCTCGAATATTCTTTTCGATTGTGTATAATTCAGATTTGGCTTTGGTGTATTTATTAATTAGATTCTCAAAAGAAGATTTACTATCTTTGATTTTCGCAATAAGATGCATAAACTCTTCAATCTGTCCCTGACTAAAGTCATGCAATGTACTGAAGTGTTCAAACTTACTTTCATCAGAAACATTGTAAAAATGCTTCTTAATGAGTTGTCTGATTTGTTGTTCATAGAAATCTCTAGTCTTTATATCAATTGAGAAATTGAGATCCTTCTTTGCTTCTTCAATATCACCGAGTATGACATCAGTTTTATCATTAACTCCTTCCAACTGAAGTTTATTCTGTTTATACGCTTTTTCTATTTCTAATTGTGTTGAAAGTTCAGACATAATACCTCCTGCCAAGCCAAATGGAATAAGGCTATATAAATCTTTAAGGCTGTCATCTGCTTCCCTTAGCACTATGTCAAGTTCCACCTTCCTATTATTTAATTTCTGCAATTCGTCTACAGACATAGTATTGCCTTCACGAATCAATTTTGATTGAAGTTCGACTGAATTATGACGTTTAAAAACTCGGTCTTCTTCCAGATTACTAATTTCCTCAGTCAACCTGTCAATTTCACCTTCTTTGAAATCAATATCTGCGATTAGCCCATTAAACTCGTGTTTCTCTTGAGGTTTAGCAGATGACTTTCTATAGTCATCCTGGATTCTGACCAATTCAGTTTTTAGATCTTCATATTTTTGTATGCCAAGAACTTGAGAATATGCAAGACTTAAATCCTTTCGTTGTTCTGGAGTATTTATTTGAGCAAATGAAACTATCTTTTCTGCATCAAAGAAAAAGAATTTTGCAATCTCTATTGGAAGTATGTAATCCCGAATAAATATTTCCTCTTCTTTTGCAATTTCCTCTTTTGACCCCGTGAACAAATCGTTCTTCCGACCATCAATCAGAATTTCCAACTCGTCATCATAATTCGTTGCACTATCATAGGAACGAACAATTGTTATCTCGGTGCAAGGCGTATCTGGAATTTCTACATCCGTAAATGTAACGGACACAGAGAATCGAGTTTCGCCTTCTTTCTGTGCAGCAAAGTTGAGACTATTACCAATGTATTTACTATAACCTCCTTTTTCGTCAATTTCTTTACGGTATAGTTCATCAACCTTCCCCATATTCTTACCATATAGGCACCAAACTAATGACATGAGAAAAGTTGTTTTGCCGAAACCATTATTACCACTGACGATAATCAGATTCCTATTTCCATCGGGAAAAAGTTCAATCTTATTCTTCCCTTTATAAATTCGGAAATTATTAAGTTCAATTTCGCGTATCGTCATGATTTTTTTTATTTACAAATTCCTCTAAACGAGACTCAATTTCTGTTTTCAAGCCACGACGTCGCTGCATGAGTGACTTGCTTTTCTGAAGCATAAGAAGTTGCTCTATCAATTCACCTTCTTCAAGGTTCTCTTGGCAAATTTCTTTCATCAAATCTGCTTCCAATTTGTTTTTTATCTTTCCCTCTTCCATATTTAATGAGGAATTATAGATTTTGTTATATATTTCTGATACTTGATGTGCAAAGTTAAAATCTCGATACCAATTCACTTGAATTGCAATCAATTCTTGATCAGTAATGAGTTTTATTTCAGGATTATATTGTTGCAATTCATGTTGAACATTTAACAGTCCTTCCAACATTTTCGCTCTATATGTGAAGGTGTAGGGTCCCATATCGTTCACGGCTCTTCTCCCATCCCGTCGCAACGGAAACCGATTCTCAATGATATTCCGTTCTTGGTCCAGTTTTAACCTAAAATCATAAAGCGGTTGCATCCATTCTCGCCCATTTTTTATAAGCGAACGCATGGACTTATCATCCTTCACAACAGTACAAGTCCAACAACCGAAACGACTTTGACCACAAGAGCCATGACTTTTGTCTGTTACAACGGTTGGACATTCGTAATCGTCCGCACTCGCATCAACATAAATGTTAAACAGGATTTTGTTATCAAATCCCCAGGGAGATGGAATGGTATTTATTATATACCAGACTTCTTCTAACATCAATTCTTTGATTGGTGCATAGACATATGTATTTGCCAACAGAGTATGATTGGTAAGTCGCTTGCCATGAATTTCATGTTTCTTAATAGAACGAGCACGAGTCGCACTTTCTGCTTTTCTTGTTCCAATTAAAATTATAGCTTCCCCACATTCGTCTACTTGTTCTATTATAAAACGAGCTGTAGGCTTAATTTTCATTTTCTCAGTACACCATCTAAATGCTGTGTTTGGGACAGGATAACCTTTCCCTATAACATTCACCCAAAATGAATCTTCCAATCGAGGCGTAGTCTTCCGGACAAAAATAGGCAAGTCTTCTTCTCTTGCTTTTTTTTCTATCTGTTCAAGAATTTGGTCAACATACGATGCAATTATAGGGTTTTCAACCATTGTGTCATTGCAAACTACGTATATTGGTCTGCGAAGTTGAAACGGCTCTGGTAATTTTTTTAATTTTTCAAGCGCAATCCATACAAGCATTAGTAATACTGTTGAATCCTTTCCTCCACTGAATCCTATAATCCATGGTCGGGTAGACTCATCAGCATACGCATACTGGTCAAGAATTTCATCTATTATATATTCAATACGTTTATTCCTCATTTTGGATTTTTATCATAAATCTGACATCCGATTTATAGGCTGAAAAGTTTTGAAGTCCTTATTCACCAAATCGTTCAATTCTACATCTAATAGGTGTGATATTTTAATTAAAGGTTTCAAGATATGGTTGAGAACTATTCGTACACCATTTCGATACAGTGGATGGATTGACGTTTAATTGTTCACACAGCCATTTATTCGTTCTCTTTTTTTCTGCTAAAACAACTTTCAGACGATTTATATTTTTTCCAGATTGGCAAAATTTGTTATTTGTCCACAAAAATAGTGATTTTATTTCACTTATCAAAAGAAATGGATTAATTTATGGTGAAAGCGACCAGAAATACTGATTTGTGTAGAGTCCAACAGCAAATGCAAAATTAGTGAAAATTTTTGAAGAAACAATTTATCGGTGTATCGAAATTGATTTTTTATGCGAGTTCGGGTTAAGAAAGTCTTTGTAAAAGTTGGTAATCTCGTTAGTTTTTGTAATTTTATTGTTGTAAATCAGTAATTTACAAAACAACCAAGCGATGATTACCAAAGACAAAATTATAGAAATTCTCTGTATTATTGATGAGTTTGACAAGAATTTGAATGTTGAACTGAGTAAAAACCTATGTTTACCTTCCTATAATAGCAATGGAAAACGTTGCAGGAAT
>NZ_RQZH01000040.1 GCF_003932845.1 Prevotella sp. OH937_COT-195
GAATAATGATAGTTGGTTGGAGGTTCTTTTTAACATGAAATTCTGCAAGTTTTATACTGTAAAGGTACAAAAACTTGCAGAAACAGACAAATAAATACAAGGATAATTGATTATAAATCAATGAAATAAACATTTTTTAAGGAACGACTACTTAGGTCGTAACTAATTTTCATACTTTAAATAATAATGTACACGATTCAGGAAAATAATATTAGGGTCGTGTACATTTTATGTGTACAGTAGAAGATAATAATACTGTACATGGTTTATTGTCATGTTCTGAATGAATCCATGTTCAAATATCTGCGTGTCATAAATCGTTTATAAATATTGCGAAGCCATATTTCGTGGAAAATAACAAATAGTAATCCAATGACAAGAAGAATTATATAGGTTATTGTTTCGTTGAAAAACAGCGAAAAGATATTTATTATTACAACAGGAACAAACATGACAATTAGTTGAAAAACAACTTGGAGCCAATTTGTCTCCACAGTGCCTTTGCTTGTCATTTTTGTATTCAGAGGTATTGTTTGTCTGTTAAATACCGCCATCTGCATCAGCAAGCAGAAACATGGACCGGCGGTAAATGCGGCAATAGAGATAAAATTAAACAATGTATATTTACCGTTAAACAAGGTAGGAATCATCAATAACATCGGAAGTAAAAGTAAAGCAACGTATAAATAATATTTTGCACGGAGTAACAACAGAATGTTTTCTTTATGAACCATAAGCCCGTCTATGTAGTTGCCTTCGTAACTCATCACTTTAATCAAAGTAATGGCACCATAAAGTACAAATACATATACAAGCCAAAACTTTGTTGAAAACGAGTCACTATAAATATCAGTATATGTTATTATAATGCTTGGCATTAATGTAAATGCCGTACCCATTATGAATGATGTCCGTACATTCTTATTCCTCATTATACTCTTAATTTCAAGTTTAAGATATTCGCCCGTTTCGCCAAAACGATTAAGAAATTTGAATTCGGATACACTCTTCAATCGCTTAGTTTCTTGTCCGATAACTTCCTTATAGATAAAATGTCCTTGAACTTTTATGTTGACAAACACCAATGAGGTCATTATGCATAATAATCCAATCCATGCCAATGGATTATTATTGGTGAAGAGATTTCCGCCATTGGCATATATTTCACAGAAAAAGCCAAAATCGTTCAAAATCCACGGCATGAAAATAAATGAATATACAGATGCCGGTAATACCCACCAAAGTATATTGCTGTTTATTAATGTGCGGCAAAGCATATACCAAAGGCTGTTTAGCATTATGAATAATTGTAATGCAGTCAAGAGCAAAACGGTATTGAAAACACCCACTTGAAACAAGACGCTCATTATTGCGAATGGGAGAAACAGCCCAAGCCATATAAGATTCCCACCACTAAACAACGAAACCAACACAAAAGACTTTATACATGTATCTTTGGGCATTGGCAGGAGCAGGTATGGATGGATTAGTTGTGTTGGTGTCTGTTGAGATACAAATCTGAACAAGAAATCTATGGCAAGTATGAACGGTAGTACAGCAAACATAAGTTCATATCCTTCTATCCATGAACTCTCATTGGCAGCGAGCGACAATATTATTGCAAAGAAAACAAGGTAAATAATTGTAAATGCGATTCCTATGCCAACAAATACTTTTGCAACCATGTTCTGCTCAAATATAGGGCTGCGTCTGTTTCTCAGTTTGTTATGTCTGTAAAGTATATGATAGATTTGAAGTCTGTTCATTTTTATCTCAAATCAATTATTTCTGCTTTCGGGAAATCCTTTGAGTTAAACCTAAATGATGCATCACTCTGATTAGATGTCTTGAAATTACTTATTTTTATAGTTGTCCATCCGTTGCTTTGTCTCATTTTTACTTGTTTGGGTAGATATGTGCGTTTGTCTATTGTTATATACATTTCTTTTATCGTACGCCCTTGGTTACGTGCAACAAGATGTATGTTGTATTCAGAAGCAGAAGATGTCATACTCAAATTAAATCCATTTTTATATATGGTAATGAATTTATATGGGTTCATTGCTTGTTGTTGGGCTTCTGCCGGAGTGCTTATGTTCACTTCTTCATTTTTTTTAATATATGTCCATTCTGTTTTACCGTCAAACCATATAATGGCATCCGGAGTTGTTGCACGGAACTTATTTCCCTTGATTGCAATCGTCCCGCTTGTATTGCCATATTTCCCTGTTATTGCAAAATTTGCGGTTGCTCCACCTTTCCTACCGATTATTCCTGCCGTTTTGTCGAGAATCTTTAATGCCTGACTTGCATTCTGCGCTGTGGAAATTGTTGAAATCAGCAGCACAAAAAATATTAAACTGATATTTTTTTTCATATATCTTTGATATTATATATTCTTAAATACAATAACCATCTCACATGTTTTAACGATGTATTCCGGATAAAAGCGTATTCAAAGAGTTCTCTTCTGCAATCAGCACTTCACGTGGTTTGCTACCCTGTGCGCTTCCCACTATACCTGCTTTTTCCATTTGATCCATCAGACGACCGGCACGGTTGTATCCAATGGAGAAATGTCTCTGTATCATGCTTGTTGAACCTTGCTGGCTTATTACTATGAAACGCGCAACTTCAAGAAACAGCGGATCCAAATCGTCACTACTTATGGTACATGATCCTATACTAATCTCGTCTGTTGCCGGCTCCGGCAGTTCCATCGGCATTACCGGTCCGGGCTGGTTTTTAATATATTCATTTATATTCTCAACCTCCGGTGTGTCAACAAAAGCACATTGTACACGCACTGGTGTACTGCCGTTTAGTATAAGCATGTCTCCACGGCCGATTAATTGCTCTGCCCCCTTTTGGTCGAGAATTGTCCTTGAGTCAATCATTGCACTTACTTTGAATGCCATTCTTCCGGGGAAATTTGCCTTTATATTACCTGTTATAATTGTAGTCGTAGGGCGTTGTGTGGCAATAACCATGTGTATTCCTACGGCGCGTGCCAACTGTGCTATGCGTGCTATGGGCATCTCTATTTCTTTGCCTGCAGTCATAATAAGATCCCCGAACTCATCAATAATCACAACTATATAAGGCATATATTCGTGACCTTTTGTGAGGTCAAGTTGGTGGTTTACGAATTTGGCATTATATTCTTTTATGTTCCTTGCCGTTGCCATTTTTAGCATATCATATCGATGATCCATGAGTGCACACAGACTGTTTAACGTACGAATAACTTTCGTAACATCAGTGATTATAGGCTCCTCGTTGTCATCCGGGACTTTTGCAAGGAAATGGTTTGCAATAGGATTATATATGCTGAATTCAACTTTCTTCGGGTCTATAAGTACCAATTTCAACTCATTCGGATGTTTCTTGTATAAAAGCGATGTAATTATGGCATTAAGACCTACGGATTTTCCTTGTCCTGTGGCACCGGCAACGAGCAGATGAGGTATTTTTACCAAATCCACCATATACACTTCATTTGTAATGGTCTTTCCAAGTGCGATTGGCAATTCCATTTTTGCCTCTTGAAACTTGCGTGAGTTAAGAATACTCTCCATTGACACGATGTTTGGTTTTGCATTGGGAACTTCAATACCGATGGCTCCCTTACCCGGTATCGGTGCTATTATACGTATTCCGAGTGCAGACAAACTAAGTGCTATATCATCTTCCAATCCCCTTATGCGCGATATGCGGACTCCTTCAGCAGGGGTTATCTCGTATAAGGTAATTGTCGGTCCGACGGTAGCCTTTATTGACTTTATCTGCACATTGAATGTTGCGAGAACGTCAACTATGCGTTTCTTGTTGTCAAGTTGCTCCTTTTCATCAACATATACTCGTCCGCCGTCGTTATATTTTTTCAGCAAATCGAGCTTGGGGTATTTATATTTTATCCACGGTTCCTTTGGATTTATCGGGGTGCTCAGGTCAATTTTTCCCGCAACGGTTCTTCCTCCGGCCTTTTCCTCGTCATCACCTACAGTTATCTCAATATCCGGATCATTTGCATAGACTTTGCCTTCATTTTTATAATTATTGCCGGAATCTGCCATATCGGTATTTACCGGAGTACATACTTGTATCCCGTCATCAGTAAAATTTACGGTTTGAGGTGCAGGGTCATCGTAAATATTGGGCTTTTCGTCATCTTCTTCCTCGTTATCTTTTATAATATCATCTGTTTTTTTCTTCAGATTGGTAATGGTAAATTTTACCTTGTTTGAAAGATAATAGGCAGGATTAAGTAATTTCTTCATTACTTCTATTGTTTCTGAACTTAGATAAGTGAGGAATGTTATGGCTATAAAAAGAAGTAGCAAATAAAGCCCGGGCTTACCTATAACATTCTCAATCCACTGGCTTATATACATTCCATGTCCTCCGCCGGGATTATACACTTGTCTTTCAAAAGGTTTTGATAGAAATTCCGAAAATGAAACTGAACACCATATCGTAATTGTTGCCAAACACAAGAACCATTTTAAAAGGTTTACATTATATACCTTCATCATTTTCAGTCCTGTGATAAAAAATAAAATTGGTATGGCAAAAGCGGCAAGTCCGAAACATTCTGCTATAAAAAAGTTTGATATTATTGCACCTGTCGAACCACAACTATTCATAAACTCTTTGTTGCTGTTAAGCCAATCGCCTTGTCTCATTTCGGATACAAGGCTTTGGTCTGCCTCGCCGGTGCTGAAATAGGAAATGAAAGCAATTACCATCAGTACTGCCACAAGCACCAACACAAGACCGAAAAGAAAATTGAATATATAGTTTTGGAATATGTTTTTGAAACCTACGGTCTCCATTAGAGTTTTAGGCTTCTGTTCTTTCTTTTTCTTAACCATATTATATGTTTTGTCAAAAGACTTCTTGTTATTTGCTGCAAAATTAATCGAAAAATATAAGAAAAGGGTATAAAATCGCTTTTTTTTGCTAATTTTGCATCTCGTAAAGTAGAAAGAATGAAGAAAACGATATATAATAAGTTTGACAAAAAAATAATCTCGACTCTTCCAAGAGTTTTGTTCGAAGGTAGGATAATCACTATATTGACTGCCGGAGAGACAGAAAAAGCGGTCGAATACCTGCTGTCTGCACCGATACTTGGCATAGATACAGAGACGCGACCATCATTTAGACGTGGTGTTACACACAAAGTGTCATTGCTTCAAGTATCGACAACAGATACATGTTTCTTGTTCAGACTTAATTACACCGACCTTACTCCCGCTTTGATAAGATTGCTCGAAGATGAAAAAGTCCCCAAAGTTGGCTTGTCTCTAAATGACGATATTCGTTCTTTGCAAGCGAGAAAGACGTTTAAACCGGGATTTTTTATAGACTTGCAGAAACATGTGAGCGAAATAGGAATTGAAGACATGAGTCTCCAAAAACTGTATGCCAACCTTATAGGACAACGCATAAGCAAAACGCAACAACTATCAAATTGGGAGGCTGATATTCTTCAAGAAAAACAAAAACGCTATGCGGCGACCGATGCTTGGGCATGTATAATGCTGTACAAGGAACTTTCAAGACTGAAAAAAAACGGAGAATTTATGTTGATTAATGCATCGGAAAGGGATTTTCAGAAAAACGGATAATGACAATGTATAAAACAATAACACTAAAAAAAGGAAAAGACGAAAGTCTGAAAAGGTTTCACCCATGGGTGTTCTCCGGGGCAATAAAATATATTGACGAAGGTATCGAAGAGGGAGATTCTGTAAGGCTGTTGACAGAAAACGGCGATTTCATCGCTGTCGGACATTTCCAAATAGGTTCTATAGCCGTCAGGGTGCTTTCATTTAATGATGTGGAAATAAACAGTGAGTTTTTCAGAGAACGACTTGAAAAAGCTTTGTTTATGAGAAAATGTATTGGCACCGCAGACAATCCCAAGAATAACACTTATCGTCTTGTTCATGGCGAGGGAGACAATCTGTCCGGACTTGTCATAGACTGCTATGGCGAAACTGCCGTAATGCAGGCACACAGCATTGGAATGCACAAATGTCGGGACATTGTGGCAAATGAACTTGTGAAAGTAATGGGAGAAAGAATAAAGAATGTTTTTTACAAGAGTGATACAACATTGCCATACAAGGCGGCCATTGGACAGGAAAACGGTTTCATTATTGGCAATAGCGAAAATAACACTGCCATGGAGAACGGATTGGAATTTCATGTTGATTGGTTGAAAGGACAGAAAACCGGTTTTTTCATTGATCAGCGTGAAAACCGCTTGTTGCTTGAAAAATACTCGAAAGACAAGACTGTTTTAAATATGTTTTGTTATACCGGAGGGTTCTCTTTTTATGCAATGAGAGGTGGAGCGAAAGTAGTACACTCGGTTGATAGCAGTGCAAAAGCCGTGGAACTGACAAATGCCAATGTGGAACTTAATTTCCCGTACGACAAACGACATGCTGCCTATTGTGATGATGCATTTAAATTTCTTGAAAAAGCAAATGATGTATATGATCTTATAATACTTGACCCACCTGCATTTGCCAAGCATCGAAATGCACTGCATAACGCACTAAAGGGATATACGAGACTGAATTTAAAGGCTATGCAACGCATACGCCCCGGAGGAATACTTTTCACATTCAGTTGCAGTCAAGTAGTAACTAAGGATAATTTCAGAAATGCCGTTTTTACCGCGGCAGCACTGGCAGGGAGAAAGGTTCGCATACTGCATCAACTACATCAGCCTGCAGACCACCCCGTAAATATATATCATCCGGAAGGAGAATATCTTAAGGGGATTGTATTATATATAGAATAAAAAATGCTTGAGAAAATTGCCCGTTTCATCGAACAAAACCAATTGCTCGATAAGGAAAAGAAATATATTGTTGCCCTTTCGGGTGGGGCAGACAGTGTATGTCTGCTTCTCATTCTGAAGAAACTTGGATACAATGTAGATGCTGCACATTGCAACTTTAATTTAAGAGAAGAAGAATCTTTGCGCGACGAACAATTTTGTATTGATTTGTGCAAAAGACAGCAAATAAAAATTCATCTTGTCCATTTTGACACCAATGCGTACTCTCTTCTGCATGGTATTAGTATTGAAATGGCAGCACGAAACCTAAGATATTCTTATTTTGAAAATCTAATACGTGATATTTGCGCTGACGGAGTATGTGTCGCTCATCACCAAAATGATTGTGCGGAAACTGTCATACTAAATTTGATACGGGGGACCGGTATAAATGGTTTGGCAGGAATACGCCCAAAGAGAGATAATGTTATCAGGCCGTTACTTTGTGTTTCACGTGAAGAGATTGAGAATTTTCTAAAAAAAGAGGGACAGGAATATGTGACAGATTCCTCAAACCTTACAGATTTCTTTGTAAGAAACAATATACGACTAAATATTATACCGGCAATGGAAAAGATAAATCCTTCTGCCGTACAAAATATCGTAAGAACAGCAGTAAGGGTTAATGAGGCAAATAAAGTTTTCGCCCATTCCATCGAAAAATCTTCTTCAAAAGTATCTAAATTTATAGATGATTTACTTTATATCGACATTAATTTGTTGAAAGCGGAAGTTTCTCCGGAATATACGTTGTTTAATATCTTGAAGAAATATGGGTTCAATCCCGACCAAATAGGAAATATAAGTGCAGGGATTGATTCTCAAACCGGTAAAAGGTTCTTGTCGGGAACACACCAATTGACGTTCGACCGTGGGAAAATTATTATTTCAAAAATAGAAGATCATTCATTAAATCTAAATATCCCGGAGACGGGAAATTATATTGTCAACGATAAATGCTTAATTAAGGTAATGAAATTGCATGTCGATGACAAATTCTGTATTTCAAAAGAAAGAAAATCGGTAACACTTGATGCTGAAAGGGTAAGATTCCCGCTGTTGCTTAGGAATGTAAATAACGGAGATCGCTTTTTTCCGTTCGGAATGAAAGGTTCAAAACTCATAAGCGACTATATGACGGATAAGCATTTTTCGATAATTGACAAGGAAAGGCAATTGGTGATTGAAGATGCCGATGGAAACATCATTTGGCTCGTGGGTGAAAGAACTGATAACAGGTTTAGAATTACGAGTGATACAAAAGAAGCACTTGTTATATCGCTAACATAAATTTTAGGAAAACGTTACATCTAAAAACATTTTTGATTTAGCCTGTTTTGCAAATTAAAATCGCCGAATTTGATTTGCAAAACAGCCGATTTTACCGATCAAATTCGCCCAAATTACGACACAGATGAAAACATATTATAAAATATCTGTTATGCTAGTCGTTCCTTAAAAAGGTTTATTTCATTGATTTATAATCCGTTTCTAAAAAAGTTGCAATTGCCTTGTATTCTCCACATATACCGGTAGTACATTCGGTTTGTTGTCAAAGAAGCAATACGCCGCCGGTGC